>JBGTBW010000119.1:0-16540 GCA_041749135.1 Verrucomicrobiales bacterium
GCCGGCTTGCTCCAGTCGATCAAACAGCCGGCGATTCTCAATGACAACGATGCGTCGACGACATACGAAACCGAGTTCGTCTACGACGCCGCCGGCAATGTCACCATCAGGAGGACGAAGAATGCCGCCACTAGCCAGATCTTAGCGACCGAAACATTCGCCTACGACGCGCTCGGCAACGTCATTCGCAGTCTCGATCCCACGAATGTCCCGATCGAGAGCGTCCGCGACGCCCTCGGCTGGCTCCGCGAGACCGGCTTCGGCGACGGCAATCCCGACGTTAATCCGCTCGACGCCTTCACCAGCCGCTTCAAGTACGATGCGCTGGGTCGCGTGCGCGAGTCGAAGGACCCGCTGGGCCGCGTCACGCAGTTCGAGTACGACCGCCAAGGAAACGTCACGAAGCAAATCAATCCCGATGGCGGCGAACTCAAACACCAGTACGATGCCTTCGGCAACTGCATCGCCAAGACCGACGGACTCGGCCGGACGACGCGATACGTTTACGACAATCGAAATCGATTAATTCAAACCCTGTACGCCGACGGCGCGCGCGAAAGCGTTCGCTACGACGGCTTGGGCCATGTTATTGCCAGCATCGATGCGCTCGGCGCCGTGACGACGTACAAATATGACGCCCTGGGCCGCCTGCTCGAAACGAAACTGCCCGATCCCCTCACGGGCGTCACGTCCGCCAACAGTCCGACGACGACCAACAAGTACGACCTGGTCGGCAATCTCGTCGAAACGATCGACCCCGAAGACAACGCGACGCAGTTTCACTACGACAAGCTCGGCCGCGTCGTGCAATCGCAAACGCTCAAAGGCGTTGTCGGCAATCGCCTGGCTGCAGACCGCACGCCGCTGCCCGCCGTGAATACGCTGGCCGCGCTCACCACGACCGACTACGACGCGATGGGCAACGTCGTCAAGATCGCGACCTACGACGTTTCGCAATACAACTCCGCGGCTACGCCTGGCTTGATGGCCAACCCGCGCGCCGAGCTGACGGCGACAAACATCCTCGCGAACAAAGTTCAAGTCGCGGATCGGCGCTACGACGCCTTTGGCCGGACCACGAAGGCGTTCCATGCCAAGCAGACCGCGCAGCCCGGGGCCGTCACCTCGACCCGCGCCGAGTACGACGCCGCCGGTCGCATCCGTTTCCAATACGACGAGTTCGATTCAAAAACAGAATTTCGATACGACGCTCTAGGCCGTTTAGTGGCCGCATTGGAATCAGATCCGCTGACCGGATCGATTGCCGGGTAACCCTGCGGGCGGGCGCCAGGAGGTTGCCCCGGAGCCGCCCTCAACGGCGTGGCCCCGGGGCAACACTCGGGCTCGATCGAAGCCGTCCGCCGGTGCGGGCGCCGCGGTTCGCTTTCCCCCGAAGGTCTTCTGCGACCATCCTGGATCCTGCCTTCGGAACGGCTGACTTCCGTATTGCCTCGCGCCGCCCCTTCCGTTAGGGCATGAGTCATGCCTGCCCGGCCCTCCTCCAAGCTCACTCTCCACGACATTCTCTCCCGGCTGGACCTGTCCACCGTGCGCAAGATCCTCGGGCCCAAAGGTTCGACTCACCTGGATCGCGCCGGAGCCGCCGACATCGACATCGACAACCATGTCCGGCTCACCTCGCGCCAGCTCCGCGTGATCTTTCCCGGAGACGGAAAGGACAACGGTCCCGCAACCGTCGTCATCCGCCTTGATCCCGCTGCCCGGCATCGCCTGCGCATCACCACCGATGCTCCCGGCCAGGAGGCTTCCTATCTCCGGGCGGTCACGCTGTCGATGGTCCTCGAAGAAAAAAACCAGCTCGGCCTCTCCTCCCTGCCGAATCACGACATCCCCTGGGAACACATGAACGCCGGCGAGCTGGAAGCCCGGGCCCTGGAAGAGCGCCGGCTCCGCAGTCAGGAGGAGAAAATGCAGGTGCGTTCTTCCAACCCAACGACGCCTTGGACCGATTACACAGTGTCCAGCAAGGAGTCGGGCCGTACCTACCGGGTCGCCCTGCGCGGAATGCAGCGCGGACAATCCTACTGTTCCTGCCCGGATTTCCGCCGGAATCTGCTGGGCGCCTGCAAACACCTCTTGCGCGTCCAGCACCGGGTCGGAAAGACCTTTCCGGCCAGTGTCCTCGATACGCCCTGGAAGCCGGAGCGCATTGCTGTCTACGCCCTCTACGACGGCGAAACGCGCATCGGAATCGAAATCCCCGCGGGTCTCCCCAAGGAGTTGCAAGGGCTCCTGCAACCCTGGCGTCAGCGTTGCGCCCGCAGCCCCGAGGAGATGCTCGAGGTCGTGGGACTCATTCGCGATCTCATGCAGCGCAACATCGATTTTTCGGTCTACCCTGACGCGGAAGAAATCCTCAACCGGGTCGCCCACCGGAAGCGCTTCGAAAAACTGGTGGACTCGATCCGCGCCAACCCCGCCGCTCATCCGCTGCGCCGGGAACTCCTGCGCGTTGAGTTGCTGCCCTACCAACTCGATGGCATCGCATTCGCCGCCGGTGCGGGACGGGCCATTCTTGCCGACGACATGGGGCTGGGCAAGACGGTCCAAGGCGTCGGTGTGGCCGAGTTGCTGGCGCGTTTCACTGGCATCCAGCGGGTGCTCGTGGTCTGCCCGGCATCCATCAAATCGCAATGGCGTAACGAGGTGCAGCGCTTCTCCCACCGCAGCGTGGCCGTGGTGACGGGAAAGGCCTCCGATCGGCGAGCACAATACGAAGAAGGAACCTTCTTCACCGTGTGCAACTACGAACAGGTGCTCCGGGATATTCTGGCCATCGAAAATGTCCGCTGGGACCTGATCATCCTCGACGAGGCCCAGCGGATCAAGAACTGGGAAGCCAAAACCAGCCGGGTCATCAAGAACTTGCGTTCGACCTTCGCCCTGGTCCTAACAGGCACGCCTCTCGAGAACCGTCTGGAAGACCTGTATTCCATCATGGAGTTCATCGACGACCGGCGTCTCGGTCCAGCCTATCGCTTCATTCATCAGCATCGCCAGGCGAACGATACGGGACGGATCACCGGCTACCGGAACCTCGACCACGTGCGCGAACGCATCGAACCCGTCCTGCTGCGCCGCACCCGTCAAAGCGTCGCCTTGGATTTGCCGCCGCGGACCACGGAGATAGTCCGCATTCCCCCTACCGAAGAACAGTTCGGAATGGAACGCGCCGCCATGATGGTGGTCCAATCGATCATCCAGAAACACTTCCTCACCGAGATGGACCTGCTGCGCCTGCAAAAGACCTTGCTCGTTGCGCGAATGGCCTGCAACAGCACCTATCTTGTGGACAGAAAACCTCCAGGCTACTCCAGCAAGCTGGAACGGTTGGCGGAGATCCTTGAAACACTCTGCGGAGAGCCCCAGCGGAAAATGATCATCTTCAGCGAGTGGACCACTATGTTGGACCTCGTCGAACCGATCCTCGAGAACCTCGGCGCGGACTTCGTCCGGCTCGACGGAAAGGTGCCGCAAAAACAGCGTCAGAATCTGGTCAATCGATTTCAGAACCAGAACGAGTGCCGGGCCTTTCTCGCCACCAACGCAGGATCGACCGGGCTGAACCTCCAGGCGGCAGACACCGTCATCAATCTGGATCTGCCCTGGAACCCCGCCATCCTGGAACAGCGCATCGGTCGCGCTCACCGCATGGGACAAAACCGCAAGGTCCACGTCTACGTCCTCATCACCGAAACCACGATCGAGGAGAGTATGCTGCAAACCCTCGCGGCCAAGCACGAGTTGGCCACCGCCGTCCTCGATCCCGACTCGAACTTGGCCGATGTGGCCCTAACCACAGGAATCGAGAATCTCAAACGCAGAGTCGAGATTCTCCTTGGAGCCAAACCGGAGGCCGAACCCGACATCAGCGAACGGGAAAGGGTGGAATCCGAACTCGCCGCGGTCAATAAGGCCCGCGTCTCCGAAGCAGGCGGAGCCTTGGTCCTCGCCGCCTTCGGCCTGATCGGCGAGCTTTTGCCGGCGACGGGCAAACCGGCGCCCGAGGCCGTTTCCGCCATTCGGAGCGGCTTGGCCGGTTGCCTCGGCGCCGACGAGAGCGGGCGGCCCCAATTGACTCTGACCCTGCCGGGCGAACAAGCATTGGAGACCCTGACAGGAGCGCTGGCTCAGCTCCTGGCGGCTGCGGGAGCCGGACGATAGGCCTTCAGGCGAGTTTTCGCCCCGTACCGGGATCGGCGCCCATTGGCGCTCAAGCCTGCCGCTCCCGGCGAACCAGATTCTCCGGGTCTTGCGGCGCGTCTACTGCCCGTTGGCCAGCAATTCCGCGGTCCATTCCGCAGGAACGGCGCCCCCGCGCAACCACTCCGCAGCGGCTTCCGGTTCGCTGCGCAACCATTCGCGCGCCGCGCGCTTCACTTGCAGCGCGCGAGCCATGTTGTCCTCGATGACCGAGGCCCAAAGAGTGGCTGCCTCCGGATCGCTGCCGAGCACTGCGTTCGACAAGCCCACGATGCCTTCGTCGCGGCTGGGCCCGGCAGGCTGTTCCGTAAGCCAAGCGGAGGCGGCTTCTGGATCGAGCCGGGCCCAGGAATCGATCACCCTCTGCACCGCCGGCGATTTGGCGCTTTCGTCAGTCTGCGTCGCCAGCCATGCCGCGGCCTCGGGTGGAGCCTCCTCCGCCCAAGATCCCGCCACCGCCGCAACGGTCTCGGAAAACGCCGCCGAAGGTTCCGCGTCCAGGTAGGCGGCGGCTTCCGCCGGAGCACGCTGGGCCCATCCTCCCACCGACCGGACCAGCGCCTGAGACGCTTCTTCCGCCGGGAGATTCATGGCCCACAGCACAGCGGCCTGCGGATCGGTCTGACTCCATTGTCCGGCAATCTGCTCGAAGACCGCGCTTCTCTGTTCCGGCGCCAGTTCGAGTTCCGCGGCCCGTTTGACGGCGGTGGCTGGGTCTGCGGCCGTCCATTCCCGGTAAATGGCATGCAGCGCCTGATTCGCCGTTTCCGGCGGCAGCTCCAAGGCCCAGTCCATGGCCGCCTCCGGGTTGGCTCGGGCCCACTCCGTGGCGATGGCCACGGCTGCTCCATTGACGGCTTGAGGACCTCCCCAGCCGGCGCCCGCGCTCGACCGGTTCTGCACAAAGTGCGCCGCCGCAGCCTCCGGATCGGTGGCGGCCCAAGCCCCGAAGGCCGAAGCCGAGCCGAACCCCCGGCGCCAAGTGGGGAGCTGCTCGACAAAATGCAAAGCGCCTCGCGGATCCAATTCCGCATAACGTTGCATCAGCAGGTGCGCCGCGAGAACGCGATCCAGCGACATCGGGACCCTCTCCAAAGCGGCCATTGCAGTCTGGATGCCCGGCGCGTCCAGCCGTTCCACCGTGGCCAGCACCACGCGGAAGCGTCCCCGCCGCTCCGGGGCCAAAAGGACCTCATCCAGATTCGCGGCGGTCTCCGCCAATGTCTCCGGACGCAATCTGTTTCCCTCCGTTTTTTCCAACTCTTCCAACAACCGTGGAGGCCCGGCGCGGGGTTTCGGAGGCCATTCCGAAATATTGTAATACCCAATAAAATACCCCGCAAACAACCCCACCACGAGCATCAGCGCGGCGAGCGCTATTCTGGGAGTGCGAGTCATGGGTCTCCCGGGATTCTCCTCTAGGGAAGCAAAGGCCCGCGCCTAGACCGGCGATGCGGATTCCCCACCGGCCACGACACGGCGCCTCCCGCTGTTTGATTAAACTACAAACGGGCCATCGCGGTCAAGACCCGATTGTTGCGAGCGGTAAGACGCGAAAAACTGGGGCATGAGGGAAAGAGCCGGGGACGGCCTCCTGCTCTTGTGCAGCAGCCTTTTCGCCGGGCTCCTCCGCCGGCGCCGCAAGGCGTAGGGAGTTTATCGAGGGGCGCCGCCCGCGGCTGGCTGTCCTCGATTGCAAAGGCCTTCCGGGGCCCTCAAACTCTTCCCAGCATCCGGTCCAGCGCGTCGCTGGTCTGATGGATCAGGGCCTCCGGATAGTGTTGCCAGGGATGAAAATACTCGAACGTGAGGAACCCTTCGTAGCCGGCCTGGTCCAGCGCCTCCACCACCGCGGGCCAGTCGGTCGTGCCGTCGAGCAGGGGACGAAAACATTCCAGTGAGTGGTCCGTGCCCTTCTTCGAGTACTCCTTGAGATGCACGTTCTTGGTGCGCTTGCCCAGCAGCCGCGCCCAATGCTCGGGAAACTGATATTCCATGATGTTT
The DNA here is from genome assembly GCA_041749135.1 of Verrucomicrobiales bacterium. Lineage (GTDB taxonomy): Bacteria > Verrucomicrobiota > Verrucomicrobiia > Verrucomicrobiales > DEV007 > DATKCT01. The sequence continues at coordinate 6,229 of JBGTBW010000119.1, forward strand.
CCCGTGTCGAAATGCACGCGGCAGTGCTCGCTGTCGAAGTGATCGACGAAGGCGTTCATCTCGAAGGGCGTCATTAGGTAGCCGTTGAAAAAGATGTTCTCGATGTTCAACGACACGCCCAGCTTCTCCGCATCGAGCAGCAGCTTGCCGACGGCTTCCTTGGCTCGCTCGTCGCAGACATCGTTAGGTACGGGGCTATGGTCGTCGCGCCAGGGGATATGGACGGCTCCGGGCACGAGCAGCACGTTCTCCACGCCGAGCTGCGCCGCCGCCGCCGCGATGAGCCCCGCGAGTTCCAGCCCGCGCGCCCGTTTTTCCTCGTCGTTGCTCGTCAGCGGATAGGGCCAGAAAAGAAAGGAACAGAGCCCGCTGATCTGGATTCCGATTTCCTCGGCCATGCGACGGATCGCTGCATACTCCCGCTCGCCCGATTTCGGGGACAGATCGTTTTCCAAATCGTAGTTCAGCTCGATCCCGTCGAATCCGGCGTCCTTGGCCAACTGCAGGCATTCCCTCAGATTCATCCGGTCCGGATAGGGAAAAGCCCATTGGTTGATCGATTTCTTCATCCGCTCGTAACGCTTCGGTGAGGCGCGCCGGACGTCAGGGGCTGTCTCCACGCCGGATGGAGCCTGGGCGCTGAGGTTCTGCGCCGTGAGCGCGCTGGCGGACGCCGCTGCCGTCAAGGCGCTGGCTCTGAGGATCTCCCGCCGGCTAAAACCACCGGGACGCGGATGAAGAAACTCCGGAGGGTCGTTTTGCATGGCCTTCATCATGGCCTGGCGCGCCAGGTTTGTGAACTCGGAAATGCCGGAAGCGGCGAATCACACTGCTGTCCGATCCTGGAACACGCATCGGTAGGTCCCGCACGTTGATATCCGAAAGTAAGACGCCATCTTACACTCCATGAAAACCATCGTTTCTTCCAAGGGTCAGATCGTTCTGCCATCGGAGATCCGGCGGCTAAATGGGATCGAGGCGGGGCAGGAATTCGAGATTGAGCGCGTGGAACGTGGGGAATATCGCCTGGTGCGCCGCGCGCCGCGACCCAATGAAGGGGTGGTGGAGTGGTTGCTCGCCTGCCCGGAAAAGGGTTTCTACATGCCGGTTGAATCCGAATCGACGGATACGCTGTGACCTACCTTGTCGATGCAAACGTGCTGAGCGAGCCGACCAAGCCCGCGCCCGATGCCAACGTTACGGAGTGGCTAAGAAAACACGAGCGGGAGATTGCGGTGGATCCCATCATCCTCGGAGTTTGGAGGACAGCGAGCGCTTCGACTCGGCATGGTAGACGAGAACGTCGCCCTCATTCACAATGCGGAAGTCGCCCGTTTGCCATGAAAGCACCTCTCATCTTTGGACTATCCCTCCTTGCCCTCGCTTCCCTCGAAGCAGGGTTCCGGGCGGGAGTCGCGGTCCGGGTCGTCACGCCGGATCCGCTCCTACCGGTTTCTGGTGGGATCGGTCCTTCTCATCCCGTCTCCCGGAAAATGGGTGATCTCACTGTGCGGGCTCTCGTCTTCGAGCAGGGCGAGGTCCGCGTTGCCGTGCTCAGTGCGGACTTCCTCGGTTTCCCCAGCATTTTGGGAGACCGGGTTCGGGAGCAGGTCCGCAGCAGCTTGCCGGGCGACCACATTCTCATCGGAGCCACCCACACCCACAGCGCGCCGGACATGTATGGCTTTCCCGATGGACAGGGCGGCACTTCCGCCGACCTCGGCTACATGGACAAGGTCTGCAACTCCATGGCCGAAGCCATCGAGGAGGCTGTGCTTGGACTGGTTCCCGCGCAGGTGCGGATCGCTTCTGGAGAGGCGAAAGGGAAGATCGCCTACAACTACTACGCACCCGATCTCTACGACCGGCGCTGCGGGGTGATCCAGGTCGTGGGAGAGGACGGCAGTCCTCTCGCCACCTTGGTGAATTATGCGGTCCATCCCGAGGTGTTGGGCTCCAAACAAGGAGTCCTCAGCCCGGATCTGATCGGCCCTCTCTGCGATCGTCTCGCCGAGAAGGGCGGCGGCGTGGGCATCTTCATGAACGGAGCCCAAGGCGGTATGATCACGGCCGATGTGCGGGGTCCGGGCGGCGAAGATGTTCAAACGTGGGAGGAATGCGTGCGCATCGGGAATGTGTTGGCGGACGAGGCCCTGCGTCTCGTGGCCGAGTCCCCGGTCCAGGAGGATCCCGTGCTGCAATGCCGTGCGGAGAGATTCGCCTTCCCCATCGATTCGGAAGCCATCCGGGGCGTATTGGCTGCGTCCCCGCTGCGTTTCCCGCGGAATGCAGACGGGACCATTTCGACGACGGTGAACTTTGTGCGGCTTGGCAACGCCGGGATTCTGACGATTCCGGGCGAAGCCCTGCCGAACATTGGTTTTTACCTGAAGCGGAAGATGCCTGGCGATCACGCATTTCTCTTTGGACTAACCAACGACGCCTTTGGTTATCTGCTCACCCGCGTGGACTGGAACAGTTTCGAGCGTTATGCTTACGTTTCGCGCGTTTGCCTTGGTGAAATGACCGGTGAGATCTTCATCGAAGGCGCGCTGCGGATGATGGGGGAAAGCGCGGAGTAGGATTAGTTAGCTCAGAATGTCGAGTCTGCCGCCGGAGGAGGTTCCCGGCCGTGATCCACGTGCGCCTCGTGCATCCCGGCGAAAAGAAGCGCGATGAGCCCAAAATACATCGCCGCCATCGTCGCCCTCTGCGATGGGCTCACCTCGAAGTAGCGCCTTTCCTCCTCCGTCTTATTCCGAAAGAGGAAGAACAGCCGCGGCAGAGACAGGATGAGGATCAGGAACAAGAGGAAGTTTGGCCGGGCGATGGTCATTGCCCCCACGATGACGAGTCCCACCAGCCAGAGCCAGGGCGACAATGCCGTGACGATCCGGCCTCCGTCGAGGAAGCCAATTGGAGCCAGGTTGAAGAGGTTGAGGAAGAATCCGACGTAGGCGAGCGCGGACCAGATGGGGGCTCCTGTCATCAGGTAGATCAGGTAACAGATCCCGGCGCCGCAGGTCCCGAGAATGGGACCGCCGATGCCCACCACGGCCTCGATCCAGGCGTTCTTGGGAGCCTCCTTGAGGGCAATGATGGCTCCCATGAAAGGGATAAATACGGGCGCTCCGGCTTTGAGCCCCTGCTGCCGCGCCGCTATAAGGTGTCCGAGTTCGTGGACAAAGATCAGCAACACCAACCCGGCCGCGAACCACACGCCCCACAGCATCGCGTAGGCCCAGATCGAGAGGACCATCGTCCCGCCGGTCTTCAGCACCAGCGGGAAGAACTTCGCGACCGGCAGAATCAGAAACTTCAGCTTGCCTCCGAACTTGAGCAGGAGCAGCAGCACGATTCCTGCGGGAGCCAGGAAGCGCTTGATGGTGTCGAGGGCTGAACGGGGCCCTGGCGAGGTTGGTTCTCGCATCGGTGGAGGAGATGCTGCGCTGTAGTCCATATGCCGAAGGATTCTTAATCCCGGGCGGCGGTCAATGGCGAAAGCGTGATGCGAAGGTTATAGCCGGGGGTCCATGGGTTCGCTTTCCAGCGCCAGAACGGCGAATACACACTGGTGAACCACGCGAAGCGGATTACGGCCGACAAACCCGTGCAAGGCTTGCAATCCCAAGGCGAATTCGCGTGAGGCCAGCGAACGCTTGCGTCCCAGGCCGCGCGGACGCAAGCGCGCCAGATTCTCCGGCGCATCGTAGTGAGGGCCGTAGATGATCCGCAGATACTCCGGTCCCCGGACCTTCACGGCTGGTTGAATGAGGCCGCGCGGGCCCGTTGCCACAAAGGAGCTGGGCTTGACGACCATTCCCTCGCCGCCTTGCGAAGTCATGGCTTCCCACCAGTCCACTGCGGACTGGACGTCTGCTTCATCAGCGAGCGCGACTTCCCGCCAGCGTGTGGCCTGAAACAAGGCGGGGTCGGCCGCCGCCATGCGCTCCCCCATCGTCATGTGCCACGCGTGCGGCCGGTCCGTGTGAACCTTTCCTTCGGAAGCGAGGAGGTGAAACGGCGCGAGCTTGATTCCGTCGAGCCCGGCTACATCCCAGCAATAATGTCCGTAGGCAGTACGATAACGCGAAACGGCGATCGAACATTCGTCCATCCTCCTAGCGATGGTATTGATTGCCGCGCGGGGGCCCTCGTCGAGATGCCGGGCATTCGCGGCTTGTTGAGCCCATCGTCCTGCTGCCGCACAGAACTCCTCGCCAGCCGCGCCCACCGGAGCGTACTGGCTCGCCAGCAATTCTCGGGCCTTGACCGACCACGGCATCAACTCGCAGTCGAGGCATAGCCAATCCGTTTCCAATTCTTCCCACCATCCGCAGTCGCCGGCCGCCAAGCGGAGGCGATCCAAGAGTCCGGCGAGAAGTTCGCCCTTGGTGAAGAAGGGCCGTCCCGTGCGGGTATAACAAGCGCCGCCGAAACCGTCGTCGATTCCGAATCTTTGAAGGGCAGTCTCGTGGTTCCGGCAGACTACAACAACTGCGCGCGACCCCATGTGTTTCTCTTCACACACCACCGAATCGACCTGGGCTTTCCGATAGTAATGGAAAGCCTCTTCCGGACGTTCCAGCCAACCCTCGCGCTCGCTCGTGGAGCAGGGGGACATGGTCGGCGGCAGGTAGATGAGCCACCGGGGATCCACGGCAAACCGGCTGATCACTTCGAGCGCCGCCGCCGCGTTCTCCTCGAGCACGGTGATGCTCGGAATGAGATCGGTGTGAACACGCTGTTTGCCGAGCACATCACTCAGATCGAGCAATGCATCGTATTCCTGTTGAGAGCTGAGACCCGAATCTCTCTGCAAGGGTCGCGCCGGTTCCGCATAAGTCCGGTGCGCAGTCACGGAGAAGGTATCCAATTCCGGATATCGCAGCGCAGTGAGTCTGCCCCCGAAGGCGCAACCGGTGTCGATATTGACGGTGTGGTTGAGCCATCTCGGTTCATGAAACGGAGTGTGGCCGTAGACGACCAACGCCCGGCCGCGATAAGCCGCGGCCCAGTCCAGCCTTTCCGGAAGTCCGAACTCGTCCCGCTCACCCGTGGTCTCTCCGTAGAGACAGAACTCTCGGACTCGTCCGGAGCCGCGGCCCTGCATTTCTTCTTTCAGCCCGGCATGCGCGATCACCAGCTTTCCGTCGTCGAACACATAATGGCTGACCAATGCGTCGAGAAAAGCGGCCAGATCGCGGTGGTCGATCGGGTCCGCCGCGAGCTGCACGAGCGTCGCATCGAGCCCGTGCGTGAGTGGCGCCTTTCGGCCCTGCAAGTATTTCAGCAACTTGACATCGTGGTTGCCAGGCACGCAATGGGCATGGCCTGCGGCGACGTTCCGCATCACCAGTCGCAGCACACTGGGTGAGTCCGGGCCTCGGTCGATGAGATCGCCAAGGAATACCGGCTTCCGTCCTTCTGGATGGGTGAGAAGCCTATCGGCGCCGATGTGGTAACCAAGCTGGACCAGCAACTCGTCAAGTTCGGCAATGCAGCCGTGGACATCGCCGATGATGTCGAAGGGTCCGGTCTCAGCGCGCCGGTTGTTCCACAGGGGCTGCCGTTCGATCCTGTCCACTGCCGCGACCTCCGCTTCGTTTTCGAGAACCACAATCGTGCGGAAGCCCTCGCGTTTCAGGCCGCGTAGTCCGCGCCTCAGAAGCGCGATCTGGCGCCGGATAACATGCGGGCCGAATTCCCGGTCCTGCCGCCCGCGGTTGCGTTCCTGGCATAACGGTTCCGGCAGCTTGAACACGATCGCTGCGGGAAGCACGTGAAAGGCTCGCGCCAACTCGACCAGTTTGCGTCGGTCCGGCGCAGCAACGTTCGTCGCATCCACCACCGTAAGCCGACCCAGTTCGAGCCGCTTGCGGATGATGAAATGCAGCAGTTCAAAAGCTTCCTCAGTTGCCTCCTGGGAATTCTCGTCGTCGGACACCATTCCCCGGCAACGATCGGAGGACACAATCTCCGTGGGCAGGAAATGCCGCTGCGCGAAAGTGCTCTTGCCAGAGCCGGAAGGCCCCACCAAGACGACGAGCGAGAGTTCCGGAAGCGTGACCGTCATGTCTCCGTCTTGGAAAACATCGCCATCTGACTGGGCGATCCGTACTCGGCGTGCTCTTCGCCCACGCCCTCGAATGTCACGGTGTAACCCTGTTCCCGCGCCACTCGCTCTGCCCATTCCTCGAACTCTGCCCGTGTCCACTCGAAGCGGTGATCCGGATGACGGAGGCGGCCGGGCTGCAAAGTTTCAAACAGCACGTTGTATTCCCGGTTTGGCGTGGTAACAATTACCGACCCGGGTCTCGCTTCTCTGAACACCACACGTTCGAGTGCGGCCAACCGGGAAGGATCGAGATGTTCGATCACTTCGACCAGGGTGGCGGCATCATAACCCTCCAGCCTCCGGTCCCGATAAATCAGCGAACCTTGAAGCAAACTCAACCGGTCCAGGCGCCGAGCCGGAGGCAGAATATGTTCCAGGCGCTCGGTCGCCACCGCCAGCGCACGGCTGCTCAGATCCATTCCGGTTACCTTGGGTATACGAGTCTGACCCAGCAGCCTGATCAATAGTTTCCCTTCGCCACATCCCAGGTCGATCACCGATGCGGGGGAGCGCTCCAACAGAAGTTTCGTCACCCGGTCCAGTCGCTGGCCATGCAGTGAGAGCCGGCGTTCAGGCTCGGGTTCCTTGGCGTCAGACGTCTCGCCTTGAGTTTCATCCGCTTCTTCCTCATCCGCATCCGGCGCCAGCCGGGCCAGCGCTTCCCTGGTAAGGCGCCTCTGGTGTTTCAGGTATCGCGTGGTAATCCACTCCTTTTCCGGATGGCCAGCCAACCAACCCTGACCCTTCGCCAGCAACTTCTCGATCTCTTCTGGTCCAACCCAGTAGTGTTTGTCCCGGTCAAATGCAGGGATCAGCACAAACAACTGCCGGAGCAGGTCGCTCAAGGGCTTCCGGCATTCGAGTCTCAATCGAAAATAACGGCTGTCGCCCCAGTGAGGAAAGCGGGGGTCAAGTGGGATCGCCTCCGCTTCAACGCGGTAGTCAAGCGGCTCGAAAACGCGGGCAATCTGCTCCGGTCCACTCCCGGCGGGAAAAACCGGGAGTGTGACTTCTAATTGGAGCGGACGCTCGATCAGCTCCGGACGTTGCCGGCAAATCCCATTCATGGCCGTCCCGAACACCCGGCTGATGGCCACCGAGAGAAACGATGACGCTGCATAAGGCCGATCGTTGACATACTGACCCAACGCCCAATGGCCCTCACGTGCTCCTTTCGAGCGCACCAAGCCTACCGGATCCACTTCCACGAGAAGCACAGCCGTACAACAATCCTCGCTGACCTGCGGATAGAATACAGTGGCCCGGCCAAAGGCCAATTCGAACTCCTGAACCCGCTGCGGATGCTTGTGCAGGAGAAAGCCGAGCAGCGTGGCGTCAGGCGTATGGTTGGTAATGCTGAGCAACACGGCGATCGCCCGTCCCTTCGTCTCAGGTTGTCTGGTCCGGCGTCCAGGCCGTGGATTCCCAGGGTTGCTTCATCGGGCCGACAATCTCTTGTCTCCACCTCCCGTCAACTTCAGAATCGGCCGCGTGCGGGGATTGCTTCCGCTTAGAACGGGCGCAACTCTGCTTGGCTTGCAGGCGAGTTGGTCCGGCAGCACATGCCGGCGGATTCACTGCACTTGCCCTCACACTTCTGCGCGGCTATCGCCTCATGAATGCCGGTCGCCCACAGAATTCAAGATCTTCTTGCCCGCGTGGAACGTGAGCATGAGGTCCGTATACTCTATGCCTGCGAATCGGGAAGCCGGGCATGGGGCTTCGCCTCGCCTGACAGCGACTACGATATCCGCTTTCTCTTTGTTCGACCCGGGATCGAGTATCTCAGCGTGGCGGCCAAGCCCGGAGCGATTGAGCCTGCTTTCCAGGATGGTCTGGATCCCTCGGGCTGGGACGTCAGGAAAGCCGCCGGATTGCTGGGCAAATCGAACGGACCGCTCCTGGAATGGTTGAATTCTCCTGCCGTCTATTGGGAGGAGCCGGGTTTCCTGCCGCACTGGCGAACGGTCGCGATAGAAGTGCTGTCCCCGAAATTGCTCGCTCATCACTACCGCGGTCTTGCCAGGCAGGTATCTCAAGGGAAACTGCAAGACCGTTGCATTCGGGCAAAAGACTATCTCTATGCTCTCAGAGCGCTGCTCGCGGCGCGTTGGGTTGCTGCGGAGGGGACGCCGCCTCCGGTCCCTTTCGCGGAGCTGATGCCCCTGGCGCCCATCACTCTGGCCGGATTGATCGGAGATTTGCTCGAACACAAATGGACATCCCCGGAGAAGGAGCGCATTCCACGGGAGCCGGCGCTCGACGCGTTTGTGGATCAATCCCTTGGAGAACTTGAGGACATCGTCAATGGGATGCCAGACCCGCACCTTGATCCGGGCGCGCTGGACAAGCTTTTTCGTCACGAAGTCAGGAGATCCGCTTCCACCCTCCTTCTTACTGATGGAGGTCCGCCGCCGCGCCTCTCCGAGTTTACCCTCGAGCGCATTCGCCGGTCTGACATGCTGTTGTTCGAAACCATCGCCGGCAGCCGGGCCTATGGCACGGCTGTGGCGGGATCTGACGAAGATCGCCGCGGAGTGTTTGTGGCGCCGCCAATGTTCCTGGCTGGCCTCGACCGGATCGAGCAGATCGATGACGAACGAGGCGACCAGGTGTTCTACGAATTGGGACGGTTTGTTGAACTCTTGCTGAAGAATAATCCGAACGCACTTGAACTGTTGGCCATGCCGGATGACTGCGTGGTCCGGCGGCATCCTCTTTTCGACCGGCTCACACCGGAGTTGTTCTTGTCAAAACTTTGCGCCCGCACGTTCGGCGAATATGCCATGGGGCAGATCAGGAAAGCTCGCGGCCTGAACAAGAAGATTGTGAATCCAGAGCCGGAGCAAAGGAGACCTCTTCTCGATTTTTGTCACGTGGCGGATGGTCAAGGGAGCGTGCCCGTCCTTGAGTGGTTGGATGCCCGCCATTTACGGGCCGAGCAATGCGGACTGACCGCCGTACGCCATATGCCCCAGTTCTTCGCCGTCTACTATGACCCGGATGGAACCGGCGGACTCCGAGGCCTGGTGTCGAGGAAGAATCCGCATGCGCTGGTCTACTCGAGCGTGCCTTTGGAAGCGCGGCCGATCGCTTGGCTCCACTGCAATCTCGACGCATTCAAGGCCCACTGCCGTGCCCACCGGGAATACTGGACTTGGGTGGGGGAGCGCAATGAGGAGCGATTTACGGCAAACTGGAGGCATGCTCGCGGTTATGACTCGAAGAACCTGCTGCACACGCTGCGATTGCTGGACATGGCTGGGGAAATCGCCACCCAGGGCCTGTTGCAGGTCCGGCGCCCCAACTACGCGTTTCTGCTTCGTGTGCGAGTCGGCGAGTTTGCCTACGATGAGTTAGTGGCCCGAGCGGATTCCCAGCGAGCGCAATTGGTAGAATCCTTCGCCCACAGCGGTCTGCCGGAGGAACCGGACCGCGATCGAGTCAACCGCGTCCTCATCGAGATACGCCGCGAATTCCAGGGATTAGGCTGAGTCGCCGATCCCTTGCCTTGGGCATCCTTTGTGAGCTTGGCCTCCTTGGCGACCTTCAGCTTAATCGAGGCTTGGGGCGAGAGAGCTTCTTTGAACTCTTTGAAGTGCGACCTCGCCATCGAGGCAAAACGGAGGGCGGTCTACCTGGCTGTCCGCCAGTCTTAGGAGGCGGGTTGGAAAATCCGCCCTCCGTTGTGGCTCGCCATCGAGGTCAAAGTTAGGAGGCGGGTTGGAAAACCCGCCCTCCTTTGTGGCTCGCCATCGAGATCAAAGGGAAGGTTCTCGCTGATCTCGAGATCTCCCCATCCTCAGAACTCCTGATCTATCGAGGAAGATAATGGATACAGGGGAATAAGAGTGAGCCAAAGCGAGACCGCCACTCCGTGAATGACACTCTATTTGTGGGGCGGACACTCTTGTCCGCCGAGTGAGCCTAGAGAGTTCGCGGGCAGGAGTGCCCGCGCCACATACCCTTCCAGCTCATCCAGATTCCTCGAGATCAGGAGTTCTGATCCTACCAGCAGTCGATGGCGGCCGCTGCCGCCTCGTTTTGTAAAAACTCAGAACTCCTGACCTATCGAGGGAGATCATGGACAGGGAGGAAAATCGCTGAGCCGAAGCGAGACCGCCTCTCGGCAGATGACGCGCTACTTGTGGGGCGGACACTCTTGTCCGCCGAGTGAGCCTAGAGAGTTCGCGG
>JBGTBW010000120.1:0-43828 GCA_041749135.1 Verrucomicrobiales bacterium
CACCGGAGCGGCGCCGGATATGGGTGTTTATCCGGTTCTCCGGATCTTGCGCCCGTAGCTCAATTGGATAGAGCGCCTGACTACGGATCAGGAGGTTAGGGGTTCAAATCCTCTCGGGCGTGCTTCTCTATGGATGCCAAAAGACGAGGCGTTGCAGGTCTCTGAGGCTGCGCCGCCGGTGGTTCCTCGTGTTTGAGAACGGGCCCGGATCTGAAGGCCTCCCCAGTCATGTCAGCGCCCTGGTGTTGCTCGGCTGGCGGAACTGGAGCAACTCGTTTAGGGCATCCCGGCATCCCGGCAGGCCGGTAGCGCGGCGAGGGCGAGTTGATTTGACGCCAACCCATAAAGCTGTATAAATGGGAATATGAGAATCACCGTGGACTTACCCAAGAGATTGGCTCTGGGGGCGGATGCCAAGGCGTAGAAGGCGCAATTGAAACACTGAGCGACCTTGTAGTTGAAGGCTGGAGAATCCTGCTCACCGAGCGGAAATAGCGCACAGGTCGAAATACAATACAAAAACCTTAAAATGGTACTGATGAAAACAACCTTGGAGATCCCTGATGAACTTTACCGGCAGGTGAAGGCAAAGAGCGCCCTGGAAGGACGCCGCGTGCGCGAGGTGACGATATCGCTTTATGAGAACTGGTTGCGGGGGGGGGGAACCGCAGCGCAGCAGAAAACGGAAGCGACCAACTGGCTGGATGACCTGATGAAGCATTCCATGCCGGCCGGCCTGCCCGGCCCGACGGTGCGCGAAATTCTGGAGGAAGACCGCAACCGTCTCGAACCGAAGCAGCAGGCTTCATGATTACCGTGGATGCGAGCGTGTGGATTGCCATTCTGGACAAAGCGGATGTGTTTCACGCTCCCAGCCTGCAATTCGGCCAATGCCTTCAACGGCGGGGTCTTGCATTGTTCGGCCCGGCGTTTGTCGTGGTGGAAACCGGCTGTGCCATCGCACGCAAACGACGCGATGGCGCGGCGGGCGCAGCAGCAGCGGCGGCTCTGCGAAGGATTGCCACGCTGCGGCTGGTGGATGGAGACGCGGAGTTTCTGGCTCTGGCCTTAAGAATGGGCACGCAATCTTTCCTGCGGAGCGCGGATGCTCTTTATGCCGCGACTGCGGAGAAGACTGGAAGCCAGCTCGTGACATGGGACGATGAACTGCTCGAACGCGCCGGGGGCATGACGCCCTCCGCGTGGCTTGCAGCGAACCCCTGATTCTTATGAATGACGACCGCCGGGTGTGGATCTTTCACGATGAGGTGGACCACAGGTCTTTCTCTTTTGGCGGTGGGGCCGATCGGCCTGATTTCCAGCATCGCGCGCCCGCGGTGCGTGACGATCAGCGGCTCGCCGGTGCGCTCGACTTCGCGGAAGTACTCCAGCATTTTGGCTTTCAATTTTCCCTTGGTCACGGTCATCGGGCGGCTTTACTGTAGTCACGTTTGGGGTCAAGTTGGAATTCCGGCCCGCGCATCGGGCCCCGGGAATTCAAAGGTTGGGAAGCGGATAGTTGCGACCGGAATCGAAGGCGAGGTGCTGCCCGTGTTTGAAGCCGCCGCTGACATCGGATCTGCTTCACGAAGAGGTGCGATCAGCGCACTTCGATGAGGCGTCGCCCTGCTGAATCATCGTTTCGATCTGCGGCAGCAGCGGCTCGAACCATTGGAGCAAGGAACAAGCGGGCAAGGGCGGGGGGAAGCTGGGCGTCAACGACGAAGCGCATGAATTACCGGGCGACGAGAATGGGGTGATCCGCTTCGGCGGCGGCGTATTCCAGACAGGCCCGGATGTCTTCGGCTTCAAGGTAGGGATAGTCTTCGAGGATTTCGGCTTTCTCCACTCCGGCGGCGAGGAGTTCGAGCACGTCCTTGACCCGGATGCGCATGCCCCGGATGCACGGCCGGCCGCCGCATTGGTGCGGGTTGAAGGTGATCCTGTCCGTCATGACGGGGTGATCATAATCTACGGATGGCGGCGGGTAAAGGGCACGGGGGTTCACATTTCATTCAGGTGATGATCCGGATCCCGCAGAACCCGGCAAACGCCTCCAGCAGAGTGCGGCACTTCGCCTTGGCTGCGCTGTCGAAAATGAAGCAGCCCTCGATGGCCCGGCTCATGAGGTGATAGAAATTGCCCTCCAGGGCCGGATCCCCCAGCACTCGCGCTCGAACAAAGACTTACGTTCCGGACCCCTATTGAACGTCAATTCCCATTTTAGAGTCACATCCAGTATGCATTTCGCCTTATCAAACTTGTAGTCAATCAGCCCCAATCTATCTATTCCATTCACGGCATCATTTCCTGCCATCGCATACAGGTTCAATCCGCCTTCCTCCTATGGGATCCCTGTTTAGCCAACGAGTCCCCTCCTCCCGCGAGTCACTTAGTTTGCGGAAGCTTCAATAAAAGCAGGGGAAGCCCTTTATTTTGAATCTCAATTGATTGTATTTCAGACAAAGTGCCCAATCCGGGAGCCAGGTCTTCCTGCCCTTCCGCCTGCCGCTCAAATTTTCCTGAAACTGCCACAAACAAGCCTTCCATAACACGCCAACCATCGACGCCCCATCCAAACTGCTCATTGATGACGACGCTCGCCGACACGGTCTCGATCCGAATTGAGGAAAATAACCGCTGATCATCCAATGCTTCTTTGGTGTTCCACAGCTTAATCGCAGGATAGTCACCTTGCCCCTCGAAACCTAGATATCCCTGAATGCTGGCCTTTTCAGCAATCCACTTTGTGTTTGCCATTATCGCGAACCAACTAATAGGCAAATAAGTTTCTTCTTCGTTACCTTGACCATCGCCGTCCTCAACTTGCTCAGATTCGTCGCCAGCCGGCACTAGTCCAAGACCTACACTACCCAAGATTACTAGTGCCCAAGTATGAAGAGTTCTACTGCTCATAGCGATTCACGTCAATGGGGTTGGCGAAGGCCAATTGAATTCTGGTCTCCTTCGCGGAACAGTTGGATCATATATATCTGAGTTCAGTTCACCTTCCTCCCCGATGGGATCTCTGTATAGCACAAAAGGGATACCTGACGCCCCTTTTTGCGACATCAAGGCCTCCGCCAGACGCCTTTCCGAGGCCGGCCAGGCGCGATTCCGGATGTCTTCTGGCGGCAGATTCCGGAAGTCCCCCGCATGCGTTTGCCGGGACTCTTGCCCCGTAGCCCGGAAGGCCTCTGTGATGCTGTAGCCCATCGCCGCCGGGCGCCAATTTAGCAGCGGCGGGCGGCTAAGGAAAGAAGCTCTTCGAGGCTTGCGGAGCTCCTGGGCCAGACACAAGTCCGGTCGCCAAGGCCACATCCCTCCTCGCTTTCCGGGCCGCTCTCCCGGCCCGCTTCCGCAGGGTGGGTCCGGGCGCGCACCGCTTTCAACTGCTCGATGGAGACCTCCGTGAAAATCGGAACCCTTTCAAGGGCGTCGCGCCTGCCCTCGATGGTTCCGGGCGTGTAATCGTGCACCTCCAGCCACTGCAAGTAGCGCAAGGCCTCGCCGCCAGGCTCCCGGCGTCATCCCGCGGAAAATCCTCCGCCGCGTTGCCGCCCCGTTTTCCCGCCTCCCGCTTTAGCAAACGCCGCGTCGCCTCGTATCCTTTCGCCCGGCCCCAACTACGTCTACGTCAATGGCCGACTATTGTGTCGCTGCCCAAATCAGTCCTGCCCCTATTAATCCTTCACCACGATGTCGAAGATAACAATTCCAGCTCCAACCACGATTGGCGTAGTTGCAGCGGAGCTTCCCGTGCCAATCTTGAAAAAGTGCGTATTGATCTTGCCTCCGATCTCAGCTTCAGCAGCCCGGCTGCTGCGTGCGGACGTCGTCCCAAACTGCCGCTGACAGTTCACACCGTTTGTGCGGAATAGGCGGTTCGATTCAAGGAATGTGACGAATCCAAGCTAGCAAGCATGCGACGGAAACAAGACCACTGGTCGCGATGATAGTAGTCAGTGCTAGTGTGGCGCGTCTTACAGATTGCATTTTATATGGAATCTGTCAAGCTGAGCTTATGCGAGTCGCACCGGCTATTATATTGGGCGCCACGGAGCGCAGAAAGTTGGAGAGAATGAGCAAGGCACGAAGCAGCCCGATTCGCTTGCAAGAGCGGGCGAAGATCGTCTTGCTTGCATCCAAGGGTATGCAGAACCTGCAGATCGCAAAGGAAACAGGCGCAGACCCGGGCAAAGTTGGGCGCTGGCGGACGCGCTATGCGAAGTTGGGATTGAATGGGATTCTCAAAGACAAGACCAGACCTGGCCGAATTCCGCCGGTCTCGCGCGCCCTCAGGTCGCGCGTCATCAAACTCACTGTAGAGACGATACCAGAGGCAGCGACGCATTGGAGCAGGGAGTCCATGGCGCGCGAAGTTGGCTTGAGCCCTTCGACTATCGGGCGGATCTGGGCCGCCAACGGATTGAAGCCGCACCGGGTTAAGACCTTTAAGCTCTCCAATGACAAAGCGTTTGAAGCGAAGCTCGAAGACATTGTGGGGCTGTATCTCTCTCCGCCTGAGCATGCCATCGTGCTGTCCTGCGACGAGAAAAGTCAGATTCAAGCATTGGATCGAACACAGCCAGGGCTACCACTGAAGAAGGGGCGCTGCCAAACATTCACCCATGACTACAAGCGCAACGGCACCACGACGCTCTTCGCAGCTTTGAACATCGCAGACGGCAACGTGATCGGCGAGTGCATGAAGAAGCACCGGCATCAGGAGTGGCTTCGGTTCCTGAACCTGCTTCGCAGGAGCACACCAGCGGACAAAGAGGTTCATTTCATCTGTGACAACTACGCGACTCACAAACACGCGAAGGTTAAAGCATGGTTGAAGCGCAATCCTCGTTTCCATGTCCACTTTACGCCAACCGGTGCATCTTGGCTTAACATGGTGGAGCGCTTTTTTCGTGACATAACCACAAAACGGCTGCGACGAGGCGTCTTTAAGAATGTACCGGAACTCACTGAAGCCATTAAACTCTACATCGAGAAGCACAATGACAACCCAAAGCCGTTCGTATGGACCGCATCCGCTGCGGATATCCTGGAGAAAGTGAAGCGCGGCCGGGAAAAGCTCAATAACATGCAATCTGCTTGACGGACTACACTAGTCCAGGTTGGGAATTTGAGATCCACGACCCCTCATCGTAGTGGCCGCTGCTGTGACTTGGCTGGGCGCCCATCGCCCAGGGACTCTCCGCGCATCGCCGTTGACTTCGGCAGAGCCGGGGTCAGGTTCGCGATTTCGGGCGATGAGATCGACACAAGGCGGCATTGCGAGATTGCGAGAAGCAACGGGACCTCTCGCTGCAGGGCTGTGTCTGGCGGGCATGCCCGAGTGTTTCGCCGTGGATCGGAACTACCCGGTGACGCAAGGTGAACGCGGCGAGGCGGCCTGCGTCAGCCTGCCCCAGTTCTCCTACGATGTCTACCTTCCGAGCGGGTATCTGCACGATGGCCTTCCGTCGCCGGTCATCTACACAATTTCCTACAATCCGAACGGCATGGTGGAAACATTCCGCGAGGCTTGCGAGCAAGCTGGGGTGATTGGCATCGGGATTTTATCGGCCTCGAACGAGTCCAATTGGCGCGATTACGGCGGTGAAGTTTATGCCGTGATGCGGGATGTCCGGGAACGTTTGAACGTCGATCCGAGCGCCCAGTTCGTAGGTGGAATGTCCGGCGGCGCTTGGGGTTCCTACGAAATGGCCAAGATGTTTCAACCGCATGTCGCCGGGGTGTTTGCTATGGGCGGTTGGCTGGGCCGGCAGTGGGCGGAATCCGATCGTTACCTGCCGGGTCTGCTGGTGGCTCGTTCAAACGGCGACACGGACCGTGGGGCCAATTCCTTCCTTGTCGCTGACGCGATGCATTTAGGGCAGTTCGACGTTGTGCTCATGGACTGGTCCTTTCCCGGGGGGCATGTGGAGAGTCCGAGTCCGGTGCAGGTAGAGATCTTTCAATGGCTGTTGGCCCAACGCCAAATGCCGGCTGAAGGAGACCGGGAGGCCGCCGCGGCCCTTCGCGCCGGGTGGAAGCAACGCCTCTACCAGGGTCAAGACGCTGCCGGGGTGATCTCGGAATGCATGGATACACTGATCACGCGCCCTCGAAGCTACTTTAGTCTGGCTGCGCAGGACATCATGGACCTTGTCCTTGCCGACTGCGATGCATTGCGCCGTGCTCCGCCTGCCGAAGCGGGATTCGGTCCCTATGCTATGGACTATTTCTTCGCCATGGCATGGGTGGGGCTCAACATTGGCAAACCCGACTACACCTGGTCGGCCCAGCTTCTCGGCAGCCTTGTTCGCGAACCCGGGACAGGGCGGGATCCGGCGACGGTGGAGAGCGACCGCCCCCCGGTTCTTCCGGAGTTCGATCTGCCGTTGTTCGCGGGACCGGTCCCGGAACCCCTGATGCTGCAAGCCACTTCGTCTCTCCTTGCGGGAACCTACCGTTGGTCGGTCGCGGGCGAACATCTCGCAACTTCCTACCAGGTCGCGTGGACGCCCGATGGGCCGGGCCTGTATCCCGTGACCTTGACGCTCGACACGCGTTTTGGGCCGAGAAGTCTTGTTCGGCACATTCACGTGGGAGAAGGGATCCAGGTTTACGACGCTTCCAGTGCGCCGCAGAGCGGACCCATCCGGAGGATTGCTTTGGGTATGCCGTTCTCTTTGGAAGTCCACGCCCGCTCCGGCAATGCCGGCACGGAAGGGATGACGATCGATCTTCTCAATGAGCCGGCGCTGCCTTTCGAACTCCATTCCAAGGTCGCCGCAGGTGAACGTCTGTTACTCGAGGGCTCGTTTACGGAGGTGGGAACGCATGGGTTCGAAGTGAAGGTGAGCGACGGGGTCCAGGAGGTGACGCGCTTTTACGAGTTTCAGGCGCTTGCCGTGCAGACGGCAATTCTTGCCGGCGAGGACGGCCCGCTTAGGTATTGGGCTCCAGACCGCGATCTGGAGGACGATGCCTGGGCCACTGCCGGATTCGCCAATCCGGACGGTGACCGGTGGCTTGCGGGGTTCAACGGGGTTGGATACGATGACGAAGCGCCCTATCGAAGCCTCATACAAACCGACGTCCGGACCCTCACCTTTAACCGAAGTCCGTCGGTGCTCCTGCGAATTCCCTTTCAAGTCGAAGCTCCCGAGGACGTCTGGGGTCTCCGCCTTCGCATCCAGTACGACGACGGGTTTGTGGCTTATCTCAATGGAGAACCTGTTGCTGTGCGCGCCGCCGGTCTCGGCGACGGAACGCGCGCCTACGCGCGCTTCCCGCATTCGGACTCGCTCGCAGTTCTGTATCACACGCTGGATTTGACTCGGTTCCACAACCTGCTGATTCCTGGCGAGAACATGCTCGCGATCCGCGGAATGAACGAGTCGATTGACAGTTCGGACATGCTGTTCCGCGCCGTGTTGGAGGCGGACCTAAGCGTTGCTCCCGCCCATGGGGCGTTCGCCGAATGGATCCTCGCGACGCGCCCGCCGGACATCGCGTCCGAGCACTTGGCTCCCGACGCCGACGCGGATGGAGACGGGGCATCGAATCAGGACGAATTCTATTTCGGAGGAAACGCGTGGGATTCCAGCTCGTTTCCGCGCGTTCTCCTCTCGCGGTCATCCGCAGGGGATGGAACGGGGTGGCTTCTGGACTACCGCCGGCTGGCGGGTTTTTGGGCAGAGGGAATGGTCTACCGGATTGAAGCGGCCGGAAGTCTCGAGGGGCCATGGCGTCCCATTGACGCGACGACGCTTGCGCTGTCCGAGGCCGACCTGTTGGGGCATCAAAGCGCCGTCGTGAGCGTAGGGGTCGCGGAACTGCTGACGGAAGGGGACGCCGCTTTTCTCCGGGTGACCGTGGCTCCTGATGGTTAGACTTGGACAATGGGGTCGGTTTGTGCAGGGTTCCGCGTTTACGCGGGTTGATGGCTTCGAGGTTAGTCTGAAAGGCAGGAACCGCTGAAGGAGGAACCCCAGACGATTGGGGGGAAGTCCGGGGTTCCGCGTTTACGCGGGTTGATGGCTTCGAGGTTAGTCTGAAAGGCAAGAACCGCCTGAAGGTGGAACCCCAGACGATTGGGGAGGGAAGTCCGGGGTTCCGCGTTTACGCGGGCCGATGGCTTCGAGGTGAGTCTGAGAGGCAAGAACCGCCTGAAGGCGGAACCCCGGACGATTGGAGAGGAAGTCCGGGGTTCCACGTTTACGTGGGTTGATGGCTTCGAGGTTAGTCTGAAAGGCAAGAACCGCCTCAAGGGGGAGCCCCGGACGATTTGGGGGGGGAAGTCCGGGGTTCCGCGTTTACGCGGGTTTATGGCTTCGAGGTTAGTTTGAAGGGCAAGAACCGCCTGAAGGCGGGGCCCCGGACGATTTGGGGAGGAAGTCCGGGGTTCCGCGTTTACGCGGGTTTATGGCTTCGAGGTGAGTCTGAAAGGGGACAGCGTCACCTGGGAGGAAGCCCAGGCCTTCGCCGCGGCCTTGACGGAAAGGCTGCGCCAAGAAGGGAAGCTCGAAGCGGGCTGGAAGTTCCGTTTGCCCACTGAGGCGCAGTGGGAATACGCCTGCCGGGCTGGGACAACCACGGCCTATTTCACCGGAGACGGGGAGAAGGGGTTGCAAAGGGCGGGCTGGTATTATGGCAGTTCCGTGGATGAGCCCTCTAGATTTGCCGAATGGTTGGAAACAATCCCGGTGTTTGCGAGCTGGTTTAAGGGCAAGTCCGGGGGCGAGAGCAAGCCAGTAGGAGGGAGAGCGGAGAACGCGTTCGGGTTGGAAGACATGCATGGGAACGTCTGGAAATGGTGTGAGGATTGGTATGGGGCCTATGGGGGAGCTAGCGTTGTGGATCCGCGTGGTCCGGCGAACGGCCCCGACCGGGTGATCCGGGGCGGCTCCTGGGACAGCGGCGCGGACAACTGCCGCTCCGCTTATCGGTCCGGGGTCAGGCCGGGCTACCGCTGGTTCGCCCAGGGCTTCCGGGTCTGTCTGGTTCCCGGTCCGGCGGCGGAGCCGCTGCCGAGAGAGTAGAGAGGGGCGAGCGGAGCGGCAAGCCCGGCGGGAGTGGAGACCGGCGGGACGCCGAGGCGGAACTCCGCCGGGATGGACGCGGAGCGCTGCGGTGGGCAGGCGTTTGACCGTGCGCAAACGGCCGGCGCCGCGCCCTCTTACCCTCAGAACTCCTGATCTCGAGGAATTTGGATGAGCTGGAAGGGTATGTGGCGCGGGCACTCCTGCCCGCGAACTCTGCAGGTTCCATCGGCGGACAGGAGTGTCCGCCCCACAAGTAGGGCGTCATCCGCCGAGAGGCGGCCTCGCCTCGGCTCAGCGATTTTCCTCCCTGTCCATGATCTCCCTCGATAGGTCAGGAGTTCTGACCCTACTTGACGGCGAACGCCGCCTCGATGAGCTGTGAGATGTGCGGATTATTTGTCCGGCAGGACGAGCTGGCGGAGATGCTCCGCCGGAATGGCTGCAAAGTGGAAATCGCGGTGGACGAGAATGGCATGGTGAGCTTTCGCGGTGGCGGCGATGAGGGTATCGACGGCTGAGAGCCGGCCGGTAACGACTTCCGTCAGAGCACAGGCTGCAGCGGCGACAGTTTCATCGACTGGAACGATGAGATCGAAAAGCGTCGCGCAGCGGCTCGCAAAGTCCCGGCGGTCGTGGGCAGAGGTTCCGATCTGCACAAGGCGGCGGTCGGCTTCATAGATGGAAAGCGCGGAAAGCCCGACGCTGATCTCTTTTGAGTCGAAAAGGGACTGCACCTCTCGCCAGCCGTTCTCACGAAGGGCGTGCGCCAGGAGTGCCGAGGTGTCTAGCAGGTGAGTCAAATGCCTCGTTCCTCGTCCTTTCGGTCGAGGGCGTCATCCTCGGCGCGGTCGCGCAGCAACCCCTCGACGACGGATTCTCCCGGTTTGATGTACTTTTTCATGAGTGTCTGGAGTTCGCGTCCGAGTTCGCCGCGAGTGGGCCTGCGGCGGGCGACGAGGGCGCCTTCGGTGGTTTTGGTCCATTCGAGTTGAGTGCCCGGTTTCCAGTCGAGCTCACGGATCAACTTGGCCGGCAAGGTGACTTGATTCTTCCCGGTGATGGTCGTTATCATGGAGAAGATTCTATTCAAGGAAAGGCTCCGAGGCAAGGATTGCATGGGAGTGCGGTTGCGTCCGGTTTCCGATGCCGCCCCAGCGGGAGCGGATGAGGCCCTGGTCTTCAAGCCTGAGACCTCCTGCTCTCAAGGAATTTGGATGAGCCGGAAAACTATGTGGCGCGGGCACTCTTGCCCGCGAACTTTCTTGGCTCAATCAGCGATCAAGAGTGTCCGCCCCACAGATTGCCCCACAGATTGAGGGTCATTCACGGAGCGGCCGGCGGTCTCGCTTTGGCTCACTTTTCCCCCCCTGTATCCATTATCTTCCTCGATAGATCGGAGGCAGAGGCGGCGACAAGGGATTGGCTGACGTGTATTGAGCATGCATGCATAGAAAATCTTTGTATAGCACGCGAAACGAGGCGCCGCCTCGCGAGTTCAATAAAAGCCGCCGAGGACGGGCGGGATCTCGCGCATCACGCTGCGCAGGCTGTGCCCTTCGCGGCGGAACTCCTGGTCCAGAGCTTCGTTGTCCTCAGGCCGCGATTCGAGGAGACGGACGACAAGAGGATAGAACACGGTCTGAAACCGTTCGTTGTAAGGGTGGCGGGGATCGGTCCAAGACGTTCGATTGACCTTCGGCTTTCACCGGCCCGGATCGCGTGATACGAGTAGGCCTCTCGACCGGGAGAGCCTGGAACTGATGATCGGAAGGGCGACATGGCAATTCTGCCTGGCGGCGTGTTGGCTGGGTGGATCTCTCGCAACACATGCCGCCAACGATGAGGATGTGGACGCCACTCGCGACTGGTGGTCCTGGCAACCGCTGCGGCGGCCGGCGGCGCCTCCGGTGAGTTCTGAAAATGCCGGACGGGTGCGGAACCCCGTGGATGCATTCGTCGTGGCCCGGCTCGAGGAGTCCGGTTTGAGCCTGTCGCCGGAGGCGGACCGGCGGGTGCTGGTCCGCAGACTTTCCTACGATCTCACCGGCTTGCCGCCGGAACCGGAGGTGGTGGATGGTTTCCTCAGGGACTGGGAGCCGGGGGCCTGGGAGCGGCTGGTGGACCGGATGCTGGCTTCTCCCCGCTACGGCGAACGCTGGGCCCGGCACTGGCTGGACGTGGTGCATTACGCCGACACTCACGGATACGACAAAGACAAGCCCCGGCCCAATGCCTGGCCCTATCGCGATTTCGTGATCCGTTCGTTCAACGCAGACAAACCCTATTCCCGGTTCGTGCGCGAACAGTTGGCGGGGGACGTTCTATGGCCGGAGGACCCCGGCGCGGTTGCCGCAACCGGTTTCATCGCCGCCGGACCGTGGGATTTCATCGGTCACGCTGAAGTTCCCGAGGAAAAGCGCGACGGCATGGTGGCCCGCAACTTGGACCGCGACGACATGGTCACGTCGACGATGAACACTTTTACCAGCCTGACAGTGCAATGCGCGCGCTGTCACGATCACAAGCGGGACCCGGTGAGCATGGAGGAGTATTACGGTCTTCAGGCGGTGTTCGCGGCTGTGGATCGCGCGGATCGTCCCTGGGATCCCGACCCGGAGCTGGCGCGGCAACGACAGGCCCTTCGGGAACAGAGTGAGGCGAGCGAGATCAGGCGGAAGGAGATCGAAAGTGCGCTGGCGGAGCACAAGACGCCCGAACTGCTGGCCTTGGAAGCGCGGATTGCCGAGATGGAGGCGCGGATTGCCGCGGCGAAGGCGACCACACCGGAAACAGGGGAGGGAACTAAGCCGTCCCCAGTCGCCCCACAGGTCCCGGTGGCGGACGGCGAGAATGTGAAGATGCTAGAGCATTTGCGCGACGAACAGGAGAGCCTGCTCCGCGCGGCGGCGGGACCGGAGTTGCCGGCGGCCCGGGACGAGATCGAAGCGGAGATCGCGCAATTGAATGCCGCAGCGGCGGCGCTGCCGCCCCAAGGGATGGTTTATGCGGGGACCGTGCATACGGGGAGCGGAACGTTTCTGGGCCGGGGACACGTCAACGGTGAGCCGCGGCCCATCCGGGTCTTGGTCCGGGGCGACGTGACGCGCCCCGGACCCGGGGCGGTTCCCGGCTCCGTGGGGCTGATGCCAGGCGTGGCGGCGGCATTTCCGTTGGCGCCGGATCACCGGGAAGGCGACCGGCGCGCGGCTTTGGCCGAGTGGATCGTGCGGACGGATAATCCGCTGACGTGGCGCAGCATCGTGAACCGGATTTGGTTGCACCATATGGGTCAAGGACTCGTGGATACGCCCAATGATTTCGGCCGGTTAGGCGGCTCCCCGTCGCATCCGGAGCTTTTGGATTGGCTGGCGGCTGAGTTCCGGGACAGTGGGGGATCGTGGAAACGGCTGCACCGGCTGATCTGCACGAGCGCTGTCTACCTCCAGGTTTCCGGCGGAAATCCGGCGGCGGAACGCGTGGACGCTTCCAATCGTCTGTTGTGGAGGATGAACCGGCGCAGGCTCGAGGCGGAAGCGGTGCGCGACACTTTGTTGTGGGCGGCCCAACGTCTGGACAACCGGATGTACGGACCCGGATTCCAGGATTTTGCAGTGGAGAAGCCGGAGCACAGTCCCCACTATGCTTATGATCGCGCCGATCCGGAAGATCCAGCGCTGCATCGCCGCGCCGTCTATCGTTTCACCGTGCGATCGCAACCACAGCCGTGGATGCAGGTGTTGGATTGTGCGGATCCGTCCTTGTCCGTGGCTCAACGGGAGCAATCGGCGGGTCCGTTGCAGGCTTTGGCGCTGATGAACGACCGGTTTCTGCTGGCGATGGCCGAGCAAGCGGCGCTGCGGGCGACGGCGGAGCGCTCGGGGATCGAGGAGCAAGCGAGTTGGCTGTGGAGCCGTTGCTGTGGGCGGCCTCCACAGGCTGCTGAGTTGGAGGAGTTGACGGATTACGCGCGGCGTTTCGGGCTGCCTGCGGCGTGCCGTCTGCTTTTCAATTTGAACGAATTCGTGTTTGTGGACTGAGGATGAACGAGAACGGACGAGCACCCTTTTCCCGGCGCGAGTTTTTGTGGAACAGCGGGGGCGGTCTTGGAGGGATCGCGCTGACGCATTTGCTAGGGACCGAGGGAGCGCTGGGAAGAGAAGCGGGCGGAGGGGCAACCGTGGGCGTTCTGCATCAGCCGGCCCGGGCCCGGCGGGTGGTGCAGATGTTCATGGCGGGTGCGGCGAGCCACATCGACTTGTTCGATTTCAAACCGGCATTGGTGAAGCGGCACGGGCAGCCCTCGGATTTTGGAGAGAAGGTGGAGGCCTTTCAGGACGGGCTGGGACCGTGGATGCGTCCGGTGTGGGAGTTCCGCCCTTACGGACGGTGTGGCCATATGCTGAGCGAGCCGGTAGCCGCGCTCGGCGAGGTGATCGACGAGATTGCTTTCATTCACAACATGGTGGGGAAGACTGGGGTGCACAGTCAGGGAACCTACCTGCAAGCCACGGGGTTTCAGGAGCCGGGTTTTCCGGGGATGGGATGCTGGGTGAGCTACGGGTTGGGGAGCCTCAACGACAATCTTCCTACCTTTGTGGTGCTTCCCGACCACCGGGGGTTTGCCTCGAACGGTCCGAAGAATTGGCAGGCGGCGTTTCTGCCCGGCAGTCACGACGGCACGATCCTGCGGCCGGAGCGTTCGCAACCCATCGAGAACTTGTTTGCGCCGCGGGAGGCAGTCTTTGTGACGCCGGAGTCGGACCGTGCGGCGCGGACGGTGTTGGAACGGATGAACCGGCGGCATCTCGAGACACGAACTGGAGACGACCGTTTGGAGGCCCGAATTCGTTCCTATGAATTGGCGGCACGGATGCAGTTGGCGGCTCCGGAAGCGTTGGATCTGAGCGGCGAACCGGAGCACATCCTCAGGCTGTATGGACTGGATCACGGCCGGACGCAGTGGCCCGCGGAGATCAATGCGCTGGAGGAGACGGAGTATTTTTCGCGGAGATGTCTGACGGCGCGGCGTTTGTTGGAGCGGGGCGTGCGCTTTGTGCAGATTTGGTCTGGCAACGACAATGGGTTTCCGCGGCGCAACTGGGACAGCCACGAAGATGTGGAACGCGATCACGGTCCTTTGGCCCGTGGAATGGCGGCGGGAGCGGCTGCGTTCATTCGTGATTTGAAACAGAGGGGAATGTTGGAGGACACCTTGATTCTGTGGACTACGGAATTTGGCAGGATGCCGTCGACGCAAGGCGACAAAGGGCGCGACCACAATCCGCATTGCTTCACGAACTGGTTGTGCGGCGGCGGGATTCGCGGCGGAGCAATTCATGGTCCGAGCGACGAATGGGGTTTCAAGGCGCTCGACCGGGCCAACCCGACCTTGGTATACGACGTGCACGCCACGGTCTTGCACCTGTTAGGGTTGGACCACGAGAAACTGACGTTCCGCCACAACGGCATCGATCGCCGGCTAACGGACGTTCATGGGCGCGTGATCCGGGAGCTGATTGTCTGACGGGGGCAGGTCTGACGGGCGGCGTCTGGCGTTCTGGCGCGGGCTTCGAGCCGAATGCGGCTCGACGGCTCCCGGGGGGGAAGGAAGAATGGGAGCGCCGAATTGTAATCGACGACTTTGCCGGCGGGCCGGAAGGCAAGGACGGCCGAGCGCTGCTTGGCCGCTGCGGAGAGCCAGGGGCGGCCGGGGTCCGCGGAGTTTTGCGGGAGAGCCCAATGAATCCTTGTCCCAGGTGGGACAGGGATTCAGCAGCGGACCCAGGGGAAGACCCCGCCTCAAGCCTCAGAACTGTAGCGGAACTCGTGAGAGTTCCGAAGTCCTGGCGGGCCAGTCTGCATTCTTGCGAATGCAGCTACGGGGAGGGCGCTCCGCGCCGGGAGAGAGCGGCGATGCTCGACGGGGCCTCTTTAGCGGCGGCTTGTCCGCCGCCCTTGGACTGCGGCGAGAATCGCCGCTTTCGGGCGCGCACAGAACTCCGCCAATCCCAACCCCGCCTCGGTCTCGCAGAGACTCCGCGTCCCCATCCCAAAACCCCAGAGGACTGGCGCACTCTACAAGCTTCCGCATGCACGGCGCTCCGTGCCCGGAGAGAGCGGCGATGCTCGCCGCAGTCCCAGGGCCTCCGGCTTCCCTTCTTTCCTCCATCTCCTTGTATCCGCTTGCAAGATCAGGAGTTCTGAGCCTGCGCGAATGTCCTGCCGGCGAAGGCAGGACCGCATGGCATTGACCCGAAGGACGCGTGTTCTCCGGACGCGGCATGTGGATCGTCGAGCGAAGCGCCACCCGTAGCCCTCCGAGCCTCCATGAGGACAACGCCAGCAGGAGTCTTCTCAGAGCTTCCACGGGCAAATCATGCCTGAGGGATTCGCCCACATTTGGGATGCCCGAGTTGACGAGTCCGGCGGGGGCGGGCAAGTTGGGAAGGACAAACGTTGCGGGCGCGGTGCGAATCCGGGGAGCGGGACAGCCCTCCATCCCTAACAGAGACTTATGAGAACGGCATCTGAGAGAGCGGTCGTGTGCATACTCTCTCCGCTGCGCTCGGGTTCGACTCTCTTGAAGGCGTTGTTGGCGGTGGCGGAGGATGTTTCCGACTTGCCCGAAGTCGATTTTCAACGCTATGGCGCGGGCCGCGGAGCGGAGGTTTTTTCCCTGTGCCGGGAGCGAATCGCAGTTTTGAAGCGGCCCTGTTGGCTCCACGAAGCGCGGCGTTATCCGCGGTTGGGTGATTTCGCGCTCGGCCGCAATATCGTTTTGGTGCGTGACGCCCTGGAGACTGTGCAATCGATAAAGGCCATGATGTTCGGCCCATGCGCGAGGTGGTTGGGTCCGTGGTGCGACCGCCTGCTGCTGGAACAGTATTGGGCCGTGGTGACAAAACGGTTGGCCGCGCTGTTGCGGAGCCGGGAGAACTTGTGCCTGGTGCGTTACGAAGATCTGGTGCGTGGGCCCGTGCAGGAGACGGCCCGCGTGTTCCGGCACATTGGGTCGGCCCGGCGAGAAGGAGCCGATCGCTACGCCGCGCCCAAGGGTTATTGTTGGCGCTGGGGTTCCGATGACGGCGGAGACCTGATCCAGACTCTGCGAGTGCAGCCGGGGAGGGAGCGGAGGGAAGATCCGGCCCTGCGGCTCCGGGTCGAGCGCTCGGCGCGGGTCAGGGAGTGCCGGCGATTGTTAGGTTACGCTGCCTGGGGAGAGACGGCGGACGGGGCCGGGGCGCGCCCGAGAACGGCGTCGTAGGCTTCTTCGAGGCGGTCGCCGGCCCGGTGCATCAGGTAGCGGCTTCCTCCTTTCAGAGCCCCCTCCCCGAGCTGGCGGCGGAGGGTGGGATTGGCCGCCAGGAGGAGCATGTGCGCCGCCAGGGACTCGATGTCGTCGGCAGGGAAGATCAACCCGTTCACCTCATGCCGGATGAGTTCGGGAATGCCGCGTGCGTCGGGACCGATTACGGGGAGCCCGAAGGCGAGCCCTTCGAGGAGGCTAACCGGGTGATTCTCCGTTTTGCTCGCCGTAACGAAGACATCGCCGAGCAGCGGAATGTTTTCATCGATGAGCCGGTCGTGGGGGATCATTCCGAGATCGGTGACGCGTGATCCGATCCCGAGAGAAGCGACGAGGCGAGCGAGATCCGGTTTTCCCGGACCGTCCCCGACGAGGATAAGACGGCTTTCCGGGATGCTTGGGGCAGCGCGAGCAAAAGCGCGGGCTACGATATCGAGGGATTTCTCCTGCGAGATGCGCCCGACATAAATAAAGTGCGGTCCACCGGTGAGGCCCAGTTCTCGGCGGCGGCGTAAGAGGAAAGCCGGATCGCGGAGCTGTGGGGCGTGGATGCCGTTCTCGATGAGAAATGAAGGCGGGCGGAGCCCTCTTCGGGTGAGTTCATCGAGAGCGTTGTGCGAGGGGGTGATCACGGCGTTGCACTTGTTGTAAAAGGCCATGAGATAGGCCCACAACGCGCGGTGAGCCCCGGATACGCGGGAGAAGGGGAGGTGCTGGAGGTAGCCCGGGTCGGCGTAAAAGGTGTGCAGAGTGGCGACAAGGGGGGTCTTGAGGAGACGCGAAACCATGAAGCTCTCGATGCCGCAGCCCCACTCCGTGTGGGTGTGAATGACATCGGGCCGGAAACGCCGCAGGCGGAACAGGGTCGGCAGTAGAAGCGGCAACGCCAGACGCAACTGGGGAAACCGGCAGACGGGCAGGGAAAGGGGAAGGTTGCGCACCTCGACCCCATCGGTCAGCCCTTGCAAGCCATTGGCGCTTCGGGGCGGACGGGGACGGTGAATCTGCACCGCGTGTCCCCGGCGATGGAACTCATTGGCCTGATTGAGGACGCAGGTGGTTACGCCGGAGATGTAGGGCAGGAAACTGTCGGTGAAAATGGAGACTCTCATGCGGCTGCCGTCGGCTCCTGCCCCAGGGCGGCGGTTTCGGTCCGGAGGGAATGAGGAAGGAACCTGCCGGACACGTCCCATAATCACGCCCAAAGGCGATGCTAGCGGAAGGGGCGGGGTGTCTCAACCGCAAATCGCCCCGCAAATCCGATCGGGGGCGCCGGAGGTTGAGCCGGGGGCAGACGGCCTGCTAGAGGAACCTGAGCAGGCCAACAGGCCAACTCAGCACAAGAAATGTGCTGGACAGGAAATGTGCTGCCTGTTTACCTGGTGGAAGCCGTGACCAAGAACATCACCTTAAAACTGGATCAGCACCTGCTCCATCGCGTCCGTCACCTCGCCATCGACGAGGACAAGTCCGTGTCCGCCTGGGTGACTGGACTTATCGAACATGCCGTCGCCGAGCGCGACCGTTACGAGGAGCGCCGCTCGCGGGCTCTCCAGAGTCTCGACGAAGGCGTCCACCTCGGAGGTAAGCCCTTGGCCCGCGAAGAGCTGTATGAGCGCTGAGGTTTTCATCGATACCAACATCCTCGTTTATGCTCACGACAAGGATGCCGGAGCGAAACACGAGAAAGCGAGGGCTCTTGTCACGAGGTTCTGGGACCGCCGTCAACAGCCTTTCCTCAGCATCCAGGTGCTTCAGGAGATGCATGTCAATCTCGTGCGACTCGGCTTGCCCGTCGAGGAGTCGATCGACAAGGTTTCCAACTACCTGGCCTGGCGCGTCATTGAGAACACCCGGCAACTTCTGAAGCAGGGATTCTCTGTCCAACAACAATGGAGGCTCTCCTTTTGGGATGCGCTCATTGTGGCCGCCGCTCAGCAAGCGGGAGCCGGCGTCCTGTGGTCGGAAGATCTGAGCGAGGGGCAGCGCTTCGGGTCTGTTGAAGTCATGAATCCGCTCAAAGACTGAGCGGAGCACCCTCCCCCTTGTCGCAATCCTTTCTTTCAGGGCTTGAGCCCTGACCGTTGCGACCGGTAGAATGAGCGGCATGGACAGACGCGATTTTTTGCAAAGCGGGGCCGCCGGGCTGGCGCTCGGAGCTTGGTCGAACGCTGCGGGGGCGGGCGCGGACGAGCCGGAGGCCAAAGTGCGGCGGGCCGGCCTGATCGGCTGCGGATGGTATGGGAAATGCGATCTGCTGCGGTTGCTGCAGGTCGAGCCAGTCGAGGTCGTTTCCCTATGCGATGTGGACTCTCAAATGCTCGGGGAGGCCGCCGCCATCGTGGCATCCCGGCAGAAGTCGGGGCGGACGCCGGCGACCTTTGCCGATTTCCGGCAAATGTTGGCGGCGAGAAATTTGGATCTGGTGCTCATCGCCACGCCGGATCATTGGCATGCCCTTCCGATGATCGAGGCGGTGCGGGCGGGCGCGGATGTTTACGTGCAGAAGCCTGTCGGAGTGGACGTGGTTGAGGGGCAGGCCATGCTGGCGGCGGCGCGGAAGTACGGCCGAGTAGTGCAGGTGGGGACGCAACGGCGCAGCACACCGCACCTGATCGAGGCGCGCGACCGTTTCCTCCGGGAAGGCCGGCTGGGGAAGATCGGCCTGGTGGAAACTTATTGCTATTATCACATGCGGGCGCGGGACAATCCGCCTGACACCGAGCCGCCGGAACATCTCGATTATGAGATGTGGACCGGACCCGCTCCGATGCGGCCCTACAACAAGCTGGTGCATCCCCGGAGCTGGAGAGCCTTCATGGAGTATGGAAACGGAATCGTCGGAGATATGTGCATCCACATGCTGGATATGGTCCGCTGGATGATGGATTTGGGCTGGCCGCAGCGAATCGGATCTGCGGGCGGGATCCTGATCGATCCGGCCAGCAAGGCGAATATCACGGACACGCAGAGCGCTGTTTTCGACTATGGCGACTTGCAGGTGGCGTGGCAGCACCGGAGTTGGGGACGGGCTCCCGATCCCGAGGATCAGTGGGGCGCTATTTTTTACGGAGACCAGGGGACGCTGAAAGCGAGCGTGCACCGCTACGAATTCATTCCCCAGGGCAGGGGGGAGACGGTCCGGGGAGAGGTGACCTTGGAATTGGACGCTTATCCCGAGGACCGGAACGAAAAAGATCTCGAACGGCATGTCGCTCCCGCGATTCGCGGCCACATGAAGGATTTTCTGGCGGCGATCGACTCCCGGGGACGGCCCGTGGCGGACATCGAGCAAGGCTACATCTCGACGACCGCCTGCATTCTGGCGAACCTGGCGTTGCAGTTAGGCCGGACGCTGGAGTGGGATGCGGAAGCCGGGCAAATCCGGGGAGATGATGAGGCGAACGAACTCTTGCGGAGGCCTTACCGGGCTCCTTGGGTTCATCCCGAGCCGGAGACGGTCTGAACGGCTGGTCCGTATCCTCAGAACTCCTGATCTCGAGGAATTTGCATGAGCCGGAGAACTATGTGGAGCGGGCACTCCTGCCCGCGAACTTTCTAGGCTCACTCGGCGGACAAGAGTGTCCGCCGCCCCACAAATCGCCCCACAAATAGAGTGTCATTCACGGAGTGGCGGTCTCGCTTGGCTCACTCTTATTCCCCTGTATCCATTATCTTCCTCGATAGATCAGGAGTTCTGAGTCTGAACGCTTCATCTTGTTGGCTCGCTCCTGATGAAACCCATAGGCATTCGTACCCCATCCCAGAGATGACTGGACCACCGCCGCCCTTCGTGGTTGAGACCATGAAGGAGGAGCAGGAAGCCGCGTCCGGAATGGAGCGCCCAAAAATGCGCGAAACGGTTTGAGATTCCCCTTGACCCCAGCGCCGGTTCCGCCTGAAACTTCCGAAAATAAGTCAGGATGACCAATCCGCACTCTTTCCTCCCCCTCAATCCCCTCCAACCCGCCCCTGCAGTTTCCTAGCAGTCGGCGTTTGTGGCCAGTCCTAAAGTAGAGCTTGCTTTTAAGTCAGACTAAAAGGTCAAACCCATGTACAGACTAATATCTATAGTGCTCCTCGCCGGAGGAGTAGTTCTTGGCGGAGCTTTGCTTAGCGGTTTCCGCAGTCAGGCACAAGGTCCCCCAGACAAGATCAAGTTACCGGTCTCAACCCCGGTTGACGATGAGTCCAAGATCAAACGCGGTTTGGAGATAGCCCCCCTACCGCTTCATCTGCGCGGAAGGAATCGCGCTCTGATTGGCCTCGGCAGCTACATCGTAAATGCGCAGGGGGATTGTAACGGCTGCCATTCCGTCGATTTTGACCCCTACCTGCCCGGCGGCAACCCTTTCTTTGGCGAGCCAGAAGAGATCGATCCGGACAAGTATCTGGTGGGCGGGAGCTTCTTTGGACCATTTCGATCCCGGAATTTGAGGCCACATGCTAACACGGGATTACCGGCTGGATATACGTTCGAAGAGTTCCTGCATGTCATGAGCACGGGTGAAGACCTTAAGAACCTCCATCCGGAGATAAGCCCGCTCTTGCAGGTGATGCCCTGGCCGTCTTTTCGGAATATGACGGATCGTGACATTCTGGCGATTTACGAGTATCTGAGGGCGCTTCCTCCGCGTCCGTAAGGCTATAGTTGCTCGCTTCGCCAAATAACTTCATTCGCACGGTGAATGGAGGCTCCCTTTGGCCGCGGCGCTCAAGAGGGCAGATGAAAGGCGCGCAGGGCGTTGCCGTGCAGGACCTGCCGCCGGTCCTCGGCGCTCCAATCCAGGGAGCGGATGGCGGCGAGGGTGTCGCGAATGTAACCGGGACCTTCTTCCGGGTCGAAGGGCATGTCCGTTCCGAAGAGAAGCCTATCGATTCCAAAAAACGCGCGGCTGCAAGCGATGGTTTCGGCCGATCCGAAGGAGGCGGTGTCGGCGTGAAACCGGCGAAAAGCGTCGAGCGGGCGTTCCCGCAAGGGTGTTTCCACGGCGGCCTCGAGGCCCGGGGGAACGCGGGAGCCGAGCAGATCAAGACCGGCTCCGAGCCGGCCGGCCATGAGCGGAGTGACGCCGCCGGCGTGGTGAGTGACGACGACCAGGTCCGGGTAGCGGTCGAAGAGACCGGAGAACACGAGGCGCCCCATGGCCAGGGAAGTTTCGTAGGGCCAACCGAAGGCCCACCACAGATCGAAGCGCGAGTACTGTTCGGTGGCGTAGTCGGGCGTGTGGATGCCGCGGATCGGATGGATCCACACGGCCTTGTCGCGCCGCCCCATTTCCTCCAGGAGGGCCAGGAGGGGAGGCTCGTCGAGGGGATGCCCATCGACGTTGGAATAGAGGAGGATGCCCAGGGCTCCCAGTTGGGTCACGGCGCGAACGCTTTCCTGGAAGGCGGCTTCGGGATGGTTGAGAGGGAGAGCCGCGACGAAGCCGGGAAAGCGGTTGGGATCGTCCCGGCAAAGGGCGGCGAGTTCGTCGTTGACCCGCTGCGCCAAATCGAGAGAACTCTCCGATCCCGCCAGGGCTTCAATGGGCGGAGATGCCAGGGTGAGTATCTGCCGGTATCCGGGGAACGCATCCATGACGCGCAGCCGTTCCTCGATCTGAGACATGCAAGGGATGCGGCGTGTTCTGCGAAACTTGTGGAGGGCTGGTCCCTCAAGCCGCTCCACGGCATTGCAGTATCCGAGAGGAAGGATATGACAAAAGGCGTCGATGCAGGGATCGGGTTTCATGTGAGAATGACAGGATGCGGCTTTTCGCTTGAAGGGCTGGAACGACCACTAATGGCTTGAGACGATAAGAACGGCAAGCGGGGTCCACCTGTTCTGCGACGAGAAAAACCGGCAGTTCCGGCGAGACATCGTCCGGGTTTTCACCCAGAATTCTCGTGAACAACGATACGGGGACTGCTATGCAGGCGAGACGATGGATACATGCGACTTTGGGCGTGGCCAGCTTTTGGACGGCCGCCGCGGCGCAAGATGAGCCGGCTGGCGGCGCCGCGCCTCCTCCGGATGCGTTCGCCGGCCACCCGCTCAACACTTGGGTCAAACTCAGTCCGCTGCCCGGCGGTCCGGTTTCTCCCCGGCTGGGATACGAGGGGGCCTGCGTGTGGGATCGCCGCCACCGGTTGCTGGTCCGCTTCGGCGGGCATAACCAGGGAGGAGGGGGTGAACAGGGCGCCGAGCTATGGACCTTCGATCCGGTGACCGCGGAATGGACGTTGCGGGAACCCAACACCTCTCCGCCCGGCGTGTGTTGCAATGCCCAGAACATCTATGACCCTGTGCGCGGGCGCTACGTCCGCTTCCCGTTCTTCAGCGGCAGCCACGGATGGCAGTGGGCGCGCGAGTTGTATCTCAACGATTCCACGGTGTGGACCTATGATGCCGGGGAGAACCGGTGGCGGAATCTTCGGCCGCTGCCCGCGCCCCGGCTCGCGCCCTATCGCTGCGCTTCCTGGGACAGTCATGAGGAAAAGATCGTCGTCTTCGCTGGAGAAGGCAGCCGGGAAGGCACCCTGGTTTATGATCCCCGGACCAATGCCTGGCGGCACATGCATCCCGAGGTGGAACCGCCGCCGCGCAGCGGGGGCAACATGGCTTACGACGAAGCCCGGCGCCTTCACGTGCTGTTTGGGACTCAGTTCGGAGAAGATCCCCGGACCTGGACATACGATCTTCCGAACAATGTTTGGCGGGATAGGGATCCGCCCGTTTCTCCGCCTACCCAAGAGAACGACGCAGTCTTGACTTACGACCCGGTCCAGCGAGCCGTGATCGCCTTGGTGAAGATAACGACGGGCGAGGACGAGGAAGCCCGGCACGAAGTCCAGACCTGGGCTTACGACGCCGGAGAGAACCGATGGACGCCGATGCGTCCTAGCGCGGAACCCGACAACGCCGGATCCCGCACGCGGAACCTGATGTTTTCACCGGAATGGAATCTGGCCTTGTTGGAGAACTGTCCCAGCGAGCCTCGGGAGCAACAGGTTTGGGCTTATCGCATGGGTCCGGCCGAAGCTGGAGCAGCGCCGGAATTGGCCCCGGTTGAAGCTCCCTCCATCGTCGAGGACGCCGTCGTGTCGGTCCGTTCTCCGGCGCGTGTGGAACTGAAATGGGAACCATGCGCCAATGCCGCGGGTTATCATGTAGAGCGGGCTGCCGTAGAGGTCTGGACCGACGACCAATTGCATAGGCTCAAATCTAGAACGCCGCCCTTGGAGGAAACTTGCGTGGGAGCAATCCGCCGCATCGGCTCCTTTCACCGCCTGACGCGCGAGCCCGTCCCGGACACGCACTTCGCAGATGAGAGCGTCAATCTTGCCGAACCAGCATCGATCCAAGGCGATCCTGTCCATGACAGCGCGTTGCACGAAGATCACCTCGATCCGGAAGGGCGTCCTTACCGTTACGGAGTTTTCGCCTACCGGGTGATTGCTGTGAATAGCGAGGGATTGGAAAGCGGGGTCTCGCCTGCATTCTTTACTCTGCCTTCTTCACCTCAGTTCGTATTCAGCCGGGAGGACGATGTTGCTTGCCGCCTCCGCTGGGCTCCTAATCCGGAGCTGGGAATCCGCGGATATCGTGTTTATCGAATGGACGGACGTTGGGACAAGGACCCGGTGAGCCGGCTCACTTTGGACCCGGTGGTGGAATGTGCCTTTATCGACGAGCAGGCTGGTGAGGGCTCCCGCCGCTATTATGTGGTCGCGGTGGATGCGCTGGGTCAGGAAGGCCTTCCGTCCTCGCCGGTCTGGCATCGCCGGGAGTGGGGTGGATTTTACGAACCCTTCGTTGGAGACTGGCATCAGTGATGCGCGAGCGAATAAGCCGGATCCCTGCGCAGCCTTGCGGCGCCAGCCTTGCGGCGCCAGCACGAACGGAACCGCGCATTGCGGGCCGGAGACTGGAAGCTCGTCGCGGCCAAGGGAGATCCCTGGGATTCCACCATCTCGGGGGGGATCGCGCTGAGATCCAGAACGTTGTTGATCAGCATCCGGAGAAAGTCCGCGAATTGGTGGATCTTCGCCGCTTTCGCGTTCGAATTTAGAGCCTAACCCGGATGAAAGCGCCTGCCCTCACGACGGTGCTCCGCGCCGGGAGAGAGCGGCGATCCTCGCCGCAGTCCAAGAGCCTCCGGCTCACCTGCTTTCCTCCATCTCCTTGTATCCGCCCGCCAGATCAGGAGTGCTGAGGCTTGCGCGCTGGCCGGATTGGAGCAGGGTTGAGGGAACGTGACTCCGGCGGGAACTTCCGACGAACGCACCTGGGGGATGCTGGCGCATCTGGCGGGATTGCTGGGTTTCCTGCTGGCTCCCGGGGTGGGCAACGTGATCGGGCCGCTGGTGGTGTGGCTCCTGAAAAGGGATGCGGGCGAGTTTGTCGATGACCAGGGACGTGAGGCGTTGAATTTTCAGCTTACCATGTTGCTCTACGGGTTGATCTCCTCGCTGCTGTGTTTGATCGGGATTCCCTTCGTGCTGGTTGTCTACGTGTGCGGGCTTGTCTTTTCCATCATCGGGGCGGTGAAATCCAGCGAGGGCATGCGCTACCGTTATCCGTCTCTCCTCAATTGGAACTTGATCCGTTGAGTCCGGAGCTTGCCGGCGGCGGGATTCGTTGCCATTGGGCGTCAGCCTGGAGGGCTGGATGTCGGAATTCTTGCGAATTCGCTACGATCAGAACTCCTGATCTCGAGGAATTTGGATGAGCCGGAAAACTATGTGGCGCGGGCACTCCTGCCCGCGAACTTTCTAGGCTCACTTGGCGGACAAGAGTGTCCGCCCCACAAATAAGAGTGTCCGCCCCACAAATAGAGTGTCCGCACCACAAATAGAGTGTCATTCATGGAGTGGCGGTCTCGCTTTGGCTCACTCTTATTCCCCTGTATCCATTATCTTCCTCGATAGATCAGGAGTTCTGACGATCTAGCGGGCGACGTGAGTCTTCCGACGGGATGGAGCCTTAAGGGCTAGAGGCCGGAATTCTTGCGAACTCCGCTACTTGACCCGGAGAGGGAGGACACGAACAGCCCCACTCCAGGAAGATTTCTCGTTGACATACCTCAAGGTTTAATGCTTAATCGCCTCTATGGGCAACACCAATCCCAGTTTCCTTAACGGGATCCCCGAGCTGCTCCTACTGCATTTGCTCGCCGAACGGGAAATGTACGGCTACGAACTCGTCAAGACCATCCAGGCTCGCAGCCAAGAAACATTCCATTTCGGCGAGGGCTGCGTTTATCCGATCCTTCACTACCTGGAGAAAGCCAAGCTCCTCAAAAGCCGGCGACGGAAGGTCGATGGCCGGAGTCGCAAGTATTATCATTTGACCGCCAAAGGCGGGCGCCGGCTGGCCGAACTCCGCGGCGAGTGGAAGGCGGTAACCGCCGGGGTCAGCACCGTTCTCGGATGGGAGCATGCCTGAATCATCACCGCTCGAACCACTCGCCCGCAAACTGCTCCTCCGCGGTTTGCCGGCCGCTTATGTCCACGACACGGTTCGCGAACTCTCCGAGCATCGGGAAGATCTGAGATTGGAGGCTCTGGAAGAAGGGCTTTCCTTGCTTGACGCCGAGGCCTGGGCCACGCGCAAAATCGGCGACGCGGATCATCTGGCCGCAGCCCTCGCCGCCAAGCTGCAAGGCAGCTCCTGGTGTGGGCGTCACCCAATCATCAGTTTCTGCTGCTTGCCGCTTGTGGCAATCATTGTTTGGTGGTCGCTGTTCGGCATCGTCGCAGGCTGGATCAGCGGGGTGTGGCAGTGGTCCGGCAACCGGTCATCACCCGAACCGGATTGGCCGCTGCTCCAGGCCCTGGTCAAATGGTGCCTAACCGGAGCCGCCGCGATGCTTCCCGTCCTTTTCTGTTGGATGGCCCTGCGCAGCTTCTCCGGGTTCAAGTGGGCGTTCATCGCCTGTGCCATCCTTTCCCTCCATCACGGTTTCCAGTTCGCGCGCCTGACCCCTCCGGAAAGCGACGGGAACGCCATGTTCGCCGTGGGCTACTCAATTCATGCCGATTTCCTCTCGCACAATGCGCCCGGATTCGCACTCCCTTGGCTGGTCTTTGGGATCTTCGCTTTGCTTCAGTTGAACTCCAAGCCCAATCTCGAAAATCAAAAGTTATGATGCTCCGGTCCTCGCTCTACCTGATCTCGACCCTGGCCCTGGCCTTGGCGCACACCGGCTGTTCCTCCCGCCAGCTTGTTCACGAACGCGGATGGGTTGGCGGCGAACTCGTCCTGGCCCAGCCATCTTCGTGGAAGACTTCCTCCGATCACCCCCGCCTGATAGGCGCTTTCCCGGCCCAACTTGCGCCGCAGTACAGCAGCGGCCTGGTAGTGATGGGACTCACCCCCGCTTCCCCCCTGACCAAGGCGGGCCTTCGGGAAAGCGATCTGATCCTCGCGCTGGATGGCGCGCCCATCGACGATCTTTCGCGCTTCCGGAAAGCAATCGACGCGACGCTTCCTGGCAGGCCCATGAAGCTGGTTGTCTATCGCGAGGGCAAACTTTTCGAGCACACGGTGGTGGTGGGCAGGGAGACCTTCCGCCACGAGGGCGCCATCATGATAGGCATTGGAGTCTCGACCCGCCTGGAGTTCGACCTCCTTCCCGACCCGGATTTCTCCCTGGTCGCCCTCGGTTTCCAAAGTAGCCAGGACCGACTGCAACTCGACAGTCCGCGAAGAGTTTACATCCTGGACGCTCAGCCGGAGTCCCCGGCCGGCGCCGGGGTAAAGAGTCAGGAAGGATGGCGCGCCTGGTTGGCGGTTCTCTCGTTAAGCGACCATAAGCAGATTCTCTCTCAGGAGGCAACTCCGACGCCCATTCAGAGCCGGATCGATGCGGATGAATGATCCGAGGGAGGAAAAGGAGGGCCGAAAAGTCTCTCGCAAAGAACGCAAAGTCCGACACGGATGATCACTCGAACTGCCCGGTTTCTTCAAGCTCAGAACTCCTGATCTCGAGCAATTTGGATGAGCTGGAAGGGTATGTGGCGCGGGCACTCCTGCCTGCGAACTCTTGAGGTTCCATCGGCGGACAGGAGTGTCCGCCCCACAAGTAGGGCGTCATCTGCCGAGAGGCGGTCTCGCTTCGGCTCAGCGATTTTCCTCCCTGTCCATGATCTCCCTCGATAGGTCAGGAGTTCTGAAGTTATGCAGCATCACAGGTTTTGGTGAGTCTGGCGACTTATCGGTCAAATCATCAATCGCTTGCGTCATCGCGTCCACGGCTCCTCTTTCAACCGGTCCAGCAACCGCAACAAGCCGTCCAGGATAGTCAACGGGTGCGGAGGACAACCGGGGATGAACAGATCCACGGGCACTACGGCGCTGGCGCCGTCGTTGACTTGCGGGTTGCCGGCGAATGGGCCGCCGGCAATCGCGCATGCGCCCACGGCAATCACGATTTTCGGCGCGGGCACGGCGACGTAGGTTTTCTGCAGCGCCAGTTCCATGTTCTGCGATACCGGGCCAGTGATGAGCAGGCCATCGGCGTGGCGGGGTGAAGCTACGAACTGAATGCCGAAGCGACCTAGGTCCCAGCCAATCGTGCCGAGGACGTTCGTTTCGGCTTCGCAGGCAGCGCAGCCGCCGGCGCTGACCTGGCGTAAGCGCAGTGAACGGCCAAACAAGTTACGAAGTTTTTCATCGAGAGCGGAAGCAAGCCGGACCTGCTCCTTTTCCGGCTCGCCCAGCACGAGGTCTTCGCGACGGCGCACGGCCATGCGATGATCGCCGGTCTGCGTGATGGCTTTTTGCGGGCAGACGTCGACACAGGCGGCGCAAAAGATGCAGCGGCCGAGATCGAGGGCTACGGGTTTTCCGTCGGGGCGGGCAATGGCTTGAGTCGGACACACGGGCACGCAGGCGCTGCAGCCGCCGGCGCATTGGCTCGCATCCACCTTCAGTGCGCCGCCGTGGCGATCCGGCAGTTTGGGAGCCGGGCCCTTGGGATAGGGCATGGTTTCGCAACCGCGCTTCAGACGATGGGCAATGGCGTCAATGACATACATGGCTTGGGGGCGGCGTCATAAATCAAAGCCGCAGTAGGAGAGATTGAAGCTCTTGTTGCAGATTGGGAAATCCGAGATTGCCGCGCCGCGTAGGGCCAGCGCCAGACCTGTCCAATTGTGAAACGATGGATCAATGATCTTGTAGCGGCGGAAACGCCCGGCGGCGTCTGTCAAAGCAACGTGGCAAACTTCGCCGCGCCAGCCTTCGACAAGAGCCACGGCAAATGTGTCCGGTATGGAAGGCGCGAGTTCACTGCGCAAGTCTCCCTCGGCGGGAGCGGCAAGCTGTTCGCGAAGGAATTCTCCCGAACGTTGAATTTCGAGCGAGCGCACCCGGGCGCGGGCGAAGACGTCGCCCCCAGGCCATACGGCCACGGGAGCTTGGGCAAAGCGATGCCAACCTGCCGGGTGATCGTAACGGACATCACGGACCAAACCGCAGGCGCGCGCCGCGGGACCGACCAATCCGATCTCGGCGGCTTGCGCCGAAGAAAGCGTACCGACCTTTTCAAAACGAGCGCGGACGGATGCGGCATCCCAGAACCAAGCGACGGCCTGTTCGGCGCCGGCGAGTGCGGTATTTAGATGTTCAAGCAACTGCGCCGCGCGCTCTGGTTCGAGGTCGTGACGGCAGCCGCCGGGCCGCACGAGGCCGCGACCAAAGCGATTGCCGCAAATCATCGCAGTAAGATTAAGGAAGTCGCCACGAAGCTTGCCGCAGGCGGCGGAGGCAGGCAGAAACGCGACATCGTTTGCCAGCGCACCGATGTCGCCGGTGTGGTTGGCCAGGCGTTCAAGTTCAAGAGCCATTGATCTCAACCATTGCGCGCGCAACGGCGCTTCAGTTCCGGCGAGCGCTTCCATGACTGTCGCGTGGGCGGTCGCGTGGGCGATGGTCGTGTCGCCCGCCGCGGTTTCCATCTGGCTCATCGTCCCGAGATGGGGACCGCCTATCAACGCCTCCTCCACCCCGCGATGCTGGTAGCCAAGCGCGATCTCCAGGTGCAACACTTCTTCACCCGCGCATTGAAAACGAAAATGACCCGGCTCAATGATGCCGGCATGGACGGGGCCGACGGCGACTTCGTGGATCTCGCGACCGTCCACGCGGAAGAACTCGCTGTTGGCGGGCGCGGAGCCAGCCGTGCGCCGCACGGGTTTGAGCCACGGGTGACCCTCCGGCGTAAGGCCGTGTTGCTCCCAGACTTCGCGCTCAAACAGGTGCGCCTGCGGATGCGCAGGCGTGAGCGAAGGAAACGCGCCGGTGAATGGGATGCTGCGAGCAACGGCCAGGGTGTTGTCGACGTCGAAGGCCAGCACGGCGACAAGGCATGTTTCTGCGCCTTCCGGCACGCCGAACCACGCGCACAAGCGGGCGCCGCGCGCCAGTTCGTTCGCTGTTGCCTGAACAAGCTCCGCGACGGGCCAGGCGGGCACTTTGGTCCAA
Organism: Verrucomicrobiales bacterium; assembly: GCA_041749135.1. Taxonomy (GTDB): domain Bacteria; phylum Verrucomicrobiota; class Verrucomicrobiia; order Verrucomicrobiales; family DEV007; genus DATKCT01. The sequence goes on from JBGTBW010000120.1 coordinate 29,828, forward strand.
GGGAGTCCGGCGGCGTTGCCCAACAGGGCAAATGAAGTCGAGGCGCTCACGGCGTGGGAAAAAGTTGGGCAGCCGCTGCCGACCACGCTTCGCGCAATATCGCCGGGGTGAAAAGTCCGAGCCACAAAGACAGGGCCAGCAGCACGAGCGGCGGGGCAATCACTCCAGCGGTTTCGACGAAGCGCTGGGCGTTCTCGCGGGTCGCCGGGCGCGGGCGCCCGTCCACGATGCCAAAGGTCACGCGCGTCAGACCGAAGAAAGCGAGCAGCAGGCAACCGAGCAACATCGCCGTGGCGACTCCGTGTCCGGAGGCAAGCGCGGCGCGCACCACTTGCAGTTCGCTGAAAAACGGACCGAAGGGAGGCAAGGCCGTGATCGCGAACATTCCGGTGACAAAAATCGCCGCCGAACGCGGCGTGAGCATTGACATCCCGCGCACCTCATCCATCGAAGGTGAACCCGCCGCGCGACGGAGGTTGCCGGCGCTCAGGAACAGCGCGCCCTTGGTTAGGCTATTGCTCCAAACATGGAAGAGCGACGCCGCAACGCCTGCGGCTCCGAGCGACGCGCCGATGCTCAGAATACCCATGTGCTCCACGCTGGAGTAAGCGAGCATCCGTTTGAAATCGCGCGTGCCCAACAGGAACAACGCCGCCACCAGCATCGAGAACAATCCAATGACCAGCAGTGTCCGGTCTGCGACGAAGCCTTCGCCTGCCGCTCCGATGACCGCGCGCACACGCAGGATCGCCGTCAACGCCACCGTCGTGACGCCGCCCGCGAGAATGGCGCCGACGATGCTGGGGGCTTCACCGTAGGCGTCAGGCTTCCAAGTGTGCATCGGAGCGAGGCCCATTTTGGCTCCGTAACCGGCAAGCAACAGCACCCACGCGATGAGCACCCACGGGTGTGACAAGCTCGCGCCTTGAGAGGTCAACGCAGTGAAAGTCAAGTCACCGGAGCCGCCGCCGTGCAATGAAGCGTAGCCCAGACAGAAAGAGCCGAGCAGCGACAGGGCAATGCCCGTGCCGCCGACGAGCAGGTATTTCCAGGTCGCCTCAAAGGCGCGGGGCGTGCCGTTGAAGTGCAGCAGCGGAACGGTGGCAAGCGTGACCGCCTCCGTCGTGATCCACAGCAAACCCAGGTGCCGGGCCTGATGCCCCGCGCTCAACAAACCCAGGATAGCGAGCAGCAATGCGACGAACACGCGGTTGGGCCGTCCCGACCGAATGCGCAGGTAAGGCACACCATACGCAGCACAGACGAGAAAGAGCAACGAAACCACTGGCAACACCGCCCGCGCTAGGGGATCAAAGCCAAGCCACGCGCCCGGCGCGACGACCGGCGGCCTGACGAACAGCCAGAACGTCAGGACGAAATGCAAGAGGCCGAAGGCTGGCAGCAACCAGGGCCGCGTGCGATTGTTTGGCCACGCGGCAGCGATGAGCGCTCCCGCCAGAGGCACAATGATGAGGAATAGCGGGCTCATTCCCGGAGCGTGGTGAGTTTGCGGGTGTCGAGCGAATCAAAGGCGCGCTGGATGCGGTCCACGATGATGCCGATGACGAACACCCCCACGGTGACATCCAAAAGTATACCCGACTCCACGAGCAACGGCGTTGAATGGATGAGCAGAAGGCCGAACAGATAAATGCCGTTCTCCAGAATCAGAAAGCCGCAGACCTGCGAAATGGCCTTGGCGCGGCCAATGAGCAGGATGAAGCCGGTCAACATCGAGGAGATCGCGCCCGGCAAGAGAAGCGTTTCCGCATGTTCGGGCAACAGCGGCAGCGCCCGCGCCACCCCCACCGCTGCGATGGCTCCCCCGGCCCCGAGCAAAAGCGATGGCACAAAGCCGATAAACGGATCCATCTCACGTTCGATGTGTGCGGCTCGCATCGCCCGCCGCAGCAGGCCTGGTATCACCACGCCTTTGCCCGCCATCGTCGCCAACGCCAACGCGACCACGCGCCAGTCGAGCGCTTCCAGGACCATGATCAACGGCATCAACCCCAGCACCACGCCTTGCAGCGACATGATGCGGATGAGCGACGGCAACCGGCTGCTGCCCAGCGCAAGCAAGTTCAATCCCATTGCCACCCCAATCAAAAGATTCAATGTTCCGCTGTTCATTGGGCCCCACCTTTCCAAGCCACAAGCAACGCGAACAGACAGAACAAGAACGCCGTCGTGAGGAGCAGCGGCGTCTTGCGAAAGGCGAGTCGCGCGAGCAGGGATTCAACCAATCCGACGCCCACTATCGCCAGCAGCACGCCCGCCGCCAACGCCCCAGCGGCTCCAAGAGCCGGCAATCCCCCAATTGGCAGGACCGCGTGAACCAGGAGCACGGCGAACAGCAGCAGCTTGACGGAGGCTCCGTGCAGAATGGCGGCCAGCGGCGGCCCGCTGTGGTCCAAGACCATGGCTTCGTGAATCATCGTCAACTCCAGATGCGTGTTGGGATCGTCAAACGGCACGCGGCAGTTCTCCACTAGCAACACGGTGAACAGTCCCGCCGCCAGCAGCGCCGAGCCCGCGCCCGCCGAGGGCGAAAGCATGGTGGTCAGGGCAACACTTCCGGTCTGGACGCTCAGCGACAGCACCGCCGCGATGATGGCTGCTTCGGCGAGCACCGCATAACTGACTTCGCGCGCCGCGCCCATGCCCGCAAAGGCCGAGCCGGTCTCCATCGCGGCCCACGCCGTGCAAAAGCGCGACAGCGCCAGCAGGTAGATTAGCAACAGCGCGTCGCCGCGAAAACTGAGCGCGCTGCCCGCCGGACCCAGCGGCATCAACAGCACCGCTCCCGCCAGCGCCACCCAGGCCACCGCCGGTGCGGCGATGAAGCCCGGCGACGCCAGCGTACTCAGCACAACGCCCTTGCGCCAAAGTTTCGCCAGATCGTAATAAAGCTGAAGCACCGGCGGTCCCCGGCGGCCCGCTACCCATGCCTTCACTTTGTTGATGAGGCCCGGCAGCAGCGGCGCGAGCAGCAGCCAACCCGCGAGCCGGAGAACGAGTTCAAGAACGGCGGTCATTGCGCCCCTCCCACGACCACGTAGAGGATAGAGGGCCGCCGCCCTGCGTGCTGCAACCGGCCCACCGCAGTAAGCACTTGGCCAGGCCACAAGAGTGCGCCCGGCATCACGACTTCACCTCCGTCTTGGATTCAGCCGCGCCCATCGCATCCTCCGCTTCCACCGCTTGCAGAATCTCCGCGTCCGGCGCCTCTTGAAGCATCAATCCACGCAGCGGTTCCCGCATCACGCAGCGACTGAGACGCGCGAGCAGTTCGAGGTGCAAACGCGGCGAAGGGGCGATGAAAAACAGCAAGCGGGTGATGGGCACGCCATCGGGAAGGGGTTCGTCCAGTGGAAACGCGTCGCGCAACAACAGCAACGCCACCATGCCCGAGTCGCGGCCAAGTGTGATGCGGGCGCTCGGGTGAGGCAGAGCGAATCGGCCGCCGACCGGAGCCATCGTTACGCCGCCCTTAGCCCGAACCCGTTGCCCGAGCAGTTGACGGACGGGAGGCGTTGCGCCGGGGAGCGCGGTTACGATCTGCTCGAAAACGGCCGGCACGTCCGCAGCCGGCAGGTCTCGCCAGATGCCGCCCGCGCGCAGCAACGGCCCGAGTCGCAAGCGGGTTCCTAGGGCGGAGGGTTCGCTGGCCAGGAAGCCGGCTTGCGCTGCGAGTCCGCGTTTTGCCGCCCATTCCGCCACTTGGGCGCGATCAAATAACAACCGCCCCCGATCCGGAGTGTGGGGCAACCCTTCATTGCGAATCCAGCCGTCCACGACAGTTTCCGGCACACCAAACGACTCCGCGAGTTGGATGAGGTTCAGAAACATGGTTCGTGAAACTGCATTTTCATTGCCCACCTCCAAGCAGGACCACCACCGTCAGCGCCGCCAGACCGATCAACAAATACAACAGGTAGGACTGTACCCGCCCGTGTTGGAGTCTGCGCGCCGCGCGGGAGGCGCGCATGACCAAGGCGCCCGCGGGCTGGACGACTTTTTCGAGCACGGTCTCCGGGGTGTGCTCGGTGAAATCCGCACTACCCGGAAATAGACCTTCAGGCCGATGCGCATGCCGCTCGGGGCGGAGAATCCACGCGAACCATTCGGTAATGATGCCAGCGAAGGATCCGGCGGTGTATTGCATGCGTGGGGTCGGCTGGGCGTAACCGCAATCCCACGTCAGCGAGCGCGTCAGTCCGCCTCGCACCGCGCGCCGCCAAAGCCAGACGGCGGCTGCCAGCGCGAGCAAGGCCAGGGCGACATGGAACAAGCCAAGCGACGACAGCGCCACGGGCGTCTCAGCTCCGGTCCAGACAGGATTCCAGACATCCACCGCGCGCAAAACCGCCGGCCAAAAGACCACCGGAGCGAGACCAATAACCACGCACGCCGCGCCCAGCGCCACCATCGCGCCGCGTATCGCCGGGCCGCTTTCGCGCGCGTGTGTCGCCGCTTGGGAACGCGGAGCGCCCAGGAAAACCACACCACAAACCTTCACGAAACACGCGAGCGCCAGCGCCCCGGTTATGCCGAGGAGAATCGCCGCCGGAATTGCCGCCCAAGCCGTTGGGCCGCGCGCCATCGTGGCGTCGAACAAGCTGAGGTAGACGAGCCATTCGCTGACAAAGCCGTTGAGGGGAGGCAGCCCAGAGATGGCCACAGCGCCGAGCGCGAAGAGCGAGGCGGTCCACGGCATCATCCGCCACAGCCCGCCGAGCTGGCTCATCTCGCGCGTGCCGGTCGCGTGCAAGACCGAGCCGGCCGCGAAGAAAAGAAGGGATTTGAAGAGCCCGTGATTCCACACATGCAGAAGCCCGCCCGCCAGTGCGATCCGCCCCCACGCGGCGTTTTCCTGACCGATAGCCAGCAGTGCGAATCCAAGCCCGATCAGAATGATGCCGATGTTCTCGACACTATGATAGGCGAGCAGGCGTTTGAGATCGTGCTGACCAAGCGCAAACGCGACGCCGAGCACCGCGCTGGTCACGCCAAGAAACGCCGCCACCCACCCAGCCTCGGGAGGGACGGGCAGCCAGCCGCTGAATCGGACCAGTCCATAGATGCCGATCTTCAGCGTCACGCCCGAAAGCATGGCGGAGACATGGCTCGGCGCGTTGGCATGCGCGGAAGGCAACCAGATGTGCAATGGAAATACTCCGGCTTTCAAGCCGAACCCCACCAGCGCGAGCCAGAACAATGGCGCAAGGTCGGGTCGGTCGCGCATGACGCCGAGTTCCCAGCTTCCGGTGCGCACTGCGAGCAATGTGAAGAAGGCAAGGAGGCAGAGCGTGGCCACATGGGACGCCGCGAGATAGAGCCAGCCCGCCGCGCGCACTTCGCGGCGCTGGCGATCCAGCGTGACCAGAAAATAGGCGCTGACGGCGAACAATTCCCAGACGATGAGAAAATGCAGGCCGTTGGTCGTGACCAGCACGAGCCCCAGGCTCAGCAATATCAAACTCCACCAAACGCGGCCCGCTCGCGCCGAGCGCGGGTGCGCGCGTTCCGTCCAATATTCGCGACCATAAACCGCACCTGCCCCGCCGATCACACTGAGCAACGCGAGGAACAACGCGCTCACTGCGTCGAGCCGAAGCCGCACGACCTCGCCTCCGATTGTCAGCGGGCCTTGCCAATCCCACACAAGCCCGGTAGTCAGCGCCGCCGCCGCCGCGCCCAACCCCCCGGCAGCGCCCAGGAGAACGCCCGCGAGCCACCACCTCGGTGCAGACGTTCCAACGAGGAGGCTTGCCAGCATCCCCACGCCGGAAACCATGAGCAGGAGGCCGATCATCTTCGCTTTTGCATCGGGCAAGCTAATAGCACGTTGTCACGATAGAGGCATCAAAAGGGATTCTCCTGCACGCTCCGTGCCTTCACGGCGCCGCCGGGGAGGGAAGCCCGGGTTTTTACTACTGGTTCTGCCCTCTATTCTCCAGTTTCTAACGGCATTGGGGTTAAGCCGTTGGATTCTCACGGTATCCTGGAAGGGCGGGCTCCTCCAGGTCTTGTCGCGCGATGGGTCTGCATTCCGCGACCAGGCCGTCACGGAGGCCGGCCCTCCAGGTCTTGTCGTGCGATGGGTCTGCATCCCGGGACCAGGCCGTCACGGAGGCCGGCCCTCCAGGTCTTGTCGTGCGATGGGTCTGCATCCCGGGACCAGGCCGTCACGGAGGCCGGCCCTCCAGGTTTGGCCTGTTGGTTTTTCCCATTTGTCCGGGCGGATCGGCGTTCATCCGTGGCCCGCAATCCTGGCTTCATCTCTGCGGCTCTCGGAACGATAGAATGTTCCCGCTACGGGGATCCTTCGGAAAAGCGTGGCACAGCCGCGCACTCCAAAGACTTCGTCAAATTCTTGCCTGGCGAGATTCTCGATTCCTTTGCGGGCTTGGCGGCCTTGGCGAGAGACCAGAGTCTTCTGGGTCAAGCAGTCCCAAGAGCCCGGCTGGGGACTGGTCTTGGAAACCACGGATGGACTCAGATGAACACGGATGAAGAAGCAGCATCTCTCGCAAAGACCGCAAAGCCCGCCAAGGGGGGAGGATGTTTTTTCCATTGGCTCCTGCTCCAAGACCTGAGGCTGGGAAATGGCCCTCCAGGTCTTGTCGCGCGATGGGTCTCCATCCCAGGACCAGGCCGTCACGGAGGCCGGCCCTCCAGGTCTTGTCGTGCGATGGGTCTCCATCCCGGGACCAGGCCGTCGGGGAGGCCGACCCTCCAGGTCTTGTCGTGCGATGGGTCTCCAACGCGGGATTAGGCCGTCACGGAGGCCGGCCCTCCAAGGTGTTGTTGTGCGCTGGGTCTCCATGGTAAGGGAGGGGCTTGAATTGAACATAGCGTATCGGTCCGCTTTTGGTTAGTCTGGGAGAGCGAAAGCGTAATAGGCATCCCCGCGGCGGGTGCCGGGTTTTCCGCCTCCGCCGGCTGCGATGACGACGTATTGACGGCCATTGATCTCATAGGAGGCGGGAGTGGCGTAGCCGCCGGCGTCCATCTGGAACTCCCACAGGACCTCGCCTGTTTCCGAATGAAAGGCGCGGAAGCGTTCGTCCATGCTCGCTCCGATAAAGACGAGTCCGCCCGCGGTGGCGAGTGGACCGCCCATGTTGAAGGTCCCGGTAGGGGGCAAGCCGCGGCGCTCGAGTTCCGGGTATGTCCCGAGGGGAACTTGCCAGAGGATGTCGCCCCGGTTGAGATCGATGGCGTTGAGTGTGCCCCAGGGCCGGGCGTTGACCGGAAAACCCTCGGGATCGCGGAAGTCGTTGTGTCCCGTGGCGAGGTAGGGAGTATCCCGGGCCCAGGCGAGGTCGTCTTCGCCGAGTTCGACGCGGCGTTCGCGGGCGCGATCGAAGAGAAAGGCGGTGAGGGCGTCCTTCTCGATGTCCGACAGGGCTGGGAAAGGGGGCATTTGTCCGCGGCCTTCGGCGAGCAGAACGTGCAGGTCTTCCGCTTTGAGGCGCGCAGCGACATCGCGCAGGGAGGGGGCAACGGCTCCGGGCGTCTCCGCGGTTTGAGCGGCTGGGTCGACGTTGAAGCCGTGGCAATTGGAGCAGATGGCTCCGTAAAGGCGTTGCCCGAGTTGGCCGAGCGTGATTTGGCGGGACGGTTTCGAGGCGACCATGGAGATCCACTCGGCCTCGTTGCTGCAGTTTACGTAGAGGATTCCGGTGTGGGGATTGACGGCGGGGCCGCCCCAGTCTGTGCCGCCGTTGAATTGGGGCAGGGTGACTGTGTCCTGAAAACCGGGAGGCAGGAAGATGTCGCCAGTGGTCATCGTGGTTAGGCGCTGGAGTACGGCTTCGCGGGAGGCGGGCGTCAGGTCTGTGGCTTGCTCGGCGGTGAGCCGTTGTTGAGCGTAGGGCGGAGGACGCAAGGGGAAAGGTTGAGTAGGCCAGCTTGTTTCGCCGGGAATGGTCGAAGCCGGCACGGGCCGTTCCTCCACGGGAAACAGCGGATTTCCTGTCTCGCGATCGAGGAGGAAGACCATGCCGGTTTTGGTTACCTGGGCTACGGCATCGATGCGGCGGCCTTCGTGTTCGACGGTAACCAAAACGGGCGGGCAGGGAACGTCGTAATCCCAGAGATCGTGATGGACGGTCTGGAAATCCCAGATGCGTTCTCCGGTGGCTGCGTTCAGCGCGAGGACGCAGTTTCCGTAAAGGTTGGCTCCGGGCCGGTCGCCTCCGTAGTGATCGTAAGCGGGCGATCCCGTGCCGCAAAAGACGATTCCGCGATCGGGGTCGAGGGTGAATCCGCCCCAGGCATTGCAACCGCCGGCGGTTTTCCAGGCCAGGGGAGGCCAGGTGTCGTAACCCGCTTCGCCGGGATGGGGGATGGTGTGGAAAATCCAGCGGCGTTCCCCGGTGCGGGCGTCAAAGGCTCTGATGTGACCGGGGGCGGTGGGTCCAGGTCCCTCGCCGACAGCGGAACCCATGATCAGGAGGTCGCGATAGGCGATCCCCGGGGAGCTGGAAGTGACGTAGAGGAAGAACACGTCGCGGTCGAGTCCTTCGCGGAGATCGATCCGGCCGTTTTGACCGAAGGAGGGAACGGGTTCGCCGGTGTCCGCGTCGATGGCGTGGAGCCAAGTTCCGGAAGCGAAAAAGATCCGCCGGTCGTCCCCTTCGTTCCACCAGACGACGCCCCGGTTGACTCCGCCGCCCGCTCCGCCGGAGAAAGTCCAGCGAGGTTTTCCGTCAGCGGCGTCAAGGGCAACGACTTGGAGTCCGGGGGTGGTGAGGTAGAGGGTTCCATCGACGACGATGGGATTGCATTCGATGGTGGAGCCGCGGTCGCCGCAGCGGTAGATCCAGGCAGGACGAAGCTGGGCGACGTTGCTGCGGTCGATTTGGGTCAGTGCGGAAAATTTCGTGCCGCCGGCGTCTCCGCCGTAGACGCTCCAGGTGCGAAAATCCGGCTCGGCGGCATGGATGGAAAGGCTGATTCCCAGAGCGAGAGAGGCCGCGGCAAGAAAGGAGTAGCGGAGAGAGCGCTTCATGACGGGGTCATGCTGTCAGAAAGCGGCGAATTCGCCAAGGGGTCGCCTTACGGTCTGGTGTGGAGGGCCGATGAGAGTCCTTCTTCCGCGGCGGATCCCGACGCGGGGCAGCCTGAAACCACGCTTTCCTGTGCTGCCCGCGAAGGCGCAGGATTTTCGAGGTGGCGGAACCGCCGTCCATTTCGCTAAAAGTTCGGCCGATGGACCACGCTGCCGCTCGACTCCTCCTTTTGGTCGCACATCCGGATGACGCGGAGGCCTATGCGGGCGGGTTGATGACGCGTTACCGGGACATGGGATGCGCGGTAAAATGGGTGTCGTTGACCAACGGATCGGCCGGCCATCAACACCTGCGCGGACCCGAGTTGGCGCAGCGCAGAGCGCAGGAATCGGCTGCTGCGGCTGCGGTGATTGGAGCGGAACACGCGGTATGGAACGTGGAGGACGGTCATTTGGAAGCGAATCTGGCGTTGCGCTGGGAGGTGGTCCGGGAGATCCGGCGCTGGAATCCGGATCTGCTCTTGACGCACCGGCCTTGGGATTACCACCCGGACCATCGCGCCGCGGGGCAATTGGTGCTCGACGCCTGTTACTTGCTGACGGTGCCGGCCTTGGTTCCGGAAGCTCCGGCTTTGGTTCGGGATCCGGTGGTGGGATTCTTGTGCGACCCCTTTACAAGGCCGGCGCCTTTTCGCGCGGACATTGTTCTGGACATCGGGGCGGAGTTTGAGCGGGTGGTGAGAATGCTGGATTGCCACGCATCGCAGATGTATGAATGGCTGCCGTTCAACCGCGGCGTATTGGAGAGTGTGCCGGAGGAAGGGCAAGCCCGGAGGGAATGGTTAGGCGAGGTCTACCGGGAGGAGTTTGCGGCGGCGAGAGCGCGGCGTTACGGCGGCAAAGGAGTGGAGTTGGCGGAAGCCTTCGAGATTGCCGAGCACGGCCGCCGGCCGGAGCGGGACGATCTGCAGCGGCTGTTTCCTTCGTGAGACCCTGATTGGAGCGCGGGGAGTGGCAGAAGGGATCAGGGCATTCGCGACCAACGATGAGTGAAGGACATCTCTGGCGATACCGGGAACTCTCTAACGGATGATTGGGAAACCGATTGTCCCTGCTCAGTCCCGTGTGATCAGACTCGATTCGAATTGGGCGGCCCTATCCGGATCCAAGCGTTTCCAGGCGTCGAGGACAGAGGCAAGGGCGGCGTTCCGCAAGGCCTCTTCTTCGATCGCGGCGGCCCAATGAGCGGCGCTTGCGGGATCGGCTTGGGAGACGAGCCGGGCGAAGCGATCGACGGCGAGATCGTTTTGAGGACCGGGCGGCAGGCTCCCGAGCCACTGCCCGGCGGCATTCGGCGCGAAGCGTGCCCAGCGATCGACGATGTGCTGGAGATGCCCGGGGAGGCTTTCTTCGGTCGCGCGCTCCAAGAGCCAAGCCGTTGCGGTTTCCGGTCTGGTAACAACGAGTTTGGCGGAGACGGCACGCTCGAAGGCGGCCAACTCCCCTGTGCTGAACGATTCACAGTGGGAATCCATCCAAGCGGCGACCGTTTCGAACTCGGCTGCTTCGGTCCAGGAACGGAGGGCAGTGGCGAGGGTGTCCTCCCGAAGGGCTCCGGGAAGGGAGAGCCGCAGTTTTTCGACCGCATGTTCGGGTTGGTCCAGATCCTCGACCTGCGAAGCCAGCAAATGCAGTGCTTGGCTTTGGGCCGTGAGATCGCCTGTCGTTAGGATCGTTTCGAGGGCAGCGTCGAATCCGAGGGCTCGCTGCAGGGCGAGGATCACACCGGCGCCGGTTGCCGGGGGATGATCGCCAGGCGACTGCGACCAGGCCTCGTAAGCCGTTATGGGATCGACCTGGCTCCACTCTTGGAGAACAGCACGTAAAGAGTCGCTGCGCTGGCGAGGATCAGGCAGAGATCGCGCCGCCGCCATTTTCGCTGCAAAACGCGCCGGGTCATGGCGATCCGGACCGGCGAGCAAGGTGGTCACACGTCGCGTTTGCTGCGGGGAGTCCGTCGTGGGCGCCAGGAGCGGTTTTGATTGCTTCGTCGCAATCCAGTATCCGGCTCCGAAGCCGGTTGCGGCGAGAAGGAAGGTAAACAGAAGCAGAACGCGTGCGCTCATGTCATCGGTCGAGGTCCAGCGTCTCCAAGCCGTGAGCTTGCCGCCATGCCGCAGCTCCCTCGCGATCGGCTTGCGACCATTGCCCGGCGACGAAGTCTCGCACAAACTCACCGCGGAGGTCATCGGGAAGCTTCGGCCATATCCAGGCGGCTCCCTCGGCCGCTTTGCCGGCGCGACTGAGACCGTCAAGGATCTTTCTGGCTGCGGGAATGCTCGCGCGTGGATTATCGAAGGTGAGGGTATCGAACCAGGCCTGCGCTTCCTCTGGCGAGACTTGGCCCCAGTTAGTAGCGAAATCCAAAACGAGATCCGCCCGCAAGGCTTCGTCTTCCACCTGTGCGACCGCTTCCAGCAACTGAGGTCGAAGCGATTCCGCTTGGAGGGCATCATCGAATGAACGGAAGGCGGTCCGTTGGTCGTCGAAGTCGAGAGACTCGAGACCACGCATGGCTTCCGAGGGGCCCGCCCCTACCCAGCCGTCGAAGATTCTGAGGAGCGCGTCGCGAGCGGCGGCTTGGTCGTTCCCGGCTAACAACCGCTGGTGGGCCAGGGCCTCCTGGGGATTGCTCATTCCCCAGCCGCGATAAGCGCCGCGAGTGGCGGAACGCCCGGCGGATTCGGCAGCGGCGAGCGTTTCGAGGGGGCTGCTGCGGGCCCAGCGCTTGAACAGGACTCCGATCAACCACTCTTTGGCCGGCCCTTCTTCAAGGTTCGCGACTTGAGTGAGGGCCTCGGGGAGGTCGCCGTCGCTCAGAGCGTCTAACCACGCGTCCGCGCTGGCTTCCGCAGCCTCGACTTTGAGGAGGAAAGGGCGGAGGTCTGAGAACTTCCCTCCCGCCCGCATGACGCTGCGTCCCTCTGTCATGGACGCCTCGCGTTCTCCGCTGAGTTTCCAGAGCCGAGAGATGAGGAGTTGGACATGGTCCTGTGGTTCGCTGGGGGCGGGCTCTTGGTGGACCGGCTCCGAGCCGGCAGCCGCCGCGGTCGACTCCGTTGCGGTGCGGGACGGTTCAGGTGGGCTCTTGATTTCGGCGCCCGCCGGAGCCTTCTGTGGGAGGGTATTCCGTCCGGCAAGATAACCGCCGCCCAGGAAAGCGGCGAAGATGGTGAGTGCGGCGGCAACGCCGGCGATCGTGGTTTTTTTCGTTAGGGTCATGGCGGTGAGAGCAGTTCCGGCCGCTGCGGCTCCCGGAGCGGAAGTCGCGGCGGAGCAGATTGTTTCGATCAAGGATGTGGGGGCAGTCTTGGCGAGTTCCGGAGTCAGGCTGGCGGCGAGGACGGCAACGGGCACGGCGCCGCGACTCGTTCGCAGAAGGTGGGAGAGCTTTTCCAGCGCGCGGACGCTCCGCTTTTGGACAGACCCCGCCGCGAGACCGAGACGGTTGGCGATTTCGGTGAACTTCAGCCCGTCGGAGTAGTGCAGAACAAGGATCTCCCGGTCGCGAGCGGGCAGTTTTTCGAGGGCCTCGTCGAGGCGTGGACGGAACTCGATCCAGGCGTCTTGGCCTGCATCGTCAACCGGGTTCGAAAGGGTTTCTCGAATCATGAGTTGGCGGCGTTGGCCGGCCACTTGATCGCGGAGGCAGCGCTTCGATTCGAAGGTTGCGGCCCGGTGCAGCCAGGCTCCTACGGATGCGACGCGACCGCCACGGAGAAGTGCGGCAGCCTTTCTCCCCAAAGCGGCGAACACGTTTTGAGTGATGTCGGCCGCCCACTCCGCGTTGCCAGTCGTGCGCATGGCCGTTCCGTAGACCAGACCGGAATAGCGTGTGACGAGAGCCCGGAACGCTTCCTGATCCGCTTGCTTCGCGTAGCGCTCCAACAATCGCAGGTCATCGTGGGCGTGAGCGGCGAAATCCCCCATTTCCCTGAATACTGCCCCTGGGGGGGAAAAACAGACAGGAAATCCGCACGAGAGCCGTGGCCTGGGCGAATTGACTCTGATCACTTTCGAAGTTCCTCTCCTGGAACCGCCTACTCTCCCAATCCCTAAAGGCATTGGGGTTAACCGCTCTCACAAGCTGCAGACGCATCTTTTCGCTTTTTTGTTACTGAAACCAGGTCAGCTTTGAACTTCGTGATCGATTCCACGCTTTCCGAAACCGCCGTCGCCGCTGGGGGATCCTCGTTGGATCCCGCCGCTGCCCACGATGTCTTCAACCGGCTGCGCTCCGAATTGGCGAAGGTGGTTGCGGGACAGGACCAGGTGGTGGGCACGCTGATGCTGGGCCTGTTTTGTCAGGGGCACTGTCTGCTGGTGGGCGTGCCGGGGTTGGCGAAGACCTTGCTGGTGCGCTGTGTGGCCAAGGCGCTGGGACTCCAGTTTAGTAGGATTCAGTTTACTCCCGATCTGATGCCCGGGGACATTCTGGGATCTGAGATCCTTCGCGAGGAGAGCGGGCGGATCGAGTTCGACTTTCAGACCGGACCGGTGTTCGCCAATTTGGTGCTGGCCGACGAGATCAACCGGACTCCACCCAAGACTCAGAGCGCCCTTCTCGAGGCCATGGAGGAGCGCCGGGTGACGGTGGCGGGTGAGACGCGAAGTCTGCCCAACCCGTTTTTCGTGGTGGCGACCCAGAACCCGATCGAGCATGAGGGCACCTATCCGCTGCCCGAGGCGCAGTTGGACCGCTTCCTGCTGCATATTCTGGTCGAGTATCCGAGCGAGTCCGAGGAGCGTTCGATCCTTGCTCACACCACCGGTGCGAGTGGCGATCTGGCGCAGGCAGTGATGGGCGCCGAGGACGTGCTCGCCCTCCAGAAGCTGGTGCGCGAAGTGCACGTCAGTGCTGATTTGCTGGCCTGGATCAATCGGCTGGTGCGCGCCTCGCGGCCACAACTGAGTGCCCT
>JBGTBW010000121.1:0-13329 GCA_041749135.1 Verrucomicrobiales bacterium
GCGGCCGTCATCGTCGTCGAGGCTGTCAGCTTCGCTCGCCCAAACGAGCACCGGGATTCCGGGGGTGGTGTCCGCGTCGCAACTGACCGGCCTTCCCTCGCGGTCATAGGCAACGGCTTCCGGCCATTCCTGCCGGATCACTTCGAGGGCTTCGCGGATCGATTCGGCTCCGAAGGCGTCGGACCCGCCGGCGGGTCCGACAAGGAATCGGGTTGCGGGCCGGTGACGTTGCGGGAATGGGGGCTGTTCATGGACTGAGGATGCCAAGTTCGGCGTCAGGAAGGCAAGCCGTTTCTTGCCCTCTAGCACTTGATTGGCGCACGACAAAAAGCTAAGACTCCTTAAGAATCGGAGGGTGACCGGCGTCGTTTCCTCTCTTGTTGGGCGGCGAGGATGGATAGGCGCCTGCCAGGCCGCATCAAAAACCGGGCGGAGGCTACGAAATCGGTCCGGTCCTGATTTCGCCACCCTAGGCCGGAAATAGCACGGATCGGCAAGTGGGTGTCCGCGGAAGAGAAATTTACCGGAACCTCTGAGGCAGGCGCCTTGGCAGGGGCTAACTCATTGATGGCTAATCGAAAGCCTCACAATCGGACCTTGCCTGTCCGGACCCCTTTTATGGGGCTTAAAATGGTATGATTTGGCCAATGTCCATCCTTTCCAGCCTTCGGGGCGGGTCGCTGGATAACCCTCTATGACGCGAAAAGGGGAACGAGCCCTTGCTGTTGTCCCCTTACCCGCGGACAGTAGGGCCCGCCGGGGCGAGCGGGATTGTCTGCCAGGCCAATTCATGCGGGGCCAATAGCAATTCACGCCTTTTCCGAGTCCTAGACCCTCGCAAGATTACTATTATTATGAAGAGTGCCATGGCGCTGCGAAGCGCCGCCTTGAGCTGTGTCCTTCTCGGATCCCCGGTCTGGGCCCAGGAATCCTTGCCCACAACCTTCGGCCCCCCGGAGGAGATCCGGCCGCCACGGGACCCCTCGGGCCAGGTTCATTCGATCGCCACGGGGGACCTCGATGGCGACGGAGATCTCGATCTCGTGACAGGCTCGATCGCGGCAGACGAGGTAGCCTGGTTTCGGAACGACGGGACCGGCACATTCGGCGAGGCGCAGATCTTGACCCAGACTGTGAACGGAGTTCACACCGTGGCGGTGGCCGATCTCGACGGGGACGGCGACATCGACCACGAGGAAGTCGACTACCGTGCGGACTTCGTGATCAATAACGAGCTATCGTGGGTCGCCGAGTTGAACCGTGGCGAGGCCCTTCTCCTGGAGGGTCGGGAGGGTAAGCTTGCTGGGACTCGGGCGCAACCAGGGTTACCAGCATGAGTGCCAAGGACGAAAAGCTCGAAAAACTGATCCGACTCGCCTTCGATCCGGCGGCCACCCCGGCAGAATCCGCGGCCGCTCTCGCAGCCCTCCGTCGATTAGTCGACCACGACGACCTATTAGAGTTACTCCTTACCCGAGTTCATGCTTCCGGGCACCCTCGCGGGGCCTCTCAGTCCGCGCGGATGGATGAGGACGGCAGGGTAACGCGGGAGCCTGAGGATACCGCCTGGACAGGGGAAGATCGGGGCACCGAGGAGATTCGGCATCCCAATAGGGAGACCCACCAACGCGGACCGTTCTTTTGGATCTGGTGGGGCGCTATCTTCGTCGGGCTTTTGGAAATCTTCATTATCAGTTCTTCGATTAGTCCAGAGCGTGGCGGTTATGCAATGGGCCGGTGGCTAGTCATCTGGACCGCTCTCTACTGCATCCGCTTGACTTTCGATCGAGGTTTTCGCTGGCGGCACGCTAGGCTCATCAGAGCCGTCTTCCGGTTCCCTTATCCATTCGGGTTGTTCATGGCGAAGCTCTATTTCTGGATCGCTGTCGTCATCACCGTCTGTGTAACGTTTCCGATGTCGATTGGCGTAATATTCCTCGCGCTGATCTTTGGTGGCCAGGACGGACGACGCTTTTTCGTTCGGCTCATTCTGTTGCGGCTACCGATGTACCGAACACCACGTGTTGTCGCCGCGGTGTTCGGATTGATCATCACCGCCCTCTTCGTGACTGGTGTTGCATATGGTATTGCCGAAGCCGTTTCGCATTCTCAATGAACTGGCCGCTTACAGAATCCGCGTTCTTCTTCTTCCGAGGGTTCTCACACGAACTCTACGTTTATTCATTTGCAACGCCTTGTGAAGACTGAATGACGACTCCAACCCTCAATCAGAACCCACACTCCAGCGTCAGGTAGCGGGTGAGTGGCCTCGGACGTAGCCAAATGAAACATGAAGCACCTATACATACCTCTGGTATTGATCGCATTTGCGGCGTCAGCTTTCGCGAATTCTTTCGAAATGGGCGGACGCGCTATAACAATTCCATCGCCAGCGGGGTACGTAAGAGTTACTGAGGCAATGCCAACCGTTAAGCGCCTCACGGACCAAATGGTCGATCCTTGGAACGACACGTTGGCATTCTATATACCGGAGGCCTCGGTCCCATCGGCGTTAGCAGGCGATATTCCGAACTTGGATCGATACTTCATTCTGAAGGTAAACAAGCATCTCAGGGATTACACCATGAGCATATCAGAATTCGCTAGCCTTCGCGCTTCCATAGCATCCGAGAATAAAAAAATAACAGAAGGAGTGAAATTGAAGATGCCTTCATACATGAAGGAAGTGAGTCAGAACCTCAGCAAGGAATTTGACATTGATCTAGCGCTTGATATAGCACAGATGATTCCATTGGACCTTCACTATGACGAAGCGGGTGCCTTTGCGTATTCGATGTTTATGAATTATGGCATTCAAACGGACAGCCAGCATACTCCGGTTGTCGTTTCAGGCACAGCTACATCTGTGAATCTCTCAGGGAGCGTCATCTTCCTATATGCCTACGGGGATAAAGATGATTTGGACTGGACTCGCTCATCGTCAGAAGCGTGGCACAAATTCATTCTGAGTATTAATGCGCCGCATTCTCAAGAGAGTTTATTGAGAGGAATTGATTGGGATAAGGTCGGCGCAATGGCAATCGGAGGAGTGATCATAGGTGGGCTTGCTGCATTAATTGGCGCCATACTATCAAAACGAAGGAAAAATGGAGCCTAATCGGGGTCGCCGGGGGGATTGGCCACCCGGTTCCCTCACCACCACTCAGACGCGTGATGCCGGTCACGTCTGCGCCGTAAGCCTGGGTCATGAGACGCGACCGGCCATCGTAACCGCATCCGATGTCGCAGACCCGGAACCCGGCTTGAACACCGGCGGACGAAATGACATGCCCGCTCAGTTGGACAACGGCATCCGACGCGGTCTCCCCTCCACGCACCCACAGGCCGTGGTGAACATGGTCTCCCCAGACCTCCCAGTAGAAGAGATCCCGCTCTTTGTAATGACCAGCGTCAGAATCCCCGGATACGGATGTTGAATAACGGGTCATGGTTCCCACATTATAAACCATCGGGGCGCCCCGACGCCTGAGACTGGACAAAAGGGTCCACCCCCTCCAAACCCGCCCCTCTGACCAGGCGGGACCGATCAGTGACTTCGGAGGCTGGCCCGGCTACCCGTGTGTATTGGGACAAGGTCCGGTGTAAGCGTCCGGAGTCGATGTAGACTCGTCCCCTGTGCCAGGCCGCATCAGAAACCGGACGGAGGCTACGAAATCGGTCCGATCCTTCTTTCGCCGCTCTTAAGCCGGAAACTGCACGGATCGGCAAGTCGTTGTCCTGCGGAAACAGGATTCGGGGGTCCTTCAATCAAACGCTCCCTTAAGAGGTAACTCGTTGATAGGTAAGCGAAGACCTCATGATAGGTCCCTGTCGGCCGGGACCGTTTCTCTCAGGTGCAGAAATAGTATGACTTGGCCGGAGACCGTTCTGTTCGCCCGTCAGAACAGACCGCTGGGAAGCCCTTTATGACGCGAAAAGGGGAACGGGCCCTTGCGTCTGTGCCCTTCCCCGTGGAGACTATGGCTTGTCTGCCAGGCCAATTCATGCGGACCCTATCGCAATTCAGTCCTTGTCCCAGCCCCAGTACCATCTGAACATCTCCGTCGCTATGCAGGGAACAATGGCGCTTCGAAGCACCGCCTTGAGTTGCTTTGTTCTGGGATCGTCAATCGGGGCTCAGAAACCGTTGACCGCCATGTTCGGACCGCCCGAAGAGGTGCGTCCGTCGAGGGACCCTTTAGGAGCGGCCCATTCCATCGCCCCCGCGGACCTCTATGGGGACGGGGACCTCGACCTCACTGACTCGCAGAAGTTCGCCGCCGGCACACACCCGCTCGTGGCGGACACAGATATCGACCGTGCTCTCGACGGTTGGGAGGTTGGCGCAGCAACGAGCCCTGTGACGGCCGATTCGGAGGACCTCTATGCCTACCCGATCGAGGCCGGGGACCCCGTGGTGACGGGGGGATTGGACCGCGTGTTTCATATTGAGTATCAGCGCCGCCAGAACGCCCCGATCCGTTATGCGGTGGAACTGACCACGGACCTCGTCCTTTGGAGAGCCGGTCTATTGCAGGAAGCAGTCCAGGATCTCGGACCCATCTTCCTCCAAAGCCGGAAAAACCCATCCTGCGGGAGGAAACAGCCGAAAAGCCCAGTCTTGGTGCTAATCTTGCAAAAAGCCCGAGAGACGAATCCTGCCGAAGCGCGTAGGATCGCGTTTCACGGCCGCCGAGGGTCAGGACACCGGCCCCTTTTTGGCGTTTCGCCGCAGAGGACGGCCTTACGGGCTGCCTGGAAGAAAATGCCCCCCAGAATGTGCGTGCGAGCGAGCCGAGGAGCAGCCGCAATAGCAACTAAACAAACGCCCGGCGAGGAGAGGATGGAAAAAACCCACCGTGACCGTGGACGCCACCGGGGGTCCGTGTTATTGGAGCGAGCCGTTGATCATGAAATGCGGCACGCGTATGCGGGGCTGGAAACAGCTGCCATCAAGCGTGGACTACCGTAACCACATCAACGAACTGAAGAACAACATGAGAAAGCCAGCGTTGATCGCCGCGGTGACTGCCGCATTGGCAAGCTGCGCAGCGGCGCAGCAGCAACCGGCATCCCGTGAGCAGCATTACAGCGAAAATCATGTATGGGCAGAACAGGAACAATCCTATTGGAATTTTGTATGGGAGTATCACGATGGCTTTATGGAGCGACTAAAGCTGAAAAGGCAACTGCTTTACCCTGGGACGTTCTCAGAGGGGGCGTGGCTTAAATTTGAGGCGGAAATGCGGCGGGAAACAAAGCGTTTTTACGCATGGGAGTGGGCGGTGGCAAGTCGCCAAGCGGGACCGTATGAGGGGTATCTGTATGGATGCGAGGTGGTGAAGTGGTTGAAGAAGAGCACCGCGGAAGATAAAGCGGAGGTGAAGCGGCTTTCGCAACTGCTAGACTGAGCAACAGACCGAAAAACGACATGAACAAAACCGTCGTCCTGCTCGCTGCGGTGGTCCTTGTGCTACTGGCTTTCCCCCAAAAGCAGCCTGAAGCCGATGCGCCGCCGGAACCCGCCCGGACGCTGACCATTGTGCCACCGGAGGCGCCAACCGCCCCGAAGAGAACCATCATTCCTCCAGATGCGCCGGAACCGGAGGTCGAACGCGAGCCGGAAATCTCTTACATTTCACCGGAGTTCCGGATCCGCGAAGAGTCGGAAACCCCTGACACACTGCCTAGGTTTCGGCTGGCCAAAGGCGCGGTCGTACCGCCGGATACGCCCGCGATCACGGATGCGGAGCGCGAACAGTTTAACTTGATACCGGGATGGGCGTTAGAGCGTATGTGGGCCGAGCTGGAGGAAACCTTCTGGGCGCGGGTCGAAGAAGCGGCACCGATGGCGGCGGAATATTTCATGCTGGACACCGAGCTCAAATACATGGCGCGTGGCGTGATAAGCGCGGACGGCCGGACAGAAATGGTGGCGGCCAGCGCGAAGGAAATTCGAAGGCAGTTCATGGGAATCTGGGAGAGCGCACGCGCGAACCCAGACCAGCAAATGGCTTTGCGGCTGATAGAGGTGTTCCTCGAACGGCTTGAACCGGAAGTTGCTGCCATGCGGGCGGACATTGGGCGGCATGACCGGGCGCGGGAACCGGAGGTAAAACGCGAGCCGGACGTGCTCTCGGAGCTTAGGCCACTTGAACAGGCTAACCTAGTGCCGGACCCGGATCGAAAGCGCAGGTGGACCGAATTGGAGAAAAACTTTTGGGCAGAAGCTGAAGAATTGCTCGGGGTAGCTGAGGAATATTTTGAGAAGTTCCCCGGACCCAGAGACATACTGCTCGGCGTAATCGTTGATGACGACAGGGAGCCAGTGGGCGCGGACAGTGCGAACGAAGCGAGACGGCAGTGCACAGTGTTTTGGAAGCAAGTCGAACAGTTGCCTGACCGGCTGGAGGCAATGCAGGAGGCACAGAGAATGACTGTCCACCTTCAGTCGGAGGCTGATGCCATGCGGGCTGATATTGCGCGACATTCTGACCCGGAGCCCTTGCCAGAACGGGACCGGGGAGAAGGTCGCTACCACATGTTGGCTCCGCTCGATAAGGGTATACCTCTGTCCCTCGAATGGACGCCGCTTGATAAGGTGAATGCCCCATATGAAAATGTCCGCACAATGCCCAACAAACTGACAGCGAATGAGTGGATGTCTATGTGGCGTGCTACCCTTCGTGAAAAAGGCCAAAACTATTGGCTTGAATACTTTGACGGCACAGGCGCCGCAGATTTGCAAGTATATCTGGAAATTCTCGTAGGCATTCAAACATATCTTAAGGCGAACGAGGAATCTTGGACAGCAAGGGATGGACTAGAAATGGACCAAGTAAGCAATCTTGCCTTCCATATATTGGAAAAACTAGCGCATGAATAGCATCCTCCATGTTGCGCGGGAATGGTGATGGGCACGCTTCCCGTCCATTATTGCGCGTCGTTTTGGCAACCTTCGGTCGCTCCCCGGAGCAATCAAACTCACATTTTTCACTGGCGGTGAGTTAGAGGGATTGAGTTGAATTCGTGTTTTGGCCGCGACAGGCTAGGCGTAGGAGGCTTCGTCGACAATGGGTCGCTTGTGCAGATCGCCGGAGACTAGCGGGCTTCGGCAGCCCGTACTAAGGTAAGCGTCATACTTATCCCGGTTCGCCGCTGCCCAGTTCTCCGGAAGTAGATCCTCGATATCACCCTCCACAATCCCCGCACGCCTTCCCCTCGCCCGGCCCACCGGACCGTCCCCGCTTGGTCTTCCCAAACCACCGGCAGCGCTCGTTGTGGCGAACGTTTGAGGAGGTGTTGAACCAGAACCGGCCCGGTGAGCCGCCGGCGGCCGCCTCGTCGCCCGCAGCCACCCCAGCGGGAGCGCGTTTCAATTCCCGGAACTCCCAAGGCGGCATCGGCCGGAATCCGTGCCAGAGGCCGAGCCCCTCCGCCTGAGCGGCCCGTTGCGCGGCGGCCAGCTCCTCGGACCGGTTGTAGCGGAGAAACTGCCACGCCCACCCGTTTCGGACGAGCCAGAGGTTCACGTCCTGTCCCATCGACATGCAGGACGCCAAGCGTGCGCCCGTAGCGATCCTGGCCGGTAACCCTGAGGCGCACCTCTTTCCCCTGGACCTTCTTGGCAAGCGCTTCCCGCGCTTTCGTCCCGAATTCCTGGCCCTTCTCCGGCGCGTCGATGCCCTCCAACCGAACCTTGATCTGGATCTTCCCGGCCGTGAGGAGGGTCACGGAGTCTCCGTCGGTCACTCCGACGATTTGGCCGGTAATGGTCGTCTGAGCCCAACAGGCCGCCGCGGCCCAGAGATAGAGAATGAGCCAGGGAAACCAGAAGCGATTGACCACCCGGGTATTCTGGATTGGGATCCCACCCATGGCAAGCTTCTGTCAGGGTCGGGAGGTCTCGGTGCTGGTAATCCTCCAAGCCGCTTCCCGGCGGTCGAACTGGAGGGTTTTGTCTCGAAATGCGCCCCTTTCCACACCCTGGCCTTCCGAGCACGCCGTCGCGGCCGGCTGGATCGCCTTCCCCCTACACTTTTCCTGATCCGCGCCCGGACAACCCCGGCGGGACTGATCCCGGGCCCTCCAAAAATCCTCCCGCAGACTGCCAAAGCCAAATTCCTGAAAAATTTGTTTTGACATTAGTGATAGCTTCTGGCAATGGCAGGACATGAACAGCATACCGAAAGACTTTGGCATCTCACGAATCGATCAGCCGGACAAGAAAAACCACGGGTGGTATGTGCGCATCACGCGTCAAGGGACGAATTGGCGCAAGTTCTTTCCGGACAAGAAGCTGGGAGGGAGGGGCCGTTCCCGGAAGGCGGCCGAGATCTACCGGGACAAGGTCCTCCAAAATCTGCCATCCAAGAGGCTCAAACAGATTGCAGCGCGGCGGCGAAGGATTCCGCAGAGCAACCGGCGCGGGGTTACCCACACGGAAATCCATGCCCCGTCCGGGAAGATCTATCGCTACTGGCAGGTCTTGTGGCAAGACCTAGACGGCCGCCGCCGCACGAGAAAATTCTCGGTCGAGCGGTATGGGGCCGAGGGAGCACGGAAGAAGGCGGAACGGGCCTCCGAACAGGTTGTGGCACCTAAGCGCCGGCTGAGCGCGGCAAGGTGATGCAACCCAGAATGGGACACGATGCTCCTGGCAGGACGCCGGCGGCTCCCGGGTCCAATACTTCAACGCAGCTCAACGGCCCCAGAGCGAGCGCAGAACTCTATAGCGCAGCGCTCCCGGGGGCTGAGGAAGGTTGGCCAATCCTCCGCCGCTCCAGCCAGACTCAGAGCGGTTCCGCCCTTCCCTCAGGCCGCCGGGCGCTTCGGCAATACAAGCGAATACCGATCCCAGTTGGCCGCAGCCCAGTTCTCAGGAAGCGGACCGTCGAAATCCTCGTGGCGGGGATAAATGCCGGGTCCGCCCACCGAAGGTTCTCGTAAACCCTGCTCGCTGGGGATATCGATACCAAGATTGCCTTGCCGCCCCCACTTTCTTAGGGTCGTCACAGCCATCCGGCAACCTCCGGGTTGGCTAAACCTCCACGATACACTACAAGGCCACACCCATGACAACCACTGCCGCTCCCGAACAGGGCCAGCTTGTGCAAGTGCGTTCCCGTCGGTGGGTGGTGAATGAGGTCAAGCCGGGGACCCTGCCACCTCCGGCGATGCAACTGCCGTTCGCCGGCCAGCAGAACCTGCTGACCCTCACTTCAGTGGAAGACGATGGGCTGGGGGAAGAATTGCAGGTCGTCTGGGAAATCGAACCGGGGGCCAAGATCATCGAACGTGTGGCGCTCCCAGAAGCGACTGACTTCGACTCGCCCGACAAGCTCGACGCTTTTCTTGATGCCGTCCGCTGGGGGGCCGCATCGACTGTCGATCACAAGAACATCCAGTCGCCATTCCGCAGCGGCATCGAGATCGAGGACTACCAGCTTGACCCCGTGGTCCGGGCGATCCAGATGCCGAGGGTCAACTTGCTGATAGCTGACGACGTGGGCCTCGGCAAGACGATCGAGGCGGGCATGGTGGGGTTGGAACTTATCATCCGGCACCGCGCCAGGAGGATTCTCGTGGTCTGCCCGTCCGCTCTGCAAATCCAATGGCGGGACCAGATGCGGGACAAGTTTGGCCTCGACTTCCGCATCGTGGATTCGAGCTTGATGCGCGACCTTCGCCGTCGCCGGGGCATTCACGTCAATCCGTGGGCGCATTTTCCCCGGCTCATCACCAGCATCGACTTTCTAAAGAGGGAACGCCCCCTGCGGCTCTTCCGTGAAACACTGCCCGCGCCCGGCGAGCCGATCTATCCCCGCAAATATGACCTGTTGATCGTGGATGAGGCACACAACTGTGCCCCCTCTGGCGCTGGTCGATATGCCGCCGATTCGTTGCGGACGCAGGCGTTGCGGGAACTGGCTCCGCACTTTGAACACAAGCTCTTCCTCACCGCCACGCCACACAACGGTTATCGGGAAAGCTTCAGCGCCCTGCTTGAACTGCTCGACAACCAGCGGTTCTCGCGGGGGACGGAACCGGATCGCAAGCAACTCGAAGCGGTTATGGTTCGTCGCCTCAAAAGCGACCCGTCTTTCGCCTTCAACCATTTAGGTATTCGACGCTTCCCGCCCCGCATCTTGGAACCTATCGAGGTTCCCTACGCCGATGAAGAGCGGGAGATTCATGCGGCTCTGCGGCAATACACGAAACTGCGATCCTCACGGGCGGTCGATCACACAATGCGGTTTGCAACGGAATTCGTATTGAAGACGCTGAAGAAACGGCTCTTCTCCTGCCCTGCGGCCTTCCTCACCACGTTGGAGCAACACGAGAAGTCGCTACGGAATGCTCGCAAGAAGGTCGCCCAGCCGACTTACAAGACCCTTCAGCGTGAACTCGACCGGATGGACGAAGACTACGCCGATGACGGCGACTACGATGAAGCGACGGCAGACGCTCTTGACACCGCCACCCGGTTGTTCGCCGAGCCGGCCGCCGACGAAGAAGCGCTCCTGCAAAAGATGAAGGAATGGGCCAAGCGTGCCCGCGGCCAGCGGGATTCCAAGGTCAAGCAACTCGTTGCATGGCTCAAGGAACATTTGAAGCCGGGCGGCAAGTGGTCGAAGGAACGGGTCATCATCTTCACCGAATACCGGGCCACGCAGAATTGGCTGCAAGAGGTGCTGTCCGTCGAAGGGTTCACGGACGGCGACCGTCTGCTGACCATGTACGGCGGCATGGACCCGGAGAAGCGGGAGGAAGTCAAAGCGGCATTTCAAACGTCGCCTGATATCAGCCCGGTTCGCATCCTGCTTGCCACAGACGCCGCATCCGAAGGTTTGGATTTCCAGAACTTTTGCTCCCGGCTCATCCACTACGAAATCCCGTGGAACCCGAACCGCATGGAGCAGCGAAACGGGCGTGTGGACCGCCACGGGCAGAAGGCCGAGAAGGTTCTCGTCTACCACTTCGTCGGCAATGGCTACAAGGCGCGGGCCGGTCGCCAATTCAGCGGGACGGTTTCCGACATGGAAGCCGACCTTGAGTTTCTGATGCGGGTCGCGCTAAAGATCGAAACAATTCGGGAAGACCTAGGCAAAGTCGGGACCGTCATTGCCGAGCAGGTCGAAGAAGCGATGCTCGGTCGCCGCACCCGGCTCGATACTGAGAGGGCCGAAAAGGAAGCCGAGCCGATCCGCAAGATGCTCAAATTCGAGCGGGACTTGCAAAAGCAGGTTCAGGCCCTCATGGAGCAGTATCGGGAGACACGCAAAGAACTCCGCCTCTCCCCAGACAACATTCGCCATGTGGTCACGGTGGGCTTGGCCCTGGCGGGGCAACCTGCCCTCACCCCCACAAAGATCGAAGACACCAAGCCCTGCTTCCAGTTGCCCCCGCTCAGGGGGAGTTGGGCCGCATGTGCGGAAGGTCTGGGACATCCCCACACAAAAGAGATTCGTCCCATCACCTTCGATGAATCGGTATCTAGGGGTCGGGATGACGTGGTGCTTGTGCATCTCAACCACCGCCTGCCCCAGATGTGCCTGCGCTTGCTGCGGGCCGAAGTCTGGGCGGAAAAAGGGCGGTCGAAACTTCAGCGGGTGACGGCCCGTGGGGTTCCGAACGAAGTTCTCGACACTCCCGCCGTGATTGCCCACGCCCGGCTCGTTGTGATCGGCGGCGACAGCTACCGCCTGCACGAAGAGATCATCACAGCGGGCGGATTCATCAAGGATCAGAAATGGGGAAGCCGTCTCACCGTCGGCCAAACAGTATCGGCGATTGCGGAGGCAACGACGAAGGAACCATCGGCTAAAGTGAAAACGAGGTTGCTGGAATTATACCCGTCGCTCACGTCGTCGCTGGCGTCGGCACTCGAAGCCCGAATAAAGCAAAGGGTCGATGGGCTTCAAAAGAAGCTGGCGGACCGGGCCGACAAAGAAGCCAACGACATTGCCTCCATCCTGGCCGAACTCAAGAAGTCCATCGAGGCCGAACTCAATGACCCGGCATACATCCAACCGTCATTGTTCGATGACCCGGAGCTAGAACGCTTCGAGCGGAACAAGGACGCCATGCGAGCGAGGGCGAAGGACATCCCCGAAGAAATTAGACGGGAGACGAAAGCAATCCGGGCACGGTTTGCCGATCCACAGGCTCGCATGTTTCCCGTGGCCGTGACGTTCTTAGTCCCTGAAAAGATGGCAGGAGGTGCGTGATGCGAAAAATTCGTCCCAATGACGTGATCGACGACTTTTGCTTGCAGGCGGAGGACTTGCTTAAGTATTATGAAAGGCTCTCAATCGCCCTCAAAAGCACAACGAATGAGTTGTCCGACAGAAGCACACTTGCTGAACAGACTTTTCTCAATGCGGCAACAGCATTCGAGGGATTCTTGTCGGACGTGTTCATCGCATTCTTGAACCGTGACTCGTCTCAGTATCAAGACCATATGTTCAATCGCCTCAAATCGTCAGTGAAGGAAAAATATGGAGAATGGCATTCGTTGCGATTGTCCTACGCAAAGGTCAAACATATTGGAGCTGCCGATGTAAAGGAGTTGCTTGACCCGACGGGCTGGAATCTCACTTTCAAGTCTGCTGAGGTATTGAAGACTAAGGCGAGCGAGTGGCTCGAAACTTCTGTGGCAAAAAATTTCACGGCTCTAACCAAACATGATGAGCGAGTCATTGACGCTACAAAAGCAGTGCGAGACTTCATCGCCCACAGAAGCGAAAGCGCAAAGAAGAGAATGAATGATACTCTCAAGTGCGTGGATAAAAGACCTTCAAACCGGAAGCTCGGAAGGGGCACCCACCAAATCCACAATGTTGGCTCCTTCTTGAAGAAAGAGTTTAAGGACTCAGCGAGGGTCGAATTCTACATAGGACGACTTCGTGCGATTGCAGACAAGCTGAGGACTTGAATTGCAACCCATGTCCATCGCGCGCCACCATGCGGAATGGCTTTCGCTCGTGCCTGTGTCAGGCCCGTTCCTGAGTCTGCCCGTGTTAATGGAAGCGTTCAACACGGGCTTGGAGCCCAACGACGCAGAGCTTGTCCGCCTGCTTAGGCAGGAGTATGCCAACTGGATGGAGGCGTTCGAGAAGAGGAAGGCTGATCCCGCCTCACATCATAGCTGGGTCAAATTCGTTCTCATCAAGACGCTCGATCTCGGTAAGCGTCCGAGGATCCACCATGGGAGGTCGCGGCAGGGCGGGCTGGCGGCAGGGCAGTTGAGGCGCCGGGGAACTGAGGCAGCGGAGGCGCCGGGACACGGCGCGGCGGCAGTGGAATCCGGACGAGTCGCTCAGGGCG
>JBGTBW010000122.1:0-12317 GCA_041749135.1 Verrucomicrobiales bacterium
GCGGCCGTCATCGTCGTCGAGGCTGTCAGCTTCGCTCGCCCAAACGAGCACCGGGATTCCGGGGGTGGTGTCCGCGTCGCAACTGACCGGCCTTCCCTCGCGGTCATAGGCAACGGCTTCCGGCCATTCCTGCCGGATCACCTCGAGGGCTTCGCGGATCGATTCGGCTCCGAAGGCGTCGGACCCGCCGGCGGGTCCGACAAGGAATCGGGCTGCGGGCCGGTGACGTTGCGGGAATGGGGGGCGTTCATGGGCTGAAGATGCCAAGCTCGATGGCAGGAAGGCAAGCCGTTCTCCCACTCTGGCACTTAGATTGGTACACGACAAAAAAGCTAAGACTCCTTAACAATCGTAGGGTGATCAGCATCGTTTCTTCTTTTATTGGGTGGCGAGGAAGGGTAGTCGCCCCAGTGCCTGGAGTTCGGAGCAAAACCGGGCGGCCGCTTAGAAACCGGTCTGGTCTTGATTTCGCCGCACCCAAGCCGGAAATAGCACGGATCGGCAAGTGGGTGTCCGCGGAAGTGAAATTTACCGGGATTTCTCAGGCCGGTGCCTTTACAAGGGCTAACTCATTGATGGCTAATCGATACCTCACAATCGGACCTTGCTTGTCCGGCCCCCTTTTTGGGGCTCAAAAATAGTATGATTTAGCCAGAGTCCATTTTTCCAGCCTTCGGGGTGGGTCGCTGGATAACCCTCTATGACGCGAAAAGGGGAATGCGCCCTTGCTGTTGTCCCCTTACCCGCGGACAGTAGGGCCCGCCGGGGCGAGCGGGATTGTCTGCCAGGCCAATTCATGCGGGGCCAATAGCAATTCACGCCTTTTTCGAATCCAAGACCCTCGCAAGATTATTATTATGAAGAGTGCAATGGCGCTGCGAAGCGCTGCCTTGAGCTGTGTCCTTCATGGATCCCCGGTACGGGCCCAGGAATCCTTCCCGGCAACCTTCGGCCCCTCGGAGGAGATCCGGCCGCCACGGGACCCCTCGGGGCAAGTTCATTCGGTCGCCACGGGAGACCTGGACGGCGACGGAGATCTCGATCTCGTGACCGGCTCGATCGCGGCAGACGAGGTGGCTTGGTTCCGGAACGGCGGGACCGGCACATTTGGAGAGGCGCAGATCTTGACCCAGACTGTGAACGGAGTTCACACCGTGGCGGTGGCGGATCTCGACGGGGACGGCGACCTGGACATTGTTTCGGCATCCCGGGGCGATGACAAGCTCGCCTTCTACGAGAACCTCGATGGCGCCGGGACTTTCGGGCCCGAGATGGTCATCTCCACCGAGGCGGATGGAATTTGGTTCGTCCACCCGGCGGATCTCGATGGGGACGGCGACATCGATCTGGTGACTTCTTCCCGGGATGACGATCAGGTCGCTTGGTTCGAGAACGACGGTTCTGGGGCCTTCTCCGGAATCCAGTTGATCTCGGATCAGACCGGCTTCCCTCGCTCGGTCTGCACGGCGGACATCGATGGGGACGGCAAGCTGGACGTGATCTCTGCCAGCGAGGAGGACGACAAGATCGCCTGGTATCGGCACTTGGACGGTGAAGGGACCTTCGGATCCCAACGGATCGTCACGCTACAAGCCGACGGCGCGATCAACGTGAAGGCTGGGGACATCGACGGCGACGGAGACCCGGACCTTCTGGTGGCGTCTCGCTATGACAACACCGTGGCGTGGTATGAGAACGCGTTCGGCGGCGAACAGTGGACACGGCACATGCTGACCGGGGAGGCCACCGGGGCCTATGGAGCAGCTCTGGCGGATCTGGACGGGGACGGGGACCTGGATGTCATCGGCAGCGGGATGGAGACGGGGTTGGTCGAGTGGTTTCAGAATACGGATGGCCAAGGGACATTCGGAGAAGGCTTGCCCCTCTCCGGCCAAGAAGACGGGGTGGTGGATGTTGTCGCTGCGGATATCGACGGGGATCAGGACTTGGACGTGTTGACGGCGGGGTGGAAGAGCGATCGTTTAATAAAAATCCTTCAAGTAGGGGGCGCGCTGTTGAGAGTTACAACCAATGCGGACAGCGGATCTGGTTCATTGCGTCAGGCTATTGCCACAGCAAATTCAGGAGACACCATCAATTTTGACATGAGCAAGGTTGAAAGTCCGATTGTTCTGACCTCGGGGGAGCTGAGAATTGAAAAAGATTTGATTTTGGAAGGGCCGAGCGACGCCGATTTAACTGTAAGCAGTGATCAACGGAGCCGCGTCTTCTTTATTGACAACGCCAATGTCACGATTGCAAAGCTGACCATTGCCAATGGTCTACCCTTCTATGTCGAAGGGGAAGATTTATCCCAATCAGGGGGCGGAATTTTCATTAATGGGGGGCATGTTAGCATTGAGAACTGTGCAATTGCAAATAATTCCTCGCTTCCGAGCCACACTGGCGGAGGAATTTATAATGCAGGCGGAAGCCTGACAGTCAAGGAAAGCACGTTGCATCACAACTACGCTGGCGCCGGGGGAGCGATTTATTGCTCTGGCGATCTTGTGATTGAAAAGTCCAGAATTACTAACAATCACGCAGGATATGG
The DNA here is from genome assembly GCA_041749135.1 of Verrucomicrobiales bacterium. Lineage (GTDB taxonomy): Bacteria > Verrucomicrobiota > Verrucomicrobiia > Verrucomicrobiales > DEV007 > DATKCT01. Next base: position 2,555 of record JBGTBW010000122.1, read on the forward strand.
CGGAGCTATTGCGAGCGATGGAGGGAATATCACTATTTCTGACTCTATTGTTAGCAAAAACAAGGCGCAGTTCGGAGCTGGAGGCGCGATCCGCAATGAGGGAGGCAATCTAATTGTCAAACAAACTGCGTTCGAAGGCAATTCGGCGACTGAAGCTGGTGAAGGTCAGGGGGGCGGGGCTATTCTTCACTTGTCGAGCGGGAATGAATATATTGTTCAGATTACGCACTGCGACTTTATTGAAAACTCGACGAGTTCAGCAGGCGGCGCTCTTCAGATTTTTGGGTTTCTAAACGCTGATACTACGGCAACTGTTTCTCTATGCAGATTTGATGGAAACAGCGCCAAGAGTAATGGAGGAGCCGTGGCTGCCATCTGTTCTGGCGGGTCAGTCGCTCTGATAATTGAAGATACTCGGCTAGCGAAGAACACCGCGAAGGGATCAGGGGGCGCTCTAACTTGCTTTACGACTTCGGAGGGCCAACTTCTCGCAACCATTGGGGGTAGCGAGTTCAGCAGGAATACCGCGTTCACCGGTGGAGCCATTGCGACGATTCGAGCGGGTTCAGGATCGTCGGCAGTACGTTGAGCGGCAACCGAGCGTCGAGCGACGGCGGAGCGATCTACAATGTGACAAGCCCCTTGAGCATAGCCCACACAACCTTTGCCTGGAATATCGCCGGAGGAATGGGCGGCGGTGTTCGCAACGATGGCAGGTCGACTGGCGAGTCCCCGATAGTCGTCTCTCACTCGTTATTTTTGAACGGCCGCTATGGCTCAATTTTCAACCCGGGGCCGGCTCCGGAAATTTACAGTGAGGAATCAGGATCTCTTATCAGCCTGGGTTACAATCAGGCGGACGACAACAGTTTGGGCCTTTCGGGCCCTGGCGATATGAATGAAGTCCATTACCTGGGCGCCTATTTGGGAGCGCTGATGGCCAACGGTGGGCCGACGCACACCCATGCGTTGTTGCCTGGGAGTTCAGCGATTGGAGCAGGAGACTCCCACTTTGATGGAGCCGAGCTTCCATTTGATCAACGGGGTGAAGGCTTCCCGCGTATTCAGTTTGGTCATATTGACGTGGGAGCCTATGAGTTCGATGCGACGGTAGTGGAGCTTGGGCTAGAGGGATCACCGACGGCTGCGGGAACCGTCGAAGGAGGTGGTAATTTTCCGCTAGGGACTAGTGCATACATTAGGGCGACACCTGCTGCGGGTTGGAGATTCGGCGCGTGGGTTGGGAGCAGCATTTCGGATGAGCATAATTCTGAGACATTCGTGGCGATGAATGAGCTGCGACAGGCAACTGGAAGGTTCGTGAAGATTTGGGAGCTCTCCGTAGTGGTACAGCCTGCCCAGGGGGGAATCGTAGTCGGTTCTGGGACCTATGATGATGGAACGAAGGCCGGCTTGGAAGCCGTGCCAGCCTTCGGGCGCCGCTTTGCCGGATGGACAGGTGGAGAAGTCGGTGATCCAGCGTCGCCTTTCATTTCGGTCCTGATGACTTCTGACGTAGTGCTTACAGCGCGCTTTGAGGAGACGGACCTCGATTCGGACGGTCTGACGGATCTCACTGAAGTTGAGCTAGGCACTGACTACGAGCGGGCCGACACCGACGGCGACGGCCTGACCGACGGTGAGGAGCACAGCGATCACGGGACCGATCCTCTCGTTGCCGACACGGACGGGGACGGATTCACTGACTATGAGGAAGTCGGCTACGGTTCAGACCCGCTGGACAGCCAGGCTGACGCAGACCAGGACGGGCTTACCGACTCTCAGGAATTCGCCGCCGGAACGCACCCGCTCTTGGCGGACACCGATGGCGACGGCGCTCCGGACGGTTGGGAGGTCAGGGAAGGAACGGATCCGTTGACCGCGAGATCCGCCGATCTCTACGCCTATGCTTTCGAGGCCGGGGATCCCGTGGTTGAGGTGGGCCGGGACCGGGTCTTCCAGATCGAATATCTTCGCCGCCAGAACGTGCCGGTCACCTACTCTGTCGAACTCTCCACCGATCTCGTGACCTGGCGAACCGGGCAACTTCAGGAGGACGTTGAGGTCCTCGGGAACCGCTGGGAACGGGTGACGACGAGCTACACGCCCCCGGGATTTGCGAAGGTTGGGTATGCTCGGGTTGCAGCAAGGCCCTAAGGATTCTTGACTGAGGCGCCGCAGATACCTATAACGTAGACACCCCCCTATTGAGAACTCTCATTCTGTGCCTAACCTCCCTTATCTTAGCGTCCTGCGCCGGCTTTGAGATGTATCCGGTCCAAGGCCCACTTGCTCGTAAGCGTCTCTACGAGTGGTAGAGCCCGCCCTTGCAGCGCGAGCCCGGCTGGCGCGATGCTGGCGCAGCCCCGCGCTACGAATACGGCCAGGGTTCCCAGATGAGCCCCGAACTCGATTATCGCAACCTTCTGGCCTGGCCGCAGTCCCTACCCGAGTGCCAGCGCGGGCGTCGCAGGGACCTGCTCACCTCGGCGTTCCGCGCTTACAAGTTCGAGAGTCGCTTGGGAGGCGGTTCCATCTCCGTGGTGCTTCTGGTGGAGCACGAAGGGACGAGACAGGTGCTCAAACTCGCCCCCGATCCCCAATACAACGCATGTATCCGCGAAGAGTTTCAGGTCCTCTCGGACATCCAGGAAAAGGTGCGCTCCCGCTTGGTCGTGGCTCCGTTCCTGCCGTTGGAGTTCGAGGACATTCAGGGATTCACCATGGAGTTGGCTGGGGAAAGAACCCTCGCCCGACATCCCGAACTCCTTATGCAAACCGCACCGATGCAAGATGCGATCGGCAAAATGTAATCCCCGGCCCCAGATGAACTGCTTCTTATCCTCCGTATAGCCCGTGGTGGAACCAGTGAAGTAGGTGTCCTCCCCAGCCCCGATAAAGCTGCCGTTCCGATCTCGATAACCGCCTGGGAGCGCACAAAACTTCGAGTCGTTGCTGCCATTGCCTCCGTTGTTCCAACCCACATTGCACTTCAATCTGCCTCCCGCCCCGGCGCCTCCTAAATGCCATTCCAGAAGATTCCAGTCGTCATTGGTCGGAACATGCCAGCCTTTCGGAGCGAGTCCCCGGGGATCATTCACCGCATGCCAATTATATAATCGACCATAATGCCTACCCAAGGCACGATCATTGTGGTAATAGCACCATGCTGGCTTTCCATCCTTTCCAGCCTGCTCCCATTCTTGATGGGATTTCACTTCAGGAATGGCGTCGCCGTTTCTGAACACGGCAACATCCAAGTTTTTGGCCTGCCAAAATTGATCTCCAATCCGAACTCCGCGGACGTGGTCTGCGGCGCTTCCAGCCTTCTCTTTGGGCGCCGTTCCACACGATGCCAACATGGTAAGTATGAGGGAAAATGCAGCCCATTGGCGCAAGCGCTTCGGGCTTTGAGGAAAATGATTTCCGCTTTCGCGGAGGGAGGTGAGTGAAGGCGACGCGTTCATCCCGGTTTCGCGGTTATGATTCTACAAGAGACTTCGAAGTCGCCGAACGACCAAGGATGGAGAGCGGGATCTCGGAACTCTTGTGAGCCCGCCTCATTCTCTCCCGGACCCTCTGTTAGAGTTTGTTAAGGGACAGCGATGAATTTTAGGCGGACTTCACCGGTTGAAAGGTCGATAAGAGCGACCTGGCCGTCCATGGATCCGGCTGCGGCCAAGCCGGCCGGCTCGTGCACGGCGCAGGAGACGACGGCATCATCGTGGACGGGCCAGGATTGGGATGCCTCGGAGCTGGGAAGGTTTCGCAGGGCGAGAGTTCCGTTGGAAAGCGCCGCGTAGAGGGTGGAGGAGGCGCGGACCAGTTTCTGAGGGTCGTGGGTCCAGGTCGCGGGTTTGCCGATGGGGCTGTCGTCATCCAGATTCCATTGACGGAACGTTTTATCTAGCCCAACACTAAACAAACGCTGACCGTCTGGGGCGAAGGCGAGTCCGGCGACCGCCTTTTGGTGGCCGGTCAAGTTCGAAACCCGTGACCCTTCGTCTACCCGGTAAACCTTGATGCTTCGATCGCGGCTGCCCGAAGCCAGCAGGGCGCCGTCGTCGCTCCAGGCGACGGTGGTGATCCAATCCGCATGGTGAGCCCAGGCATGGCGCAGCGTCCATTCCGGAACCTGATAGATCTCCAAGAGATCGTTAGCGCCGCCCGTAGCCAGGGCGGAACCGTCGGGACTGAATCGAGCCGCGAGGAAGACATCCGGCGCCCGGGCCACGACGCCCTCTGTTTCTCCCTCGGGAAGCTGAAGGACTCGCACCTCGCCGTGCCGCCCGGGATCGCCTCCGGCGGCGGCAATCCGGTCTCCACTGGGATGGAGGCTGAGATCGAGAATGCGGCTGGGCAGGCCTTTCAGGCGCTGCCGCAGGGCTCCGGTGGCGCTTTCCCAGACGAGGATCTCTCTATAGCCCCCGGTGTAGATCAGGGCTGCGTCAGGAGAGAAAGCGAGGGCGGTCACCGGGACCGGATTTGGGTAGGTTTCCGGTGGAGCGGGATGGGGAGGAAGCGGCGCCAACGCAGTCAATGGCGCATCAGGATCCGGGCCGTCGAAGACGGCTCCGGTCTCGATCCAGGTCCGGATCGTGTCAATGGCGGTCTGGGGTAGGGGATCTTCGTCTGCGGGCATGCGATCATCGGCATCCTGCGTGATAAGACGGCGATAAAGTTCGCTGGCCTCGGGTTCCCGCGTTGCCACGGGGGTTTCGCCTGAACTCCCTGGAGTTGTTAGCCCGGAAAAGGTGTCGAGCCGGTATTTCCCGCGTTGTTTCTTCGGGCCATGGCAGCCCGCGCAGTGAAGCTGGAGGATGGGCGCGATGTCTTGGGAAAATGTTGGGGTCGCGGCGAGGTCGCCGGAAACGGACTTCGGGGCGAGGTCAACTGTGTTGTCGCCAGAGTCAGCAATCAGGATGGGGGGGTCAATCACGGCGACGGGAATCCGGCCAGCGAGCGCTGGAGAAGCCCGCGAGGGGCCGAGACGGGCCAGGCGATGTTCCTCGGTTTCGAGCGAAGCGAAAAGATCATGACCGTCCAAGTGAACGACGGCCTCGACTTCGAGATGGAAGAGGGTTCCGGGCTCGGCTTCTTCGGGTGCGAGGACGCGGATGACGGTCCGATTCTGCTCCTTCGAGAAACCTGAATCCAAGGTCTCGAAGGGCTTTGCTGCGTCCTGCAACACGTGGATGGCGACGGGTCCGTCATAGTCGAAACGCTCGAGTTCGAGGTCCAAGGGAATCACACCACCGGGGATGACGGTAAACCAATCGTGAGGAGGTCCTTTCTCCTTGGGCAAGCGGAGAGCGAGAGGAGCGGCATCCAGACGAATGAGAAGATGATAGAATGCATGCGGGCTCCCTCCCAGCAGGTCGCGGATGGACAATTCGTAGCTTCCGTCTTCGGCGATCCGATATCGCAGGGGCTCCTCGGCATCGTTCTCGCGCCCGCTCGATACGAGAACTTTTCCGGCGCTCTCGCTCAGGTCCAGTGCGGGAAACGCCGTGCCGCCGATGCTGCGCGAGAAGGGACGGACGTGGAGGCGTTGACCCGCCGAGGCACTGAACCGAAGGCGAACGGGCTCCGCGCCGAGGAGCCCCGTGACCGCGCAGGGGAGATCGACGCGAAGCGGACCGCTTTGCTCGGCGCTCAGAACAATCAGGGGCAGCGACGAAACAATCCGGTTGGGCGGCAGGGCAGGTCCGAATTCCTGGGGAAGCGGGACGGGGAGGCGGAGGAAACCATGCCGGGGAGCCGGCGGGGCGGTCTGGGTCAAGGGAACGGAGCACCGGTCGTCTCCGGTAAAGAGCGTCAGCGACGAGGCGCTGGGGTTGGAAGCGTTAGGCGGACCGGCGCATTGGATCAGCGGAAAGGTCCCGGCGCGCAGGAGAAACGGCAGATCCACCCCGTACTCCACGTCGCGAATCCGGATGCGATAGGCGCCTGGTTTGCGGCAATGATAGGTGAAGCCGGCGTCGCCAGCGCTCCCCTCGCCGTCGTCCACGGTGAGAAGGGCATTCCCATCGCCATCCTCCAGGGTCGCCACCATGTCGCCCTCCCAACCCAAGCGACGCGTGAGCGCTTGGATGGTGAGATGACCTGGCGAGGTCATGGCGAAAGTCCCCGTGAAGCCTTCATCCCGGGTAATGCGTGGCGAGACGACAAAAGGGGGTTCCGGCGCCGCGTGACCGCCTGTGGGGTCGAGGCGCTCAGGCTGGAGTTCGGGAAAGTCGTCGATCCATACCGGAGTGGGCTCGCTCAGACCGCTGCGTGAATAAACGCGCAGGACGGACGGGCCGAGGGGAGCTGTATTCTCAACGAGAATCCGGACAAGGATGGCGTCAGGCCCGGCTGCCTCCACGTTTTCAACCCGTGCGGGGAAACCGGTCCAGAGGCGGACCGGAGGACGAGAGTCTCCGAGGCCTCTACCGTGAAGTATGCATTGGGCAGTGGATCCCCGTTTGAGGATAAAGGGTTCGCAGCGATCGAGTTCCAGCCCTGCCGCTGGCTCCAAGGTGAGGGCAGAGATGGCCGTGGCCAAGACACGGATAGTCCGGATGCATGTGGAGTAGGGCGACACGGGGGTGGGGATACGGTGGCGGCGGCTGGATTCTGGTCAACCAGCGGCGGTGCAGGGCATTGGCTTGCTGGTTGGAGTTCGAAGCCGCGCGAACGCTCCGGAGAAAAGGTCTCTCTGGCTTTGGACTTCGAGGCCAGTCCTCCCGAGCTGGATCTGCCCGATTCCGCCGAGATTCCCGCAAGGATTGCATTTCACAGAGGCCAGGGATGCTGTAAGCATCGGGCGTCATGCACTTCCGGTCTTCCCCTTTTTCCTTCTTGTGGGCGGCAGCGATCGTGTGCGCTGTGCCCGGTTGCACCTCAATCGATGAGGGACCGGAAACCCGTCCGGCCGGCGAGCCGGTTTTGAGCGCGGCTCAGCTTCGTGAGGCGCAAGGAGGCGTCGATTTTGAGCGGCACGTGCGGCCGATATTGGAAGCGCGTTGTCTGGCGTGCCATGATGGAAAGGAGATGCCGGGGCAGTACAGCCTGGCCACGCGGGAGGAGGCGTTTCGGGCAGGGCCGAAGGGGCCGCGAATCGTTCCTGGCCACGCGAACCAGAGTTTGCTCTATGTTTCCATAAGCACAGGCAATCACGCGTTGAGCATGCCCGTGGTGGGAATCCGGGTGGCCGCCGAGGATATCCAAGTGCTGCGGCGCTGGATCGATGGAGGAGCCGCCTGGCCGGAAGGGCGGCAGTTGCGGGCGAGGTGATAGGGCGAGGCCGAGAGAAATAGGGCGGCGAGGATACCTGCTTGAGCGGGGGACGACAGGCGAGGACGTCTGTCTTATTGCGAGCAGCCGCGAGCTGTGACGGGCCAGACCGCTTCGACCGCTTCGCCGCGGATCGCGTAGATGTGGTCGAAGAGGTTCACTACGGGATCGCAGTGCGGGACGATCACTTCGAGCCGGTCTCCAATGGCGTAGGTGCGGGAGGCTTCGGCGAAGGAGATGACGCCGAATTCGTCGGATCCCGCATCGTAGTCCATGCCGGGTTCTCCGATGACTCCGGCGCTCGGCCGGTTCAGCGTGAGGGCCTTGGCGCCTGCGTCCGTAGTTAGTTTCCCGGCGAAGCGGTTGTTGAGAATTGTGGTCAAGACCGTGAGCGAGGGAAGAAAATCCCTGTAGACCGGATCGCCGTCCTCGCTGCCGATAGCGAGGTATTGCATGTCCATAAACACGTAGCTGCCGGCTTGGACGTCGGTAAAACCGGGGACCTCATGCTGCATGCTGTAGGTTCCGGTGCCGCCCCCGCTGAAGATCTCGGTGTTGAGGCCGGACGCCTGCATTTGAGCAAATGTTTTAGCGCATTCCTCGATGCCGCGGAGGGCGCGTTGCCGGCGCTCGACAAAGCCTTTCACATGTTGAGCGCCGCCGTCATAAGCGAGCATGCCGCGCAGTCGCAGGTTCGGGAGAGTATCGGCCCATTGTGCCAAAGCCAGGGCTTCGGCGCCTGCGGGAACGCCCGTCCGGGTCCCGATAGCGACATCGATGACGATGTTGGCGGCGACGCCCGCTTCCCGGGCGGCATCGGAGAGGGCGCGGGCATTGTCCTTCGTATCGACGGCCTGGATGAAATGGGGGGAACGCTTCGCGAGATTCATGGCGCGCCGGATCTTGCCTGCGGAGAGGTTGCTCGTGGTCAGGCAGATTCGGTCGATCCCCTCCTCGAAGAGTGCTTCGGCTTCGCTGATCTTGGCCGTGCAGATTCCGAGGGCGCCGGCATCGAGTTGAAGGCGAGCGATGGCTGCGCATTTGTGCGTCTTGGCGTGGGGCCGGCTTCCGATGCGGGACCTCTGGAGCGCAGCTTCCAGTTTGGCGATGTTGGTCTCCAATTTGTCGAGATCGACGCAAAGCGCCGGTGTTTCCAGATCCCACTTGGACAAACCGGTGAGGGCGGATCCGGCGGCGAGACGGAAGCGCACTTCCTGAGCTGTGTAGGCTTTTGCGGATCGGGGCAGCCACAAACCGAAGGCGCTGGCTGCGGTGGCGGACAACAGGGCGCGCCTGGAAGGTTCCTCACATCGCCGGCTGTGCGGCGGCGTCCCTGGGCCGGCGTCCAGCGGGTGGAGATGCCGGCCGCTCTCGCCCGCGGCGCTGGTTGGTCCGCCGGCTTTACCTGGAGCAGCCGTGGAGCCGCTTTCGACGATGATGGATGGGTCTCCCGTCATTTTGTCTATACGTCAGGAATATCGCTGTGCACGGTTAAGCCGGGAATGTCCATGAAGTGACGGTCCGGACTGATCACCGCCGCTCGAACCCGCAGGGCACAGGCGGCGATGGCCAGATCGGTCACCGGAGGCCACTTGCCTGAGCGGCCCAATTCCCAGCCCAATGCGCTCACCTGACGCCAGAGTTTGGGGTCGCTGGGGACCTCAGGAACAATGTCGAAGAAGGCTTCCATCTCGCGCAGAACCGGCGTGGGCCGGATACCCCGCAACACCTCCGCCCGGATGATGCCGCAACCGTAGAGACGGCCGGCCTTGACCGCAGGGAGGAGAAGCTGGCGGGGATCTTGCCCGGTTCGCATCAGATCGATATAGACCGTGGAGTCGACGATGAAATCCATGAGCAGCAGGCGTCACTTTGATTTCCGGCGAGTCTTCCGGTAGTTGATTTCGACCCGGGGGGCGTTGCGGATGGCGAGAATGTCGTAGCTGGGATCTACGGCGCCGGCGAGGTCTTCGGCGGACCAGGGGTTTTCGGCGATCCGGTTGAGGCTGGCGATCCGCTCCGCTTCCGTGAGGGCCCAATCCACGGCTTCCTTCCGGGTTTTGAACCCGGCGAGCCGCATGATCCTTTCCAGCTTTTGGGAATCGATCTCGATGGTCGTTTTATCGAAAGCTCCGCTCATATGGCCGTAAGTATGGCCATCATCACCAGGATGGCAAGAGAATTCCATCTCAGGTTTTGATGGTTTTCCGTCGCCGTCTGGTGTGGCCGGCCTGGAAGACGGGGCTGCGACTGGGAGGCCGCGCGCACAGTCTTTGCCCCACATTTCTCATACCCTCAGAACTCCTGACCTATCGAGGGAGATCATGGACAGGGAGGAAAATCGCTGAGCCGAAGCGAGACCGACCGCCTCTCGGCAGATGACGCCCTACTTGTGGGGCGGACACTCCTGTCCGCCGATGGAACCTGAAGAGTTCGCGGGCAGGAGTGCCCGCGCCACATACCCTTCCAGCTCATCCAAATTCCT
>JBGTBW010000123.1:0-5257 GCA_041749135.1 Verrucomicrobiales bacterium
CGAGGGAGATCATGGACAGGGAGGAAAATCGCTGAGCCGAAGCGAGAACGCCTCTCGGCAAATGACGCCCTACTTGTGGGGCGGACACTCCTGTCCGCCGATGGAACCTGAAGAGTTCGCGGGCAGGAGTGCCCGCGCCACTTACCCTTCCAGCTCATCCAAATTCCTCGAGATCAGGAGTTCTGAGGATAGCGCGGCAGGGCGCGAACCGATAGCTCCACGGAATGAATCAACACGCCCTAAACGCGGTTCTTGCAGCCGGGAAAGGTTCCTCTCCTGGAACCGCCTTCTCTCCCAATCCCTCAAAGGCATTGGGGTCAGCGCTCCGTGACCGTTATACGCGGCGGCGGCGCAGAAGACTGAGGCAGGCAAGCGCGAGCAAACCGGCGACGCTGGGTTCGGGAATGACGTCTGCGGTCTTGGTGAGGAACTCTACGCGGAGGCTGGTGTAGTCGTCGGTTCCGTCCGTGGTGGCGCTTTGGACGATGAAGGTGAGGGTGTTGTCTCCCTCAGAAAGCAAAGCGATATGTTCTGCGCTGAAGGAGAACTCGCTCCAGCCTCCGAAGCTGACCGCGGACTCGGTGATGCCGGTGGAATTCCCATTGATGAGGACGTCCAAGAGGAAGTTGTCTTGTGACGTCTGCCCAGTGATGGCGGCGGTGGAGGGGATCAGCCCGGCCAAGCTGAACGTCGTCTGGTAATGGTATTCTCGGGTGATGTCGGTGGGACCGAGGGCGGTGGGATTGAGCGTGCCGATCCAGGCCGAGGTCGCACTATCCGCGAGCCACGGTGGAACCGGGAATCCGCCGGCTGAGGTGACGGCCAAGGGGCTCCCGGTCATGGCTCCTGGCGCCACGAGAGTCCAGTGGGAGTCCGGGGCATCGTCAGGGAGGGCTACGCCCAAGTCGTCGACTCCGGTGTTGAACAGGGTCGAAATGGTGGCCGCCGAAGCAGCGGCTCCGCTGAGGGCGATGAGAACGGGGGCGAGAAGCAGCGACTTCAACATGGTGAACGGATAATCGAACACGAACGGCCTGCAAGGCAACTATAAAAATTCACTTCGCTTCCGGCTTTCCGGCTGCTGTGAGCCTGGTTCTGGGGGATGAACGGTCGCGAAGGTCCGGAGGCGGAGTCCTTGAAGCCGGATGAACCCGGTGGCGTCGTTCTGATTGTAGGCCTCGGTGGGGTCGGCTTCCATGGTGGCCACACCGGGGTGGTAGAGGCTGACCGCGCTGCGGCGGCCGGCGGAAATGACGTTTCCTTTGTAGAGTTTTACCCGCACTTCGCCGCTGACGTCTTTTTGGGTCTCGGTGACCAAGGCCTGGAGGGCCACGCGTTCTGGAGCAAACCAGAACCCATTGTAAACCATGGCGCTGTAGCGCGGGATGAGGGAATCGCGCAGATGCATGACTTCGCGATCCATCGTGAGGCTCTCCATCTGGCGATGGGCGTGGAAAAGGATGGCTCCTCCCGGCGTTTCATAGACGCCGCGGCTTTTCATCCCGACGAAGCGATTCTCGACCATATCGACGCGGCCGATGCCGTGAATAGCTCCCAGGCGATTGAGCACTTTCATGACGCCATAAGGGGAGAGGAGGAGGTGCTCCCCCTGCGAGCCCGGGCTTTCCAATCCAAATTCGGCGGCGATACCGCCGACAGGGTCTCCGGAAAGACCGACGCAGTTTCCTGCTTCGAACAGCAGGGTGAGATACTCCGGCTGGTCCGGCGCTTCTTCAGGCGAAACGCCGAGGACGTACATGGAACGGCTGTCCGGTCCGGAGGCGTCGTACCAGGGGTCTTCCAGGATACCGCTTTCGTAGCTGATGTGAAGGAGATTGCGGTCCATCGAGTAGGGCTTCGAAACCGACGCCTGAACCGGAATCCCTTCGGCTTCAGCGTAGGCGATCATTTCCGCGCGGCCCGGAAACTGACGGCGAAAGGAATCCATCCGCCAGGGGGCGATGACGTCGAGGTCCGGCGCGAGGGCGGCGGTGCTCAGTTCGAAACGCACCTGGTCATTTCCTTTTCCGGTGGCCCCGTGTGCGACCGATCGCGCTCGTTCCCGGCGAGCCAGCGCCACCATCCCTTTGGCAATGGCGGGCCGGGCGATGCTGGTGCCCAGCAAGTATTGATTCTCGTAATAGGCTCCCGCTTGGAACAGGGGAAAGACGAAATCCCGGGCGAACTCCTCGCGCAGATCGTCGATAACACAGCGGGCGGCTCCCGTGCGCAGGGCCTTTTCTTCGAGGCCGTCGAGTTCCTCTTCCTGACCGACATCGGCACAATAGGCGATGACTTCGGCTTCGTATTCCTGTTTAAGCCATTTCAGGATCACGGAGGTGTCGAGGCCACCTGAATACGCCACAACGATCCTGCTCATGGGGTCGCATGGAATCATCAGCCGGTAAAATTGTCACCTTGGATTTTGCGCTGCGCGTTGACGCCACCCGGCGCGACGTACAGGATCGAAGCCCCTCAGTTTTTACTGTAGGCTCTTTATTATGGGTTTTCGGCTCGAACGTGATGAAAGCGTGCAGGAGGGAATCCGCCGGATTGCGGCGGAGCAAATAGACGCGGCCTGCGGTCATTTGGAGAACTACGTGTCCGATCGGGAGACGAGCGTGCATGAGTTTCGCAAGTGCTGCAAAAGGCTGCGGAGCTTGCTCCGCTTGATCCGCCCGAGCGCGCCGCGGTTGGCGCGGAGAGAGAATCGCCGGTTCCGGGAATTGGCGAGGCAGCTAGGAAAATCCCGCGATACGACCGTGGCCGTGCGCTGTTTGGAGGTGTTGGAGAAGGAAGATGGCGCGAAGTGCGAGGCGATTCGGGCCCGTCTGGAGCGCGACCGGCTTCGTATTGAGGCGTCGGACGGGCAAGGGGTTGTGGAAGGCGTCCTTAAGGCCATGCGCGAAGCGCGAGAAAAAGTGGACGCATGGGACTGTGGGGAAAAGGACGGGGGCAGGCTGGTGGGCCGGGGATTTCGTGCTGCATTGCGGGATTCCCGGCATGCTTGGAAGGAGCTGGAACAATCCGGCTCGATCGAGGCTTCGCACGAACTGCGCAAGCGTCTGAAGCATCTATGGCATCAGGCGGAAGTGCTGAAAAACGCCAGTCCGCAGCGGTTGGAACGTTTGGAGCGGGCGCTCGACGAGGCGACCGATGCCCTGGGTTTGGCCCATGACGTGGCCGTGTTGGAACAACGGGCCTTGCGTGGAGCCAAGAAGAAGAGCCCGGTAGCAGAGGAATGGCGCAAGCTTCAGCCGGTTGCCGGGCGCCGGCGGCGAAAGCTCGAAGAAAAGGCGATGAGGCATTGCCGCAAAGCCCTGAACTGGGCTCCCGCCAAAGCCGAGCGCCAGCTTCGGAAGGACTGGGACAAGTGGCGGAAATAGGCGCCGCGGTGGGAAGAACGCCGCCAAGCAAAGGCGCCGCGCTGAGTTGGATCGCCGGTGCGCGGCGAACTCCCTTCCTGACCGGGGGATATCCAGGCCGCGCTTGCTCCGCATGGGGGAGCCGTGGAGACTTGTCGCATGCAGATGGCAGCGGGGATGGCTGAAACCGCCGGCGAACGTCTGCTTGAGATCATCCCGGCGGGAGGGGGTGGTTCCTTCGAAGCTGGAGAGGTTGTCATTCGGCTGCGCCCGGTGGAACGGTTGCGCTCGCTGGAGGGCCGGCGGGTGGTCTACCGGGCGCAAGCCGAGGACGGCCGGGAGGTTGCCGTGAAACTCTATCTGCCGAATCCGCGTCAGGCGCGGGACTCGGAGCGGGAGTGGCGGAACTTGCTGCGCCTGGATGCCGTGGGTTTGCCGGTTCCGGAGCCATTGTTCCGAGGCCGCACGCCGGACGGAGCGGAGGCGTTGGTTTTGGCATGGCTCGATGGCTCCCGGAGTCTGCGAGAGGAAGTGTTTTTCCGCGCTTCGAGCGGGGAACGACCAGGCTGGATGGCGCTACTGCTGGAGTTGCTCGCCCGCCAGCACGCGGCGGGAATGTGGCAGACGGACAGCCATTGGGGCAACGTAGGCGTCTCTGGGGGAAAGCTTTACGCTCTCGACGCGGCCGGTTTCGCGTTTGCAAGGGAGCCCATGAGCAGGCGCGGCAGGGTTTGCAATCTGGCGGCGTGGTTTGTCCGGATGAATCCCCTGTGGGAAGACGCGCTGTGGAGCGTGTTCCCTGCCTACCTAAACATGGCGGGAGCGGCGGTGGGCGATGAGGGGAGGTTCCGGGAGGCCGTCCGGAAGCGGATGATCGTCGAGCGCCGGGCGCTCCTCAGGGAACAGCGGCGCAAAGGGGAGCGGAGCTGCAGCGCGCACCGTGTTTGGAGAGAGGGAAAACGCCGCATCCGGGCGGTGCGGGACCTGCCTGACGCGGCTTTGCGGACTTTATTACGCGATCCGGACGGGGTCTTGAAGAACGCGACGCGCGAATTCAAGAATCGTGCCGGAGGAACGTGCACGGTGGCGGAGATAGAACTGGAGGGGCTCCGCTACGTGTTGAAGCGCTACAACCGGGAACCGGCGGTGCGGCGTCTATTGTCGTTTTGTGTGCCTGGCCGCGCGGCGATCACCTGGAACGGGGCGCAGGCCTTGCGGGTGGCGCACATCGCCACGGCCCGCCCCTTGGCGTTGGTGGAAGGCTGCGCAGGATCTGGATACCGTCGGCGGTATTTGCTTCTGGAGAGGGTCGAAGGAACGCGTTTGGACGCCTGGCTCGCCGGAGAAAGTCCGGACAGCCCGCGGGCCAGGCAGGTCTTGGAAGCGTGGGAACGTCTCTGGCGGGCGCTCGCCCGGATCCAGGCGGTACATGGCGACACCAAGGCCCCGAACTATGTGATGGGGCCCGTCGGAAACCTGGTCATGCTCGATCTCGACAGCCTCCGCTTTCCCAGGGTCCGGAGCTCCTTTCTCCGTGGACGCGCGGCGGACCGGGACCGCTTTCTGAGAAATTGGCAGGACAACGCTCCCTTGCGGCAGAGGTTTCAGGAGGTCATGGATCGCGTGGACCGGGAGGAGCTTGGGTAGGCAGCGCGGGTGCAGGCGGGGGTCATGGTCCTGGGACGGAGACCTATCGCAGGACAGGGCGTGCGGGAGCCCGCCCCTCCAGGATACGGGATGCAGGATGCGGGATGCAGGATGCAGGATGCAGGATGCGGGATGCAGGACTGCATCGGCGGCGCAGCCGCCTAATCCGCGCAATCCGTGGGTCAGAAATCAGGCCGTAGCCCGGGCCGAAGAGGCTCGTTAAGCCAGCTTCGCTAACCACGGAT
>JBGTBW010000124.1:0-6315 GCA_041749135.1 Verrucomicrobiales bacterium
GGCGGAGGCGGCGGCGCGGGAATTGGGCGCCGATCGGGCGACTACGGATTTCCGGGAGGCCCTGGCGTGTCCGGGAGCGGACGTAGTGGTGGTGGCCGCGCCAACCAAGTGGCACTGCGAGATCACATTGACCGCAGCGGAGCAAGGGCGGCACATCCTCTGCGAGAAGCCGATGGCCATGACGGTGGCGGAATGCGGCGCCATGGCGGCGGCGGCGAAGCAGGCCGGGGTGGTGTTGCAGATCGGGTTCATGCGGCGCTTCGACCGGGGGTTCGTGGGGGCGGAAAAGCGGATCGCCGCCGGGGAAATAGGAGCGGTGGTGCAGGTGTCGTCCCGCACCCACGGGCCCAGTTACCCGAAGCCGTGGATGTTCGACTTGTCGGTGAGCAACGGTCCGCTGGCTGAGGTCAACAGCCACGACATCGACACCCTGCGCTGGCTGGCCGGCGACGAGATCGAGGAGGTCTACGCCCTGGCGGGGAATTTCCGCACTCCGGAGGCGCGGGCTGAATTCCCGGACTTTTACGACCAGGTGCTCATGAGCGTCCGGTTTGCGGGTGGGGCCCACGGTTCCGTGAGCGGAGCCCAGGGCGTGCAGTACGCCTACGACGCGCGGGCGGAGGTTCTGGGAACCCACGGGCTCATCCGGATCGGGTCGTTGGAGGCGGGGGGCGTCGAGGTTTGCACGCGGGACCACGAGCTGCGACGGGGCGCGGTGCTTTCGTGGACCGGCCTTTTCCAGGAGGCCTACCTGGAAGAGGACTGCGATTTCGCGGAGTGCGTGCGGACGGGGAAGCTGCCGCGGGTTGGTGCGGCCGACGGGCAGGCCGCGGTGGCCGTGGTGGAGGCCGGTAACCGCTCCATTCGGGAACGGCGGCCGGTGCGGCTGAAGGAGATTAGCGGTTAGGGGAGCCGGTCCTGGAGACGTCATGTTCGCGGCATTTCTGCATGGAAAAGGGGATCTCAGGATCCGGGAAGTCGCCGAGCCCCGCCTCGGGCCCGGTGAAATCCTGTTGACGACCCGGAGCGCGTCGGTTTGCGGAACCGATATCCGGATGCTTCGCCATGGGCACGCCTTCGCCTCGGAGGAGGAACCACTCATCATCGGTCACGAAATGGCCGGCAACATCGCGGAAGTGGGAGAGGGAGTGACGGGGTGGAAAAAAGGCGACCGGGTTTGCGTGGCTCCGAATTACAACCCGGTGAGCAGCAAGCTCACGGTGTTGGGACTGGGTCATCTCGACCCCGGTTACCGGGCCCTGGGCATCCACGAGCACGGCGCCTTTGCCGAATACGTCCGGATCCCGGCGCTCGCGGTGGAACAGGGAAACATTTTTTCCATCCCCGAGGTTTTGTCCTTCGCCGAGGCGGCGTTGGTGGAGCCGCTGGCCTGCGTCTACAACGGCTATGAAAAGGCGCGGACCGGCCCCGGAGACGTGGTCTTGGTGGTCGGCGCCGGGCCGATCGGCGTCATGCACGCCAAGTTGGCGCGGGCTGTGGGGGCGGGCGTCGTCATTTTGAGCGACATCCATCCCGAGCGCCTCGAACTGGCTCGCCAGCTTGTTCCGGAGCTGCGGACGGCGACGGGCGATCCGGGCGAGCTGCTCATGGAACTCTCCGGCGGCGCGGGGGCCGACGTGGTGATTACCGCCTGTCCGGTTCCAGAAGTGCAGGCGCGTGCGGTGGAGCTGGCGGCGGTCAACGGACGCGTCGTCTTCTTCGGCGGACTGCCCAAGGACCGCTCTCGGGTGGCGCTGGACACCAACCTCATCCATTACCGGCAGATCGAGGTGACGGGCTCCACGCGCCAGAGCCTGGCGCAGTTCCGCAAGGCGCTCGATCTGCTGATCGCTCGCGTCGTGCGGGTGGATGATCTGGTGACCTCGACGCATTCCGTCGCCGGCGCGGCGGAAGCCATCGAAGCGGCGGCGAGCGGCCGTGGGTTGAAAGCGCGCATCGCGTTCGAGGATTGAGCCGGGCATGAACGACTGGTTGCTCGGGATCGACATCGGCACACAGGGCTCCAAAGCGGGGCTCTACGCTGCCGGCGGCCGTTGTTTGGCTGAGGCTTTCGAAGCTTCCCAACCGTCCCGGCCGGGTCCGGGCATGCTGGAGGAGGATCCGGAGAACCAGGTCGCTGCAGTTTGCCGGACGATCCGTGGATGCATGGAACGTGCGGCTGCGGCGGGGGAGCACGGGACTGTGGCGGCCCTGGCCATCGACGGGCAGATGGCCGGCATTCTGGGGATCGGCTCCGACGGGCGCTGCGTGACGCCTTACGACTCCTGGCTCGATACCCGCTGCGGGCCCTGGATCGAGCGGATGCAAGCGCAAGCCGGGCACGCGGTGCTGGAAAAGACCGGCAACGTGCCCAGTTTCAATCACGGACCGAAGATTCTCTGGTGGAAGCACGAGCGGCCGGATGTCTGCGCGGCGGTGGCCCGCTGGGTGCAGCCGGGCGGGTATGCGGCCATGCGGCTTTGCGGGTTGAGCGCGGAGGAAGCCTTTCTCGACCACACTTACCTGCATTTCTCGGGGTTCGCCGACAATCGGCGAGCGGTCTGGGACGAGGAACTGTGCGCGGAATTCGAAATCGACGCGCGCCAGCTCCCGCGGATCGTCGCGCCGCAGGAAATCGTCGGGCGACTGACGGCTCCGATGGCGGAAGCCTGCGGGTTGCCGCCAGGAACGCCGGTGGCGGCCGGTTGCGGGGATACGGCGGCGAGTTTCCTGTCCTGTGGAGCCACGCGGGAAGGGATTTGCGTCGACGTGGCGGGGACCGCATCGGTTTTCGCTGCCACCACATCGAAGTTCGTGGCCGACCACGAACACCGGATGTTGGGTTGCGGACGCTCCGTCACCCCGGGGCTCTGGCACCCTTACGCCTACATCAACGGCGGCGGCATGAACCTGGAATGGTTCCGCCGCGAGCTGGGCTCGGCGGGCGAGGGAGAGGCGCTCTCGCTAGAGAGTCTGGCCGAGCTGGCTGCGGCGGTGGAACCGGCCGATGATCTCCCGTTTTTCGTGCCCCACCTCGGAGGGCGGGTGTCCCCGGGCTGGCCGCGGTTGCGGGGCGCATGGGCCGGTCTGACTTGGGACCACGGCACAGGAGCCCTTTACCGGGCTGTCCTAGAGGGGGTTGCTCTGGAATACGGCCTCTATCGCGAAGTCCTGCTGCGGCTGGCTCCGTTGACGGAATGCATGGAGCTGCGGGTGACTGGAGGCGGAGAACAGAGCGCGCTTTGGAACAGGATCAAGGCCGACGCGCTGCAGACACGGCTGGTGCGGATCGAGCGCGGCGGCGGAGCCCCCATGGGCGCGGCTTTGTTGGCGGGCTGGGCGGCCGGCGTGCACGATGATGTGGCGATGGCGGCGGAGTCCTGGGTTCAGTTAGGCCAAGCCACCGAGCCGGACCGCGCGCTCGCCGGACTCTACTGGCGCCGGACCGTCCGTTATGCGGAGCTGCTGGACTGCCTGCAATCCTGGGCCGAGGATCGAAGGAGATTGTAACGGATCTGGCGGTTCCAGGTGCATTGTCTTAACTCAGTATGACCAGCGAGATCGAGCCCTCTTTTTCCCTCCCCGCCCCGGCGGAGGAGCCGACGATGTATTTCTTCGGAGTCACCACTGCCCGGTCGTCGATCATGAAGGTTTTTCCGCTGTGGGCGGAGACTCTCGGGCTTGGCGATTGCCGGTTGGCCGGGGTCGATTTCCGGCTCCACGACGCCCCGGAACGTTACCGGGCGATGGTCCGCTTCCTCGCGACAGACCCGCTCTCCCTCGGCGCGCTGGTCACGACCCACAAGATCGATCTGTTGACGGCCTGCCGCGATCTTTTCGACGAACTCGATCCGCTGGCGGAGCTGATGAGCGAGGTCAGCAGCATCTTCAAACGGGAAGGCAGACTCATCGGCCGCGCCGTCGACTCCCTGACCAGCGGTCTGGCGCTGGACGCGTTCCTCCCGGCCGGGCACTGGGAGAGGACCGGAGCCGAAGCCTTTCTCATCGGGGCGGGAGGATCGTCGGCGGCTCTTTCCTATCACCTCAGCAAACCGGAGCACGGGCTGAACCGGCCTTCGCGGATCGTCGTTTCCAACCGCAGCGCGCCGCGGCTGGAAGCGATGCGCGTTTTGCACGAGAAACTCGGTCACGGCCTGCCGGTGGAGTGCCGTCTCGTCCCCCGGCCGGAGGACAACGACGCTCTTTTGGCGCGGCTGCCGCCCGGCTCGCTCGTGTGCAACGCCACCGGGCTCGGCAAGGACGCTCCGGGTTCGCCGCTGACCGATGCGGCGGTCTTTCCGCGAGACGGCTGGATCTGGGAATTCAACTACCGCGGCGATCTCGTTTTTCTGCGGCAGGCCCGGGCCCGGCAGGAAGCAGACCGCCTGACCATTGAGGACGGTTGGGTCTATTTTCTGCACGGCTGGACCCGGGTCATCGCCGACGTGTTTGACGTGGAGATCCCCACCGCGGGACCGCGCTTTGAGGAGCTTTCCCGCCTGGCCGCCGCCGCCCGCGCCTAACCAAACGTCCCCTTTGCTCATCCCTTTTTGCCGTTATGTTCGCCGCCGATCCGCAGACCAGTCTCATTGAACCATTTGCAGTGCAGTTGGATCTCGTCGCCGGGCTCATGGAGAATCCGCAACGCCGCACGGAGCGGCGGGCTTCCGCCATGCGGGGCCATTACCGGGACGCCGCCGCCCTGGAACGGCTCATCGCGGATGAGGACGACCCGCTCCATTACGAGGTGCTGGAGTCTCCGACGCCGGAGGAATACGGGCACTTGATGTTCTGCATCAGCCGCCTGCTGCCCGGCGTCGTCGGAGAGGAATGCTTCATGACCAAGGGCCATTTCCACACCCGGTTGAACACCGGGGAAATCTACCTGGCCCTGCGCGGGGAAGGACTGATGCTGATGAAAACGCCGGACGGGGAATGCCGTTGGGAAAAGTTTCGCCCGGGTCGCATGGTCTACGTGCCGCCTTATTGGGGGCACCGTTCCGTCAACACCGGCGACGAACCGCTCGTTTCCTTCTGCGTCTACCCAGCGGAGGCTGGGCATAACTACGGCGACATCGAGCAGGAAGGCTTTCCGCGGCGCGTTTTCCGGCGCGACGGGGAAGTGGCGGTGGAATGAAGCCATGGCTGGATCGCGCGGACGCATCCTGGTGACGCCGCGGTCGGTGACGCGGGACGGTCACCCGGCACTCGAACTGCTGCGGGAAGCCGGCTTCGAGGTGACGCTCTCGGCCCCCGGTCGCCTGCCGGCGGAGGAGGACCTGCGGGCGCTTCTGCCCGGCTGCATCGGCTACCTGGCCGGGGTGGAACCGGTGAGCGCCGCGGTTCTGCGGGCGGCTCCCGGGCTGCGAGTCATCAGCCGGAACGGAGCCGGAGTGGACAACATCGATTTGCAGGCCGCGGCCGCTCTCGGCATCTCCGTGCTACGGACCCCCGGAGCGAACGCACGCGGCGTCGCGGAGCTAACTTGGGGACTGATTCTTGCGCTGGCCAGGTCCATCCCTCAGAGCGACGCCGCGTTGAAGCGGGGCGAGTGGCTCCGGCGCGAAGGCATCGAGCTGGAGGGACGCACCCTCGGGATCGCCGGTTGCGGGTCCGTGGGCCGTCAGGTGGCGTGCTTCGGCGCGAGCTTCGGCATGCGGGTGCTGGCATTCGATCCCGTTCCCGATCCAGCTTTTTCCGCCGGACCAGGATTTCGTTATGCCGGGCTGGAGGAAGTTTTGGCGGGGAGTGCGGTGTTGAGCCTGCACTGCCCGCCGGCTGCGGACGGCCCGCTGCTCGATGTGGCGCGGCTCGACTGCCTGCCCGCAGGAGCCCTTGTTATCAACACCGCCCGCGCCGAGCTGGTGGACGATGAGGCGCTTCTCAGGGCGCTCGACTCCGGCCGGCTGGGCGGCTACGCCGCGGATGTCTTTCGGAAGGAACCGCCTGGAGACGACCCGCTGGCGTGGCATCCTCGAGTCATCGCCACCCCGCACCTCGGTGGATTCACGCGCGAAAGCGTCGATCGCGCTGTGACCGCGGCGGTGGAGAGTCTCCTGGCGCAGCTAAAGCGTCTGTCTGGCGCCTACAGTGCACAAGATCATTGACTTCCCTACTCTGACCAGACCGTAGGATAGAATACACTCTGCAAAGAGGGATTTTGGCCTGGGGCGGGGCGCGAGTGAGGCGCATATCCGTAGGGATCTGTAACGAAGGAGCAACGACGCCCCAGGCCAAAAGACTCTTTGCCCGAAGGGTTGCGGCGATTTTGGCTTCTGGCTGCGTTGCTCGTCAGTCACAGATCCCCTTGGGATA
>JBGTBW010000125.1:0-55860 GCA_041749135.1 Verrucomicrobiales bacterium
GCGGAACTGTCACGCGGCGTCCTTCTCCACGCCTATGAGCGGCTCCTCGCCTGGAAACGAGCCAAGGGCGACTCCTTCTCAACCCGGCAACCGCATGGCATGGTGCAGCGGTGGACTTCCTGCGCCAGCATTTTGGGATGAAATGGGTTCACATCTCGACATTTGACAATTGTGTCCGGCACGTGGCGACGATCCGCGGGAGCTTCTTAACTTTCCTCAGCCGCTTCCCCAACCGGCTCGCCGTCGTGCCTGCCGCCGTGTAGCCCAGCACCCCGGCCCACTCCGCCGACTCCGCCAAAGTCAGCCTCTCTTCCCGTCGCCCAAGCCATAACGCCCCATCCCGCTCCCAATCCCTGTGCCGGTCCCGAAAACTCTCCCACTCTTCGCCCTTGATCGATTCGACCGCCCGCACAATCCGCTCCCAGCCCACACCCCAGCCCATACGGCGCAACGGGGATTGTTCCTGCGGATTCCCCTTGGTTTCAACCACTGAGCCGCCCGGCTGAGGTTCGCCTCCGGGGTCTCCAGGAGGAGATGAAAATGGCAGCGCATCAGGACATAGGCGTGCAGGAGCACGGCGAAGGGTTCAGGCAGCTCTCGGAGCAACTCCAGGAAATGCTCGCGGTCACGCTCGTCGCGAAAGATGTCGCGACGCTCATTTCTGCGAGCCGTCCGGTGAGAGCGTCCTCCCAGAATCGGGATGCGCAAGGGACGTGCCACGCCGGCGGCCGAACCAAAGCGAAAGATTGGTCAATTGTCGAGATGTGACTCCCTGTGTCTCTGTCTCTGTTCATCCTTCCGCCTCCCGAGGCGCGAACCGTCCGGGCGCTCAAGCCCCTGCGGCGTGACCTCATCTTCCGCACTGGAACGATGATCCTCTCCCTTGCCCCGCCTGCCAGGGGCTCATGAAACGTGCCGGCTCCTTCCTCAGCCCGGAAGCCATCGAATCCTTCCTGCGCCTGCATGAACTCTGGGAAGGCATCACTTCGCTGCCGCCCGCCAGGCGACGGATTGCCAGTCTACCAGACCGGTTGAGCGGCCAGCCCGAACCCCTTGAGGACCGTGCTGGAGCTTGATCGCGGCATCCGCCCGGCGGAGCCGTGTCCCGGAAAGAGCGCCCAAGAAGCGCAAAACGCCTCGACACTACCCTGGACCGAAGCGCCGGTTCCGCCTGAAACTACCGGAAACGAACCAGGATGACCAATCCGCACCCCTTCCTCCCCCTCCAATCCGCCCCTCTGACCAGGCGGGACCGGCAGCCTTTGAAAAGCGATTCCTAGCAGTTCGTGCACGAAGTATCCCGGGCGGCTGGCAAACGGATCCTGGCAGCGACGAGATCGCGGGAGACCAGCGAATCCGGCTCGACAGGCGACGAGAGACCTGTATAGGGCTTTTAGGAGGTCTATGCGTTGCTTAGGGATTTTTTGTATCTTGCTGGCCTCCGCTGTATCCGTCTGGCCACGGGAGGTGGAGCTGGTGTCTCCGGATACGGAGTGGAAGTATTTCGATCATCGCAATCCTCCTGCTGGGTGGACCGATTTGGCTTATGACGACTTCTTTTGGAAGGCCGGCCGGACGCCCCTTGGCTACGGCCTGCATTTTCAAGGGACTCAGATCAGCCAAGGGAATGACGACGAGTATCTGAACGTCGCCGCTTACTTCCGGAAGCGGTTCCACGTAACGAATCCGGAGCGGCTCCAGGGGCTCCGGCTGGAACTTCATTGCTGGGACGGCGCAGTTGTTTATCTGAACGGCTGGGAGATTGCGCGGGTGGGTATGCCTGATGGCGACGTGACGCAGAACACCTACGCTTTGAGGTTTGGGGAAACGACGTACAACGGAGCAGTAGATCCTGCTTTCTTGCAGCCGGGAGAGAATGTTCTGGCGGTAGAAGTCCACAAACACAACGACGTATGGCCTGTGTTAGGAATGGACGCCGCCCTTTGGGGCCAGCCTGCCGGTCCGGAGGTGATCGATGTCGAGGTCCAGCCGGAGGCCGTGTATTTCCTTCTCGACACGCCGTTGCGAGTCGCCGTGTACGAGTTGGCTCCGGGTGCGTGGTTGCCTGTGATGCCTGTGGAGAATCTGATTGGGAAGGCGAAGCATCTCACCGTTTCGGAAGACGGAATCTTCGTGGCCTCGGACACGCGCGTCGTGCACCGGGACGCGGCCGCTGGAGAGTGGAACTCTTTCCCCACGAATCGGAGCACGAGCTTTGCATTTCTCGGAAGCTGGCCGGGCCACCTTGCGATTGGCGACGAGTATCTGGAGATTTGGAAGCTTCCTCTTGGCTCTTCGCCCAAAGTCACGCGCTCTACCAATGAGTTCCGGTTTTCGGAGGCCGCAGTGCAGCGGGGCGATGAGCCGGAGTTTTATGAGCAAGATTCCTCGAGCCTTGGTGCGTGGCCACAGCGGCTTCGTCTTACGAATGAGGGGGCTGTTCTCGAGTATCGGCGGAACACTGCTGTTCCGGCGGATGTGGTGACCTCTAAGGGTCTGCACCCGTCTTCTCGCAGAGGAATTCTGATCACGCGGCAGGGAGCGGTTTACAGCGAGGCGCGGTTTGAGGAATTGGCCCGGCTGGTCAATCCGGTGCTCCACGCCGCGTTTACCTCCTCGAACGAGATTGTGGTCGCCACCAACGATGCGCTTATCGGTTACGACCTGAGTTTTCGCGAGACGGGGCGGCTCCCGTTGGCGGGTGTTCCGCACGCGATGGTTCGTGAAGGCGATCGGCTCGTTCTTTTTCAAGGAACGGATTCTGGCGAGTTAGGAATCGCGGCGGAGAGCGTTTCGTTGGGAGAGTTAGGGTTGCCTGGAAGCGAGCCGGCTCCCGCGAGTGCTCCCGCAGCAGTTCAGGCAGCGTTCATCTCAGGGGACACGCTGTATTTGCCGGACAGTGCGCGGAACAGACTCAATCGTTTCTCGCTGACCGGGCGGACCTACCTGACGCCGTTTGGGTTGGAGGGCAGCCCAGTCGCGGCTGTGCCCGTGGAGGGTCGGAACCGGGCTTTTTACACAACGGCGTCGAGAGACTTGTGGCGTTTGGACTTGAACAGCGGAACTTCGACCCGCGTGGTCGAGGGGACCGTCGATCCGGCTGTGCTCGCAACGACTGGGGATGCTGTGGCGGCTTGGAATAATTCGCGGGTACAGGACAGCGGGGAGGAAGAATTGCAGAGAAGACGTCTCCTCCGCTTGTATTCTGCGGATGGGACGCGGTTGCCCGGCGAGGCGCACGCATCGTTCCCTTCTTGGCCACTGCTGAGCGGGTGTCATGGGTGGTTGTTCTACCGCGACGGAAGCATTCAGGGGATAGCGGCCCCGGGCGGCGGAGGTTTGGGCGGAGGCCGCGGCCTGCCTGTGGAAGGCTTTCCCATGGCCTTCGAGGCGGGCGGTGAAAACGACTCGCGACGGGGAGTAACGAGCTTCGGTGAAGTGATGGATGTCGATGCCGGTACAGTGCTGGGCAGATTACCTGGTTTTCGGGACGACAGACCGTTTGAG
The DNA here is from genome assembly GCA_041749135.1 of Verrucomicrobiales bacterium. Taxonomy (GTDB): domain Bacteria; phylum Verrucomicrobiota; class Verrucomicrobiia; order Verrucomicrobiales; family DEV007; genus DATKCT01. The sequence continues at coordinate 3,508 of JBGTBW010000125.1, forward strand.
CATGAGTTTTCTGGGACGGTGTCGGCTGTTTGGAATGGGGAAGATGTTATTGGCATTGGTCCGGCAGGCGACGATACGCAAGTTACGCGCTACTGGGCATCGAGGAGCAGCGTGGTGGGCAGCACTCTGGCTCCAGGGCGTCCGTTGCATGTTCTCGCGCACGGAGACAAGGTGATTGTAGTCTCCAGCTATCGGTGGGTCCCCAGGATCCACTGTTTAGATGGGACTCTTAACGTCCTGTGGTCGGAGCCGCGTCTTGCTGTCGCCCCTGAGAATCTCGTGTTGGCCGGCCGGTCCGCGGATGCAATGACGATCGAATGGGACGAGCCAACGGGATCTGCGGAGGCCTTTCAGGTGGAGTACCGAAGTTCGGGCGAGATGGAGTGGCAGATGTGGCCAACGGAGCTTCCGGGGTCGTTCCGGCAGGCGAACTTGCAAGGGTTTCCGGACTCTCAAAGCTATGTGATCCGTATGCGCGCCCGGAATGCCCTGGGTGTGTCGGATCCCACCGGGGCACTCCCCGTAGCGGCTGCGGCTTATTTGGGAGGTCCCTATGATCTCCGGGCGATTTACGGGTCGAGCACATCCGTGACACTGACTTGGGACGACCGGCTGACGAACGAGTCAGGGTTCCGAGTGCTTTGGAAAGGCGCTGGTCAGAATGTAGAAGTCGTGGAGCTTCCTGCCGGGACGCGGCAGCACCGTGTGGAGGGATTGACTCCGTCGACGGCGTACGTGTTCTGGGTGGAAGCGTTTACGGGAGGACTTTTGGGCGATCGCTCTGAAGCAGCCAAAGCGGTTACCCTGAGCAGGAACGACGCGCCGCCCGAGGGAAGGTTCCAGATCACTGATGCGGAGGTGTTCAGCGACGGCTTCTGGGTAAGTTGGGAAGACAGTTTCTTAAACGAGGACGGATACCTGATTGAGTTAGGGCAGAGCGTGGCGGAGTTAGCCGAAATTGCGCGAACCGGCGCTGGGGAGTCCGAGATCCGGATTGAAGGATTGGAGCCGGCAGCGCATTATTTCATTCGGATCACGGCCTACAACGGCTTCGGATTAGGAGCGACGACTGGAAGTACGCAATGGCAAACGCTGCCGGCGGCGGAGGGTTTTTGGATCGGAAAGTGCGTGGAAAGGAACAGAATTCTCTATTTTGCGATCGTCGATCCTGGACGGATCGAGCGCTTTGACCTGCAAACCGGGTCGTGGCTTGAGCCCTGGAGGGTCTCGGGACCGGTTCTGCAGTTTTGGGCTGACGCCCGGGGGCTGCTTGCCACGATCGACGATCAGTTAGTCGAGTTGGACGAAAACGGAGCGGCGCGCGTTTTGCATTCCGGCGGGCTTGGCTCGGTGGATTACTTCAGCGTGGGCGAACGGATTTACGTGGGCGATCAACTTGTGTTGGACAGAAATACCGGGCAAGTACTGCAGGGGAACGCACCCGAGTTTCCCGCGGCACGCGGTATTGCGCTCGATTCCGGCGAACGGCGGGCCTATGGCGTTCGCGACTCGGGGCGCCTTGTACGGATGGAGTTCGACAGCGATGGAGACTTCGTAGGAAGCGCCGGTGAAGAGAGTTTTTTCTGGAACTGGAATCCTGACCGCGTCTACCTGTTGCCGGGCGAGCAACTTGTCGCTCCGAATTCAGGACCTGTTCTTCGGGCAGAAGACTTGGGGTTGGAAGCATCGCTGGGAGGGCCTTTTCAAGACCTGGCGTTTACTGGAGATGGGTATGTGATCTTGCGCGATTCTGAGTTGGTGCGGCTTGGGATGGATTTCGACGAAAGGGGCCGCCTTTCTGTCGGAACAGGATTGTCCCGGATCGCCGTCGCGGGCGGCGCCATTTATTGTTTTGGACAGAGCGCGCGGCATGCGAACGGGATCGAAGTGCGGACGGCATCGTTTGACGAACTCCGGCGGCCCGTTTCGGCGGAGCCTTTGTATGGCCAAGGGAATGTTTTTGCGCCGGACGTTTGTTTTGCGGATCGATCGGACATTGTTTGGATGGGGGCGTTTTCCGCGCGGCATTTTTTCCGCTGGTCCCTGGCGGAGAACGCGTATGTCGAGCCTCGACCGTTGACGCGCATTCCGGTTGCGGCCGCGTATTCGGGCGAAGCGGAGCGTGTGTATACGGCATACAAGGATGCGATCACCGTGATGGATGCGGCGGATCCCTTGGGGATCGAGAGGCCATTTGCGCTGCCCCTGCATCCGCCGGTGAGCATTGCGGCGGCGGATTCTTGGGTGCTTGCGGCGAAGAACCCGCTGGCGTTTCTCTATGACGCCGGCGGAACAGTTGTGGACATCTCGGTCACGCCGTTGCACGTCCGGTTTACGGAGTGGTCGCCGTTTCTCCGTCGAGCGCTCTTTTTGCCTGAGAGGGGCTCCGGCTCTTACCGCTCGATCGCTCCAGACGGGATGTTCGATTTGGAAGGCGTTTTGCCTTTCGGGCTGGCTGCGCCGCTCGTGCCGAAGCCTGGGAGCGGAATTGTGATGACTGGAGCAGGAGTCAGCATGAACGCGCAAGGGGCGTTTGGGTATACGACGGGACCGCGGCTCGGGAATGCTTTTGACAAGGGCTCTTGGTTAGGCGGAGAGTTGTTTACGCTCCGGAAGGCAGGCTCCAATGAAACGGAGATTCAGCGGTGGACGGGAGCCGCCTACAGTTTAACTGAAAGCCGCACAATCGCCGGAGAGCCTAATGCGATCGTCGCCGCAGCGAACAAGCTCATTGTTGTGACGATGATCGAAGGCGCTCCGTGCATCCGGTATATTTCCGCAGGCACGTTAGCCGATGAGTTCGTTTCACCTCGCCGGCCTGCCTCTCCGTGGGAGCCGAGAGTGACGCAGAGATCCTCGTCTTCCCTGAGATTGGCGTGGACGGACTCGAGCGACAACGAGACGGGTTTCGAGATCGAGTATAGGGAGAAGCAAGCGGCGAGTCTTTGGAGACGCGGCGCGCTTGTGGGCCCCGGGGTTGCCGAGGCTCAGGTCCCGGGACTGGTTCCGGGCGTCAATTATGTGTTGCGGGTGTTCGCGCTGAGCGAGGCGTTCCGGTCGGAACCGTCTGAGGAGGTGGAGACGAGCACCGTAGCGTCGGACGATCTTCCGGGCGGGGAACCCTATCATCTTCGCGCCATCGAAGTGTTTGCGAGCCGGGTTGTGCTGCAGTGGGACGATCATGCGGCGAACGAGTCGGGATTCCGGATCCTGCGTTCGCGGGTGGGAGCCGCGGGGGGAGGCGAGGATGTGACGCGTATCGCCGGCGCCAACACCACGGTTTTCTCCGACACGGGATTGACCCCGGGTGCGACCTATGACTACCGGGTGGAGGCGTTTAACGCTGCGGGAACGGGAGAGCGATCGGCTGCGGTGCGGGTAACTACGCCGTTTTCCGATGTGTTGAGTGAGGAGGACCGGCCCAGCGGGTTTGTTGTTGTCGAGAGCGGTGTGGATTTCGTTATGTTACGCTGGAGGGACGAGTCCGCACACGAGGAAGGGTTTATTCTGGAGCGGCGGAGGGAGGACGGCGGCGGCGAGTATGCGGAGATTGCGCGATTGCCGTCTAATACGACGGAGTATACGGACTCGGGCCTGGAACCGGGCGTAGTGTACCTTTATATTTTGATTCCGTACAATTCCCTCGGCCGGTCCGAGTTTTATGCCGAGCAAGGTGCGGAAACGCTGCGCTTGGGTGGAGATTTTATTGGCCTCATGGCGCGAAGGGGATCGATCCTCTACTTCGCGATGACTCAGCCCGACGCGTTGCAGCGATACGATTTGTCTACCCGGGAATGGCTGGCTCCGCTGGAAACCAGCGACAACATTCAGGCGTTGTGGGCGGATGCAGACGCCGTGTTTTTCATGATGACTTCGGGGATTTGGAGGTGGGAAGACGGCGAGGAGGGACCAGTGTACGTGCGGCCTGCCGGGTCTCTCGGCTACTCGATTTTCACAGCGGGCCGTAAGCTGTACGCCTTTTCCGGGCGGGAGTACGACGCTGTGGACAAATTTACTGGGGCTGCTCGGGGGACGATCCCGGTCAATAGTGGCCTTAAGGGGGTCATAGCAGTTCCTTCGGAGTCCGGGCATCGCATTGCCGGCGGAGCTTTTGCGCTTCTGAGGTTTGGCCCCAACGACGCCTTCATTGATTATCAGTTTGCGCCTGGCCTTCCGAGATTCGGCGTGAAGTGCGAGCCCAATGGAGATGGTTCGTTCGCCTCTGGCAATGATGGGCTTGTCTACAGGCTCGATCCTCTGGAAGTTGCGGGGAGCCTAGGTTCCGGATGGGATGACCTGGCATTTTGGGGTGAGCGTCCGGTGAAATTGCATGGAGGAGAGATCGTTATTTATGAGGACCTCGAAAGGGGACGCGAGATGGCGCGCGGTGCGGCTCCGCCGGGCGCAGTGGCGCTTGAGGTTCAGGGCGACGAGGCGCTCGTGTTTCAAACCTATGCGGGTGTGGAATCAGGGCTTTTGGCGCATCGGGTGGATTTGCCTGCGCTGCAATTTCCGGTTGCTCCCGGTCCTGCGATCCGTGGGGACGAGTTGTCCCTATGGAGGTTTCAGCCGTTCGCTGGGCAGCGATCTCTGGTTGTGGGCGATACGGTGTGTTTTCTGCTTCCGGGCGAGCCAGCGTTGGCGCGTTATGATTGGCGAGATGGAGTGTTTTTGGACAGCGTCCCGCTTCTTGGGGAAGCCGTGGGCGTCGCGGCTGCGCGGGAAATGGGGAGCGTGGTGCTTTGGTATGAAGATGGGTTGCTGACGACTCTGGATCTTTCGGCGACGCAACCGCGCGAAGGGCCCTTTGCTTCAGCCGTTCAACCGGTGATCGTGCGCTTGGGCTTGAACGCCATGGAGGTGCAAGGGATTTCGGAACACGCAGCCCTGAATGCATTGCTGTTCCGGCATGATGATGAGCAGAGGCTTGTGCAGGTGCGATCTCCGAATTCGTGGGAAGCGCCCTTGGATTCCGTGTGGAGTCCCGATGGAGAGTGGTATGTGACGCGGGGCGGGGACGTCATTTCGACGGAAGACGGCAATATTCTCGCCGAGTTGCTGCCGGGCGCGGCCTGGGATGCCCGGATTTCGACGGCAGTTGCAGGGGGGTCTTTGGTCTCGGCGAGGAGCGCACAGGATCAGGGTTCCCTCAGTGAGATCGTATTGTACGACGAGAACTTTGATGTGAGCACTAGAGTCTACCTGATGGGAATTATGCCGGCGGTTCATGCTTTGCCGGACGGAGGAGTCGTCGTGTTGACGTTAGATAGGCGGGAGAACAACAACGGGAACATCGTCCGGATCCTGACGCGCGGTCCCGGCTTGGAGCCGCTCACGGATTCGATCGGAGGCATTCCGCCCGTGATTATTCGCCAGCCGCAATCGCGCCCTGCCGGGGTGGGAGAGGAAGCGCTATTTCGTGTCGAGGTGATATCGGGAACACGGCTCACCTATCAATGGTGGAAAGGCTGGGAGGCCATACCGGGAGCCACGTCGCCGGAACTCATTCTGAGAGGACTGACGCAGGACGATTCAGGAGTGTACCGGGTGGAGGCGACGAACATGGATGGTTCCGTATTCTCACGGTTCGCGGAGCTGAGGGTCGGAGCATCGGCCCCTTGGTTCACGGCAGGGAATCTCCTCGCTGTTCGCAGGGACCAGTTGCTGGAGATCAGCCGCGACGGGGACGTGGTTCAGAGCATGACGATTCCGCCGGCCGTCCGGAACATCTTCGGATTGACGACATTGCCTGGGCAAGCGGTGATTGTCGACCGGTTTAATGGGATCCACGTCTTGCAGGCTGGTTCTGCGACTGATCCTTATTACTTGGCATCCTACGAGCCCTGGAGTGGAGAATGGCGGTTCCTGAGCAACAGCGCACGGCCGAATGAGCGTGTCTCATTTTTTTACTTGGCGTCGCGAGGGGAGGAGATTCTTGGGCCCGGAACCGCTTTCCGGATTTGGGAAGGGTCCAGCGTCGAGTTCGCTGCATACCCTGACAGGTTCCCGGAGAATGCTGTGTTCAACGGAGCCGGCGGAAACATCTTTTCGGTAAGGGGAGGAGTGATTGCCGAGCGGGATCCTTCTACCTGGGAGACGATGCAAGAGTTCTCGATCGGAGCGAGCCGCCGCACGACAGCGGATGCCGCCGGAGACTTTTTCACGGTGAGTGGGGACAGCTCGCAGTTGATCAGCCGGTGGCGGCGCACGGAAGAGGAGTGGGTCTCCTTGAATCCTGGCGGGTACCGGTTGACTAATGTGTCGGCGGCTCCGGATGGGTTGCTGGCGACTGGGGCGGATTCGGGTCACGTGATCCTAACGGATACGGAACTCAGTATTCCGCGGGTGATCGAGCTGCCGGGAGCGGGGCCGGCCTACGTGCATTGGACTCCGCGAAACCTGGCGACGGCGATAGAGCCTGGTTTGGAGGCCGGCGCTGTGGAGTGGGACGCCGCTGCTGGGTACTATCGTCAGACGATCACGGTCACGGGGCCTGCGCGCAGCAATTTCCACCACTTTGAACTCGTCGTGAGCGGACTGCCGGATTCGGTCCGGCTTGCAAATTTCGATCCGCGTGCGGAGGGACCGGAGATCCGGTTGCCGTATGCCGGCCCGGGGGTGGACGGGCCTGGCCGGACGGTTGTGCAGCTCCTTTTCGACAGCCTGGACGGGGTTGTGCCAGGGGATCTGGGGTATGAGTTGCGTTGGCTCGACCCGAATTTTGGTCTTGTGGGACCGCTGCTCGAGGAGGGTTCGGACGGCCGGATTTTCGCGACGTTCCCGACGATACCCGGATGGCACTACCGTTTGGAACGTACGAAGGACTTTTTGAGCTGGCAGCCAGCGACAGATCCTTTGCCCGCAGCGGCCAATCAGATGACTTGGGAACTGCCGAGAGGGGGCGATCTGGAGCTGTTCCGGGCGGCTGGCAGTCCTCCATAATACGCATCTCTGGGGTCATTTCCATTTCCGACGGAATCAGGCAGGTCCACGCTTCGGGCCATGGCAGTGGAAAACCGACGACTTTGGGCGCGATACGGATTGACAAAGATGGATGTGGAGCGGTACCGGAGAGTGATGGATGCTCTCGAAGATCTTAAGGAAGTGCAAGGCGAGATTATGGTAAGGAGAGGTCGATAGAGTAGGCTCGCTGCGTAGATCCGCGCCTGCATCTCTATCGATGGAAAGGCGGGAGGGAAATCAGGGATCAGTATGCAAGGCTTGACTAATAAAGCTCAAATGTGATTAGTTGGACGCGCTTCACGACGGCATCTGACCGGATCTTTGAGCGTAAAGTCGTTTCCGCTATGACTGCCAAGGTGGATTCGACAGGTGAATTCGCTCATGGCGGTGGGGAGGTCGTGTATGTGCTGGAGCTTGAGCGAGACATCATCGTTTCCACGAGACGGGCCGGAAGCGGTTGACTGCCCGGTTGACAACGGGCGGTTGACCGGGCAGCGTTGGCATGATGGAAATTACCGCATTGCTGCACGATTGTTCGGCGGATGGCGAAACCGGCTATGCCTCGACTTGCATCGAGTTTCCAGAGGCCAACGGCCAAGGTGAGTCCGTGGAAGAATGCCTGGAAGATCTGCGGGCGGCGGTGCGGGCGGTTCTTGAATACCGCAGGCAGACGGCTGCCGAGTCGTTGGGCAAGGGTGAGAGACTCGAAATATTGACCGCCTGAAGCGGAGCGAGTTGCTGGCGCACTTGTCCACTCACGGATGCCGACTGGAACGTGAAGGTGCGCGCCACTCGATTTGGATGAACCCGGCGACGGGCGACATTCAGGCGGTCCCGCGGCATCGGGAGATCAAGAAGTTCACCGCGAGATCGATTTGCCGCAGACTGGCCGTGCCCAAGCCGCCGGGAGCATGAGGCGCCCATCTCTGAATTCCCGCATCAATGACTGCGAGGATTTGCAAACCTTTCGCTTCTTCAGCAGCCAATTGGTCATCAATGGCAATGCGACCCAAAGCCAGATTGCACAGGCTTTCGGGGTTCCGCTGGTCACTGTAAAGCGCTATGTGAAGCTCTACCGAAAGCATTGGGGTCACATCTCGATATTTGACAATTGTCCCTGGCGCCTGGCGACAATCCGCGAGAGCTTCACATTTTTCCTCCGTCGCTTCCCAAAGCGGCTTACCGCCGTGCCCGCCGCCGTGCGGGTCGTCAGGTGATAGCGTCCTCCCGGAACCGCGATGCGCAATGGACGCGCCACGCCCGCCACTTAACCACAAAGCGAGACCTTTGTCAATTGTCGAGATGTGTCCCCTTTGTCTCCGTCCTTCTTCCTGTGCCAGCGCCTTCGAGATCTTCTTGAATCGTTGTTGATGGCCTCCTTTTGCCCTGTGCCCAGCAGCGGTGTGAGGTGTCCGGAACCGGGAGAGGATTCGAGTGAAACGGGAGCGTTCCGGCCCTCGCCGGCCATCGCCCCAGTGTTGCGCGCGGGCAAACTCCCGTTCCCAGCCCAAGCCGTGTGAGCCTGGCGACTAGTGCGTAGTGGCTAGTGTCTAGGAAGAGACAACAACCATCTCACATCTACGTAACATGCGATTAGGCGACTACTCCTCGCGAACCACTTCGTTGCGGAGCACTCCCACGCCTTCGAGTTCCACTTCCACCAAGTCTCCCGGTTTGATCTCGCCGGTGGCGCCGGGAGTACCCGTGAAGATCAAGTCGCCCGGCTGGAGCGTCACATATTGGCTGATGAAACTGATCGTCGAAGCTACATCGTGAATCATGTAATGCGTGCTTTCTTCCTGTTTCACCTCACCGTTCAATCGAAGGGTCAGTTTGAGGTTGTCGTAATTGAGACCCGCAACAATGAAAGGACCGCAGGGCCCAAACGTGTCGGAACCTTTGGCTCGCCACCATTGGACGTCTTTGTTCTCTTCGTCGTTCTGCCAGTAACGCTCGCTGACGTCGTTCCCGCAAGTCACTCCCAGTACGTATTCGAGCGCCTGTTCCTTCGAAACGTTTTTTGCCGTCTTGCCGATTACGATCACCATCTCCGCCTCGTAATGGGTCGGACCGGCGTCCTTCGGAAGCACGATCGACCCGCCGTGGACTTGGAGGGAAGAGGGGCTCTTGAAAAACGGCTGCGGAATGCGGAACTTGGGAGACGCCTCAGCGTCCTCCAGGTGACTCCGGTAATTGCCCGCCAGGGCCAGCACCTGAGTCGGCGCCGCCGGCACGAGCAACTTCACATCCTCAAGCGAATGCGTCTGATCCGATTTCCTGAAGCCCGCATAGGGAGCATCGGAGATCTCGCGCACACGTTCCCCTTCGACGATCCCGAACGCGATGCGCCCGTCGATGCTGAAGCGGCAGTACTTGACGGCTTGACCGGCCGGGTTCGCCTCCTGCCCGGGCAGCATGGCTGTGCTCGCGAGCCAATTGAGGCAGAGCCCCAGAATGAGGCGCCGGAAGAGAATTGTGAGATTCATAGGAGTATTTCGGTGATGGTTGGGTCGTGAGGCGATTGGACGAAAGCCGAGTGTCATCCTGTCTCGGCGGACCCAGAGGCGCCTGTCTTCAGATTCAGGCTATGAAGGATTCCTGCGGTTGTCGAGGCGTCTCTTGCGCGATCTCGCCGATAGATGTCGAGACAGGGGTGCGCTGGTGTGCATTTGGCGGATTCGGCGCCCCGGGCGCTGAAACGGCGGAAACTGCTCGATCGCATCCGGGCAGGAGTGGGCATCATCGAGTTTGATGAAGTGATCGCGGAAAAGTGGGCCGAGTTGTTTGCGGATCTCCAGCCCCGGGGAGAGCCCGTGCCTGCCAATGATCTTTGTGTTGCGGCTACCGCGGTCGCACTCCATCACCCGCTGCTGATCGGCAGCCGGGGTGAGAAGCACTTCAACAAGATCACAGGTTTGACCCTGATCAGAGCTACTGATCGCCGGTGAAGTGGAGGATTCGACGGGGTGGAGGCTCCGGTGTTCGAGACGAGCGATTTGAGGCCGTTCGAGGCGATGGGGCGGGCGTTCAGGGATCTGGGCCTGCTGTCGACGGCGGTGACTGAACCCCCACCAACCCCTCGCCTCTGGGCAGCGTGTTCATCCGTGGTTCTCGAACCTGCCTTCATCTCTCCGGCTCTCGGAACGTTGGAACGTTCCGCTACGGGCATCCCTCGAAAAAGCGCGGCACAGCCGCGCACTCCAAAGACTTCGTCAAACTCTTGCTTGGCGAGATTCTCGATTCTTTTGCGGGCTTGGCGGCCTTGGCCAGATACCAGAGTCTGCTGGCTCAAGCAGTCTCAAGAGCCCGCCTCAGGACTGGTCTTGGGAACCACGGATGACGTTCCACTCATGAAACCCTCTCTTCGCGGCTTACCGGCAACTCCTGACTCAGCGTGAACTTCGGAATGTGAGATCGTCAAGCGACCTCAGGCAACTCGAAGCCTTTGCGGTGCTCGCGGCCGACGTATTGATTGGCCTCGTCGTCGTCGAAAGTCTCGGTCTCAGGGTCGAACCGCAATTTCTTGCCAGTCCGCCAGGAAATGTTGCCGGCGTGACACATCACCGTGCTGACGTGTCCCGAGTAGATGTCCTGGTTTAAGGACTCGCGTTTGCGGCTGCGCACTGCGTCGAGAAAGTTTCGCACGTGGGCTTGGTCACCCGAGTCACTGCTGCCCTCCTTGGCCAGTTTGCCCTCGGCGTCGTAAGCCTTCCACAAAGAATTTGTCAGGAGCATCCATCCGTTCTCGCCATACACGGCCGCTCCCTCGGTGGCGTCGAACAGCTTCGGGCGTGACCAGAGGCGCATTTCGTATTGCAGCACCTTGCCTGGATACTCGTAGTTGATCAACATGGTGTCGGGCCATTGTTGGTCGTCCTCGAAGAAGAACTTGCCGCCGGAGCAACAGACGGCATCAGGCATGCCGTCCAACCCCATGACATGACGGCAATAATCGATACGATGGACGCCGTCGTTACCCAGGTCGCCAGTGCCGTAGTCGAAAAGCCATCGCCAGGCGCCTCCGACGATGGAATCGTTGTAGGGACGTTCCGGCGCCGGTCCTTGCCAGATGTCGTAGTCCAGTCCGGCCGGCGGCTCGCCATCTGGCGCCAGATGCACCGCGCCGCTGCGATCGGTTTCCCAGGCCTTCCCGTAAATCACCTTTCCCAGCGCCCCGCTGCCTACATACTCGACGGCTTCCTTGAGAAACGCGGAACTGCGAATCTGCGTGCCCATCTGCACCATGCGATCTCGTTTGCGCGCCGCGGCAACGGCGGTCTTGCCTTCGAGAATGTTGTGGCTGGCCGGCTTTTCGACGTAAACGTCCTTCCCGGCAAGGCATCCCTCGATGGTGAGCAGCGCGTGCCAATGATCGGGCGTGGCGACCATGAACACGTCGATGGATTGGTCGTCGAGCAACTCGCGGTAATCGTTGACCAATTTAGGCATGCGACCGGTCCTCTCCTTCATCTCGGCCCCGCGCTGCTGGCGAACCGGCTCTCTGACATCGCAGATGTGCGTGATTTCACAATCCGGTTCAGCCGCGAAGCTGTGCATTACGGAGTTGCCGCGGCCCCGAACCCCGATGCAGGCGACGCTGATCTTATTGTTTGCGGCGATGGCCCGGGTGCTTAGACCGGCGGACACTCCGAGGCCGAGGGCGGCCGATCGTCCGACAAAACGGCGGCGTGTGATCTGATCCATACTGAGCTTTTTTGTTAGCAAGTTGATACAAACTCCAGGCGCTTGACCTAGCCCTTGGAAATGTACTTGGGAAGCTGCAAGTTACAACGAATCTTCTCGCCGGATTCAGAGACGCCTCCGGCATGCTTGCTTGCTCCCCCTGAACCCCCGCCAACTCTCGCCGCTGGGCAGGCAGGAAGGCCAGGCTTTGAAAAGCGAATTTCTGCTAGTTGTTGGTGGGACGCCGGCACGCGGGACCCGTATGCTTCACGAGACGCAGGAGCAGAATGCAAAAGGATTCAACCCGGAAGCCCCGTCTCCAGCCCGTCGCCAGGATTGGCGTTCGCCAGTGTGGCGACCAATGCGGGAGCCTGTGCGAGCAAATCGGACACCCGGGGCGTGCGAAGACGAAAGATGACCACGGCATCGAAATTCTGGGAAGCGCACGCGTCTCGCGAGCAGTTTCGGGCGTCTCGCTCAAACACGGAAGTTTGGCCTATGACTAGATGAATTGGGCGTCGCAGCACGGGGCGCGATTTTTCTTATCGACATTTATCTAGAAGTTTGACTAGTATTCGCAGCATGGGATTTCCAACCAAAGTCCAGTTGATTAAGCGTCAGGCCAGCGAGCAGTGGTACATCAACTTCCCCTCCGCGGTTGCTCAGAGCATGGAGTTCAGCAAGGGGGAGACCGTCGAGTGGATCGTCGCCGACAAGGCTCACCTCATACTCGCGCGCACGGCCGTGCCGCCCAATCCGGTGGATGTGAAAAATAAGACGAGACATGTCCGGCGCTGAGCGAGGAAGTGATCTCCCCGATCGCGGCGGAGGCCCAAGCGGCCGCCTCCTGCCCCTCCTCTGTCTTTTGAAGTCCCGTCCGCATCCCTTCCTCCCCCTGTGAACCCCCTCCAACCCGCGCCGACCGGCGGGGAGGGCGCCGCCTGGGACGGGAAAGCAAATTCCATCAAGCAGTAGCAGCAAGTCATCAAAAAAGGCTTGGCAACACGCCGCAAATCATCATTCTCCCAGCGCCCCAAGCACACATTCCCTTCCACCTCCTCACAATCCAGTCCCTTGCCATGCTCTCTGTTCTTAAGAGCGATTTCCTTGCAGTCCTATGAGAAAGTTCCTGCTATTGGCTGGCGCAACCGCGTCGCTTCACCTCGTCACCGCCCATGCGGACCTCACCTATTTCGAAGTTGCGCGGTGGAGGAACTTCACGCAGAACTCCAACGCGCAGCCCACGGTTCACAACGCCTTTCAGTTCACGGGACGCGTCTTCTCGAACTTGGCCAACGAGGTCCAGAACGGAACCGTCGAAACCCCGCTCTCAACTACCCACAATATGACCCCGGGAGGAGCTTTCAGCACCGCCTACAGCCACGGCGGCTTCCCGACCGAAACGGCTCTCAATGCGGTCTATCCGACGGGCGCCTACACATTCACGCTCACCAATGGGCCCCGCGCTGGCGACAGCGACACCATGGTCTTCAACGACCTGGGTTGGCCCAATGCGGTTCCCTATCTGACGGGCTCTTTGTACTCCGACCTTCAGGGCGCCGACGTAACCAAGCCAATCACGTTCAACTGGAGCGGTTTCGAACCCACTGGAACCTCAACGGGGACTCAGACCTTTTTTCATCTGAGGAACCTCACCACCAACACGGCGGTTTTTGGACAAACGGGCGACCCGGACACCTTTAGGAGCAAGACCTTCGCGGCTAACTCGCTCGTTGCAGGAGACGAGTACCAATTTCAGCTCGTATTTGGCGTTCTGGAACAAGCCGCCACTACCGGCGATCTTGCCCCTGCGGTTTGGACCGGCGCCAAGTTCTTCAGTACCACCGGCCGCTTCAGGACCGCACTCCCCATTGCGCCGCTCGGGCCGATCGACATCCAGGTTTCCGGCGCCACTGCGACCATCTCCTGGAATGGATCCGGACTTCTCGAACGCTCCCCCAACCTAATCGCCTGGACCACCATTGCCGGGGCCAGCCACCCATATACCTTTACCATCCACCCCAACGATCCCGCCCTCTACTTCCGCCAGCGGATCCCGTCAGAAAGAGGGGTCAGGGAATGAATATCAAAGCTCATTCTAAGGCAGTCTTCCATTGCCGGACCTCCGTTGTCAGCTCCTTGGCCGGCCTTCGCGCGAGTTTCCGCCCCTGCTCGGAGACGTTCCCAACGCTTCACATCGAGAGCCGGCCGGCGATCTAAGATTGCCGAAGCGAAGTCTTAAAGGGCCCAAGCTGCCGCAACGCGGCGCAAGTCGCCACGCGGCGCCTCGCGAAGTCATCCGGGCGAACCCCCACCAACCCTCGCCTCTGGGCAGGCGTTAAGGCCACGCTTCGAGAAACGTATTCCTGCTAGCAGTCGTCCTCCATGCCGGCCATGATGGCTGTGTTCCGGTTTTTCAACACGTGCCTGACCTGACATGAATTTTCCACCCACTTTGCATCTGCGAAATCTCGTAAGAGCCGCCGTCTGTTCTGTCATCTTCGCGACGGGATGCGAATCCCGCGCGCAGACGCTCTTTCTCCCGCTGCCGCATTTGGAGGGCGGGCCGAGTGAGGCGAACGCGATGACTGCGGATGGAACCAAAGTCGTTGGTTACAGCAACATGGCGCTCACGTCCAATCAGGCCTGCTGGTGGACGAGCGCGGGAGTGGCGTTGCTGCCCGGGATGCAGAACTGGTATGCCAATTCCGCCTATGCCATCTCCGCGGACGGAGGAGTGATCGTGGGAGACCGGAGTTTCGGTGGAACAGAGGAGGCTTTTTACTGGACAGCCGCCGGGCAGATACAACTCGTTCCATTCCCTTCCGCTCCGAGGGCGGCGACGGCGTGGGGTGTTAGCGGAAACGGTCAGGTGATCGTGGGCGGTGTTCGTTTGCCGGACACCACGGAACGGAAGGCGTTTCGCTGGGATCGCGCCCAGGCCATCGCCGCTTGGCTCCCGCAGTACCCGGCTCCTGTCGTTGGCGCAGGCGCCCTGGGCGTGACGGATGACGGCCGGCGGGTTGTCGGATGGGTCCAAACGGGATTGTCCACGCAGGCGGCAGCCTATTGGGACGATGGCGGGGCGCCGGAGCTTTTCAGCAATGCGGGTGATGCGATCATCGCAGTGACCGCTACGGCCATCAACCCCGACGGCACAGTGGTCGTGGGTGCAGGAGTCCATGCCGTGAGCGGCGCCAGCGTGGCGTTCAAATGGACACCGGCGAGAGGGACCATCGCCTTGCCCAATCCCACGACCGGCTTTTATGCGATCAGCGGAGCCACCGCGGTGAGAGTGAGCGGCAACGGCCGGGTGATTGTGGGCTGGGGTCTCAATGTGGCGGGCGATCCTGAAGCCATCTTCTGGGTGGACGAACAGCCCTATCTTGTTTCCAGTGTCGCCGATGCGGCGGGCGTCCTGCCCTCGCAGTGGGAACCGCATAAGGCTTACGGAGTGGACTATTCGGGGAATTCGATTTGCGGCTATGGCAAGGCAACCAGCGGAAGAATCGAAGCGTTCGCGCTCATCATCGATGCGACCCCCACGCCTCCGCCGGTGGTGGCGCCGCCAGTCACTGCAAGTTTCAATCACACCACCGGAGCGTTCACCATTCGGTATCCCACCGTTCTTGGATTAAGTTACCGCGTCCGGGGCGGGAACAGCCCGGCGGCGCTCACGCCGATTGGCGACTGGATGCCTGGATCAGGCATCCAGCAGGAGTTCACTCCCGCTACGGGTGGCGCATCGGAATATTTCCTGCAGGTCGAAGTGAAGGCCGGTCCTTAAGTCTCTTTGAACCCTCTCCAACCCGCCCCACTGACCAGGCGGGACCGGCAGCGTTTGAAAAGCGAATTCCTAGCACTTGGACATATCCCGCGCTCAACGCGCGGGATCAAGAGTTCTGAGCCTCGCCAGCAATCATCTTGACAACCGCGGACACGCATCCATAGCCCTTCGGATCATGTTGAGGAATTTCAGTTTTCCCAATCGCGCGATTGTTGTGCTGCTCAGCCTTATTCTCGTGCCCTTTCAGGAAGCGAATTTGCAAGCGCTTCCGCCATTGGATATCGGTGTGCTGGATGCTGGCACGGTGGAGGTTTCCTGGCCAGACACGGATGAGGAGGTGCAACTGGAATCCAGCGATAGGCTTGGAAACTGGCAACTGGAGCCAGGTGCTCCGGTTTTTTCAGATGGCAAGTTTCGCAAGCCTGTCGCGATCGATTCGGAGGAAGAGTATTTCCGGCTCGCCGGAGCGGAGGTCGAACCAGTGGATCCCGCGGCGCCCACTTTCAATTTAACGCCTCAGATTGATCCGTCCTTTCCCGGTGAATCCGTGAGATTCACCCTTTCCGCGACCGACCCGAATGGACTGCTGGTCACCTATCTCGCTGAGCGCTTGCCCTTGCCCGCGGGGGCTTCTCTGAACAGGGAAACGGGCGAGTTTGCCTGGGTTCCCTCGTTGAGCCAGGTTGGAAATACCACGATCACATTTCTGGCGTTCAATGGCACTTCCAGCGGCCGGCTGCCCTTGACGTTGACGGTGCTCGCTCCGCCCGCGGGAGGCGAGACCTCGCTGGCGGGCATCTTGTTGGATACGACAAATGCCGTGAATGGCGAACTACAGCCAATTTCAGGCGCCGTCGTTTCACTACTCGGCACGCCGAGCACGGCAGTCACGGGAGTGGATGGGCAGTTTCTGTTGGATGGTATTCCGGGAGGGAAACAGGTCCTGGACATCGCCACGGAAACGGCCGCGGTGGCGCCAGATGGGTCTCGCTACGCGGGCTTCCGCGAGGCCATCGGGATCATCCCGGGCATCCGGAACGATGTGGAGCGACCATTTTACTTGCCACGTATCGCGATGCATAGCCTAGCGGAAGTAAATCCGAATTTCACCACGAAGGTGGAGAATGTGGACCTCGGAACGTCGATCGTGGTGGCTCCTCACACGGCGACGAAAGACGGCGAAGAATTCACCGGCGAACTGTCGATTTCGGATGTCCCTGAGGCGCTCGCTCCTGCCGCGTTGCCGGAGAATCTGGGCTTCGGCCAGTTGGTGACGATTCAACCGGTTGGCGTGCGCTTCACGCGTCCGGTTCCGATCACGTTCAAGAATGTCGATCAACTGCCGCCCGGTAGTGAAACGGATATCTGGTCGCTCGATCCGGATGCCGGTGTGTTCACCGTAGTAGGGACTGGCAGAGTCACGGCCGACGGTGAGTTCATTGAAACGATAGCAGGCGGCGTCATCGCGGCGGACTGGCATGGGACGTTGCCGCCGGCGCTGCCGCCGGTCGGCGGGTCACCACCTCCACCGGTACCGCAGAATGGCGATGACCCGCCCCCAGACTGTCCTAGCTCATCCAATGCTGGCGCAAGCGCGCCATTCGGCTCCACGGTGCTGCTCGCTGACGGAGCAGTTTTGATCTCCATGGAATTGCCCGCCTACCAGTCTGGAGGTGAACGGCGCGCAATCGGCATTGGTTACCATAGCATCACGGCCTACCCGAGGATTCTCGCCCCGATCGAGGCCACCATTCCAGTGCTCTCTGCCGTTCCAAGGCAGGTTTCTTTCTCTGGCAGCCTGGGGGGCCTCTCTGGCGGAAGGCCAGTCTTCTTTGATACGAGTGGGCTCGACGAATCCAGCGACGAAACTTTCGTGGGCGGTTTGGCTTTCGACGCAAGTGGCTTGCCTACCGGCTTTGCTCCCTACCGGATCACGGCAACGAACCACTATCTCCTTTCGACTGTCTCTGCTCAAACGGTTGACCGTGCCGTGGTGGTGAATCGTAGTAAAAGTGCCTATGGCGCGGGATGGGGAATTCTCGGTGACCAGCGCATCGTCAGCGCGGAAGGCAATGCTAGGGAGAAACTCATCGTTGGCGGGGACGGCAGCTTCCAGCTTTTCCGCCACGCCGCGACTTTCGCGCCCTTTACGATTGCGGCACTTGGCGGCTCTCGGGCCGGCGTGTATTCCTTCGCGGATGGCAGCTTGTTCACCCAAGCGCGTGCCGCCATTGCCGGATCTTTCCCCAATGCCGCTTTCGACGCCGTTGAAACCTTGGCCGAGGCGTCTGATACGGATTTGATCGTTTTGTCGCCCTATGCGAACCCGGCGGAAGGTGTCGCGCTGACTGCGCTCGATCAAGCGGCGCTTGTCTCTTTCATTCGCAACGGGGGCTGCGCGCTTGTTTTTCTCGATCATGACCTCAACCGCGCCAGTTTCGCTCAGGCGACAGCGAGTTTGTTGGCGCCCTTTGGCTTGTCTGGCCAAAATGTGAGAGATTCCGGTGGCGCCGTGGTTCCGGTGTCTCATCCGCTTATCGCCGAGGAGTTTGGGGAGCTGACTCGGCTGGACATGCCCTTTGGCGGGTTCGAGATTGATGCCTCGGGCACACAACTTGAAGTGATCGTGCCCGGCGAGAGGGCCGGTTCGGCGAGGCTGGCATTACTGCCAAAGGATGCGTTGGGTGATGGTTCTGGCCCAGTCATTCTCGTGGCAGACACGCAAGCCTTTGCCGACCTCGCGGACGTCGGATTCGATAGCGCTCCCGCCCATGCTACGCTCTTGCTAAGTGCTGTTGATTTCTGTCTTCGCTCGCAACGTGATCTCGAGGCGGATGTCGAATATAGGGGCCCGGCTGGAGACTTCTCTCGACTGATTGAAGAAGCGGACGGTGGATTTGAACGACGCATGCCCGACGGAACATCCCACCGCTTCAACGCATCGGGACATCTCACGCAAACGCGAGGTCGCGACGGAGAAACCTTCACCTTCCGTCATGACAGAGCAGGTAATCTGACAACGTAACAGATCCCTTCGGTCTGGAAACGCGGCTCGAGTATGCCAGTGGCAAGCTCTCCGAGATCAGCGACCCGGCGGGACGAACGACGACATTTCAGCACGATGCGGCGGGCGACCTGGTGGCCGTCCGTTTTCCGGATGGGGCCACGACACGCTTTGAATACGATTCCGAGCACCTGATGACGGCGGAGATCAATCCGGTAGGTGGGCGTATCGAACGTGCTTATGACAGCTTTGGACGCGCCCTTTCCGCCACTTTGGCAGATGGGACCACGCGAACCGCGGAGAATGTTCAAAGCCTTGCCGCCGATTTAGGAGGCAGCCTCGGCGCCGAAACCGACCCCGCTCCGATTAAGCGCCCCGACGACATCGTGGCAAGCTATACGAACGAAGCGAGTGACCGCTACGAGATCGAAATTGGCCCCGTGGGCACGGCAGCTAAGGTGACGGATCCAGCGGGGCATGTTCGCGAGTTCATGCGAGATGCGGATGGGAAGCCTATTGAGCAACGCGAAGCGTCGGGAAGACGATTTGACACACAATATGACGGCAATGGCCGACCCATTGCCATCACCGATGCGGCGACAAGCAACACCCTCTCCCTTGTCTATGATGCCAACTTGGGTGTCCTGACCGCCCTCGATACCGGTGAAGGGTCCCCCCTGACCGTGGACTATGACTCGGAAGGAAGGCAAACGCGGGTCGTCAGTTCCGGCGGAAGACAACTGGCTTTTACCTACGAAGGCGCGGGCATTCGTCCAGTATCCGAGACTGCTCCGTCTGGCTTGGTGTCGAATCTTGAATATGACCCAAGCGGCAATCTGACGAGAATGACCGAGGGAACGTCCGTTACGGCACTGAGCTACACCCCCGCAGGCGATATCAGCAGCATCACCGACGCGGAAGGACGTGTTTTCCTAATCAACTATGATCTCGTGGGCAACTTGGTGGAATTTGAATTTCCTGGCGGCATTAGAAATGAATATACCTATGACGCGCGCGGTCTGCTCACGACGTTCCAGGCTCCTTCTGGAAACGCCCATCAATTCACTTACAATGATCGGGGACAACCAACCGCCCTCTTCAGTCCCATTGGCGACGCGCTACGCATCGGCTATGAATACGCCGATGGCCGGTTATCCCGGGTCATTTGGGGAGATGGATCGGCTCTGAGCTATGCCTATAGCAACGGCAACGTGGCGAGCCTAACGAAATCCGCGGCTGAGACCACTTTCACTTACGATCACACGACCGGACTCGTGGATGGTGTGACAGCGCCGAACAACTTCCAGCTCGATTTCGAGTACGACGCTCACGGACGACTCCTCGATTCGCAGTGGTCAGGCACGGTGAATGGAAAGGTCGCGCGCGGTTATGATGATCAGTCGCGACTCGCCTCAATCGCGGTGAATGATGCCGGCGCTCATGCCATCGAGTATGATGCCGATGACCTCATCACCAGAGTAGGGCCTATGACGGTGACGCGCGACCCAGCCAAGGGACACATCGATGGAACCACCTTGGGAAACTGCACGGATACGCGAACTTACAATGAACGCGACGAACTGTTGTCCCTCTCGGCGAGCGTAAACGGTGTTCCTGTCTATAACCTCACCTTAACGCGTGATAAAATTGGCCGCATCGTCACAAAGACCGAGATGATTCAAGGAACGAATCATCAGGTCGGTTATGAGTATGGGGCGGCCGGCCGGCTTGTCCGGGAAATCATGGACGGCACGGCAATCGATTACGTTTATGACGCGAATGGCAACCGTCTCTCCCGCACCGTGACCGGCGCCGCGACGGAAACTGGAACTTATAATGCCGGGGATCAGCTTATTTCCTATGCGGGAATGAGTTACACTTACGATGGCTGTGGCAGGCTACAATCTCGAGGGACGGATTCTTTCAATTATGATGTCCGCGGCGGTTTGCAGTCAGCCACTCTCGGTGAGGGCGTTTCCCTTACCTATTTGGATCCGGTGGGCGAACGGCGGGTGTCCGAGAGTCGAAACGGAATTGTCCAGCGCCAGTTCGTCTATCTCAATGAGCTTACGATTGTGGGAGAACTGGATGCGAGCGGTGAAACTCGCAGCGTCTTCGGATATGCCACGCTCTTTGGAGCACCCGATTTCCTCCAACCCGAAGGGAAGACTTATCGCATCTTTTCGGATGACTTGGGGAGTCCCAGATTGGTCGTCGACTGTGACACCGGGGCTGTCATGCAGAAGATGCGCCACGATGCCTTTGGGCGTGTCTTGGAAGACACCTCGCCGCGCTTCCAACTTTTCGGGTTCAGTGGAGGCATCTACGATACCGACACAAGTTGGCTGCGCTTTGGCGCGCGTGACTATGACCCTTTCACTGCGCGTTGGACCGCACCCGACCCGATTCTCTTCGACGGCAGTGCATTCAATCTCTACCAATATGCCGCTGGTGATCCGGTGAACTTTATTGACCGAAATGGCCTTGCCCCGACCAAAGCCGTCAATAGCAACGGAGGCAGCGGTGCTTGTCCATTGCCAGAGACCCCACAAGTTCTTTTGGATTGGGCTACGTTTCTCTCGGTCACTGGACCAGAACGAGTGGAATTTTACTTGAGTTTGCCGCCCGATAGGCGGCGAACCCTAATGACTGCACAAAACAGGGGAAATCTCCCCAATCGACCCCGGCGCAATCCGGTTACCTTTGCCCCTGACGGTATCGGGGGAAATCCAAATATTGCAGCGGGGGGGATTTATCGCTAAAAAAGGAAACCAACGAAATCATCGTTCCAGTGGTGGATGACCGTGCGTGACTTTGCATAACAAGCTGTCTCGTCAAGCCCGGGCCAACTTCCTGCCATGTTCGCCCACGGTTGGCCCCTACCAACTGGAAATTGAAAACTCATGAAAAGTATCGCCAAGATCTCCCTCATTCACTGGATCGCTGTCTGGCTCGCCATAGCGCTGACCTCCGCAGTCTCCCAGACCATCTACATCGGTCCTACCAGCGGCGCTTGGGAAAATGCCGCCAATTGGTCCGCTGGAGTGCCCGCCGCCGGTGACAATGTAGTCATTGATGAACGCGCTCAGGATAGTGTCGTGACGACCGGCAGCAATGCGGTCTTCGATCTTGCGATCAATGCCGGTGACCAATTGGTCATCAGCAACAACAACACCTTCAGCGTCCACGGCGCCTCGTTGGATATTGACGGGGTCTTGGAGATTCGCACCTTCAATAGGACGACGACCCTACAGATCCTGGGCGAAACCAACCTGACCGGCAGCGGATCCATCTACGTCCTTGGGGTGCTGCGGGGCACGGGATCACTAATCAACTCGGCCACGATCGCAGGCACGGGAAGCGTTGGCGCAAATGAATTGTCTGTAACCAACACAAGCTCGGGGCTGATCGAGGCCAACATTTCTGGACAGAATTTGGTGATCGATCCGCCGGACGACGGCGCTCTGACCAATGAAGGGACCTTGCAGGCGAGCAATAATGGGCGCTTGCGGCTTGGCGCGGGAACCTTCGATAACGTTGGGGGGCTTATCCAAGCGAATGGTGCAGAGGTGCAATTGTTAAATGGCGCCCGCATCACGGGCGGCGTTCTCCAAACGGATGCTCTCGGCCTTATTCGTGCTGTCGATTTTGCCAACGCTTTGCTTGCGGACTTGACCATCGCGGAAGGCGCGCGTGTGCTAGGTGACAATGCCAGTCACCTGAGAGTGCTCGGCGCCATCGCGAACGAGGGCAGGATCTCTATCATTGGTTTCAATCGAGACACCTTCCTCGAACTGCAGGGAGACACCGTGTTCGAAGGCAACGGCGAAATCGTATTGGGAAACCTGGCGAAAGTCAATGGTGCGGGCGCCCTGACAAACACGGGCGCGCACACCATTCGTGGATTCGGGAATCTTGGTCTCGACGCCATCTCGATTTTCAATGGGCTTAACGCTTCGATTGTGGCGGACGTGGCCGCAAGGGTTCTCATTGTCAATCCGAGAGCGGGCGAAGGCACGGCGAGCAACCGGGGCGCTCTTGGCGCAGAGGGCGGAGGCATTCTACGACTCTCGGGACTGGCAGGCGGGACGTTCGACAATGAGGGAGGCGTAGTCCGCGCCGATGGCGCGGGGTCCGAGGTTCAGCTCACGGATAACGTCGAACTCTTTGGCGGCAGCTTGGTGAGCGCCGATAGCGGTGTGATCCGGATTCCGGATCACCAAGCGGCCAGCCTGTCCGATATCACCATCACGGGAGTCACGGTTATTGGCAATAATGATAGACTTTCCTTGAAAGGTGAATTCAATCACAGCGGCCGCATGAGTATCCGTGCCTTCAATCTCAGCACGGGCATCGTGATCGATGATTTCCTCGATCTGAAAGGGGGCGGGAGCATCGAACTCGTGAATTCCCTCTCCAACATTCGTGGAAACGGCGTGCTCATCAATCACGATCACGAGATTTTCGGAGCCGGAAACGTCGGCCTTGATCAGGCGGCCATCACCAACACGGCGGGCGGCACGATTCACGCAAACGTCGATGGAACGTTGAGACTAGATCCTAAAGCTTTCCTGGCTCTCACGAATGACGGGGTCATGCGCGCCAGCAATGGAGGCGCCCTGCTGCTCGATGGCTCTGGTGGAAGCGAGTTCGCCAACGGCGCTACGGGCGTGATTGAGGCGCTCGATGGGGGGACGGTTACCCACACGAACAACCCAACCCTGACGAATCTCAAGAACGGCATCCTCAAGGGTGGCGCCTATCGTGCTATCGACGGCGGAAACGGGGCCACGCTCAATTTGCCCGGGGGCAACATTACAACCAACGCCGCCCACATCGAGCTGTCTGGATCCGGAGCACGGTTTGCACAGTTGAGCCCATTGACTGAGAATGCAGGAACGCTGTCATTGGTAAATGGCGCGACGCTCAATACCAGTGGAGATTTCACGCAAGCAGCGGGTGGGAAACTGGTGATCGGCATCAGCGGCAAGCCCGCCGAAACCGGCCTCTGGGGCAAGCTCGTCGAAGCAGGAGCGGCCACGCTCCGGGGCGCCTTGGACGTTCTCTTCAACATCGGCGCAACGTTCGCCGCCGTCGTGGGCGACACTTGGAAATTCCTTACCGCTGCCACCATTACCGGCCAGTTCGACACCGTGAACTTCACCGCCGAAGGACTGCCTGCCAACAGCCAACTGGCCGTGAACTATCTCGCCGATGGTGTGGAACTCGCCGTTGTCGGCACGGCCCCATTGAAAGCCGGGCCGATCACTTTTAATATGTGGGCGGTAGAGACGGGCATCGCAGAGACGGGCATCGCAGCCGATGAGGATGGCGATCCAGATCTTGATGGCGTGACGAACCTGCAAGAATACGCCTTCGCCATGGATCCGGCCATCCCGGACGCGCATTTGCTGCCGCAAATCGAACCGGTAGTCCATGGTGGCGAACACTATCTTGGAATCTCCTTCTTTCGTCCGGCGGGCCCAGCGTCCCCCTCCGATATTGAATATGCGGTCGAGCACAGCACCGACTTGGAGAATTGGACCCGAGAAGACATTATCTTGAATACCGAACCTTCGGATGTGGTGGATGTCGAGAAGGTGAGCGCGCGATGCCTGACGCCAATGAAAGGCATGGCTTTTCTTAGAGTCGGGATCACTGTCATCCCATAGCTTGGGCGTAAGGGGCTGTTTCTGACTGCGGCGCCGACGGACTCGGCGGCGCGGCGGGTGAAGAGCCCGATGGGGGTGGGAATGCGACGCGGTCGACCTTTCCATTTGCCGTCAGCGGCAATGCGATCAGGACGACGAATGCGGAGGGGACATGTGCTCGGAGAGCGTCAAGCGGAGCCGCGAGCGGTGGGTTTCGGCGGTAGGACCTTGGCCGTCTTCGGCGGCAAGGTAGGCGACGAGACGCGGGTCGCCGGGATCGTCGCGGCGCAGGATGACGACGGATTCCCGGACTGCGGGATCCTCGCGGATCGCCGATTCGATTTCGCCCAGCCGGCCCCTCGCGACGAAACAGTATGAGAAATGCGGGCTAGTCAGGGGATCGGGGGTGTTGCTTCCCGCCCCCCGCCCGGTCCGGCCAGCAACTCCTGAATCACCTCCATCATGGCCCTGACGACACGCTCCACAGTAAGCTCCTCCAGACAACGGTGATCGAGAGGACACTGCGGCAAGGAACAGGGACTGCATTCCACATAGCGGCGGACCGCCCGCATTCCCGGAGACCAAGGAAGGTAGACCTGCGAATCCGAAGGTCCAAACAAGCAGATTCCCGGAAGGCCCGCCGCCCCGGCCAGGTGAAGGAGACTCCCGTCGTTCCCCAAAATGGCGCAGCAGCTCGCCAGCCGGCGCCACACCGCATCCAAAGGCTCCTCACCGTGGTGACCTTTGAGCACCACATCCGGAATCCGCCGATGCATCTCCGTAGTCTCCGCCCGGACTGACTCATCGCCAAACACATGCCACACGCAGCCCACGTGTTCCGAAATCTCGCGAAGAACCTCCGCGTAGCGGTCCATCGGCCAACGGTAACTAACCCCCTCGCTTGAGTAGGGAGCTAAAGCCAGATGCAATGGCCCACTCGACGCCGCCCTCTGTTCCCGGACCGGAACGGGACGAAACAAGGACGGATCCTTCTGCACCTCAGCACCCAACCGATGCGCTGTTCGCAAGTAAAAACGCGTCCGGTGCTCGGGCGGACCGATTTTCACCCGGCCGGAAACGGCGTCGTCAAACTCACGGCCCGCCGGAGCGCGATCCCGCCCGACGAAACGGTCGGCTGAGATCGAGCGAAAGGCCTTCCAAGCCGCACGATCCTCCTCCAGAACCACCGCCAAGTGAAAATGCTCGCGGCCACTCTCCCCAAGCCTTCCGTCCGTCGCCGCGTAGGCGTCCACTTCCTGCACCGCCGTCCACAGAGGCTCGGCGGAGCCCGGTCCAAAGACCGTGATCGAAGCATCGCGGCGCCCGCGCTTCAAGGCCCGCACAGCGGGAATCGCCATGCACGCTTCGCGAATCCGGTTGGGAGCCCGCACGGCCACACGAAAGGGAGCCAGCGACTCCGGACGCTCGCCGGCCGGAAGCACAATCTTTTCCCGGCGGCGGCTCCACAGAATGCGGGAAACCGGCGCTCGCCAGGGATGCCGCAACCAATCCACATCAGCCGGATGGGCCTCGGCCCAGGAAGAGAAACAGCGAAGCAGCCGCAGCGTCATTCCCGCCGCCGACCCCTTCGGCAGAATAGGTCGCTCCTGCAAAAGTTCCCAGCCCGAGGCTCCCCGTTCGCGCAGCCACAACGGGACCACCGGAACGTTATGAGCGAAGGCGAGCTGGGCAATGGCCGTCGCCGCCCCCGCCAGATGTCCAAACAACGGGGTTCGAATGCCTGACTCGGCTTCAGAACACCACTCCTGTAGCATCGCCAGGATCTTGCCCTGGTCGAGCAGATGCTCATGGGCTTCAATCGCTTCGCCTGGAAGGAGAACGGCATCAGCGAGCTGTTTGTCGCCCTCGGTGCAACGTTGCAACACGTCGAGGGCGTGCAGTTGAAACACTGCCGCCAGCGCACTCGCGCCCCGGTCTCGCAACTCCGCGAGATAATTGGGTTCTCCAACCTCAATCCGCTTTACCGCTTGCTCCACGTTGTACTGCGCCAACTTTTCGCCGGCCATGCACCGCGACCATTCATGCCCCAATGCGACTCGCCCCAATCGCAGCGAAGCTTCCTCGGAACCCAACATCCGCAATCCCCCCGCCACAATCCTCCGGTCGCGCGGATCGCCCTTCCACCCTCCATAAAACGCAGCGACGCTCCGAGCCAGTTCGATAGGGAACCTCCGGGCCAGGCGCAAAATCCACGGCAATTGGGGTAGATCCTCCTCGGACATGCTGCTCGCTCACCCCGGCGATCGCCGGCTCCTCGCCTCTCCGGGAAGGCCCTCCAGACGCACGCTCAGCGCCGCTCGGGTTTCAAGGATTGGCCTCCCCGTCTTCCTCAACTACGGCGTCAGGAACCGGATCCACACTTCCTTCCTCGCCCGCTCCTGCGCTTTCCGGCGCCTCTTCATCCGCAGTTCCACTCGCCTCCCCCGGTGCGGGCGCACCCCCTTCGGCGCCTTCCAGACCCGGTTCCTCCGTCACGGGAGGCACGGGTTCCTCGACCGCCTCAGCTCCTTCCACGCCTTCGGTCTCACCGGGCGTCCCCTCACTCGCTTCGCCTGCCGGGACTGCACTGCCCTCGGCTGGCGGCACGACCGGGATCCCCAAATCCAAGGGGAGACTAGGGTCGATCAGGGAACCCGTAGCGCCCGGAAGCCCTAAATCCTCCCCCACCCCCGCACCCGTCTCTCTACTCGTGCTTTCACCGCTGGACAATCCCTCATCGAGCTTCCGCGTGTCCTGCTGCTTGGCCATCAGCATGGCGATGCTCAGAGTCAGCACAAAAAACATCACCGCCATCCACACGGTCGCCTTCTGCAGCACATTGGTCGTCTGCGCACCGAACATCTGGTTCGTCATGCCCGACCCAAACGCCGCGCCCAGACCTTCCTGCCGTGGTCTCTGCATGAGAACCACAAAAATCATCAGAAAGCAGACCGCCACCAATATGACGGTCAAAAGCGTAATCACAATGTTCATGGAGCGCAAACGATGGCCCACCTGTCCGGCCTTGTAAAGTCGAAGTCTCCCCGTTCTGGCCGGGCGCCCGGGCCCGCGGCCCCAGCGCCATCCCCGCCGGCGACCGCCTTCAAGCCCCCCGCTACAGTCCCGAAACCGGCCTCAGGATTCCTCCCCAACCACCCGGCTCATCCTCCGGTGTGGGATCCCCGCTTCCAAAAACTCCTCGCCTTCTTCCCCATACCCGAGACCCCGGTAGAACTCCATCACCTCTACCTGGGCATTGAGATATACCCGGCGCAATCCAGCGTTCTGCGCCATGGCTGCCAATGCCTCCATGAGCGCCCGCCCCACCCCTTTGCGGCGCCATGGAAGGAGAACCGCCACCCGCCCGATGTGCCCGTCCGCCTCCATTCTGGCTGTGCCCATGACGCCCCTCTCCTCCGCCCACGCGCGAACATGGCGACAAAAGGGGTCCTTGCCATCGATCTCGATCTCAGCAGCGACCCCCTGCTCCTCGATAAACACGGCCCTTCGCACCCCGAGCAGTTCCTGCTCCGCCTGTTCCCAACTCACCTCCTCCACCGCGAAACGGTCGCCCTCACGCTCCCTCATCTGCATCGCCGTCTAAAACCCATTATCCCATCACATGGATCAATCACGGAATCTCCCGGCAATCCACTCCGAAGCCATTCCCGCCCTTGGCCCCAGTGCCTTTAGGGATTGGGAGAGTAGGCGGTTCCAGGAGAAGAACCTTTTCCAGCTCATTGCGAATCCCTAAAGGCATTGCCCTCAGCCCGCATTTCTCACACTGTTTCGTCGCCAGGCGCTGCGAGAAACCCCTTACTGCCAAGGCCGCGCGCAGCCCAGGGCGCACAGAGCTGGGCGAGTGCACCCTGTGTTCAAGCCCAAAGCAAGCGGAACGAAGGTAGGATGGGGTGCAGCGCGCCACAGCAGAAAGGGTATGAGAAATGTGGGCTACCCCCCGGCGTCCACCGGTTGCTCCGAACGCAGATCGTCGAACTCGATCTCCCGGCTCGCGTAAGGTGTGGCCCAGATCGAAGCCTTCCCCTGCCCGGCCGCCTCGGGATCGTCGTGTTCGATCACCGGTTTCTCCGGCCGCTCCTCCCCATCGGGCCAAACCCAACCCCGGATCTTCCAAGTCTCCCCAACCTGCCGCAACTCGAGCCGCAGACGCAACCAGGCGTCGGGTTTCCAGTCATAGGCCGCGTTGACCACCTCTTCCTCATTCCGAACCAACTCCACCATCTTCCGCGCAGGGACAACTCGCAGCCGAAACCCGGAAATCCCGTGCACTCCGACGCCAAATCGCGGGTAACTGCGCCCCCGCCGGTAACCTCGCGCCCGCGCTTCCACGGCGCTGCTCCCTCTTGTGGAGGGCCCAAAGAGGATGCCGCCCTCCACAATGGGCGATCCGGGCATCCGCAAATATTTCTCTCCGCCGTCCTCCACGACCTCCCAATTGCCGTCGGCCACGAAAAGCGCTTCCGGTGGGGCGCCCGCATCCGCGGAATTCAAGTCTTCCTCCGCCGCCGTCTTCCATGCGGATTCCTCCGCAGCCGCCACCGGCCAGGCCAGCAGCAATACGAACCACATGATCTTCATAACTATTCTTTGCGCAAAGATTCCAAGAGGGGCTGTCGCATGGTCCAGCGCACCGCCAACCAACAGAAAGCGACGCCGCCCAACAAGATCGCCCCCACCAGACCGGAAAGCAACCCCGCCGGAAAACCTTGGCCCGCATTCCGGACCACCGGAGCCACCGCGAGCATGGCCGCGCTCAACCCCAATCCCACCGCCGCCAGATGCAGAAACCAGTGCTCCGCCAACACCAAGCGCGACAAGCGCGCCCGAGTGAAGCCCACCGCCTGCATCAGGGCCAGCTCCCCTCGCCGCTCCATCATGTTCCGGGCCAGAACCACCCCCAGCCCCACGGTTCCCAAGGCCAATCCCAGTCCTCCTAACGTCGAAAATATCTGCAAGTAGGTGTTCTGCACCTGATTGAACTCGGCCAGACGCAACGCCGCCGGCGTCAAGGCCAAGCCCCGGCTTTCCAACATTCGCGTCAAATCCAGGCCCACCCCTTCCATGTCCCCGGGTCTCCCCTCCACCAGAAAATACCGGTATCCGCCGGAAGCAGGAAACTTTCGCAAAAAGGCCTCTTCCGCGATGATGACGTTTCCCTGCAACACGGAGTTGCGCAAGAGTCCGGCTAGCCGCACCGAAAAGCTGCGCCCGGAATCGTCTTCGTATTCGAGCGTGTCGCCCAACTGAAGCCCGAGGGCATACAAGGCCGAATTCTGATCCATGATCGCCGGCAGCGCTGCATTCTCCTCTCGATCGCCGCTCGACTCCAACAGCAGCCACGGAGATTCGCCGTCCCCTAGCGCACCCGCAAAGTCCGCGAAAACAAAGGCTCCCCGTCCCGCCAGCGCCGCTGGGTCCACCGCCATCAAACGCGGCTTCTGTGCCCGGTTCAGATTCAAACAACTCGCCTCTTCACCATCCCGCACCCGAAACGAGACCACGGAAAACTCGCTGTCCTCATCCAGATTGTAGGCCTCACGTCCCGCCGCGCTGTCGAGATCCTCATAGACCGCCAAACTGCTTTCCCCCACGAAGGCAAACCCCCCAGTTCCTCCGTCCCGCCGTCCCGTCTCCCGCGCGGCATCAAGCCGGAACGAATTCACCGCCGTGATCATGAAGACGCCTGCCGCCATCATCCCTAGGACCGCCAAACTCCGGCCCCGGCGCCGTCCCGCATTGCGCAGCCCAAGCATGGGAAGGTTCCGCTTCTCCGGCCAGAGCACGCCCGCTCGCCGGAGGAGGAAGGCCGCGGCGCAGAGCCCTCCGATCAGCAGCAGTCCACCCGCACCGAAAAACGCTCCGGCTTGGGCCATCGCCCCCCGTTCGCCCACTCCGACTAACAAAAAGCCCGCTCCAATGAAGCTCAAGGGGACGCACCAAAAGGAGGCCGCGCGCCAAAAAGGACCCGGCGACCGCACAATCTCCTCTCGTCCGCCCCCGAGGATGCGTGCCGGACTCTCCTTGCGAATGCCCCAGGCTGCGGCCACGATGGCCAACTTGGCCAGGATATGCACGCCCAGCGCTCCCGCGACCAGCGAAATCCAGGACGGAGCATAACGAATCGGGATTCCCGCAGCCGCTCCGCTCCACACCGTTTCCAAGCCCCGCATGGCCAGCCACGCGAAGATCACCCCTCCGGCGATCCCAGCGAGCGCTCCCAAGAACGAAAGCAGCCCACCCTCGATCAGGAAGAGATTGCGCACCCGGCGCGCCGGAAACCCCAGCGCCATGAGCAGCCCGATCTGTTCCCGCCGTTGATCCAGGCCGAACACAAACAGCAAGGCCGTCAGGATCAGTCCTGCCAGTATCAAAAAGAAGCTGAAGTAGGCCAGGTACTGCCCCAGATCGAGTGAGTTCCGCACCGCCGCCTCGGCCTCTTCCCGAACGGGAATCAGGTCCACTCCATAGGGACCGGGAGCCGCCGCCGCATCCAATCGCCCTCGCAAAGCTTCCTCGTCCTGAGCCTCGGAGAAGATGAGCGAAGTCAAGTCCCCGAAACGGTTGGACCACAGACGGCGCGCGTCGTCGAGCCGGATGAACGCCTTGGGAGTCCCCTTGTAGTCGTCCCAATACTCCTCGTCCTTGTCCCGGATCCGGTCCAAATCCACAGGAATCCCCGGATCCCAGTCGCGGCAATTCTCCGCCTCGGAAACCCCGGGAAATCCGGGCGTCCAAGCCGGAACCAGGGCCTCATGGTTCTCCGCCAGGATCCCCTGCACAATGAATTTCGCATCCTGTTCCACGAGCCTGCGCCCCGGTGCGAAGACATAGTAGCTGAGCGTGATCTCGTCGCCCGGCCGCGCCCCCAGATCCTCGGCCAACCATGGCGAAAGAATGGTTTTCCCGGCATCCGGGACCACGTCTCCCGATGCCCCTCCTTCCTCGACTCCCGTCGCCATGCTGTAGGGTGTGCTCGCGCCATCCTTGGCGATGGTGTTGACCAAATAGGTGAACACGCCTCGCGCCGCCGGGTCTTCAGCACGCGCCATCCTCTCCGTTTCCGGGTCGATCAGAACCCGGCGGCTGCTCAATTGCAGGCCTAACGGAGTATGCGCCAGCACCGCATCGGCGTCGTCGATGGTCCAGCGTTCTCCGGCTACCCTGCTCAGTTCCTCGCCGCTCCTTCCCGCAACGGCGAACAACGCCAAGTTGGCTCGCCCCTCTTTGTCCAACGCGGAGCCTAACTCATCGCGCGACACGAAGGCGTTCAACGGGGGAACCTGTTCCGCCGCCAGACTGAATCGGCCGAACTCCCGGTCGGACACGACCCGGCTCACTCTCAAACGCAGCGTCTCGGTTTCATCCGTGGATCCGGAAAGCGGCGCGTCCCGGGAAATGGCTCCCGGACGTTCCACTCGCAAAAGCACCTCGTCGCCCACCTCCGCCCCCAACCGCGAAGCCAGAGCCATGCTGAGAGCCGCTTCGCCCCGTTCCAACGTCCATTCTTCACCAGAAGGCGAGAGCCGGCTAAATTCGGCGTCCACGCCCAAAACGCGCACGCCGTTCGCCCTTGCGGAACCCGTCGCGTTCGCCGCCGTTCCATCCACTTGCAGAAGGGAAGCGCTGCGCACCTCCAAAGCCTCTCCCATCTCCTTTCCCAAGGCCGCCCGGAAGAAGCGATCGTTGCCCACCAAGGCATGGGTCGTCTGTCCGGTCCGCGAGCCGGCCAGGTCGCGCAGACCTGCTTTGACCGAATCCCCTACGGACAAGGCTCCGGTCAACACCGCCGAGGTCAGACAAACCCCGGCAACCACCGCCAGGGATGACCTCCAATAATGCCGCAGGCTCTTCCAAATCAGGGCCTTCATGATTGTCTCGACAACCTCCCTTCATCGAGTCTCCAAATCTCTCCGGCTTTCGCTGCGATCTCGGGATCGTGGGTAACCACCACCAAACAGGCTTCCGAGTCCGCGGCAATCTCGACGAGCAAGGAGGCCAGAGCATGAGCGTTGACCCGGTCCAGCGCGCCGGTCGGTTCGTCCGCCAAGAGAAGGCGCGGGCGGTTTACCAAGGCCCGGACCACCGCCACCCGCTGCCGTTCCCCGCCGGACAACTGCCCGGGCAGCTTCCCCAAATGCGCGCTCATCCCCACTCGTTCTAACAAAGTCCGCGCCCGCTCCTCCACCACCGCCCAATCGGGTTTCTCCGGCAGGGCGTAGGCCGGCAGGAGAGTGTTCTCCAATACCGTGATCTGCGGCAGCAGATGATGGAGTTGAAACACAAAACCGATGTCCTTGCTCCGCACCGCCGCCGTCTCACGCTCGCTCAATCCCGAAACGTCCCGCCCGTCGAAACGGTAAACGCCCCCCTCCAAAGGGTCCAACAGCCCCAAAAGATTCAACAAGGTGCTCTTGCCCGATCCCGAGGGACCGACGATGGCGAGACGCTGTCCTGCTTCCAAGCGCAAGTCCACTTCCCGGAGCACCGGCGTGGACCCGTAAGATTTCCTGGCCTGCTCGAGTTCAACCAATGCGTTCATGATTCCTTTTCCCCAGATTCCCGCGACTTCCCGGCATCCGCGCTGTTCTGCCGCTGCCAACGCCGGGCCTTGAATTCCTGAAGCGGCAAACTCCCGGGGGCGGCCCAGCGCACCGGAATGCGGAGCTGCAACTGTTCCCGCAAACGCGCGCCAATGCGCTCGATCAGGTCGCCAGGACTGCCGGCTTCCCCTTCCACTTCGATCTCGAGTTCGGTCATGGAATCACTGCGTTTCTCCAGTACACGATATTCCACGACTTCAGGGAAGCGACGCAGAATGCCCTCGATCGCCGAGGGATAGACATTCACGCCCCGCACCAAAACCATGTCGTCGAC
This sequence comes from Verrucomicrobiales bacterium, assembly GCA_041749135.1. Lineage (GTDB taxonomy): Bacteria > Verrucomicrobiota > Verrucomicrobiia > Verrucomicrobiales > DEV007 > DATKCT01. The sequence goes on from JBGTBW010000125.1 coordinate 36,491, forward strand.
CCGGCCCAGAATTCCGCCTTCCAAACGCAAGCCCGGGGTGAAACGGCCCCGCACCAAATCACCGGTCCGGTAGCGAATCAGGGGGCAGGCCGCCCGCTCCAGCGTCGTCAACACCAACTCCCCAGCCTCGCCCTCGGGCGTTTCCGAATCCGACCCCGGATCCAGAATCTCCGCCAGATAACACTCCTCGATGACCTGCAGAGAGCCGGGAGCGCCGCTTTCTTCGTAACTCACCGGGCCCACCTCGGTCATGCCGTGATGATCAAAGACGCGCGCCCCATTCCACAAACTTGAAATGCAGGCCCGCGTTGCCGGGATGCTCCCGCCGGGTTCCCCGGCCACGATCACCTTCTGCACCAGCGGCGCTTCTCCTCCTTCCTCTTGCATCACCCGTCCCAGCCGCAACGCGTAGGTCGGCGTGCAACACAAGACTGTCGCCCCGGTGCGCCGCAACGCGCTGGCCCGCGCCAGGCTGCTCATTCCCCCGCCGGGAATGCACAGGTGCCCCAACTGCAAGGCTGCTTCGTATGCCGTCCAGAAGCCCAGAAAGGGCCCGAAAGAAAATGCGAAGAAAATCCGCTCCCTCCCCTCGCCAAGCCCCGCCGCATCGTAGACTTGCCTCCAGCAGCCCAGCATCGATTCCCAGCTCTCCGGCGTATCCAGCCAGGCCATCGGCTCGCCCGTGCTTCCGCTGGTCTGGCAATAGCGGGTATACCGCTCCAAGGGAAAGCTCAGGTTCGACCCGAAAGGAGGATGTTCCTGGCAATCCCGCATCAACTCATCCCGGGTCGTGCAAGGAACCATCGAACGAAAATCTTTCAGGGAACGAATGGGCGCCGAGCCCCAGGCCCGCTTCAGACGCGCCGCCTGGAAACGGTTCTCTGACCCTTCGAGAACCCGCAATAGCCGGTTCAGCTTCTCCAACTGCGCAGCGCGCAACCTCTCCCGGGTGTTCCCCATGGAGCTTTCAGGTCACAAAATACTTGGGGCGCTCGTAGTGAACCCGTGCTTCGCCGGGAACCCGCCGCCCTTGCTCGACCTGAGGCGGGCCCGCTTTGGGCGGATCCGGTTTGAACAAGGTCACCAGACAGCCGCCCGCCGCCGCCAGCAGAATACCCGCATAAAACGGCCAACGGATGCTCGCCAATCCCCCCGCCGGCGGGTGGACCGCAATTGCCACGAAGGCGTTTACCACCGGCGCTCCAGCGAACACAATGGACATCACCGCGGCCGGATATCCGCCGCGGGACGCGAAAGCAAACAAGACGAACAGCGCACCCAGCGCTCCCACCGTCCCAGCGAGAAAGCTCCAGTACAAGCCCTTCCCAGGATAGGTCCAGAAGGCCACACTGCCTCCCTTGGCCGCCAGCACCAACAGCGGGCCCACAATGGCCACCACAAAATAGGCGAATCCAACGAGCAAAAACGCCTTGTAACGCCCGCTCTCCCGGTCCGCCATCCCCAGGGAACCCGTGTGGAGGAGCACGCCATAGACGCCCCACATCACCACCGTCATCAAGGCAAAAAACAGCCACCATTTCATGTCGGCGCATCTTCATCCATCCTCCGGCGGCATCAACCGCAAAGTCCGGAGGCCATTCCCTCCTCAAGAGAACTCCCTTTGACCCCCATGGCGAGCCGCAAAGGAGGGCGCAGAGCTGGATGATTGCGCCACCCTGTTCACAAGCCCGAGGCAAGCGGAACGAAGGCAGGATGGGGTGTAGCGCGCCACAGCAGAAAGGGTTTGAGATATGTGGGTTAGGATCGTGGAGCGGAAGGCAGCGGACTGAGGTCTTCATAGGCCGTGGGATCGGCAATGCCGGCCCGCTCGAAGGCCTCGCGCCGCTCTACGCAGGTTCCGCAGCGACCACAATGGCGTTGCCCTCCCTTGTAGCACGACCAAGTCTTTGCCAAATCCACTTCCATCGCTGTTCCCAAAGCCACAATGTCTTCCTTGCGCAAGGCGATGAATGGACGAAGCAACTGGATCCCGGCGTAAGTCCCCTGCCGGATGGCTTGGCCCATGGCCTCCATAAATGATTCCCGGCAGTCTGGGTAGATGGCATGATCTCCAGCATGCGCGGCGATGACGACTCCTTGCGCGCCGTGACTCTCGGCAAATCCGGCTGCCACCGACAGAAGAATCCCATTCCGGAACGGAACCACGGTTTGGCGCATGGACTCTTCCTCGTAATGTCCTTCAGGAATTTCACCGCCCGAGGATAGCAATTCCGAGCGGAAATGGAGGTTCATGAAGCCGAGATCGATCACGGTATGGGATAAACTGAGTCGATCCGCGTGCCAGCGCGCCATGGGCAACTCCCGGGCGTTGTGCTTGGCTGCGTAATGGAAACTGAGCACAGCGCCGATCTCGTGATCCCTGCTCGCCGCGTGAAGCGCAACGACCGAATCCAAACCGCCGCTCACCAAGGAGACCACTTTCATCCCAGGAGGGCTAGATGCAGCCCTTTGAAAAAAGAATGCCGGCTTGCCCTTTCACTGCTCCGAAGGCTCCGCCAAAGCCGCCGGTCCCGCCGGCGGAGCAACCGGATTCTCTTTCAGGTAGGCCTCCACGTCGCGCGTGACCATGAGGCGGCCCCACATCAAAGTCCAGTGCCCCGGAAAGGTGCAGACAAACTCATATTCCCCTTCCCCGTCCGGCGCGTCCAATTTCAATGTTTCCTTCTGTCCAGGTTCCAACAACTTGGTGCCATCGATGATCCCGGGATGATCTGGGAAATACGCCCGGCCGTTGCTGTCCAAGCGGTCCGGCAACATCACTTGGGCCAAAGTCCCGATCTCCAGCCGGGTCCCCGGGCGGATGAACAAGAGGTTATGCGGCAGATTGTCGTTGTTCTCGAAGAGGATTTCGAAGGGTTTTCCCGCTTCGACGACAAGCCGTTCCGTGTCGAAGCGCAGTTGTTCCACCACCGTCTTGACCACAAACACCGCCACGCTCAATTCCCGGAATCCGCCGCGCACCTCTGCCGCCTCCGCATCCCCGAGGTAACCGGAAAAGTCGCTGCCTAACTGAGTCAATTCGATGTAGTCCTGGCTGGTCCGCTCGCCGGCCGGCACGGTAGCGGCCCAGCGCAACAAGGTCTTCGCGGTCTCCCCCGCTGCTCCGGCAGTCCAGACGCTTCGGGGCAACTGCCGGATCGCCGCCGCGGCGGCGATGCGCTGGTCATCGTCCCGGATCATCCGGGACAAACCTGCAAACACGGCTTCCTGCTCCTGCCCCGTCCGCACGATGGCCGCAATGGCCGCCCGGCGAATCGCCCCCGTCACATCTCCTTTCAAAGCGATGCGGACGCTTTCCTCAGGAGCGGGATTCTCTCGCAGGCTGAACACCTCGTTGCGCGATCGGTCCAGCAGGTGCAAATCAAACCCGCGGAGCCGGCTGGCGAAGCGCCCGCCATCCTCCGACCGGTTCCACACGGTCACCGCCTCAATAGGCAAGTCTCGACCCAGGTCGAGTTCCCACCACGTATTCCGGCGATTCTCCTCCGTGTGAGTCTGCCCGCCCTCGCCATAAACGCCGCTGCGATTGCCGTCGATGGCGCGAGAGGCCTCGCCCCCGTGCGCTGTGCTCGATTGAGTCGCCGTCCCTTTCCGCGCGACGTTCTCGCCATCGCTCCAAACTTCCACTTCAGCCAGGGACAAGGTCCCCCGGCGCGGCAACTCAATCCTGACATAGCGCCCAACCGTCGCCTCGCCATCCCCCGTCGCTGCCGCAATCGGCTCCGGCAGCGAATGAAACAAGCTGCGGATCCGCCCATGCGCCGCTGCCCGCAACCCCGGGTCGGGAACTCGCGTAAGAGCTTGAAGAACCGTGATCAGGCGCGGCGCGTCGTTCTCGCCCCATTCCCAAACTTTCTCGATGCCTCCGTCCGCCAGGATGGTCGCCGCGGCCGCCCCTTCTCGAATCGCCTGCCCGGAAGCTGCCTCCCCCAGTTTTGCTAACCGCTCCCGCAGGCCTTTCAACTCCTCGACATCCTGGAGCGTCAGCAATCTCGCCAGATCCTGGGCCGCTCCGGCATCTCCCGGCTCGGCTTTCTCCAAAACCGTCAGCAACTGTTCCGCCGTCCCCGTTCCCCGGCTGCCCGCCAACTCCTGAAGCGCCTCCAGCCGGTTGGCCTCGGGAACACCCGGCCGCGTCAAGATGGCCTGATACACCAGCTCTGTCCGCGGCAGCTTCAGCAGTTCCGCCGTACCCACGCTCTGCATCAAGTAATTGACGCCCGCAGCGTTCCCCGCCGCGACGGGACGGCCTTCGGCAATCGCTTGTCTCCACCAGGGTTCGAGCTGCCGGATGGCCTCTCCGATGACGTAATCCAGGTAGTAATCTGTGGGGCGTTTCAGGGCCAAGAGAACGGCATCCGCGGCTCCCGATTCCCGGAAAAAACTGGCTGCGCGCACCGCTTCGAGCCGCACCCGGGGATGGTCGTCTTCGGCCCGCTGGGCCACCAGTCCTAGTGCGCCGGGAACGTGGGCCCGCCAATAGCACAAAACCCGGGTCGCCGCCGCTCGCGCTCGGTGTTCCGGGGATTCCAACATCCGCTCCAACAGCGGAAGATCGACCACGTTCATCCACTGATGCACCCAGAGCGCCTCGGTGAGGTGATGCTCGTGCTCGGGATCGCTCGGCTCCAAACGATCCACCCAGCCTTGCACCGCCTCACACACCTCCTCCTTGCCCCGCGTGCCCAATTCGATCTTGGCCCGCGTCCGCACGCCGTTCTCCGGCAGTTTCAACAGATCCAGCAGCTTCTCCACCGGCTCGCCCGCAATCCGTTCCTCCTGCAGCAAGGGACGGCCCTCATAGATGATCCGGTAGATCCGGCCATGTCGCTGATCTCGGTTGGGGTCCCGGATGTGATGCTGCATGTGCCCGATTATGGTGTTGTGCCAGTCGCAAAACCAGACCGCACCGTCCGGACCGACATCGATGCAGATCGGCCTGAAGTTCGGATCGTCGGACTGCACCAAATGATCCTGGAGCGTTTCCCCGCTCAATCCCGACCCGGTTTCATTGACCCGCACCCGGTAGATCCCCTGGAAGCTGATGACGTTGAGATTCAAAAAATTGCCTTGGAACTCTTCCGGAAAATGACGGCTCGTTAGGATCCCCGTGCCCGGACAAGGCCGCGACGGGCGCGCCCAAAACTCCTGCAAGCCCCTGTGTTTGCCCTGGTCCAAACGCACGCTCAGGGCCGGACCGAAGTAGGTGTTGTTCCCGGTGGCGTCGGTGATGAAGTCGTTGCCCCAATAGTCGAATACTTTCCCGTGCGGATTGGCGTAGCCGTAGGGTGCGTAGCTCTCGAAAAGCTGCGTCCGAGGATCGTAACGATAGATGTTGCCGTCCGCGCTGCGCACCACGCCCTGGTAGGTCTCGACTTGCGAACGGTGGAAGAGCCCATCGCTCAAATAGGTCGCTCCACCCGGATCCAGACACATGGCGTTGGTTGTATGATGCGAATCCGCCGAGTCGATCCCGTGCAAAACCCTCTCCTTCCAATCCGCCCGGTCGTCGCCGTCGGTGTCCCGGACCCACCACAAATCCGGCGCCTGCATCACCAGCACACCATCTTTGAAGAACTGAAATCCTGTCGGGCAATTCAAGTCCTCCAAAAAGGGTATGCACCGGTCCGCCTTTCCATCTTGGTCCGTGTCCTCAAAGATCAGAATGCTATCGCCCTTCTCGCTCAGCGGGGTCCTCTCCGGGTAATTAGGCCAGACCGCCACCCACAGGCGCCCCTTGGTGTCGAAAGCCATCTGCACCGGATTGACCAGTTCGGGAAACTGCTCCTCCGACGCAAACAAGCTCACCACGCAGCCCGGAGCCGCCTTCATCCGGCCGATGGCTTCCTCCCCTCCCAAATAGGGAAAAGAGCCGTCTGGATTGGGGCCCCGCTTGTTCGTCTTTACCTCGACCGGAGAAGGCAAGTTCTCGTCGGTCACCTCGATGTCGCGGCCCTGCGCCAGGGCCCACACCCTGCGCTCCCGGTTCGCCGTCATCACGTCCCGGATCTCCATCTCCCTTAACAAGGCGTCGCGGTTTTTTATGCCATCGAATTCTAAATGAGAGCGGCCGCCATAGACGTTGTATCCGTCCACGGTGCGGTAGCGTAAAAAGAACTCGCGGTTCTTATCATTCACCGCACTACGCAGCTTCTCGAAAGCCGCCCCCTCCGTTTGCCCCGCCTCTCCAAAGAGCTGTTCGAAAATCGCTTTCGCCAGCTCCCGGTCTCCCTCTTCCCTGAGATGGATCGTGTTGAAAGTCAGCGAGTCCGGCGCCGCCGCGTAGAGTCGCTCACTCAAGGCAAACAAATCCACAAAGGGCGTGCCGTTTTCCCCGGCCACCTCCCCCATCGCCTGTGTATAGAGCTGCAAGTGAGCATTGTTTTCCGGCTCCGGCAGATCCGGATCGCTGTGCTTTTCTTGCGCAATCGGAGAGAACAGCACCAAGCGCGGCGCTCCCGAGTCGCCGTAGTTGGCCGCCTGGGTTTGTTTCAGAAATGCTTCCAGCTCCTGCTCGAACCCCGCCAGGCCCTCGGGTCCGCGAAACGACTCATTGAAGCCGAAGAACGCCAGAATCACGTCCGCGCCCTCCTTGCTCAGCCACTGCTCCGGAGTCCCAAAATCCTCGGAGCGTTGCCGCACCGCCACCTCGTCGCCGGAAAACCCCAGATTCCGCACCACCAGCTCGTGCTCGGGAAACTTCGCGTGCAGCATCGCCTCAAGCCAGCCGAAGTGCTGCATTCGCTCCGCCAAGGCATTGCCGATCAGGCAAACGTGGTCGCCTTTTTTCAGCTCCAACAGCGGTTCCGCTCCGGCGGCTCCGCCTCCTCCGCTCAAGGCTGCGGCGATCCCTAGCAACAGCATCATTCTATTCATATCCATGAGAAAGCGATCAACACATTTTCACCCCGCCGGCCCTCGATCAGCCTTCGCCGGGGTCACTGCTCATTCACTCTCATGGAAGAGCCAGATCCGATGGCCGCACCCCCTTGCGATACGCCCCAAAGCCGTAATCAGTGGAATCGTATTCTCCCACATAACGCACATCCGCCTTCTCCGGCGTTTCCATCTCCAGTCCCCAAAAGACCGCATTCACCACCAGGCGGCGAAGACCCTCGCTCCTGAGGTCCGTCGACGACCCCATCGTGGTGCAGAAAACCCGGTTGCTCCTCCCTGAGTCCTGAACGTGCAGGCGGGTCCAGGCCACCGGCATCATGGGATCGTTCACCCCTTGCTCTTGCCCGTCGCTCGCCCGCTTCTTGACATAATCCGCGGGCGCATCCTCAGCTTTCATCCCCTTCAACACCTGTCCTCGCAACAGAATGGTCGCGTCCTCCGGCGGATAGACCTCATACACATCCGTGTCGCCGAACACGTCCTCGACGCCTCGCAGAATGGGATGGTCGCGATTGGCCTCTTCGATCACCCCCAGCGTCGCTTCCGCTTTGTGCCGTCCCCAGTGACTCACCCAACGTTCTCCCAGCACATTCTTGCCGAAATCGTTGTAATCCTTCCACCTGCTCTCTCCCGGGAACTGAAAGGCATGCGTGCTCGTCCGCAACGCCACAACCGGTTTGCCCGACCGGAAGGCTTTCTCGAAGTGTTCCATGGCTGTGTCCGGCCAAGCCCGGAAGCGCAACAGCATCACCAGTGCATCCGCATCCTCCATGGCCTCCGGATGCGACACAGTCCCGCCCTTGTCCGGATTGATGGTTCCGTCTTCGTTCACGGAAAACAGCACGGTGCAGCGGAATCCGTGTCTCTGACTGAGGATCTTCGCCAGCATGGGCAACCCCTCCTCGGAACGGTATTCCTCGTCGCCGGTGAGAAAGACCAAGTGACGGCCGTTGGCATTGTCCGCCGGCGGGTGGTAGACGATCCAAGGGTCTTCGGCGTGGACCGCAGAGGTCCATGCCCCGCAAGCAACGATCAGGGAAAGGAGGAGAGCTTTCATAACATCCGTGAGATTAGCCCGGCGTCCGCAGGGTTGAAACCCGGACGCCGCGCGCTCCCACCAAGCCGCCGCCTGGCCGCCCGCGCAACCGTTTTCACCCTGACTCGCCGCCCCGGAACGCGGCCGTCTGCCCTCTTGTCTTTTCGATTGCAGCCTCCCACGAGGAACCGCATATTGTCCTGTCCTGTCCTTCGTTTTCATGCGCAGGCTCCTGACAGCCGTCCTCGCCTTGGTCACAGCCGCCCCGTATTGCTGCTGTGCGGGCACAATCGCTTCTGAGGCGGCCTCCACGCCCGGGGATCCGGCCGCATCCTGCTGCACCACCCGCATTCAACCCGCGCCGGGCCCGGAAGAGCAGGTCCCCTCCCCTTCGCGCGACGATTCCTGTTCCTGTACCTCTCAGCGCCAGGCCCTCGAAGCGCATGGCGCAACTCTCGCGCCCGCTTATACGGCCGCTCCCGTCGCTCTGCCTCCTGTTTACCCTCTGTTTTCCAGCCAACCGGCCGCAGATTTGATCCGCGAGCAAGTTTCCTGGGACCCGCCGCCTCCCGCCTTTCCGCTGAGACGGCAAGCGCTTCTGCGCGTCTTCCAGATCTGATCTGCGTTTTCCTGCCGGTACGATTTCCACCGGCTACGATGCGATCCGCGCCGGCCTTTCTGTCCCTAGGATCGCGGATTCTACTGGTCCCCCCGGGGGGGCCAAATGACCCGGCGCCGCCAACTCCTCCGCAGGACTCCCACCTTTCCCTTCTATGTCTCTCCGTCATCTCTATCCTATCACTATAGCATTCTGGACGCTGCTCCTCGCCGGCTCCGGTCGCGCAGGTCCCCTCAGCCCGGCCCCAGCCGCGGACAACGCCGCTCCGGCCTCTCTAGAGGAAGCGCTGCGGCAGGCCCTCAGCCACAACCGGGCTCTCCAGGCCGCTTACGAAGCCTATCAGGCCGCCGTCGCCCGCATCCCTCAAGCTGCCGCCTTGCCCAATCCTCGCGTTTCTTTCGATCACTTCCTCAAACAGATCCACATGGGCGACGGCCCTCTGGAAAACCAGATGATGCTCTCCCAAACCCTTCCCTGGTTTGGAAAGCTTCGCCTCCAAGAGAGCATTGCCTCCGAGGAAGCCCAGGCTCTCCTTCACGAATACGAAGCGTTGCGGCTCGCCCTCGTGCGCGACGTTTCCGTGGCTTACTTTCAATATGCCTACCTGGGCAAGGAGCACGAACTGACGCGACGCAATCTCGATCTCCTCGACCAGCTCGCACCCGTGACCGAAACCCGGGTCCGGGGAGGTGCGCCCCTCTCCGGGCTGCTTCGCCTCGAAGTCGAGACCGGCAGAAACCGCGACCTTCTCGCCACTCTCGAACGCGACCGAAGCCGTCAAAGCGCCGAACTCCGCCGCCTCCTGAATATCTTGCCGGACGGCCGGGATCTCCCCTTCGACTCTTTACCCCCTCTGCCCACAACGGACCTGCGGGAAGAAACGCTTCGCGCCGCTGTTCTCGCCGGGAATCCCGCCATCCGAGCGCTCTCCGCCCGCGGCAGGTCCGCAGCCCAACGCGAACGCCTCAGCCGGCTGCAACCCATCCCCGATCCCGCCATCAACGCCACCTGGATGCATCTCGGCGAAGGCGCCAGCGACGCCTATGCTTTAGGCATCAGCTTCGAGATTCCGCTGTGGACTAAGAAATACCGCGCCCAACGCCAAGAGGCGCGACGCGACGCCGCCGCGCTCGGAGCCCTTCAAGAGGATCAGCGGTTTGAAGTCCTCGCCGAGTTGGAAATCATCCTTGAGTCCCTGCGGGAAGCCGCCGCCCGCGAAGTCCTTTACCGGGAACGCCTCCTGCCTGCGGCCCGGCAGTCGCTTGAAATCAGCGAAACGGAATACCGGGGCGGCAAACTCCCCCTGACCGACATCATCGAAAGCGAACGAACCCTGGTCGAACTCGAACGCGTCTACTGGAACGCCGTTGCCCAGATCCATATTCAACTCGTGCGCCTCGACACTCTCGGCGCCAACCTCCCATGAATCGTCCCCTTCTCTTGCTCGCCACGGGAGCCCTGCTTTTTCTCGCAGGCCTAACCGCAGGCCGGTTCTTTTTCCGCCCTTCCTCCTCATCCCCAGCGCCAACGGCGGCGGACGCCACGGCTACGGAGTGGACTTGTTCCATGCATCCACAGGTCCGGCAGCAGGGCCCCGGCTCCTGCCCTCTTTGCGGCATGGACCTCATCCCCTTGACTGCCTCGCCCTCCACTGCCGGGAGCCGCAGTCTCACCCTAACCGAAGAAGCCCGCACCCTCATCCGGCTTCAAACCACGCCGGTGGTGCGGCGCTTTCCAGAAACGGAAGTCCGCCTCTTCGGAAAGGTCGCCTACGACGAAACCCGGATCCGGACGCTCTCGGCGCGTTTCCCGGGACGGATCGAGCGCTTGTATGTTGATTACACGGGAATCGCTGTGCCGGAAGGCGAGCACCTGGCCCGCATCTACAGCCCGGAACTCCTCACCGCTCAGGAAGAGCTGCTTACCAGCTTGCGCTTCGCCTCGGGGGCTGCTTCAGCCCGGGTGGCCCGCGACAAGCTGCGCCTCTGGGGACTCTCCAGCGCGCGCATCGCCGCCATCGAGGAAGCCGGGACTCCTTCCGACCAAATCGATATCGACGCTCCTCTCAGCGGCGTCGTCATTGAGAAATTCGTCAATGAAGGCGATTACGTCGAAACCGGAGCCGCGATGTTCCAGATCGCGGGCCTCGATCGCCTCTGGATTCTCCTGGACGCCTACGAATCCGACCTCTCCTGGCTGCGCTTCGGTCAGGATGTGCAATTCACCGTCGAGGGACTGCCCGGCCACGTGCTCAACGGCCCCATCGCCTTTATCGCTCCCAGCCTCGACCCGGCCACGCGCACCGTCAAAGTTCGCGTCAATGCGGACAATAAAGCCGGTTTGCTCAAACCTGGTATGTTTGCCAGAGCGGTGGTTTCGGCCAAGCTCGCCGCCGCCGGCCGAGTCCTCGCCGCCGATCTCCAAGGGAAATGGATCAGCCCCATGCATCCCGAAATCGTCAAGGACGGTCCCGGCGTCTGCGACATCTGCGGCATGGATCTGGTCCCGGTCGAGTCCCTGGGATACAGCTTCCCCGAAGCCGCAGAAGCTCCCCTGGTTGTGCCCGCCTCCGCCGTCCTCTGGACCGGCGCCCGCGCCATCGTCTACCTGGAGAAGGACGGTTCGGAGGGACCGGTCTATGAAGGGCGCGAGATCTTGCTCGGCCCGCGCGCCACGGATTCCTACCTTGTCGCCGCCGGGCTCGAAGAAGGCGACCGCGTCGTTACCCAGGGCGCATTCAAACTCGACAGTTCCCTGCAAATCCAGGCCAAACCCAGCATGATGGATCCCGGCCCGGGCCAATCGCTCCTTGCGCCCCGCCTCACCCTGTCGCCGGAAGTCCAGGCGGCCCTCGATTCCGTCCTCGAACATTACACCGCCCTCCAGACTTCCCTGGCGCGGGACGACGCCGCCTCCGGGCTCAAGGACGCAGCCGCTCTTCTCGCCGCCTGGCAAACCCTCAGCGCGGAGGAACTGCCCGAACCTGCGGCGACAGGGGCGGCCCTGGAGCCCGGGGTTCTCGCCGCAGCTCAGGCTGTGGCCTCGTCTCCGGCCCTAGCGGAAATGCGTTCCGGATTCCGCGATCTCAGCCAGGCCCTCCTCGCCTTTCTCGACACTGGAGCCGGAGCCCTGCCCGGCGACCTCTTCCTCATCCACTGCCCCATGGCCTTCGACAATGCCGGAGCCGACTGGCTCCAAACCACGGAGGAAGTCCTCAACCCCTACTTCGGAGCCTCCATGCTCCGCTGTGGAGAAGTCTCCCGCCGCCTCCCTGCTGCTCCCACCCAGCAGATCCCCGGTCCCCCTCATGCCGAACACCAACACTGACGCCCGCCCTTTCTTCGCCAAGGCCATCGACGGATTGATCGGCTTCTGCCTCCACGGCAAACTCGTCGTTTTCATCCTCGTCGTCGCTGCGGTCGTCGCCGCAGTCTTGGTCGCCCCCTTCGATTGGAAGTTGGGGAACCTCCCGCGTTATCCCGTGGGCGTGGACGCGATTCCGGACATCGGCGAGAACCAGCAAATCGTCTTCACCGACTGGCCTGGCCGTTCCCCCCAAGATGTTGAGGATCAAGTCTCCTACCCGCTCACCGCTGCGCTCCTGGGCATCCCCAAAGTCAAAACCATCCGGAGTTTCTCCATGTTCGGCTTCTCTTCGATCTACATCATCTTCGAGGAGAGCGCCGAGTTTTACTGGAGCCGCAGCCGCATCCTGGAAAAGCTCGCCAGTCTTCCGGCGGGATCCCTGCCCGATGAGGTCTCCCCATCGCTCGGGCCCGACGCCACCGCGTTGGGTCAAATCTTTTGGTACACTTTGGAAGGGCGCCACCCGGAAACGGGAGAGCCAACCGGCGGTTGGGATCCGCAGGAACTGCGGTCCATCCAAGATTACACCGTCCGCTACGCCCTCCAATCCGTCCCCGGCGTCTCCGAAGTCGCCTCCATTGGTGGTTATGTTAAAGAATACCAGATCGATGTGGATCCCGACGCCATGCGAGCCTACGGCGTCACCCTCGACGCCATCTTCAAGGCGGTAAAGGATTCCAACATCGACGTCGGAGCCCGAACCATCGAGATCAACCGGGTCGAATACATCATCCGCGGTCTCGGATTCATTCAAGACCTCGAGGACTTGCGCAATACGGTGGTGACCTCCCGCGAAAATGTTCCCGTCACGCTCCGGGAAATCGCCACAGTGCAACTGGGACCAGCCTTCCGCCAAGGCGTCCTCGATAAAGCCGGCGCGGAGGCCGCCGGGGGCGTCGTGGTCGCCCGCTACCGGGCCAACCCCATGGCCGTCCTCGAAGGCGTTCACGAACAAATCCGCCGCATCGCCGACGCCCTGCCGCAACGCACTCTCGAGGATGGGACGGTGAGCAAAGTCGCCATCGTGCCTTTCTACGACCGCAGCGGGCTCGTTCGCGAAACGTTAGGCACTCTCAATCGCGCTCTCGAAGAAGAGATCCTCGTCACCATGATCGTGGTGCTGCTGATCGTGCTGCATTTCCGCAGCTCAGTGATGATCTCAAGCCTCTTGCCCCTCGCCGTGCTTTTCACCTTCATCGCTATGAAGGTCTTCGGCGTCGACGCCAACATCGTTGCTCTCTCCGGCATCGCCATCGCCGTTGGCACCATCGTGGACATGGGAATCGTGGTGAGTGAGAACATCCTCCGCAAACTTGAGGATCCCACCCTCGAAGGAGTGGACACTGCTCAGCGGATTTTCATCGCCACTTCCGAGGTCGGCAGCGCCGTGTTCACCGCCGTGCTCACCACCGTTGTGGGGTTCCTCCCGGTGTTCTTCCTCCAGGGCGAGGAGGGCCGGCTCTTCCGTCCTCTAGCTTTTACCAAAACCTTCGCCCTGATCGCCTCGATTGTCACCGCCCTGGCTATCCTTCCTCCATTGGCCCATCTCATGCTCAGGCCTGCCGGCCGCCGCCGCTGGATCGTTTGGTTGCGCGTGGCCACAGCCGTGACCGGGCTGCTCTTGCCGCTCGTGTTTCGCTCCATTCCCTGGTGGGCCGGAGCGGTGATCTTCGCCGTGGCCGCGGAAGGTCTGGTTCGAGACCGGCTGACCCAGCGCCTCCAACAGCCCGTCACCGTCCTCTTCAGCGTCGCTGCGGCGCTGGTGGTGGCCTGGATGCTGGCCGGAAGTTGGTTGCCTCTGGGTCCCCAACGAGGAATCGCCAACCCGCTTTTTGTGGTGGTTCTTCTGGGAAGCCTCCTGTTGGCCTGCCTCGGGTTCATCCGGGTCTATCCCGCCCTCCTGGCCGGGGTTCTCCGCGCCAAGGCGGTCATTCCCCTGCTCCTCTTCGCCGTGACGCTCGCGGGCGCAATTATTTGGTTAGGCTTCGGCCGCATCTTCTCCTTTGTTCCGGAGGGTTGGAAGTCCACGTCGCTCTGGACCAAGGCTTGGCACGCTTTCCCGGGTCTCGGCAAAGAGTTCATGCCCGCTCTCGACGAAGGCTCCTTCCTGCTCATGCCCACGATGATGCCCCACGCCTCGATCGGCGAGGCCCTCGAAGTGCTTCAATTGCAGGACCGGGCCATTCGCAACATTCCTGAAGTCGAAGAGGTCGTCGGGAAAGCCGGCCGCGTGGAAAGCTCCCTCGATCCCGCTCCCGTCTCCATGATCGAAACGGTCATCAACTACAAGCCTGAGTACCGGACCGGACCTCACGGCGATCGTCTCCGTTTCCGCTACGATGCCGCTTCAGAACAATTCCTGCGCGATGCCGCGGGAGACCTCGTACCCGATCCCAAGGGACGCCCCTACCGGGAATGGCGCGACCATATTCGCAGCCCGGATGACATCTGGCGAGAAATCCTCGCCGTCAGCGAAGTGCCCGGCGTCACTTCCGCCCCGAAACTGCAACCCATCGAAACGCGATTGGTTATGCTGCGCACCGGGATGCGCGCAGCCATGGGGCTGAAGATCCTCGGGCCCGATCTCCAGACCATCGAATCCGTCGGCCTTCAGATTGAGAGGCTCCTCAAACAGGTCCCCTCCATCCAATCTCAATCCGTCTTTGCCGACCGGATTGTGGGCAAGCCATACCTCGAAATCGACATCGACCGCACCGCCATCGCCCGCTACGGCATCAGCGTCCGCGCCGTGCAGGACGTCATCGAAGTGGCCATCGGCGGACGCCCTCTCACCACCACGGTCGAAGGCCGGGAGCGTTACCCCGTCCGCATCCGCTACCTCCGGGAACGCCGCGATAGCATCGAAGACTTGGCCAGAATCCTCGTTCCCACTCCAGATGGCCTGCAAATCCCCCTCGGAGATCTCGCCGAGATCCATTATGTGCGCGGACCTCAGATGATCAAAAGCGAGAATACCACCCTGACCGGTTACGTCATTTTCGATAAACAACCCGGCCTGCCTGAGGTCGATGTCGTCCAGCAAGCCGACCGCTTCTTGCGGGAGAAGATCGCCCGCGGCGAGTTGGATCTCCAGGGGAGCCATTACGCCTTCACGGGGACCTACGAAAACCAGGTCCGCGCCGAAGCCCGGCTCGCCGTCATCATTCCCGTCGCGCTGCTGATGATCTTCCTCCTCATCTACCTGCAATTCCGTTCCGTGCTGACCACGCTGTTCATCTTCACCGGGGTTTTTGTGGCGTGGTCCGGCGGCTTTATCCTCCTCTGGCTCTACGGCCAGCCCTGGTTCCTCGATGTGACTGTAGCCGGCCTCAACATGCGCGATCTTTTCCACGTCCAGCCGCTGAACCTCAGCGTGGCCGTCTGGGTGGGCTTTCTCGCCCTCTTCGGCATCGCCACGGACGACGGCGTGCTCATGAGCACCTATCTGAAACAACGGTTCGAGTCGAACCGCCCGGACACCCTGCCGGCCATCCGCCGGACCGTTCTTGAAGCCGCAGTCCAGCGCAACCGGCCCGCCATGATGACCACCATCACGACGATACTTGCCCTATTGCCCGTGCTAAGTTCCACGGGCCGCGGAGCCGATATCATGATTCCCATGGCCATCCCCACTTTTGGAGGTATGCTCATGGCCGTGCTCACGGTTTTCATCGTTCCAACTCTCTATTGCTGGGCGGAAGAGACCCGGCTACGTTGGACCACGACGTTCCAACCTCTTCCGGTCTCTCATGCAGGCTCGCCCTCACAACCATCATCCTAACATCCCCATGATTCTTCGCTTTTCCACACTTCTGCTCGCGAGCTTTTCCGCGGGCGCACTTCTCATCTCCTGTTCCCAGGACGACTCAACCGGCGCCAGCGCCAGCTCGGATGTCTCCGGCGAACTCAGCGCCGATGCGTATCCGCTCACCACCTGCGTCGTGTCCGGCGAACCGCTCGGCAGTATGGGTGATCCCTATGTCCACGTCCATGAGGGCACGACCGTGAAGTTCTGCTGCGCAGCTTGTCTGGATTCCTTCAACGAGAACCCCGCTCTCTATCTCGAAAAGATAGCGGAGGCCAAATCGGGTTCTTGAACCGGGCCAACTATGTGAAATACCGGGGCAGGCATTTCGCTGCGAATATGCTCCGCCGAAGGTCTCATCATCATGAAAGCCTTTGCCGGCCGGCCGCAGGATTGGATTGACGCCCGCATGACGCTCGTCGTCAGCGAGTGAAAAAGCTCTACTGGGGCTACATCCGCAGGCGCCTCACAGAACTCGCCGCCCTCAAGGAGGCGCCGGAGATCATGGAGGAATTGGAAGCGTTGCGGAAAAGATACGCCGGCACATGACCTGGGCCAATGCAGTTCGGGATTGGGGTGTTTGTAGTCCCGCGTTCACGCGGCTTTTCTGGCATCAGAGCCCTCCAAAAGCTGAGCAGAAGCCCGCCCTGCAGGTCAGCCTCATTCCCACCATGCGCAAAGGTAGGAGCACGCTTCCAGCGTGACTCCAATGTTCCGGCGGCCGTCCCGGACGCCGGTCTCCCCAGCCCTCCACCCTCGCCTGTCCCTCCACCCTCGCCCCTCCCGTAGGCCTTGACCGACGACTTGCCGGGTGGAGCGGCGCTCGCGAAGGAAAGGGCGGACGCGAGAAATCAACGCCCCAGCGCACCAGGCGATTTATATCGCCTCATCATTCCCACGAACCCATACAGGCTCAAGCCACCTTCCTCACCTCTGAGATCCCTGTTTGGCCAAAAAGGCTCTCTTAGCGAAAGTCCACGGCTGCAGCAAAGACGGGCAATGTGTGGCTATCCTACCACAGAGTTCGTTTGATCACTCCGGTGAAGCAGTGGCGCCTTCGATAATCACACTGCCGTCTTCCTTGAATGCAATTCTCGGCCTTTCACCACGCATCAGGAACCTGCTTCCACGGCTTCGGGATCAAGTTGATCGCCTCCTCCGTCGTCTGCATCGAGCATGGCAAAGATCGTGTCTGATGCGGCCAGCGTCATCTTGTAATCGTCGAGCCAATCACTAAGTTTACACAAATCGGCCGGCGGCAACTGCTCGATGGCCTTCTCGATCTCTAGAACCGTGGTCATGCCGGTACTTTACACGTTCTGAGAGGGTTTGTCGCGTCCACTTTCCGCTGGGTGCGTCTTCGCATGGACGGCTTTGAGCTGCTCGACGCTCACCTCGGTGTAGATGGCCGCCGTCTCGAGCTTCTCGTGACCGAGCAACTGCTGGATTAAGCAGCCGAGGACCGCGAAGGGGGCGGTCCGAGACAGGACTGCCGAAGGCAACCCGTAGGGTGCGAGCACCGGCGGGGCGCAGCCGGCCGGCACTGCCTGAGCTACCTGCTCTTCGAACATGGGATTCTCTGTGTTCCACGCCGGGTTCTTTAACTCGTATCAGATGATGGAAACGCTAACGTCGCCTCAGGGCGCCTTAGGTTTGAGAACACGCATCGACACTTCATCCAGTTGCAACGCAAACATACCGCGATATCCTTTCTTCAGCGAAACGACGCCTTTGACAAAGACAAGTCGACCGTGCCATTCTTCCGTCTGCGCTCGATCGACCTCGGTCATGCCTGAGAGATCGAGCCAAATTCCATTCTCGGCCCTATACACATATTCATCAGCCTCAGTAAGCATGAGTACTCCACCGTTTCTTTCCCGATGAAGATATCCAACGACAAAAATCGTCTGCCCTTCAAACTTCTCCGGCGCCGCAACCAGCCGAATGAATGAAGTTGGGAGGCCACTTAGCTCATCGTCACTCTCTGTACCCTCTGCAAGAGTTAGGTTCCACCCATAGAGAAGACCCAATGCGCTTGAGACTAACACTCTAAAATGGCAACGCCGCCATCCAGTGCGAGGAAATGATCGAACGTTCATCGTCAAATGGGCGCGGCGGCTGAGTTGAGGGTGACCGGCAATGCGTTGAGAGGTTGCGGGCTACTCGCTTTGCGCCGGTTCGAGACCGGCCAGGAAGGTCTCGAGCTGGGAGAGATGCTCGGCGGTTTGGCGGACGATGAGGTCGCCGGTCCGGCGGTTCCAGAACGATCCGGCGCCCCGGGGGAAGGGGATCCCGACGCTCTCCAAGGTCATGGTGGCAGTGGGATGCGGGGGGTGATGGGCGATGCTCTCCCGGATCGCTTGCATGGTTTGCGGAGCGAGGTGGAAGGTGGCGAGATTCATGCGGCCACCCTGCGCGGGGCCGATCTCAATGCCGTAGGGGCCGACTACGGCGTGGAGTTTGGCGAGATCCACGACATGCTTCACGGCCACCCCAAGGGGCGCCTCGCGGAGCTTGAGGGTGATGGCGATGGCGTCCTCACTGGCGGGGTCGGCGTGCAGAATATTCTCGTCGACATTCACGAGGAACTGGACGGGGCCGGGGCGGTTCTCGCCGGGCGCGAGTTCCCTGGCCTTCATTTTCAGGTAGTTCAGGGCCTCGGGAAGGGAGGCGTCCTCGAAGTCTAACTCCGGAATGATGAGGTGCTGCAGGGCGTCCTTCAGTTGAGCCAACCGTTCCGCCGCATCCGGGGTCATTCCCGATCCTGCCGCACCGCGGTTCAAGCTGTCGATGATGCGTTCGATGTACTCGATCTGGCCGGGATGATTCCGGACGTTCAGGATGCCGGCCGCGCGCGTGTAGAAGGCGCTGCTGCCCTCGGGAAAGGATACTCCCTGCCGGGCCAGCCATTCCAGGACATTGGGCGGGTTGTGCGCGGAGGCGCCGGCGGAAGGCGGGGCGAATGGGTCGACTTGCTCGAACGGGTCCTCGGGAGCGGGGGTCAGGAGAGCGAGTTCCGCATCCAGGATCGCGGCGGGAATCCGCAGGTTCCTGGCGATCATTTCCTCTCTCCACGAAATGATGACAGCGTGGTCGGAGGTGCGCCAGGAAGTGCTGGTGACGGTGCAGAGAAAATCGAGCACGACGCGCAGCGGAAGGTGCTCGGCGGACAGGGTGATCTTGCGGGCGATGGTCTGGAGGTAACTGGCATGCACGACGTAATCGGGAGAGAGCGTTTCCGGAACCCTGGGAAGGTTCGCGATGATGTTGATGCCGCGGCCGGCCGGATCGTCGTCGAGTTCCCGGGACTTCATGCGCAGAAAGTCGAGCACCTCGGAGAGGCTGGCGCCCTCGAAGTCGACCTCCGGGAGGATGATGGCGTCGAGTTTTCTCTCGATCGGGTTGCGAGGATCGAGGGGCACAGGATTCCCTCGCGGCGGGGTAGCCGCTTCCGGTTCCCCGGCGGGATCCGCCGCTACGAAGGCGCTCCCGCCGATGAGGATCGCAAGGGTAGCGGCGAACGCCGCGAGGGTGAGCGATGCGGCGCGTCCCGGGCGGCGGCGCGATTGCCGGGGACGGAGGATGGCGTGGACGCGCGGAAGGAGGCTGGACGGCTGCGCCATGGC
>JBGTBW010000126.1:0-19371 GCA_041749135.1 Verrucomicrobiales bacterium
GCGGCGCAGCAGGTGGGTGTAGTAGACCTTGCCCTTGTATTTTTTCTTATTCGTGGCTACATGGACAGCTTCGGATCTCCTTGGCATGCGGGGAGAGTATTACGGAAATCGAGAATATTCAAGAAGAAAATCAAATATTTCGTGGCTACACAATGCAGCCGGAATTTTTGCATAACTCGATGATGGCGCGAGAGTTAACCCCGGCGAGAGGCCTTAATTCTGGGAAAAGTTCGGCTTAGAATCCCCGCTCTTGCGAGGCGAACACATGGGGATCAACGAAAGAGGATGGCAGCAGTCCAAGTGCCCCGGCTTGATCTTCCACTGCACCGGGTGCGCCTGGGCGAATCGCAGATCTTTCCTGGACTGACGGCTCATCAGAATTCCCCGAAGTCAGGAGTTCTGACCCTATTGCTGGGCGGCGCTGTTCCACCCAAGCTTTCTTGGAGCCCTCTCTTTCACACACGAAGGAAGATCCGCTTGCGGTAGAGCCAGCCACAGACGCCAACGGCCAACAGCAACGACGCGGCGGCGACCAGGAGTTCCCCATACGGGGAAAGCAGATCCACCAAGGGCCGGTGCAGAACTCGCCGGACCAGATCTTCGAAGTCAATGAGGTTGGTCAGCATGTAGATGGTGATAGGGTTCATGCCGATCCAGACAAAAGGAGTCGCCCATGTGGTCCAACCGCGGACGTCCAACACTTCGTGAAAGAGGGCGAGCAGCAAGGCGCTCCAACCTCCCGCCACCAAGACATAGGAGGAAGTCCAGATCGACTTGATCACGGGAAGCTGCCATGACCACAGCCAGCCCAATGCAAGACAGACCACGCCCGCTCCGGCCAGGGTCAGGGATTTTCCATGGGACCTGAGCCCATCCCATTTCAGCAGCAAGCCTGCGCCCACCCCCAGCAAGGCCGAAGCAACCGCCGGCAGGGTGCTGAGAAGACCCTCCGGATCCCAGGTTCCGTTCCATTTGAATCCTGGCAAGGCCACCGAATCGACGTAGTTGGCGAGATTCCGGCCGGGTTCGAATACGCCTGGTCCGTGGCCCGGCACGGGAACAAAGGTGAGCAAGGCCCAATACCCGGCGAGGAGGGCGGCGGTCAGCGCAGCCAGGCCCCGCGGCTTCAGCCACAGATAGGCCAGGCCGGCCAGTCCATAGCAAAGGGCGATGCGCTGCAAGACCCCGAGAAACCGGAATTGCTCCAGCCCGTCGCCCACGCTCATGGCGCCGTAATACAGGACGCCGAGCACATAGAGCAGGAGAGTCCGGCGAGCCAGCCGGATCATGGCCGCGCGATGGCCATCGCGTTCCACCAGGCCTCCGAGGGAGTAAACCAACGACGAGCCCATCAAGAATACAAACAGGGGGAAGATGAGGTCGTAGAAATGAAAACCCTCCCAGTCGGCGTGCTCGAGCTGCCCTGCCACGGCATCTACGGCTCGAACGTGGCGCAAGTTGGCCATTCCGTGGACCAACGCATCCGCTCCGATGATCCAGAACATATCGAAGCCTCGCAAGGCGTCGATGGCAAGCACCCGAGCCCGATGGGTCCCGCGCGTGATGATGCCGTTCTCACCTCCAGTGATCACAGCTCCGCCTTCAAGGGCGTGTCGATTTTTTCGGTGATGCCGCGCGGGACTTGGTGGACGGGTTGGCACGGCGCGAGGAGAGAGCAAATGGAAATTCGTGACCGGCGAGCATCAAAGCCAACGCTTTCAACAAGTCCCGCTCGAAGGGTCGCGCCGTTGGCCGGTTCGCGGAGCGACGCTCTCGCCCCGGCCTGACGGCGCGCGACACGGCGTTGCAGAATAAATCAACACGCCCTTCACTCGGCTGCATCGTCCACGCCGACTAACTTCACCGAAACTTTCTGCCGGATCTCCATTTCGACGGAATCTGGCACGCCTGGGATCGAGGTTTTGAGCTTGAGATTGGTGTCCATCACGCTGGAGCGGGCGGCCCCCAGCGCGTTGTCCCAATGCACGGTTCCCTTCACTTCCGAAGCGCTCAATTTCATCTGGACGTTCGCCGGGTTCTCGCCTCCTTCCCCGGGGGCCTGAAACTCGCCCTCGATCTCCGCCTGCAAACCGATCACTGCACAGCGGACGCCGTTCAGCTCTTCAAACCCACTCAAGGTGTAGGTTCCTTTCACCAGCATCTTCCCGGTTCCTTCCAAGGGAAAATCGAGGCTGAAGGGCCAGGCATCTCCGACCGAGACCGGGCCGTCCGGGAGACCCATCAACATGCTCTGTTCAACGAGCCGTTTCATCTGCTCCTCATTGAACATCTGGCGGGCCATCTGTCCGCCATCCGCACTGCCTTGCGCCACCGTTTCCAGAAAGCGGTCAAAATCTTCGAACCGCACGAAGCGATTTTGAGCATCGACCACGTAGGTGAACTCCGCCCCGGCCATTTGCGCCATGGATTCCGCCAGCGGATTCCCCTTTTCAGGTTCTCCCTTGTCGGAATCGTAGGTCAACTCCGTGTCGCCCATCTGCATTTCGACAGCGACGCGGTCATAGCGCCCAGTGATCTTTTTCTCCTCCTCGTTGCCTCGCACGGACATGCTCATCTCATAGAGCATGCCCATATCCACCTCCTGGTCTCCCCCGGGCAAGGGGATCCTCGTGTTTTGCTGCATCTCCATCCGTTGCCGGTAAACTTTTCCGGGTTCCCACAGTTGCCGGAGGGTCACGGGATCTTCCGCGCGCGCCCATCCGAGAAAGGCGGCGACGAATCCGGAGATGATGAAGATTTGCGGACACTTTTTCATGGGAGGTCGAGGGAAGGCTTCGGAGCCCCGAGCAGTGGGGCGTCGAACGCGGGCACGGTAGGAGTCCCGCAAGGGGTTGGCGAGCCAAATCCTCTTTCGCCCTGTCGCTCACGGCGGATTTCTCGCCCGAACGGCGCAAACGCGAAAAGGGGCTAACGCTGCGTCGTAGCGGTTGCCTTTTTCAGGACGGCCACAGTTTCCCTGCCAACATGCCCGCGAGAATCCCGCCGATTACCGAGAAAAACAGCCGGCGCAGTCCGCGAAAAGCGTCCTCCGAGTGTTCCTCCCGGAAAAGCCGGATCAGCGATCTGTCCCCGAGGGCGACAAAAGCTCCGGTGAGAATCAGAAAACACAGAATTCCGGCAGCCATCGCCGCGGTCGATGCATAGACATCGCCGGGTGAGGTCTGGAATTGATCTGGTGATGGCGCTGGACTGCGAAGCCGGCGAACGGCGAACCCAAAATGCCCGCTGGCCACCGCCGTGAGGACAAGCGCCGCAATCAGAACCAAGGACGAAAGGAGTGATCGCATCTGCGAATACCTCAAACCGGATTCCGGGCCGAACGCAATCCGGAAAAAGGAAACGGAGCGGGGTCGATCTGCGGCCGGGTCAGCGCCAGAGGTTTCGCAGCTTGGCTGCAAGCCGGAAGCGCGTGGATCCCGGACGCTATCCCTTTTCCGAAAGGCTCTAAGAAACCGGGCGATCCCTGCGTCACACTTTTTGGAACCTCTTTCCCGCAGCGTCCGATGAACATTCCTGATACCTTCTCACTCCGTTTCTTCCTCCCTTTGCTCGGTATCGTCTGCGCCTTCCTCGCCGGGTTCCATCCTCTCCCTGCCGGCGCTTTCCTCTACGTCGAAGACGTCCCCGGGGACTCCATCGACCGCCGGATCCGGCCGCCCCATCCGCCTCATCCACCATTTCCTATTCCTATCCCCCCGCCGCGCCCCATCGAGCGGAACTTTCCACTCGAACTCCGCGAACAGCATGTCGAGGTCGAGATACACGGGCAAGTCGCCACCACCCGCATTGAGCAACTCTTTCACAATCCTCTGGGTCATAGGTTGGAAGGCGTCTACCTCTATCCCTTGCCTCCCGGGGCGGCGCTGGAACGCTTCTCCATGGACATTGACGGCAAACCCGCCGAAGCCGAACTCTTGGATGCCGAGAAAGCGCGCGGGATCTACGAGGACATCGTTCGCAAGTCCCGCGATCCCGCTCTTATGGAGTACAGCGGCCAGAACGTCCTCAGGGTGCGGGTCTTCCCGGTCGAACCTCACGAGGACAAGCGCATTCGGGTCGTCTACACCAGCATTCTTCCCATGAACGGAGGCATCGTCGAGTTTACCTGCCCGCTGCGCGCCGGAGAGTTCTCGCCAGTCCCGGTGCACCGGCTCACCGTCCAGGCTGAGATCCATTCGGGCGACCTCCTCAAATCCGTCTACTCGCCCTCGCATGAAGTCGAAGTGGTGCGCAAGAGCCCGCATCACGCCAGGGTCGGTCTGGAAGCGGCTCAGGCTCCGTCGGATCGCGATTTTCAGCTTCTCTTCACCACCGAGCCACCCGGAGCGCATCCCGTCGCGCTCGATCTCCTGACCCATCGCGAGCCCGGCCGGGAGGGGGGCTGGTTTCTGCTGCTGCTCTCTCCGGGAGCATGGGAGCACGAGGCTGAAGTCTTGGAAAAGGATGTGGTGTTCGTCCTGGACACCTCCGGATCCATGCGGGGACCGAAACTGCAACAGGCGAAAAACGCCCTCCAGTTTTGTCTCGATGGGCTGCGGGAAGGGGACCGCTTCAATCTGATCCGGTATTCCACCGAGGCCGAGGCTGTGTTCGAAGGTTTGATGCCTGCCGATGAAACGCACCGGCGCCGCGCCCGGGAGTTTGTTAGCGGTCTCGAGGCCAATGGAGGAACCGCCATTGAAGAAGCGCTGCTCCGCGCCGTGGCGTCGAAGGGTGAAAAGGCGGCAGGAAACCGGCCCTTCCAGGTAATTTTTCTCACCGACGGTCTACCCACTGTGGGCGAACGCGACCCGGACCGGCTCGTCGACCGCGTGCGCAAGGAGATCGGCGACACTCGGACTTCCTGCCGCATTTTCTCCTTCGGTATTGGTACGGACGTGAACACCCGGTTGCTCGACCGGATCACCGAAGAAACCAAGGCATCCAGCGAGTACGTCCTGCCCGAGGAAGACATCGAGGTAAAGGTGTCCCGGTTCTTTTCCCGCATCGCGCGCCCGGTCCTAGCCAATCTCTCATTACGCAGCGACGGACCGGTCCGCCTGCACCAGATTTATCCCGGCGCACTGCCCGACCTCTTTCAGGGCCAGCAACTCGTCGTTCTCGGCCGCTTCGATCGCGAAGCCGGCGGCGACTCCACGAAGCTGGTTCTGGAAGGGGATCTGCGCGGGTCCCGGACCTCCTTCGACTATCCCGTGCGATTCGCCGCCGACCCGGAAGACTACGCTTTCATCCCCCACCTTTGGGCCTTTCGCCGCGTGGGTTTCCTCCTCGACGAAATCCGCCGGCACGGGGAGAACCCCGAGTTGCGGGAAGAAGTGGTCGCTCTCGCCAGGCGCCACGGGATCGTCACTCCTTACACATCCTATCTCATTCTGGAGGACGAAGACCGCCGGAACGTCGTTACCGGAAGGCGCATCATCCGTGCTCCGTCAGCCGCCCCAGGCAAGGGCGGCTCCGACGGAGAATACCGGTTCTTTTTGGAACAACAGGCGGACTCGTTCCGGGGCCTCAGTGCGGACGCCTCGGGAAGCGGAGCGAGTGCCTTTGGGGCGGCCCGTTCGAGCGCTAATCTTCAGCGCGCCGCTGTGCCTGAGCAGGCCGCAGGGGCATGGAAAGACGCCAGCTACGGAGCGGCTGGAACCTACGCGGAAGCCGCACCCCAACCGGCGCGGTTCATCGACGGAAAGACGTTCTATTTCCACGGTGAAAGCTGGGTTGACTCAGAGATTTCAACCGCTCCGGAGGCTCCGGTGGTGAGGGTTGTCTTGGGATCTGACGCCTGGCTCGAACTATCGGAAAGCGGCCAGCTTAGAGCCAGTTGGCTCTCCATCGGCCCGAAAGTCAGCATTCTCTCCGAAGGCGACATCTACGAAATCGGCCCGGAATCTTGATTCCGGAGTTCGTGGAACCTGGCTTGCCTTGCCTTGCGCTTGAAAAGAGGGGACGCTCCGTGGGCCGGCCTTTCCCGCACCATTTCTGCTGTGGCGGGCGGCGCCCCATCCTGCCTGCGTTCCGCTTGCCTCGGGCTTGAACAGGGTGTACTCACCCAGCTCTGTACCCTCGGCGGCGCGCGGCCTTGGCAGTAAGGGGTTCGCAGCGCCTCGCGACGAAACGGGATGAGAAATGCGGGCTAGAACTGGCGGACCTGGCTTCTCAAATGGCTGCGCGTTTTTTCCTCTTCTCGATCGCCCTCATGGCGGGGTCGGTGGCGGGATTGTTCCTCCTAGAGCTGGCCTTTCCCGCGCTGTCCGCGAAGCCGGATCTTCCCGCGCTGATTGCCTCGCCCAACCTGCGTTTCGCCTGGTGCGCCATCGTCTCCTCGATGTGTGCGCTTCTGGCCTATCTGATTTTTCGCGGTCTCCTCAAGCTCGCCGTGGCTCGCATGGATCGCCGCCAGCACCCACGCATGTTCACTCCGGAACCCCGGCCTCAAGCGCGTCCTTCGCGCGGCTTGTAAGCGTCCTTGTGCTGGCGCACTCGAGCGGGGAGACCCTCCGTCCGCCGAAGGCCGGTAGGACCGGGGCGTCGGAATTCTTGCGGATTGCATCGACGACGTGCTCCGCGGAAGACGGGAGCCTTCCGAGGGGAGGTCGGAATTGACCCCCGAAGGACTCCAACCTTCCATCCTTGATATATTCCCCGCTCCACTGCAAATCTTCCTTAGTTCTATTCGGACCCCCGCACTATGCACCGCAACCGCACCCCCCTCCCCCTGTTTCTCCTCGCCGCTGCAGGAATGTCCACCACTCCGGCGGCGGGCCCTGGGCTCGTTCAAGAGATGCTTCCCGATCCCTCCCCGGCGGGCGAAATGCGTTTCACGCTGCTCGACTCCGCGGAAACCGGCATCGACTTCACCAATCCGATCGTTGCCGATCACCCCGACCGGAGGCTTTTCGCAAGTTCCATGGTCACCGGTGGGGTCGCCGTCGGCGATGTCGATGGAGACGGCCTCCTCGACGTCTTCTTCGCCAGCGGCCCCGCCGAGAATCGCCTTTTTCGGCAGAAAAGCCCGTTTCACTTCGAGGACATTACCGCCGCCGCAGGCGTATCGGGCGGCGATGCCTGGGGCATGGGTGTGGCCATGGTCGATATCGACAACGACGGCGATCTCGATCTCTACGTCTGCAATCACGATTCACCCAACCAACTCTTCCTCAATAATGGCAAGGGCGTGTTCGAAGAAGCCGCGGCCCAATGGGGAATCGCCGTTGTCGATTCCAGTCACACTCCCGCCTTTTGCGACTACGATCTCGATGGCGATCTCGACCTCTTTCTCCTGACAAACCATTATTATCATCCGGACGGGAAGATCCCTCCTGACGCCGACGTCCTCGACCTCAGCGGGGCCCAGCCTGCGATCAAGCCCGAGTATAGCCGCTACATCCGCATCACCGAGACCACACCCACCGCGGAGGGCGGAGCCCGCATCAAGTGGGAAGAGGCCGGGCGTCCGGACTACCTCTTCCGAAATGAGGGAGGAGGCTCGTTTCGCGACGTCACCCGTGAAGCCGGCATCGCCAGCGCCGGGTTCGGGCTCTCAGCAACTTGGTGGGACTACAACCGGGACGGACTTCCCGATCTCTATGTCGCCAACGATTTCAACAGCCCAGATTACTTCTACCAAAACAACGGCGACGGAACCTTCACCGACCGGATCGTCGATCTCGTGCCGCACACGACCTGGTTCTCGATGGGCGCCGATTTCGGAGATCTCGACGGCAATGGTTGGGACGATTTCCTGCTGGCCGACATGTCCGGCACCAATCACTACAAGCAGAAAACCGCCATGGGCGCCATGGGCGACAGCGCGGAGTTCCTGGCCACCGCCATCCCGCGCCAATACATGCGCAACGCACTCTATCTCAACACCGGAGCAGGCCGGTTTCGAGAGGGAGCGTTTCTTGCAGGTCTTTCCAATACGGATTGGACCTGGGCCGTGAAGCTCTGCGATTTTGACAACGACGCCCGGCTCGACGTGCTCTTCACCAACGGCATGTCCAAGAACTACAACGAATCCGACAACAAGAAGGCCGTGGATTTCCGAGCGGGTGAAACCCAGTGGGACCGGCATACTCGAGCAGGCACTCCGGAATTGCGCGAGCAGAACCTTTGTTTCCGGAACCTTGGGGATCTCGCCTTTGAGGACGTCAGCAAATCCTGGGGTTATGACAGGGTCGGCATGAGCTTTGCCGCGGCCCACGCCGACCTCGATGGCGACGGCGATCTCGATCTGATTACGGTCAATCTCACCGAACCCGCCGACCTGCACCGCAATGATTCCGGGGGAAACCGGATCCTGGTCCGGCTTCAAGGCACGTCAAGCAACCTCCAGGGAATCGGCGCCCACGTTTCCATCGAGTCCGGCGGGCTCTCACAAACCGGCTTTGTCATGGGTATGCGAGGTTACCTCGCCTGGAATGAGCCCATCGCCCATTTCGGCTTGGGCTCCCAAGACGCCGTGGACCGGCTCGTGGTGGAATGGCCCGGCGGAAAACGCCAGGAGTTCCGCGATCTCGCTGCGAACGCCCGCTACACCGTGACCGAGCCCGCCGGTCCGGCCCCGGGCGCCCGGCCGGTTCCCCCTCCCGCGCCGGATCCTCTTTACGTCCCGGCTAAGGATTTTCCGTTAGTCGTCCATCAGGAGAACACCTTCGACGATTTCATGCTGCAACCCCTGCTGCCTAACCGCATGTCTCAGTGGGGCCCCGGCATTGCCGTCGCCGACATCGACGGCGACGGCGACGAAGACTTCGCGTTGGGCGGGGCGTCCGGGTCGCCCACCCAGATCGGGCTGAATCAAGGCGGCGGACGTTTCGCCGTGGGTCGCCTCGCCAGCGAGCAACCCCTCGAAGATATGGGGCTCCTCTTCTTCGATGCCAATGGAGATGGTCACCAGGATCTTTACATCGTCAGCGGAGGCAGCGAATACCGTCCCGGTCTGCCCGCCTACAAAGACCGTCTCTATCTCAACAACGGCAAGGGCAATTTCCTTCCCGCTCCGCCGGGCGCCCTGCCGGACTGCTACGACAGCGGCAGCGTCGTCGTTGCGGCGGACTACGACCGCGACGGCGACCTCGATCTTTTCATCGGAGGCCGCTTCATTCCCGGTTCCTACCCAGAAACCCCATCCAGCCGCTTGCTGCGCAACGATGGAGGCCGTTTCACCGATGTCACTGCCGCCGTGGCTCCGGCTCTCGCCGCGACCGGTCTCGTCACCGCCGCCCTGTTTTCCGACGCCGACGCCGACGGATGGATCGATCTTCTCGTGGCTCATGAATGGGGCCCGGTGAAACTCTACCGGAACCGGGAAGGATCCTTCGACGACGTCACCGAAGAGCTGGGGCTCGCCCCTCTAACAGGATGGTGGAACAGCCTCGCCGCAGCCGACTTCGATGGCGACGGCGACATGGACTACTTTGCAGGGAATTTCGGACTCAACACCAAGTACCACGCTTCTGCAGAGCAGCCCGCCCTGATCTACTTCGGTGATTTCGTGGGCAACGGTCAAAAACACATCGTCGAGGCCGAGTTCGAAAACGAAACGCTCTTTCCGATCCGCGGCCGGAGCTGTTCTTCGATGGCCATGCCCCACCTCGCCGAGAAATTCAAAACCTACCATGACTTCGCCCTGGCTTCGGTAACGGAGATCTACACAGAACAACGCCTGCAAGAGTCGCTGCGGCTCGCCTGTCATGAACTCCAATCCGGTGTGTTTCTCAATGATGGTCCGGCCGGGTTCCGCTTTCTGCCCCTTCCCCGCATCGCCCAGATTGCGCCTGTTTTTGGCGCGGCCGCCGGAGACTTCGATGGCGATGGACATGTCGATCTCTATCTCGCCCAGAACTTCTATGGACCCCAGGTGGAAACTGGGCATATGGACGGCGGCGTCAGCCAGTTCTTGCGGGGCCGTGGAGACGGTTCTTTCGATCCAGTAGAGCCGCTTGCCAGTGGGCTGGTCCTGCCCGGCGACGCCAAAGGACTGGCGGTGAGCGATCTCGATGGAGACGAAATCCCCGATTTCCTCGTCGCCTTGAACAACGGCCCCGTCCGCGCCTTTCTGCGCCGCGGAGGGGAGCCTTTGCGCAGCATCGCGCTTCGAGGACCAGCGGGGAATCCCACCGCGGCCGGCGCCCGGATCGAAGTCCAGTTTATGGAGGGCCCTGGTTGGACTGCGGAGATCTACGCGGGCTCCGGCTACCTGTCGCAGTCTTCTCCGCGCCTCACCATCCCGGACCGGCCGATTCGCTCGATCATGGTGCGCTGGCCCACCGGAGAAAGCCGCACCTACACCGAGGATCTGGCCGCAAATCCGCTGGTCATCGCATTTTAGCCGCTTAAGGGATGAGGAAGATGCATCTCTCGCAAAGACCGCAAAACTCGCCAAGGGGGGAGGATGGATTCTCCATGGGCTCCTGTTCCAAGACCTGAGGCTGAGAAGTGGACCTCCAGGTCTTGTCGTGCCAGGCCTCGATACCTGCTCCGGTAGCGGACCCCATTCTCGGCCACCCTTCAGGCTTTCCAAAGCGCCAGAGGGCTGGCGCACTCAAAGAGCCCCCGCAGACATGACGGGCGCGGGGCGAACGCGAAGCGGCTTGGAGTGCGGTAGTCCTCTACCGCTTTTTGTCGCGCGATGGGGCTCCATCCCAGGACCGACCGTCGGGGACGCCGCCTCAAAAGCCGGCCTGGGGACTGGTCTTGGGAACCACGGATGGACACAGATGAACACGGATGAAGAAGATGCATCTCTCGCTATGATCGCAAAGCCCGCCAAAGGGGGAGGGAGAATGGTTCCTCTACCAACCCTTGTTCAAGGACTTGTTTAAGGACTTGCGGCTGGGTATTGTGGAGGGGCGGGCTCCTGCACGCCCTGGGCCGCGATGGTCTGCATCCCGGGACTAGGCCGTCACGGAGGCCGGCCCTCCAGGTTTTGTCGGACAGATTGGTTACGCTATCCTGGAGGGGCGGGCTCCCGCACGCCCTGTCGCGCCATGGGTCTGCATCCCGCGACCCCGCCGTCACGGAGGCCGACCCTCCAGGTCTGGCTCTATTAGATTCGTCTCGCTATCCTCAGAATTCCTGCTCTGCCGGGCGGATACAAAAGGAGATGGTAGGAAAGAAGGTGAGCCGGAGGCTCTCTGGGTCTTCCCAACCCCCATCACTCAGCGAAGCCGCTCGACGCGGAGGAAGACCTGGTCCTCTCCCGGCAGCGGGTTGGGAAACGGTCCAAACACGGTTGTCGCACCTTGGGACGGGATTTCGGTCTCGCCCTCATTGAATCCCATCAAGTCCGTAGAGTGCGAAATTCCATAGGTTGCGCCGTCCTCCGATTCCCATGTCAGAGTGAACTCATCGAGGGTCTCGTCGTAGGAGAAATCCGTAATTTGGAACTCCATCACAACAATAACGGACGCCGTGCTGAGCCAGAGGTTGGTCTCGCTAGCCGTCGAACCCAATAATTCGTATTCCGGTCCGTGATTCGGAACGACTCCGGGTGCACTGGAGATTTCGAAGTGCGAACCTCCTCCGCCTTCCCACCAGATAAACAGGAGGTCATGCGCCCCAGCAGTGAGAAAGGCGGAAACTCGCGTATTCGAGTCGCCCGTGCCGACGGGGAAGAACGCTTCGCTCAAGTCATTCGGGTGCAATTCCCCGGCGCCATTGACCGTGTGGAATGTATTGGCGGGATCGACCCAGCGGAGCAAGAAGCCGTCGTCCGAACGCACCTGAATGGTGTAATCGCCGTCCACTGGAGCCATGATGCGGGCGACCGCAATCATCTTGACGTTATCCGTATCCCCGCCTGGATTGGGATCTCCGGGGAAGGGTGCGGTGGGATTGAATACTCCGGCGTCTGCTCCATTGTCCGCATGATTGAGTGTGCTCAGGAAACCGGAGAACCCTGCGGCCGCGGGATCGGCGGCCCGCAAATAGTTCATCGTTTCGGGAAGAGTGCCGCCGGTGGCGTCATAGAAAATATGCACACCCCATCCGGCATCCTCAGCGGTCATGGGGAGCGCCGGGATGATGCTTTCGGGAAGCACGCCCCATTTGCTTTCGCCGGCGAAGCCGGCCGAATCTCCCAGCAGCGCCCAGTCGATGGTCTGGGAATTGGCGCTAAAGGCGCCTCTCGCCCACCCCACTTCCTGAAAAGATCCGCCGCCGCCCTCGAAACCAAAAAACTCACAGAAGTAGTCTCCGGCAGCGGGGAAGTTGCACACCGCGAAGGCGTTGCTGTCTCCGGTGAATGCAGGGAAAAACACCGTATCCGGCACGCGAGGATCGATCACGTTTATGGCGCTTCCAGCGACCGCGGTGAAGGTGGCGCCGTTAATTCGCAACGCGTAACCATCGTCGCCGCGGATGCGAATGGTGTAGTCGCCTTCCTCGCCCGGCGCGATTGTGATCGTCGTCCGCGCGTAAGTGACATACTGGTCGTCGTCGGCGGCCGTGTCGGAAAGGATCGGCAGATCCGGACACCAATCGCCCTGGCCTCCGGGACTCTCCGGATCAGAATGATTGATGTAGGGAACCATGGCCTCGCCGAGGATATCTCCCGCGGTCGCGTCCCGGATGACGGTTTGCGCATCAATGAAGCCCTGTGTTTCCGCGCCGAGATTAGCTCCCAGGACTGAAACGGCGGATATCTCCATGTAAGCCCATCCTTCGGTCGCATTGGGAGGATCCGGCAATCCAGCGCGCAACTCGGGAAGAAGTGGAAACGACCGCATCGATGTTTCAAGCGAGAAGGCCGCTGAGCCCGTTTCGGCCGTGGTGCTGCCGGTTACCTGATAACTGTAAAAGCTGTAGGGCTCAGGCGTGAACGTATCGGTAATTGTGGTCTCCGTGCCCGTCTTGTTGATGTCCGGGAAGATCTCCACGCCGTCGCGGAAGACCTGAACGGTGGAGGCGTCGACATCTTTGGCGCCGCCCTCGCCGACATCGGCAAGGACGATCGATGCCGTATCAAACGCGGTAAAGTCCGCAATCGCAATGCTGGGCACAACGGGAACCGTCTGGATGAGCTGGCCGTCGAGATAAACCTGCAACTCATTCGTGGCGGGATCCACGGGTGTGGCGAGTTGGAGGGCGACGGGCTGACCTGTGCCGGATTCCGAAGCGTTCACGGTCGGCGCCAGGGAGCGAAAGTTCTCCGAAGGAATCTCATCGCTTCGATCGTGGAGGAAACTGATCTGGGCGCCGGTGCCCAGCGAAGCGCCGAGGTAGGAGCCAAGAACAGCGTCGGTCCCTCCGGTAACCTCATCGGAGCCGGTAGTGTCGAGAGCGTTCCAGACCAGGATGGCGTCGTCTCCGCCCCCTCCCTCCCAGGTTCCCATCCGGAAAGAAACCCACTCCCCGTCATCGAACTTCGGGTCGCTGCAGTCAAAAACCACCTGAGCGCCGCCTCCGTTCCCAGTTCCGGCAAGGTCGCTCCAGGAGTTGTCGTTGATCAACAGGACTCCATCGATCTCAACCAGGCAGAAATCGTCTACCCCATCGTGGAAATAAATCTCTTCCATCCCTCCCCGCGCGGCGTCGCTGGGTATGTGAATCTCGCCCGTTAGAAGGACGCCGTATTCGTTCTGGTCGCCGACAAATGAGCCGGGAACAGCTTCGGCGAAGAGGTTCACCCCAGCGGCGTTGGTCTCCACATAGTTATTCGCAGCCCAGCGGATGGTCTCGATAAACGTCGTCCCGGCTGGGGGACCGGCGACCATGGTGTTGAAGGCGTCCAAATTGCCGGCGTTGTTTTGCAGGTAGATGTCTGCCCGGAGAATCCCTTGGGTAGCCACTGCTTCGCCCAAATAATCGACCCGCCAATCAACGTCTTGAGGAGTATCGCCGCCGATTTCGGTTCCCGAGGCGGTGAGAAAGATATCGGTTCCGACGACAGACAACTCGGAGGTGTAGTTCAAAGGAAACTCGCCCAAGGCTGGATCAAATGCCGTGACGGCCAAACCGTCGAAGACGGCCGTGTTTCCGCCGGAGGCATGGGCGTTCTCGCCGCCATGCGCCTGGTGGGCGAGGCCGATCCAGACTTCGCCCGCCATGTCCGCGGTGCCGGCGCGGCGGATGGCGGCGCTCCATTCGCCAGGCGTCCCCGCATTGTCGGGAGCCCAGGCGCCATACCATTCCCCCTCATAACGGTGAAGGCCAAGCCAGATGGGTGTGTTGCGCACCGATCCGTTGGCCGTGTTGGCGGCAAAATTGCGAAATTCGCCGTTCTCGCCCGGGCCTCGGTCCGTGGCGCCGCCGTTGCTGGGCCGCCCCTGCATGAGCGTGTCTGCGGGATCGGTCCCTGCGGGGTCTCCCCCGCTCTTGCGTATGTGGGCGACATTGGCGGATGCTCCATCGGTCGGATTGTTCCGGGCCATGAGCCCGGTCCGTCCCCATTGGCCGGCGAGCACCTCAAGAGGATCGGCGGCAATCGACACCGAACGCACCACTGCGCTGAAGTTCTCACCGGCCGGGCGGGACGTCGTCGAATCGAAGATATAAGACCCGTTGTCGGTGTTTCCCCAGAAGTCCGTGCCTCCGGCCGTGATGGTGTATTCGCCGCTCGCGGCGTTGGAGAAGTCGGCGCCATGCGAGTTCCCCGCGGGATTTGGGGCAGGAGCGCTGGCCGCGTCCCCAAATTCACTCAGAGTGTCGAGCGTCTCCGCGTGGATGGAGGACAAGGAAAAAAGGGCTAGCGCGGCAACAGTCGCGCCCCGAAAAGCCGGGTGACTTTGCATGGTCTGTTAGAAGGTTGAAGGTTTGAGAAACCGATGTAACTGGGGGGTAGCTCCACCTTGGATGACAATGGCGCGCACGTAAAGAACTAAATTCCTCAAAAATTTCTCGCCCTTTTTATGCTTTTTCCTTCATACCGTTGAAACCGATGAGACAATGCGAGGCTGCCTCGTCTGGCCTCCTCCAGCGCCCGGTAGCCGTTCATCACCAAACAGCCTGGTTAAAACTCTCGTGGAATCTGACGGCTCTGCTATATAGAGGAATTTACAAGGATGATAAAGCGAAACACGCACCGAAAGTCCCAAGTTCGTCGCCGTGTGATCGCGATGATAGGCTTGGTCGTGATCGCCGCGGCAGCCTCCTGCACGGAGAGCGGTAAGAACGAAGAATCTTCTCCGAATCCAGCCCATACCGAAAGCAGCGCCTCGGTCCCGGCGCCCTTATCTTCCCTGCCGGGCCTTATCGACCGAACGGCAGAGGCGCCCCTAGCAGGTCTCTTCGCGAAGGCGGATCCGGATCACGACGACGCATGGTCATCCGAATCTTTCAGCCAAGCGGCCGGCAACCAACTGCTCAGGATTGCCGATGCCTTGAAGGTGCACGGTGAGCTGGCCGGCATCGAAGGCGGCGACGCTCCACTGCTCGATCCCGCCTATCGAGGCTCTCCATTGCGCCCGGACGCTCAGGAAATCTTTCGCGACGGCGGCATCGCCGTTTCGCGTTGGCAGCCACCCGCATCCAGTATTGCGGCCGCCGGGCTGCGGGGCATCGAGGGATTCAAGCAAAGTTTCGAAGCACTGAAGACTTCTCTGGGCACAAGCCGTGCCGATGAAGTCCGGGCAAAGTTTAAAGTGATTCGGGTCGATCTGAATCCGGCCGGAGCCAGAACGCTCGTCTACTTAGAGGTGGTGGCGTTGCATCCTGACCATCGCATTCAGCAGACCGCCTCTTGGGACTGTTTCTGGAGCAGTGCGAGTTCGGGCAGCTCCCCCTTGCTCGCGGGAATTGTTGTGCAGGACTTTGAAGAGGTCATTTATGAGGGAGAGAGGCCCGCCTTCGAGGATGGCACGGACTCGCTGATCGGCGCCAACGCAAGTTTCCGTGAGCAGTTGATTTACGGCGCCGATCACTGGTATGGCAGTTTGGACGCAGCCTTCGGCATCCATCAGGGAAACCAGGGTCTGTCCATCGGCGACGCCAACGGCGACGGCCTCGATGATCTCTTGGTCTGTCAGCCCGCCGGGCTGCCCAGCCGGCTCTACCTGCGAAACCCTGACGGCAGTCTTCGCGACGCGACCTATGCCTCCGGTCTCGATTGGCTGGACAGCGCCCGCAGCGCTCTCTTCCTCGATCTCGACAACGATGGCGACCAGGATTTGGCGATTACCCTCGGCTACGTGTTGGCGCTCTTCGAGAACGATGGGAACGGAGTGTTCCGCATGTTCTCCACGGTGGAGATCTACTCATGGCCGACTTCGCTCGCCGCCGCTGATTTCGACAACGATGGGGATCTGGACATCTATGTCTGCGGATACAACCCGCGCGGCGAGACGGCGCCGGGCGACATCTTCGCCAACCCAGTGCCCTATCATGACGCGAATAACGGCGCGCGCAACTTCATGCTCGAAAACAAGGGCGATCTGATCTTTGAAGACATCACCGAAGCGATTGGCCTCAACGCCAACAACCGGCGGTTCAGTTTTGCCGCCAGTTGGGAGGACTATGACAACGACGGCGACCAGGATCTCTACGTCGCCAACGACTTCGGCCGCAACAATCTTTATCGCAACGAGGTCGATGAGAACGGCGTTCGAAGATTCCGCGACGTTGCCGCCGAGGCGGGCGTGGAAGACATCGCCGCGGGAATGTCGGTCAGTTGGGGCGACTACAACCGCGATGGCCGGATCGATCTCTATGTAAGCAATATGTTCTCGTCGGCTGGAAACCGCGTGACCTATCAGCGGCAATTCAAGCCGGGCGCCGATGCGGGATTGCGCCAGGACATCCAGCGTCATGCACGCGGGAACACTTTGTTCGAGAACTCAGGCGGCGGCGCTTTCAAGGACGTCAGCATCGAGGCTTCCGTGACCATGGGGCGCTGGGCCTGGGCCTCCCTCTTTGCCGATATCAACAACGACGGCTGGGAGGACCTTTACGTGGCCAACGGTTTCTACACCACGCCGGACACCGGCGATCTGTGAAGCTTTTTCTGGCGGCACGTGGTGTCGCACTCGCCGGGCGAGGATTCTTCCGCAGACGACGTGTTGCGCTACGACGCCGCCTGGGCCGCCACCAACAAGCTCGTCCGCGCAGGCCACTCTTTCTCCGGAAGAGAGCGGCATTGCGCCTTCCTCAACCTCGGATCGCCACGGTTCGCCAACGTGTCCGCCGCCACGGGACTCGATCTGATTGACGATGGTCGAGGGATGGCGCTGTGCGACTGGGACTGGGACGGCAAACTTGACTTCTGGCTCACCAACCGCACCGGCCCGCGCGTACGGTTTCTGCACAATCAGTTCGAGTCTGACAACACGTTCATCGCCATCCGTTTGAAGGGGACACGGGCAAACCGGGACGCCATCGGAGCCAGGGTCGAAGTCCGGACCAACGAAAGCGATGCGCCGATAATCAGAACAGTCTACTGCGGCAGTGGGTTCCTCTCGCAATCCAGCAAGTGGCTGCACTTCGGTCTCGGGGACGCTGCCACAGCAGGGCTTGTCCGCGTTCGTTGGCCAGGCGGTGAAACAGAGATATGGACTGATCTGAAGGCAAACGCCTTCTACCAACTCGAGGAGGGGCTCACTCAAGCGGCGGTGGTTAGCCCACCGCAAGGCATCCGGGAGATCCAACCCGCGAAGCTGGAAGCGCCGGAGTCCAGCGGAGCCGCGCGTGTGGTTCTCTTGAACCCGGCTCCCATGCCGGAGATTGCCTACACCACGGCAGACGGCCTGCCCGAAACCTTGGATTCCCATCGCGGAAGCCCACTGCTGGTGCACCTCTGGGCCACTTGGTGTCCCAATTGCACTAAGGAGATGACCGGGTGGGAGAGAGAAAAAACCTTGTTCGCGTCATCGGGCCTCCGCGTGCTCTCGCTTTGTGTCGACGAGCCCGGAGAAAGCGCCGAAGTGGATGTGGCCCGGGCCATCGCCGCTGCAAGCCGGATGAAATACAGCATGCCCGTTGGGCTCGTGCGCGGGGATCCCCTCCAGACGCTCAACGTGCTGCAGAAATCGTTCATTGGAAGACAGACCGATCTTCCCCTTCCCAGCAGTTTCCTGATCGACGCTCGAGGAAGACTGGCCGTCATTTACAAGGGTCCCGCCTCGGTGAGCCGGATCATTGACGACTTGGCATTGTTAGAGGCTCCGTCCGCTGAGATCGTAGCCGCCGCCGCGCCTTCCGCGGGCAGGTGGCTTGAAGCGCCCCGCGGCGGGGAGCCCCGTGGAATTGCCATGGGCCTGGTCGAGCACGGAATGGCCGCCGCCGCCGAGGCTTACCTCACGAGGCTCATCCCGCTGCTTTTAGAGCCAGAGCCGCGGGCCCATGCCGAAGGAGCCGATGAGGCCGTGCGCATCTCCGAACTTGCCGAATGCCACATCTTCCTCGGAGCGCTCGCATTCGACGACGAACGCTTTGAGGATTCCGCTGCGAATCTCAGGCGTTCTCTGGATTTCGACCCGAAGAGCACGCGCGCCCGCGACGAACTGGTCCGGGCCCTCCTCAAACTCGACCGCAAGGAGGAGGCTCTCGAGGAAGTGAGCCAACTTCTCGAACTCCAGCCCACGCCGGACCGGAAACGGACCACTGCCCGTCTTCTCCGGGATCTCGATCGATTGCCGGAGGCCATTGAGATGTTTGAGAGCGCCCTCGCCGAGCGCTCAACCGCCGAAGGCGACTTCGAACTGGCCAATGCTCTGCGTGATGCAGGCCGCTCCCGAGAGGCCATCGGTCATTACCGTGCCGCGCTGGAGCAGCGCCCGGCGTGGCCTTTGCCGGCGAACAATCTGGCCTGGATTCTGGCGACTCATCCCGATGCAGAGTTGCGAGATGGAGACGAGGCGGTCCGCCTCGCCCTTGCCGCCTGCGCAGCTACCGATAACAATACGCCCCAGTTCAGCGGGACTCTCGCCGCCGCTTATGCGGAAGCCGGCGAATTTCACAAAGCGGTGGAGGCCGCGACTCAGGGAATTGATCTCGCCAGTCAGTTGGGAGATGCAGATTTCGCAGCAGGGTTGACCGAGAAGCGGGCGCTTTATCAATCCGGACAGGCGTTTCGCGAAAGGGAACGATGAGCGGGAAGCGCTGCGCTTGCGCCGGAAGAAAGGGCGTCTTCGCGGACTGCCCTTGCTCCCGCCCGAGGCCAGGGCAACGCTGGCAGCGTGGGGCGCAGCACGCCGCAGCAGATAGTGAGCGAACTGCAGGTTCAGAACTCCTGATCTCGAGGAATTTGGATGAGCCGGAAAACTATGTGGCGCGGGGACTCCTGCCCGCGAACTTTCTAGGCTCACTCGGCGGACAAGAGTGTCCGCCCCACAAATAGAGTGTCATTCACGGAGTGGCGGTCTCGCTTTGGCTCACACTTATTCCCCTGTATCCATTATCTTCCTCGATAGGTCAGGA
>JBGTBW010000127.1:0-22441 GCA_041749135.1 Verrucomicrobiales bacterium
TCCGCCGCCCTTGGACTGCGGCGAGAATCGCCGCTTTCGGGCGCGCACAGAACTCCGCCAATCCCAACTCCGCCTCGGCCTCCCCTGCGACAGCCCGGAGACGGCGATGTGCGGGCAGGTGAATTGGGAGCGCCTTAGCGGACGATCACATCGTCGATGTACCAGCCGGCCCCTACGGCGGCATCCCCATCGGTCAGAAAAAGAAACTCGATGACGATGCGTTGTTCCCGGACCGCGGCGGGCGCCGCCAAGCTGAAGGGCGTCCATCCCTCGGTCACACCGGAAAAGATTTGTTCGAGAACGAAGAGGGCATTGCCGGCTTCATCGAGGAACCGGAGTTGGCCCCCTTCCACGTCCGCGGTGGAATCGATGAAATAGTTGAAGGTCAACCTTGGCACGGACACCCCGGCGAGATCGATGACCGGAGAGCGCAGGCTGGCCATCACGTTAGGGCCATAGTCGCCATCCAGATCGGTCCCCCAGGCATTCACTCCGCTGCTGGCCATGGTGAGGCCGGGAACATTCGGAGTGCCCAACTCCCACGGTGTTTCTCCGGTCAGGGTTTCTGCGGTCCACCCGCCGGGCCCATCTTCAAAGTCCGATGACAGTAGGGGAGGAGGAGGGGTTTGCCGGACTCGATAATAGCGTTCGTCCCCCTCGGCGGCAGGAATCTCCGCATCTGTGTAGGAGGTTTCTTCGCCGGTAGCCTGGATGTTCCCCATCAATTCGTTCCAGTTCGACAGTCCCGTCGAGGCATCCACGGCGTAGAAGCGGCCCGGCTGCGACTCCCAAACCACGGTCGCCTGAGTCTTGTCAGACACGACGGAGAACTCCATGATTTGAAAGCCTCCGGGGATCAGACTGTAATGGAGGGCGATATCCGCCACGTGAGCCTGCTGGCCGGCGACGCTGTCCAATGTGCTCAGGTCATAGATGGCGTATTCGTCGATCAGCCCGGTGACCGATTGCGGATTCCGAACCGTGTTGCCGATGGCGAACTCCCCGAAACTCTGAACCTGGCTGTAGCCCCCGTCGCGGTCGATCAGCGGAGCGGAGACGCCATCGACATAGATCTCCACGCCATTGCCCGGACCGTAGGAAGCGACGACGACATGATGCCATTCGTTCGCCGTGACTTCCGTGCCGGTCCGGCCGCCCGCGAAGATCTCGAATTCGCCGGGGTTGAAGTTGTAGATGATTCCCGGCTGATTGGCGGCGCCGCTCTCGGCAAAGGTTTCGCTGAAATACAGGTTGGTAGCGTCGTCGATATGGAACCAGAACTCGACGGCGAAGGCGTCCAGGGGCGTCGTGGGTCCGAGATTGGCCGCATGAAATCGCGATTGCGGGTCGGCGGCGGCGTCGAAGATGGCCGCGCGTCCCAGGTCTGCTCCGCCGGCCGTGGTCGTCGATGGAGCGCGACTGGCGGCTCCTAGGGCGACGAGTTCGTTGGCCGGGTCATCGTTGACCAGGCTCCTGGCGTTGTCTGTGTCGCCGGCCTCGTCGAAGGTCCAATACAGCACCGGATTGTCCTCCACCACGGCTTGCTGGTAAGACGTGGCCGCTATCGGAGCGGGGGCCCGCACCCTGATCGACAGGGCTACCGAGACCATCGGCTCCGCCGCATCGTTGCTGCTGATCTCGGCAGCGGCGGAATAGGCTCCGGGTTCGCCTGTGCAATCGAAGGAGAAGCGGATGGCTCCGGCTTCGCCGGGCGCCAGGCTGGCGGGAAACCCATCGGCGGGGTCGAGAGTGAAACGATCCCCATCGGGGCCCGTGAAACTCACGGCGGTGATGTTGAGGGTCTCGTTCTCTCCGCGGTTGGCGACGGACAATTGCAGAGGGATTGCCGACAGATTCGCTTCTACCGATCCGAAGTTGACGCTGCTCGCCGTACCCAAGTCCGGGTCGATTGCCGCGTCTCCAAACCGAAAATGTTCCGCGATGTCCGCAACGAACGCCTGTCGCGCAGCGACGTCTCCCAGGGCGCCCAGATCATAGATGGCGTACTCGTCGATCATCCCGGTGACGGACTGGGGATTTAGCACTGTGTTGCCGATGGCGAACTGCCCGAAACCGTGAACCTGATTGTAGCCCCCGTTGCGCTCGATCAAGGGCGCCAAAGCTCCATCGACGTAGATTTCCACCCCGTTGCCGGCGCCATAGAAGGCGGCGACCACGTGGCGCCACTCGCCTGAGGAGACCGCCGCGCCCGTCCGGCCACCCGCGAAGATCTCGAATTCCCCCGGGTTGAAATTGTATATGACCCCCGGCTGATTGGCGGAGCCGTCTTCGGCGAAGGTCTCGCTAAAATAGCGCTGCTCGGTGTTATCGACGTTGAACCAGAACTCGACTGCAAAGGCCGTCAGTGGCGTTTCGGGGGCGAGATTGGCCGCGAAGAATCTCGACTGGGGATCCACGCTCGCGTCGAAGCTCGCCGCCCGTCCGAGATCTGCTCCGCCCGCCGTGGTCGTCGATGGGGCGCGAGTGGCTGCTCCCTGGGCTACGAGTTCGTTGGCCGGGCTGTCGTTGACCAGGCTCTTGGCGTTGTCGCTGTCGCCCGGCTCGTCGAAGGTCCAATAGAGGATGGGATTGTGGTCCAGCACGGCCTGCTGATATGGCGTCTGACCCGGGGCTGGAGAGGGCAAAAACGCGAGGACCGCGGTGAATGCCGCGATGCCAGCGATGCTGGGAATTCTTCTTAGCGGCGAGTGCATACAGGGTTGACCTTGGTGATGCATCGTAGTTCCCGTGGATTCGGTGTTGGCCGTCATGGGACTGGATTCCCAAAAGAGTCCTCGCCTGGGAGCGTTTCGCAAGGGCCTTCGACGGTCGCCCAAAAAGGGAGGCAGCGATCCGGGCGGCTGGGAACGGGGCCGAGGCGGAGCGGGCTTGGGAAAAGCCCGGGAAAAGCCGCTGGCGAAATGCAATCGGAGAGCCCATAATGG
This sequence comes from Verrucomicrobiales bacterium, assembly GCA_041749135.1. Taxonomy (GTDB): domain Bacteria; phylum Verrucomicrobiota; class Verrucomicrobiia; order Verrucomicrobiales; family DEV007; genus DATKCT01. The sequence continues at coordinate 2,946 of JBGTBW010000127.1, forward strand.
AGGGTCCTTCGATCGCCACTCCTTTCGAGCCCTATGAAACGCCAACCGCTGCACATCCTCTCCGCCGTTCTCATTGCTCTGTCCGGGATCGCTCCCGTTGCAGTCGCCGGGGGAGATGAGGAGGCGGCGAGTGATGGGACGATGGAGAAGAAGTTCTCCGCCATGCTCGAGGGAGCCACCCTTCATGGTACGTGGGCTCCCTTCGGCCCAGGTGGTCTCGGCGAGGACTTGGAGGATGGCTACTTTATCGTGCGCGCTGACAAACAGGAAGGCGATCGATGGGTGATTGTATCGAGGATTAATTACAAAGGGCAGAAGATCGACGTCCCCATCCCTGTGGTGATCAAATTCGCGGGGGACGCCGCGGTCATGGTTTTAGATGACGTCCCGGTCGGAGAGGGCAAGACCTGGTCGGCCCGGATCCTTTTCCACGACGATGTCTACGCGGGAAGCTGGTGGGGAGCCAAGAAGGAAGAGGGCGGAGTCGTCAGCGGGGTCATCACGAGAGAAGAGAAAAAAGTGGAAGAGTCTCCGTAGTCAGCGGCCAGAGGCCGAAGCGCCGTTCCAGATTCGGCTGGACAGCGGCGGCGGAGATAAGGAATTTTGTGTTTCCGTCCGGCGCCTCACATTGTAAGGCCAGGCCTTACGCCTTTCCCACGGCGTGCGATCCTGAGATCCACGAAAAACCGAGATCATCAAAACATGAGAACTATCGAACGATCCATTGTCCGATTGGCCTGTGCGCTTGCCCTCGCCGGCGCCTCCGCGGTTGCTGCTGAAGTCCCGCTCTTTGAAGGAATCGGCAATCACACCCGCAAGATCACGACCGATTCCCCGCAAGCGCAACGCTACTTCGACCAGGGGTTAGCCTTCCTCTACGCGTTCAATCATGACGAAGCCATCCGTTCCTTTCAGGAAGCGGCGCGTCTGGACCCGGACTGTGCGATGGCGCATTGGGCCATCGCTTTGGCCTGCGGTCCCCATATCAACAATCCGGCCGTGCCCATTCCCCGCGCCGAACTCGCCTGGAAGGAACTGACTCTGGCCCAACAGTGTGCGGCAAGCAGCAGTCCGGTCGAGCAGGCCCTGATCGAGGCCCTGGGACATCGCTACGCGAACCCGCAGCCGGAGGACCGCGTGGCCCTTGATCAGGCTTATGCCGACGCGATGCGGGAAGTCTGGCGGACCTTTCCGGAGGACGCCGATGCCGGGGCTCTGTTTGCAGAAGCGTTGATGGATCTTCGACCCTGGGATCTCTGGACCTTGGACTTGCAGCCGCAACCGGGCACCGAGGAGATCATCTCGATCCTCGAAGCGGTCCTCAAGCTCAATCTGGATCATCCGCTGGCCAACCACCTCTACATCCATACCGTTGAAGCGGGGCCCCACCCGGAGTTGGCGGACGAAGTTGCCAGCCGGTTGCGCGACCTGCAACCCGGCATGGGGCACAACACCCATATGCCCTCCCACATCGACGTGCTTCGCGGCCGCTGGCATGAGGCGATTGAAGCGAACGAGAAGGCGATCCGGGCGGATTTGGCCTACCGGGAAGCCACAGGACAGAAACCTGATTTCTACCGGCTCTACATGGCCCACAACCGGCACATGTTGTCCTATGCTGCGATGATGACCGGCCAAAGCGAACTGGCCCTGACCCACATCAAAGCCATGGTGGCCGAGATGCCGCCGGCCTGGCTGAAGGAGAACGCCCTCTTTGCCGATGCCTTTGTCGCCATGCCTTATGAGGTTCTCATACGATTCGGCCGGTGGAATGACATCCTTGAAATGGACATGCCGCCAGACTATCTCCCCTTCACGATCGCTCTTCATCACGCGGCGCGCGGCGTGGCGCTTGCCGCAGAAGACAATCCGAGCGAGGCGCGGGCGGAACAAACCGCTTTCCTCAAGGCCAAAGCCGCCGTGCCGGAAGAATGGATCATTGGCAACAACACCTGTGCGGACGTTCTCGAAGTCGTCACCCACATGTTGGAAGGCGAGATCAGTTACCGGGAGGGAGAAGTCGATGAGGGCCTGGCGGCGTTGCGCAGTGCCGCCAACCTCGAGGACCAGTTGCGATACGACGAGCCTCCGGGGTGGATATTGCCTGTTCGCCACGCTCTCGGCGCGACGCTGATGCAGGAACGGCGTTTTGCGGAAGCGGAAGCTGTCTATCAGGAAGACCTCAAGCGGCGTCCGGAGAACGGCTGGTCGCTCTTCGGCCTTTCGGAGTGCCTGAGACTTCGAGGAGAAGTCAGCGAGGCCGCGCCCGTTGCGGAGCGCTTTGCAAAGATGTGGGCCAAAGCGGACCTCAAGATCAATTCCTCCTGCCTTTGTCAGCCCGGGTTATAGGCCTTCCGCTCCTGCCGCCATCGCCGGGGTGTTCACCATCCGGTCGATGGCGCCGGGCAGGAGATCGGGGCGACACGATGACATCGATCCCGTTTCTCTGGCTTCGTTCAGGTGGTTGCATCCTCGCGGAGCAACTTGATGACGCGGGCCGATCCTTCGTCCACGCGCTGGCGATCTCGGAGAGCCGGAACAGTCCGCTGATTCAGTTCGGCCACCGCTTCGGCCTGCTCCAACAACACGCGTCGCCTCGGCCGGCCTTTCGTTCTGCCCTCCAACAATTCGAGCGAACCGAGCAAGGCTTCCAGAACAGCCACGTTGCCGGACCCGTTTTGGCGGATCTGATCGAATGCCTCGCCGACCATGTCGGAATACGTCGGGCCACAGGTCAGCAGTCGCACCTCGCCATCTGTGCTGCGATAGCGGGACTCGATCCGGCGATCTGTCAAGCGGACCAGGATCGCCGTCAGGTGGTCGATGCACATGACGGCGGTGGTGGTGTCGTTGACTCCAGGCGATAGCGCCTTCAGCGCCACGTCCACGACCTGGCGAATCCCGAATGCCGCGTCTTGCTCCACCGTTCGTTGGCGACCGGTGGCATACAGCCTCGCGAGCTTACGGCGGTCGTCGTCGGTCAGGGGGACCAAGACAGATGCCAGCGGCACACCTTCGATGACAAACTGGCCGATCCTTCGCTCCATGCGCACGACCGTCTGGCGTTCACTCGCGAAGGCTAACAGTCCGGTGGTGTCAAGACTCTGGATGTACCCCGTCTTATCGGCCGCAACGGGGCGCCAGGATCGCACCGCCCCGGTTGGCGCCGGGTCCCCGGCTGTGTCCTCCTCGCCCACGCCTTCGGGGAACAAGTCATCGACGGCCCGGAGGGTTTCGCCGGTTACCGAGGCCAGGATGTGGCTGGCCTGGATTGCCGTGGAGATGTGATGGATGAAATAGATCAAGACGGCGATGCCGACGAATCCCAAAAGCAGGCCGGCCAGGACGGCCAGAGATGGCACGAACGCACCCTCGTCGCCGCCACGGATCGTCCGCAGCACGACGAGGCAATAGGCGAAGATTCCGACGAACGCGCCGAGAACCGATTGGTTGATCCGGTCGCTCATGAAGTTCCGCAGGACCCGCGACGTGTACTGACTGGAAGCCAAAGAGAGGGCGACGAGGGTGATGGAGAAGACCACGCCGGCGACCGTGATCATCGAAGTTGCGATGGTCGTGAGCAAGCCCCGCGCGCCCGCTGCACCGGACCCGAAAAGCCGCGGCCATCTGTCGAACACGCGTGGCTCGAACCATCCGTCCGCCTCGATCAGAGCAACGGCGAGGATGACCGCGCCGAGCACGAGGAGCGCCGGCAGGAACCAGAAGCTGTAACGGGCTTTTAGCCACAACTGGCGAAGCCGATGGGTAAGGGCTTCACCCTGATGCTCTCGCGTGTGCTTTCTCATTCAGCCCATCCTCCTGGCCAATAGCTCGTTAATCTTCCTGGGAAGGATGCGCGTCGCTTGGGGCCGGCAACAGGTTCAGAACTCCTGATCTCGAGGAGTTTGGATGAGCTGGAAGGGTATGTGGCGCGGGCACTCCTGCCCGCGAACTCTTCAGGTTCCATCGGCGGACAGGAGTGTCCGCCCCACAAGTAGGGCGTCATCTGCCGAGAGGCGGTCTCGCTTCGGCTCAGCGATTTTCCTCCCTGTCCATGATCCCTCGATAGGTCAGGAGTTCTGAACCTTGAGCCAGATCCAGGAGGGAGTGCCCCCCGGCGGGTCTTCAGATCTTCCCAGTCTGCGCTCCCGCGAAATCGCGCGCTTATTTGCGGGCTAAGCGATGGCTGCGAGCTGGGCCCGCATACGCTCCGCCAGGTCTTCGACTGCGGGCGGTTCTAGGAAATGATGATGATCGCCGCGGATCTTTTCTACGGTGAGTTCGCCGGAAACCCAGTCCGACCACCCGAAATCGGGTCGCATGGCGGCATAGCCGAGCGGTTTCTCGACACGAAAGATGACCACGGGGCCGTGGTAACGCCTGGGAGCATAGTGGAGGAGGGCGTTCCAGTGGGTTCGCACATAGAGGCGCAAATGAGGAGGGTAGTCCGCGAGACTGATGGGGGCGTCCAATTGTTCTTCGGGGATATCGCCGAGACCGGCGGCGGCCACGCCGCTTTTCGGATGGCGACGGCGGAGGCGGGAGAACAACTTTCGGGGGAGTTTTTGACAAGTCGTCCAAGGCTTGCGCGAGTAAAAGCGGGCGCGCCGCGCGAGAACCCCCAGTCCGGTGGGCGTAAAGGCGTGGCGGAGGAACCCGCCCGGCAAGCGCCCAGCCGGTGAACTCTCCAGGAGAAAAACGGCGGCGACGGGGATTCCTCGCTGCTCCAACTCACAGGCGACGGCGTAGGCGACGTTGCCGCCGAAGCAGAAACCGGCAAGAAAGTAGGGCCCTTCGGGACGGAACCCAATGATGACGTCGACATAATGCCGCGCCATAGACTCGATATCCTGGAATGGGTTCTCCGGAGCTTCGATGCCGAAGGAGGGCCGATCCTCCCCCAGACGCAGCGCGGTCTCGCGGTAGCGGAGCAAGCCCCCGCCCCCGCCTCCGCCAAGGGTGTGCAACCAAAACACCGGGGGGAGCTGACCGTGAGGCTGGATGGGGACCAGGGTGGACCACGAGCCCTTCTTGGATTGCCGGAACTCCGCGGCCAACTGTCGCACGGTGGGGGACCGAAAAAGCGCGGCCAGGGGCAGATGGTGGCGAAACACGGTTTCAGCCCGGGCGAACACCTTCACTGCGGTGAGGCTGGCTCCGCCAAGTTGAAAAAAGTCGTCGTTCGGACCGACTTTCTCGACGCCCAGCACCTCGCGGAAGATTTCACAAAGTTGCAGCTCCCATAGATTCGCGGGAGCATCGTCGCTGGGAGCGGACAAAGCCTGAGCCGGCGGCGGATTGGGCAGGGCGTTCCGGTCGATTTTGCCGCTGGCGTTCAGTGGAAAAGCGTCCACTTCCATCATCGCGGAGGGCCGCATGTAATCCGGAAGCCGGCCGGCGAGGTGTTGGCGCAAGGAGTCCTCCCCGGGGTCCATGCCCGGGCTGCGGGTGTAGTAGGCAAGCAGCCGGAGGCTTCCCGTACCGTCACGTTCAGGAATGACTACGGCGGACGCCACGCCGGGGCAGGAACGGAGGACTGCTTCGACCTCACCGGGCTCGACACGGAACCCGCGAATTTTGACCTGGTCGTCGCGCCGGCCGAGAAACTCCAGGCTGCCGTCCGCGAGGAAGCGCACGATATCGCCGGTCCGATAAAGCCGCTCGGGAGGGCTGTCAGGATCAAAGCGATGCGTGAGAAATGCTTCGTTCGTCCGATCTTCGTCGTGGATGTACTCCAGAGCCAAGCCTTCGCCGGCGACGAGCAGTTCTCCCGGCAGGCCCGGCGGGACCTGATGGAGAGAAGGATCGACGACGTAAAGGCGGGTGTTGGCCAACGGGCAACCGATGGGCACGGAGGCGGCGTGTTCCGGCAGGCCGCGGGGAACCGGGAAGCACGTTGTGAACGTGGTGTTTTCGGTAGGGCCGTAGACGTTGAAGATCTGCAATTCTGGCAAGCTTTGGTAGGCCTGACTGACGTGATGCAGGGACATGACCTCTCCTCCGGTCAAGATGCGGCGCAATCCGGCGAGGGCCTCGGGTTTCGCTTCGACCACGGCATTGAAGAGACCGGTCGTGAAGAAAACCGTGTCGATGCGATAACGGCCGATGGATTCCTCGAGCCCGCTTGCGCTGGGCATGGCCTCGGGATGCAAACAACAGGCTCCTCCGTGCAGCAGCGGCGCCCAGATTTCGAAGGTGGAGGCATCGAAGCCGATGGAAGAGGCGTGGAGAATTCGTGTGGAGGAGTCAAAGCCGACGCCGGGGATGCCGAAGACCAAGCGCAGCACGGCGCGGTGAGGGACGAGGACCCCTTTGGGCAGACCGGTGGAACCCGAAGTGAAGTTCACGTAAGCGGGATCCGCAGCACGCACGGAATTCCTCCCATTGCCGGGGGTCTCCTCAACGAGGCCGTGAGCGGATTCGGAGACCGGCGCTGCCGCAGCCGGTTCGATCTCCAAGACGGGACCGGAGAATTCCCTCACGTGGGTTCGCAGAGACTGTTCGGTGACCAGAGCGCCGCAGCGGGCCAGTTCGAGCGCGCTTTGGACGCGGCTGGGCGGATAGCGCAGATCGATGGGGCAATAGGCGCAGCCAGCACGGAGGATGCCTAGCAAAGCGGCGATGAGCCAAGGCGACCGCTCGAGATAGACACCTACGAGAGAGCCGGGCGCAAGGTGGTGTGCGGCCAGTCGCGCGGCCAGGCTTGCCGAGGCGCTGTCGAGTTCCCGGTATGACCAGGATTGGTCGCCCCAAAGTACGGCGGGTTCGGATGCGAAGCGCTCGGCGATCTCTGCGAATCTTTCGGGGATGGTCTGGTCGCGGGGAAAGGGCCGTTCGGTGAGGTTCCAGGCCCGCAGTCGCTCGCGGTCGCTCTCTTGCAGGAGGCTGAGTTCCTTGATAGGCAGATCCGGTTGAGCGACTGCCCTTTCCAACAGGACGCCGAAGCGCTGCAGGAGTTCGGCTGCCGACTCAGGGAGAAAAAGATCGCTGGCGTACTCGCAACCCAGCCGAATTCCAGAAGCGCCCGGCTGCACGAAAAGGGTGAGGTCGAACTTGCTCGAGTCATGGGACAGGGGATAGGCCTCCACTTGGACTCCGGGCAGGGTGAACCCTCCTTCCGCAGGCGGACTGACCACGAGGACGTGCTGGAAGAGAGGATTGCGGTCGGCTCCGCGCGGGATGCGGATGTGTTCGAGGACGGCCTCGAGTGGAGCCTGACCGTTCTCCAAGTCTTCGGTGGTGCTTTCAGTTACGCGCGCTAAGAATGTCCGAAATGACTCCGAGGGATCGATGCGCTGACGCAGGGGAACGGTGTTGACAAAGAAGCCGATGAGATCCTCGAGTTCGGGGGCGTTGCGATTGGATACAGGCGCGGCGGTGAGGATATCATCTGACCCGCTGTATTTGTGAAGGAGGACACACCAGGCCGCGAGCATGAGCAGGAAGGGCGTGCTGCCCTCCTGGCGACGGAAGGCTTCGATCCGTTGTGCTTTGGCGGCGTCGAGGTCGAGAGTGGAGCGGCTTCCCCGGAAGGTGAACTGGGCTGGGCGGCGGCGGTCGAGCGGCAGTTCCACGACCGGGGGATCTGCGAGCCGGTTTTTCCAATAGGCTAACTGAACGGCTCCCTCCCTGCCGGAAAGCCATCCCTCTTGCCAGGCGGCAAAGTCCGCGTACTGCACGGAGAGAGGGCGTGGGGCGGATGGGTCGCCGAACGAATTTCCCCTGTGCCGCTGATAGAAGGCGGCCAGCTCACGGAAAAGGATAGGATTGGACCACAGGTCTGTTACCCAATGATGCATGGCGAATAGGAGGACGCCTTCGGCTGACGACTGAACAATCCAGAAAACCCGGAAGAGTGAATCGCGAGTCAGGACAAACGGCCTTTGGGAGAGTTCTTGAATGATGCGGGCGGTTTCTTCAAGCGGGACCCCGGAAAGGTCGAGACGCTCGATCCGGAATTCCGGGTCCGGGTCGATGAACTGCCGGGGGGCGCCGCCTTCCAAGCAGAGGCGAGAGCGCAGCACTTCCTGACGTTCGACCAGATCGCGGCAGGCCCCTTCCAAAGCGTTGAGATCGAGTTGACCTTGGACGCGGAAGGCGAAGGCTACGTTGTAGGATGATCCCGCCCCGGTCTCTTCCAAGAGCCAGAGTCGGCGCTGCATGAACGACAGGGGGATGGGAGTCCCCGCGGGCAGTTTCGGAATGACCGGTGCGGCGCCGGGGGGTTTCTCGACGGCGCCATTGCGGGCGCCGTCCGCGGTCTGAAGATAGGCAATGAGTTCCGGCCGCCAGCGCCGGACTTCCGTCTTCAATTCCTCCGTGAAGGTCCCCTGTTTGGCCCGGTAACGGAGTTGTCCGTCCTCGATCCAAACCCGGATACCGGAATCATTGAGACGTTGCAGCAACTGGTCCACGGGCGTGTCCCCAATGGGATTGGGAGTGAAAGCCGGCGAAAGACCCGGGACCATGGCGGGCTAAAAGCAAAAATTTAAGAAAATTTCAAGATTTGAATCAATTTATTTTTAATCCTTTCAGCCTGGAAGCCCGGTCCGGGTGAATTCTCGGGGCCGGGTGGTAAATTGAGGAAGTCTGGGGTAGAAGTGGAGGAGGAGTCGCGGATCGGCGGCATCTGTGCTTGATTATCCCAGGCCCGAGGCCGGGAAACGGAAGAATGGCGGCGAATAGGAAGCGTGATTGGAAGAAATGGATACCGGAATCCCGCTCTCACCGGCTTCTGCTGGTGGTGTTGGTTCTGGTGTTGCTCCTTGTTTTGGGCCTGCGGCTGGCGCGCTGAGTGGTCATGAGCATAAATGCGATGGCGTTCGCGGCGAATCTGATTCACAGCACTCGCGATCCATGCGCTCACGGCTCTTCGAAGCCTCACGCCCGCGATCTCCGCTTGCGAGAAGGTGGAGGCGCTGCGGATTGACCAGTGCTGGCGATGCGTGGAGACGCATGGTCGCAGATTCCGCAGGCGAACCCATCCCCATTGAGTTGTGTGCGGGAATCGCGGTAGACTATAAGCCGGATCATTAATATGAAAACATTGCAACAGGTGATGGCGGGTGTGGACTTCTCGCCGCGTTCCCTGAATGCCCTACGGGAGGCGCAGCGGATCGCGCGTTGGGACGGGGCGCGCTGCCTGGCCCTGCACGTGCTTGACGAAGATGTTGTGGAGGATTTGAGCGACCGGGTGGAGGTGGCGCGGGATGAGGTGTTGATCGGAGCAAACCGCAGACTTTCCGCCGAGATCGAAAGCGCCTTGGGACCTGGTCACGATGTGGAGAGCGAGGTGGTGATCGGCCATCCCTTCCGGGCGTTGATAGCCGAGGTGGAGCGCTGCCAGGCCGGTCTTCTGGTGTTGGGCTCCAGCGGTTCTGGCGGCGATCCGGCGCGCGTCGGCACAGTGGCGGGGCGCTGTGTGCGGAAAGCTCCGGTGAACGTGCTTCTGGTGCGGGCGGTCGCCGGGGACGGCTTTCGACGCATCGTGGCCGGCGTGGATTTTTCGGAAACGGCCGTAAAGGCCGCCAGGCACGCGGTGCACATTGCGTTGCGGGACGGGGCGGAGCTGATTTTTCTGCACATTCATCAACCGCCAGCCGTGATGATAGACGACCCCGGGTATTTCGGAACCCTCGACGTGGCCTTGATGGACCAATTCGACGAAGAGCTGGTGGAGGCTGTGGACGAGAAGTTGAAGGACTTTGCCCGGGAGCGGATCGAGGAGGCGGGGGCATCCACGCTGAACTGGCGCACGGAGACCCTGCGCCACGGCAACGTGCGTGCGGCGATCAACGGATTCCTGCAAGAGACTGGCGCAGATTTGGCCGTGGTGGGCACGATCGGGCGGACCGGCTTGAAGTCGCTGCTCCTTGGAACTACTGCGGAGAAGGTCATCCATCATGCGCCGTGTTCGGTGCTGACGGTAAAGCCCGACGGCTTCGATTATGAAACCGACGGGTGAAGGGATCGGGGATTGGCGTTGCTTCCGCGGCGGCTCCCGAAGAGAATAAGGATGGAAAGCGCGGCGGGAACGGTGAGCCCTTTTCCCGCTGGCAAGCAGGAGGCTGACGGAACCATGAAGGAGAAAGAATTAAATGAACTGCGAGACAAGCTGTTGGCGCAGCGTGAGGAAGTATTGCGCCGGGTCCGGGACCACGCTGGGGCGCGCCCGGTGGGTCCCACGGAATCGCATGACTGGGAAGACGAAGCCTCGGACCGGACGGCCGAGGCCGTGCACAGCCGGCTGGGAGCGAGTGAGGAACGTTTGTTGGTGAAGATTGAGCTGGCGTTGCGGCAGATTGCCGAGGGCGTCTACGGGCGCTGCCTTCAGTGCGGCACGGATATCCCCATGGAGCGGCTGCAAGCCAAGCCGTCGGTTTCTCTTTGTGTAAGCTGTCAGTCGGCCAAAGAGAAGCAAGAGGCGCAGCAGCACTGAGGAAGCCGCGCTTTTCGGCCATGGATCCGGATCTTTTGACGCGACTGGGATTGGCTCTGGGGATCGGGCTCCTTGTGGGCATGCAGCGGGAGCGGGTCAAGTCCGCGCTTGGCGGCGTCCGAACCTTTACGTTGGTCGCCGCTTTGGGAGCCGTGTGCGGGCTTATGGCGGAGCGTTATGGGGGCTGGATTGTCGCAGCGGGTTTGCTGGCTCTTGGCATCGTGGTCCTCACCAGCAACCTCATGAAGAGGGAAGCGGGAGCGGCTGATGCAGGCATGACCACAGAGGTGGCGGTGCTGCTCTTGTTCGGCCTGGGGGCGTATCTGATGTGGGGAAACCAGGCCGCGGGCGTTGTGCTTGGCGGCGTGCTGGCCGTTTTGTTGCACTACAAGGGTCCTATGCATGAGTTCGTGCAACGGATCCGGGATGAGGATCTGCGGGCGGTCATGCAGTTTGTCCTGATTACGTTGGTCATCCTGCCGGTCCTGCCCAGGAAGACCTTTGGGCCCTACGACGTGTTTAATCCTTTCAACGTCTGGCTCATGGTCGTGTTGATCGTGGGAATCGGGCTGGTGGGTTATGTGGCTTACGTCATCTTGGGTTCGCGCGGCGGGACCGTAGCGGGAGGATTGTTGGGTGGACTGATTTCCAGCACGGCCACGACGGTGACTTCGGCGCGGCTGGCCCGGCGTGAACCGGAACGGACCGCATCGACCCTCGTGATCATTCTTTTGGCTTCCGGGGTGGCCTACCTGAGGGCGATTATTGAGATGGCGGTGGTGGCTCCGTCGGCCTTCCCTCAGGCCTTATGGCCCTTGTTGGTTCCGCTCTTGATGCTGGTCGGGGCCGCGTTCATTATCCTGGCGCGCAGTTCCAAAGATCTGGTCCAGTTGCCGCCTCCGTCGAATCCTGCCCAACTGCGAGCCGCCATCGTGTTCGGGTTGCTTTACGCTGTGATCCTGTTTGCCGTGGCGGCTGGCGAACGGCACCTAGGGCGCAGCGGCCTTTACGGAGTGGCTGTGCTGTCGGGATTGACCGATATGGATGCGATCACGCTCTCCACCTCACAACTGGTCCGAAGCGAGAGACTTTCGGTTGCCCAGGGCTGGCGGTTGGTGTTGACGGCGTCCCTGGCGAATCTGACGTTCAAGGGCGGCGTGGCCTGGGTGCTGGGAGGGCGGCGGTTGGGCTTACGCGTGACCCTGGTCTTCGGCGTGGTTCTCGCGGTGGGAGTCGCAATGCTGCTGTTGTGGCCGGACGGTGGGATGGCCGGCGGAGCCGTGATTGAGGACCCGGAGTGATTCCGGGCCCGCTTCTACAAACTGGCCTCTTCCAGCTTCCGGATGATCGCGTCCTTCCCCTGCATTCCCACGATTTGACCTTTGACCTTTCCCTTTACAAAGAAAAGAAGCGTCGGCAATCCACGCACATTGAAGCGCGCCGCTACGTCGCCGTGGTCATCGACGTTTAGTTTCACCACACGCGCCACCCCGTCTTTCTCCATCGCGATCTGGTCCAAGACCGGCGCCATTTGCTGACACGGACCACACCAAGGGGCCCAAAAATCAACGATCACCGGCAGGTCCGATTCTTCCACCTCGGCGGCGAAGGTCGCCGCAGTCGCTGTAATCACTCCGCTTCCAGCCATAGAATTAAACTCTCCCAGAAAAAGAAAAATGCCAACTGCATCGGTGTGTCCTGCTTCGAGACCCCAGCCCGCCTCCCGCCGGGGCAAGAAGCGTGACCTCACTCCGAACCACGGAGCGCTGAGGACGCTTTGGTCAAAGCCCCCGGCCGAGATGGGTCATGATCTCCAAAACGAGGACGGCGATGGCCAAAAGTAAGGCAAAAATTGCGGCGGGCATGATTCAACAGCAAATGAGGGTCGGGTCTCTGTCTCTCTTTCTACTCCGCGGCGAAACGCAGAAGTTCCACGGCAAGCAAGACCACCGTGATGAGTATCGTGATGATGGCGAAGGGCATCACTCCAGCCTCCTCGCCGAAATCGTCTTCCACGACGGAGCCAGTCCGCAACGTCGATGCAGCCGGCGGGGACATTGGGGCGGTTTGAAGATTGACGGTGGCCTTGGGCAGGTGCGCGCTCGGAGTGGTCCCTGGGGCCACAGGCCTGAGCTGCGTGGTGGCTTTGCCGATGGGGGTCGTGCCGGGAGCAGCCGGTTTCAGCGGAGACGTAGCCGGAGCCAAAGGAACTTTCGGAGCGCCCGGCGCACCGGGGGGAGCCAGGTTCACGCGCACCGTGGGAGCTTGCGGCGGTTGGGGCGGAGCAGGAACCGGAGGTTTCGGCGGTTCAGGTGCTTTTGGAGTCTCGTCGCTCATGCGTCTGTTCTCAGTTCGAATCCTTGATCGGGGTTGCCACCGTTAAAAGAGCGTAGTTTTATTCGGCCGGCCGGTCAACTGTCAACGGAATTTCAGAAACCTGGATCGTCCACCATTGGAAGTCACCGAAGAACCGTGGGCTCCGTTTCCCGCGCAGCACTCTTTTTTTATGCCCTCCTTCCCTTCCGCCCCGGAGCTGCTTCGCCAGCTCATCGCCGTGCCCAGCATCAACCCGGAAGGCGACGAAACCGATGGGACCGGGGAAGAGGACTGCGCTCAGGTCGTCGCCTCGCTGCTTGAAGATCTCGGAGCGGATGTGGTTCTCGAGGAGGTGCTTCCCGGCCGGCCCAACGTCATCGGACGTTTTCCCTCGCAGGGCCGGAACAAGCAGCGCGTCCTCCTTGCTCCACATACGGACACTGTCGGAGTGCGCCACATGACTGTGGACCCTTTCGCCGGAGAGCTTCGAGACGGCCGGATTTACGGACGGGGAGCGTCGGACACCAAAGGGACGATGGCCGCCATGTTGCGGGCCCTCTACGAACTCGGCGACCGCCTCCCCCGGCTCGCCTGCGAGATCACCTTCGCCGGATTCATGGGTGAGGAAACCGCTCAGCACGGGTCGAAGCATTTTGCGCAACGCTATCCGGATCACGACTTTGCCATCGTCGGCGAACCCACCAGCCTCGACGTGGTGTATACCCACAAAGGCTTCGTATGGTTCGAACTGAGCACCCGGGGCCGGGCCGCCCACGGATCGACTCCCGAACGTGGGGTCAACGCCATTCACGACATGGCCCGCCGGATCGTCCGGATCGAGGAGGAGATACAAGCGTGTCTTCGTCCCTTCGCACACCCTGTGCTGGGGTCCTGCACGGTCAATGTCGGAATGGTGCGGGGAGGACACCGCGCCAATATCGTGCCGGATTCCTGCACCGCGCTGATCGATCTGCGCACCACGCCGGCCCTGTGCCAGGCCGGAGCCCTCGAGACCTTTCTTTCCCTCTTCGGCGACGACGATCCGCCCGGTCACCGCCTGCTTGGTTCCTGCGAACCCTTGGAAACCGACACAAAACACCCCGGTGTGCTGACGCTGCAAAAAATGGGTTCCCGGCTCGTCGGAGCACCTTGGTTCTGCGACGCCGCTCGCCTCGCCGCTGCGGGGATTCCCGCGGTCGCCGCTGGACCGGGGTCGATCGCCCAGGCCCACACTGCCGATGAATGGATCGCCATCGACGACCTCGAATGCGGCGTGGATTTCTATCGCACTTTTCTCGAAACGTGCTAGCCGCATTTCTCATACTCTATCTGCTGCGGCGCGCTGCGCTCCATCCTGACGGCGTTGCGCTTGCCTCAGGCTTGAACCGGGTGTAGTCACCCAGCTCGCGCTCGGCTGCGCGAGGCCTTGTCACCAAGAGGCTCGCAGCTTCTCGCGACCAAACGCATGAGAAATGCGGGCGAGGGCCCGCCCCTTTCCCCGTTCCGCACTAACATGAGCAACACCAAGGAAGACCGGCCCGCCATTCAACCCACGCGAGCCGAAGATTTTCCCCAGTGGTATCAGCAGGTCGTCCGCGCCGCCGACCTTGCCGAATCCTCTGAGGTCCGCGGGTGCATGGTGATCAAACCCTGGGGTTATGGCCTCTGGGAACAGATCCAAAGCCAGTTGGACCGGATGTTCAAAGACACCGGACACCAGAATGCCTATTTCCCGCTCCTCATTCCTCTCAGCTTCTTTGAGAAAGAGGCCGAACATGCCGAAGGATTTGCCACGGAGTGCGCCGTCGTCACCCACCACCGGCTGGAAACCCGGCGCGACGAATCCGGGGCCATCCGGATGACCCCGGCCGGGCCTCTCACGGAACCACTCGTGATCCGGCCCACGTCGGAAACCATCATCGGAGCCGCCTTCGCCCGGTGGATCCAGTCGTACCGGGATCTCCCGTTGCTGATCAATCAATGGGCCAACGTGATGCGTTGGGAAATGCGCCCCCGGCTTTTCCTGCGAACCTCCGAGTTTCTCTGGCAAGAAGGCCACACCGCACACGAGACCCGGGAAGAAGCTTACGAGGAGACCCTGCGCATCCTCCGCCTTTATGAGACCTTCATGCGCGACCATCTCGCGCTTCCCGTGATCACAGGGGCCAAGACCGAGAGCGAGCGGTTCCCTGGAGCCGAAGACACGCTTTGCCTCGAGGTCATGGTCCAAGACCGCAAAGCCATCCAGGCAGGCACCTCGCATTTCTTGGGCCAGAATTTCGCTCGCTCTTCGAACATTCAATTCCAGGGCCGTGACGGGACCCTGCAGCACGCCTGGACCACCAGTTGGGGCGTTTCGACCCGGCTCATCGGAGCGCTGATCATGGCCCACGGCGATGACAACGGAATCATCGTGCCGCCCCGGGTGGCCCCCACGCAGGCTGTCATTCTTCCGGTCATTCCCCGTGACGACGTTCGTGAGGCTGTGCTCAGCGCCGCGGAACGCCTCGAAGCCGAGCTGCGCGCCCAGACCTTTCATGGGGAGCGCCTCTCCGTCCACATCGACCGCCGCGATCTCAATGGCGGCGTCAAGAACTGGGAATGGATCAAAAAAGGAGTTCCGCTTCGTTTCGAGATCGGTCCGCGCGATCTCGAAAAGGGCGCCGTGTCTGTCTCACGCCGGGATTTGGGTCCCAAGCATCGCGAGTTCCTGCCCGCGATCGAAGCGCCCGGCCGCGTGGCTGCCATGCTTCAAGAAATCCAGGACGGACTGCTCGCTCGCGCAGGGGAACACAGCCGGAAACACACAGTCCGCATCAATAGCGAAGGCGATTTCGAGGCTTTTTTCCGGTCCGAGGAAACAGGCGGAGGCGGGTTTGCTCTGGCCCACTGGGCCGGCAGCAGTGAAGACGAGGCCAGGATCAAGGAGAAGTTGCAGGTCACGATTCGTTGTCTCCCCTTCGATCCTGAGTTTGAGGAGCAAGGCTCGTGCTTTCTCACCGGGCGGCCATCGCAGCGCCGGGTGGTTTTCGCCCGCTCCTACTGACGCCGGAAGCCGCCTTTTCGAGTGAGGACAGCCTCAGAACTCCTGATCTTGAGGAATTTGGATGAGCTGGAGGGGTATGTGGCGCGGGCACTCCTGCCCGCGAACTCTTCGGGTTCCATCGGCGGACAGGAGTGTCCGCCCCACAAGTAGGGCATCATCTGCCGAGAGGCGGCCTCGCCTCGGCTCAGCGATTTTCCTCCCTGTCCATGATCTCCCTCGATAGGTCAGGAGTTCTGAGCCTTTGACCCCACGATTTCTCGTGTCCACCCACTCGCCTGCCTCCTGTATTTCGCGAATCGCGCTGGGTGCGCTGACGGCCGCCTGCTTGCATCTTCCCCTCGCGGAAGCGCGCTCTTCGCCCACTGAACAGAGGAACACGGAGTTGCCGGCGCCCGCGCCTGAACGCCCGGGACCCCTTTTTCTGCACGGTGGAGGAAAGTTGGATGCCGGGGCGCGGGCAGTTTTTCTTGAACTCGCTGGAGGCCCGCGCGCCCGGATCGTAGTCATCCCGACTTCCGAAGAGGGCGAGATCGATCCGGACCGTTGGATGCCTCCCCGCTGGCTGCGGGACTCCGGCTGCGCGTCTTTGACCGTGCTCCACACACGCGACCGAGGCATCGCGGATACTTCGGAATTCTCGGCTCCACTGAGCCAGTGTAGCGCGGTCTGGTTTACCGGAGGCCGCCAATGGCGCAGCAGCGATGTCTACGTCCGCACCCAGACTCACCGCGCCCTGCTCGACGCCCATCAACGCGGAGCGCTGGTGGGCGGCTCTTCCGCCGGAGCGACTCTTCTCGGAAGTTTCCTCCTGCGCGGCGCCCCGGAAGGCAACCACATCTTGGTTGCCGAGGATCGCCAGGAAGCTCTGGGTTTCTTACCTTGCACCGCCGTGGATCAACACCTGTTCGCCAGGGGCCGCGAACGCGATCTGGTCGCCCTCATCCGCCAACACCCGCGGCTGCTCGGGATTGGGATCGACGAAAACACCACACTGGTCGCCCGGGACGGGATTCTCTCGATTCTTGGGGAAGGCCGGGCAGCGCTCTATGACGCCCGCCGCTGGACTCCACTGCCGCCTGAACCGCCCTGGCTGGAACTTGGCTCCGGCGACTCCTTCGATCTCGAGTCTCGGACTTTCTCGTCCCGGCAGGAAGATCAGAACTCCTGACCTATCGAGGGAGATCATGGACAGGGAGTAAAATCGTTGAGCCGAAGCGAGACCGCCTCTCGGCAGATGACGCCCTACTTGTGGGGCGGACACTCCTGTCCGCCGATGGAACCTGAAGAGTTCGCGGGCAGGAGTGCCCGCGCCTGGAGTTTTTACAAATCTAGGCCGCAGCAGCAGCAATAGAGTGCTGGTGGGAGAGGGAGATTTCGAGATGGGCGACAAGTTGAGGATTGTTGACGGCTTCTTGGCGCAGCAGAGCGACCAAGTCGAGGGCGGAAGGCCGGGCGGTGTGGTCGCGCCATGCGGGTAGAGGCGCATACATCTGGCCACGCCCCGGCCCGAAGGCTTTCATTGCCGCCAGCAGCAGGGCGCTGTAGGCGGCTACAGCGAGCACGGGCTGGCGCGGTACCGACACCTCGTTCCACAACTGGGCCTGACCCACGCCCAGTGTGTCCTTTTCCTCGCGGTGATTGACTTCGATTTGCCAGCGGTCCAGATAGATCTGAATGAGTGCGGGCGCCGGGCTGCTCAGATCGGTGGTCAACAAATAGGCAGGCTGCCGGTAGTAAAGTTTTCCGCTCTTGCGCTTGCGATACGGCGTAGGGGCCAGAACGATGAGGCGCAGCGGCCGCCGTCTGGCCCCGCCTTGCCAGAGGACCCCGCAGATCTCTTTATAGCGCATGTTGCGCCGCTTGCCGCCGTAGGCCAAATGAGCGTTCTTCCAGGCGATGCTTTCGTCTTGGCGCACCTCTTCGGGCGTGAACTTCTTAAGACCATAAAACCTCCGTTTGCCTTCCTCGGGCGTGGCCCGAAAACACAGCTTGGCGTCCTTGCGGGCGCGCGCCAGCAGTTCGCAACGCTCGATAGTCGCGCCGAAGCAGGCGCGGTTGCAGAAGCTGCCGTCCCCTGCGAAAACCAGTGTCTTGTGTTGACCGCCGGCGGCATCGAGGGCCTCGCGCAGCTTTTTCATCGTGCCTACGGCGTGCTGGGAAAGGTTGTGTTTGCGCACCTGCGCTCTCCACTCGGTATGCTGCTGGGCTGGGGCTTTTTTGCTGGGACGCTTCAGACGCGAGACTTCCTCGAAACGCACGGGCAGCCCGCGCGCTCCATAGTGGGCCGCCTTGTGGTGGGAGGGCACCAAGAGGGAAGCCTGCAGGAAGCGCAATCCGAGCATGAGATTGACATGAAAGGGCGGGGAGAGGGGATCGCGCTGGTAAAAGGCCTGTTTGATGCAGCGTCCGGTCTTGTGCAGACGGGTGTCATCGAAAGCCACACCGATGAGGGGTTCCGTACACAGCGGCAGGGCCTCTTGCCAGATGGTGTCGAAAAGGGCCTGGGGCTCCCATTTGGCCCGGGAGTGCAGCAGATACTCGGCGGCCCAGGGCTTTTGCTCGTTGCCGTTGGTCCAGATAATCCTAGTCAGCGTGCGGCGTCCCACACAAAGCAACCCGCCCAGAGCTTGGGCCAGGGCCCGGTGGAAAGTGCGCTTCTGATAAAAGAGCGCCCGCCACGGAGCGGTGAGTCTCAAGAAGCACTCTAAGAGCGGGGCAGGACTCAAAGCCTTCGCTTTGCTTGCTCCGTCACGGGTTGTGTCAGGGTTTTTCAGGGTCGTCATCTGAGGGTGGTTTACGGGTGGATGTCTTCTGCTTCGATGCGGGAGGAAGATCTCCTTGTTGCCGAGCCCCTTGCTCTCCGTGATCTCCCAGCGCCGCAATCAAGCCAAAGGTATTGGGGGCAGGGCGAGTGAAGCGGTCGCGCCGCGCCACGCGCTTGGAGAGGGCGGAGACCAGGCTCTCGCTGTCGATGCACAAGCCGAAGCGCCCCTCAATGGCGGCGATGAGGCGAGAGACGTGGAGAGGGGCCGGGCTCTGTGCGAGTATGTCGAAAGCCATGTTGATATGGGACATACCTCTTTTGCGCTGTTGAGGCGCGCGGGGTCTGCGCAGCAAAGGAGAGGGTTTGCCCTGGAGCTTTCTGACGGCGGCGAGTTGGGCTTCAAGAGTCTCCTCAAAAACGGAGAGAAGGGTCTCGCGACAACTGGGTTCAGGGGCTTGCGAGTCCGGGGATGGGGGTGGAGAGGGCGGGCTGTCCATGCCTCTCTTTTACTTCGGAATTATTAATTGTAAATAGAAAACCGACCTGAGTTTTGTAAAAACTCCAGTCGCGGGCAGGAGTGCCCGCGCCACATACCCTTCCAGCTCATCCAAATTCCTCGAGATCAGGAGTTCTGAAGCTTCCGCACGCACGGCGATGCTCGCCGCTTTCGGGCGCGCAGAGAACCCCGCCAATCCCAACGCCGCCTCGGCCTCTCAGAGACTCCGCGTCCCCATCCAAAACCCCAGACGACTGCCGCACTCTTCAAGCTCAGACTCCTGACCTATCGAGGAAGATCATGGACAGGGAGGAAAATCGCTGAGCCGAAGCGAGACCGCCTCTCGGCAGATGACGCCCTACTTGTGGGGCGGACACTCCTGTCCGCCGATGGAACCTGAAGAGTTCGCGGGCAGGAGTGCCCGCGCCACATACCC
>JBGTBW010000128.1:0-12934 GCA_041749135.1 Verrucomicrobiales bacterium
TATGTGGCGCGGGCACTCCTGCCCGCGAACTTTCTAGGCTCACTCGGCGGACAAGAGTGTCCGCCCCACAAATAGAGTGTCATTCACGGAGTGGCGGTCTCGCTTTGGCTCACTCTTATTCCCCTGTATCCATTATCTTCCTCGATAGATTAGGAGTTCTGAACGTTCCGAAGGGCCGCGGCAACCGGGCAGTCGGAAGCGTGGCCGCTTCCGCTACGAAGAAGGAGAAGAAGAAAAGGCGTCCCGCTTAGTTGCGAACCGCAGCGCGGTAGTATCCTTCTGGCTCCGCGAGGCGGCCGGGATCGGTGTCTTGGAAGCTCGTGACTCCGCCGGCGGCTCCGGCGATGGGCTCGGTGTTGATGCCCGTCCAGCTTCCTGGCTCTTGCGTGGTCGAGTAGTAGACGTCGTAGGATTTTCCTTCGACACTGGTCCATTCGAGGGTGACTTCCGTTCCGGATTTTCCGGTGGACACGACGCGCAGATAGGAATTCGCGTCATTGGGATCAGTGCCGGCGAGGATTTCGCTGGCGTCGGAAGCTCCGTCTCCGTCCGAGTCGTCATCGGGAACAATGACGACTTCGCCTGGGACACCGAGGAACTCGACCTCGGCGATCTGCATGCTGTTTGCCGTGGCTGCATCCTTCAGAGTGGGAAAGATGAGCCGGTAGGACAGGTAGGCGGTGGCGTTGGCAAAGGAGATCTCTTGATGAAACGCGGATGTGTCGATGGCAACGGGTCCGCCGGGGTTGCGATCATCGGGCAAGGCGAGGTCGCCTTCGGAGATAAGGGTGAATGGTCCGGAGGGCCCGGAGGCAGAGCCTTCGAGGCGATAGCTGGCGGGATCCCGCTCCACGGCGTCGTTGGCTGGGTAGAGGCGAAGACCAGTCACCACCGTGCCGCCCATGCTTGGGGTCACGATGAGCCCGGATCCGAGGTCGAGGAAGTTGAGATACTTCTGTCCGACGTTGTTGATGGCGTTTTCCACTCCCTCGGCGGCGGGTGGCGCGCCTGCGTCGGCGTCTCCGTCGTTCTCACCGTTCACGAGGACGACCGGGTCTCCGGGCTGGGTGACGTCGTTGAGGGGAGCGGCGGGCGCGCGGATTTCCAGCGGGGTCTTGGACCCGTCGGCGAGAGAGGCGATTTCGCTGGCGGTGAGAGCGACGTTGTAGACGGCGACATCATCGATGAGGCCGTTGAACCAGTTGCCGTCGGCGTCCCAGATGCCGCCGCCGCCGATGTTGAAATTGAAGGGGGCGGTGCTGTGCGGGAGAGTGACGCCGCCTTGGGCGACCTGAACGCCGTCGATGTAGAGGAAGCGGTTTTGGGCCCCGGAGACGGTGGCAACGTGAATCCAGCCTTCCGTGGACTCTCCGAAGGGCGCCGAAGCGGCGAGGGTGCCCTCGGCGGCAGTCCAACATTGCAGCAGGTTGGCTCCGTCGATGCCGAACTCGACGAGATCGTTTTGTCCGAAGAGACCGGTCCGGGCAGGCTGAACCACCGTGAAGTTGATCCAACCCGCGATGGTGTATTCTGCGAGTTCATCAAGCAGAGGCGCCATGGTGGTGACGGAGTCGTCCACTCCATCGAATTGGATGGCAAAGTCGCCGGCCTGTCCGGAGTGGCCCGCGACGAAAGTGGCGCCGCCGTTGACGGTCCCGGCGTTGTCAAAGGGAGAAGCGTCTTCGGTGGGACTCATCTGATCGTCGAAAGGCCAGTAGCCGATGAGGACGGCCACGGGCTCGGGAACGAGCGCGGTAGCGCCGGGATTGGCATAAAGATAGGCTGCGTCTTCGGCGCTGAGGACGCGGTCGTAGATCTGGAAATCATCGACGATGCCGGATAAGCCGAAGGCTCCCGCGGTGCCTCCGATCTGGAAGGGACCGGCCGCTCCGGGATCGAAGGCGGATGCGGCGAGCGCTTCGGTCATGAGGACTCCATCGACGTAGAGATGCATATCCGCTGTGCCGTCCGCATTGGGGTCGTTGATGGTGAACACGGCATGGTGGGTTACGCCGGTTTGGATGAAGGAATCGGATTCGAGAGACACAGTGCCTCCCTGGCTGATCCACTGGAGCGGATCGGCGTTGGCGGATTTGGCGAAGGTCACCGCGAAGGGGTTGGCCGGTCCCTCGCTCCGGCTGAAGAGAATCGAGTTCGTGCCCTCGTCGGCGGGATCGACCTGGAACCAGAAGGCATAACTGGAGACGGCGAGTGAGGGAAGGCCGATATCGACGGGTATTTCGCCGTAGCCCGCTCCATCATTGGAGCCGCCATCGGAGAAACGCACGGCCGAGCCGCCCCCGGCGAGGCTTGGCGCTCCCAGCTCGACACTGCCTCCTCCCGTGGAGAGATAGTTTCCGTCGAACCCGTTCCCGGAGGAATCGAGCATGCGGTCGCCGTCCGTTTCGTCCATTTTGTAATGGACCAGGAGGCCATTGGCGTTGTTGATTTGGGCAACCAGTTGGACCCGGGTGGTGGAGACGTCAGCGTCGTTGCTCGAGATTTCGAGGACGGCGCGGTGGATGCCGGTGTCGTTGGAACCGGCGAAGGTCACTTGAATGACTTGAGACTGATTCGGGCCGAGTGCAGAGGGCAAATCGGTGACGGAGTAGAGCCCGGCGGCTGGACCGGTGATTTGCCAGGAGGCGATGTTCAGCGTTTGCGTGCCGCCTGTGTTGATGAGCCGCAGGTCCTCGGTGAGAGTTCCGGGGTTTCCGTCATAGGCGCCGAAGTTGATGATGGCCGGGTCAGGCAACAAGCTGGGATCGCCGGGTTCGACCCGCACGATTTGCACGGCGTTGACGGCAGCCCGGAAATCGACGCCTGCGTTGGAGGCGTTGAGCTGCATGGTGGGCCCGCTTACATTGCGAAACACGAGGTAATTGCCGGCGGTTCCGTCGCCTGTCACTTCTACGAAGGTTCCGTTGCCGCCGGTGACAGGCCAATTGCCTTGATCCAGGACTCCGAAGACTTGCCGTCCGTTGACGGTGAAGTCGGACACACCGTCCTCTCCATCGGAGTCGTGATAGACGTAAACGTCGTAGAGCGGGAACGGGATGTTGAGGATGCGAACTTCCGTCAGAACCCCGGTCCGCGTTCTCAAGAATCCGGCCATGAGCTTGGAGTTCTCGTCGGCATTGTTAGGGGGAGCGTTGGGCTCGACGGTGAAGGTGTCATCGACAGTCCACCAAGCGCGGAGGTAGAGGGGATTGCCCTCGGAATCGATCAAGGGATCGGTTTCGCCTCCGGCAAAGACGCCGCCGAGGTCTTCGAGGTTGTTCCAATTGGCTTGAGGTATGACTCCTGCGGTTCCGGTGACGGCGGCTCCCGGGGTGCCGTCGATTCTGCCGCCGACGAAGTTGATGCCGAGGAGGATTCCCCCGCCGCTGACCGGGAAACTGGCGGCTAAGGCCGGGTTTGTGCCGGCGGTCCGTTCGGCTTGGTCTTCAAAGCCGTCTCCGTCGGTGTCACGATTGAGAGGATCCGTGCTATAAATGTTGACTTCATCGCCGTCGCTCAGACCGTCGGCGTCGGTGTCTGGATTGAGAGGATCCGTGCCATAAATGTGGACTTCATCGCCGTCGCTCAGACCGTCGCCGTCGGTGTCGGCCAGGTCCGGGCGGGTCCCGAGGAGGAACTCCTCGAGGTTGGTTAGTCCGTCGCCGTCGAGGTCGCCATCAGCGCCGTGGTCTCCCTCGGCGCTTTCGGGATCGAGTCCATGTTCCAATTCCCAGTCTGATGGCAGTCCGTCCCCATCGGGGTCGAGAGCGCTGAAGACTTCGAGGCGGACATTATCAAAATGCGAACGGTTCGCGGAGACGTCGTCTCCGAGAAAGATGACGACGTTTCCGGCGGGTGGCGAAGCGCCCGTGACGTATTCTACAGTCACGTCGACGAATGTGGAAGTTGGATAAAGACCGGAATCGACGATGGCGTGAGCAGCGGTGAGGAGCGGGTCATTGAGAAGCCGGTCGTTGGCGTTGAGGCCGGTCAGTCTGTTGTCGTTGGAGGGAGCCTCGGCGAGGTTGGTGAATCCGACGATGGAGAGGGAGCCTGGAGGGCTGAAGGCAGCATTGCGATTGCCGACGCCGACCGTGAGGATGTATTTTTTGTCTGCCTCCCAGGGGACGCCCGTGTTCTGGAAGACGAAATAGTTGTTTTGCAGGCCGATGTGGGCCTGGCCTAGGGAAACGAATCCGCCGATGCGTTCTATGAAGGTTTCTGCACTGTTGTTGCCATCGCGGCCGATCCATTGGGGTTTGGTCGAAGTCGTAGCCGGATCGATAATGTCGTTGGTCCAGCTATTGGTTCCGGTGTAGGTGGCGTTCTCGAAGCTGTGATTATTGACTTCGATAGGGGCTCCGGAAGCAGTCCATGCAGCGGCGAACCAAAGCAACGGCATCAACAGACGGCAATAGGGAGTGTGGACTCCAATGGGACCACTCTTCATGGTGAAACCGGGGGGTTTAGGGTGTAGGGGACCTTCATCCCACAAGGCAGAGGGATGAACGACGAACGCCCCTTTAGGTTTGGCAAATTGGAGCCGAAAGAGCAACAGGAAAAAGTCTTCTACTCGGAAATCGGAAATAATCAGCGTTGTCCGGGACGCCTGCGGGCCCGGTGCGCCTCCAGCGCGCGGGCGATGCTTTCCACGAGAGCAGGGTTCCCCTGCCGCCGGGCCATCTCCAGCGCACGTTTGCCGGTCTCCACGGCTCCATCGAATGATCCGGCCTCGGCCTGAGCTGCGGCGAGCGTATCGAGGATAGAGGGATCTTTATGACCGGTGATCTGGTCTGCTCGCTGGGCTAGCCGCACCGCTTCGGCCCCGTCGCGGACGGAGAGGTCCGGATGTGCGGCCAGTTGCCAGGCCAGGTTATTCAAAGCCGGGAGACAGTCCGGATTCAGCTCCAGCGCGTCGCGGTAGGACGCCAATCCCTCCGCCGCGCGACCGCGCTTCAAGAGGGCATCGCCGATCCAGGTGAGCAGCTTGGGGAACTCTTGGTTCGTGGCGAAACGGTCTCTGGCGTGGGAGACCAGTTCGAGGGCGGCATCGACCTCCCCGCGCTCGAGGAGATGCAGCGGAACCGGCATGGGATCAAGCGGCTGGGGACGGTTGAACCAGCGGCCGGGAAACGGGAGGGCTTCGTCGTGGAAGGCTTCGGGTCCGGCCCGGCTGATGGCTGCGTCGGCGAGGACGCGCTGGGGGGAGACGGGCCCCTTGTAGAGAGCGAGCAAACAGCCATCCTCGTCTGCGAGGAAGCTGGTGGGGACGGGCAACGGGCGGCGCAGACCGAAGAGTTGGACGGCGACGGATTGAATACGTTCCAGCAGTTCCGCGGTGGCGAGTCCGCCCTCAAAAGGAAGATCGAGTTGTTCGAAGAAGACCCGGGGATCTTGCGGGGGAACTCCGGAGGTGGATTGCGCCGCCGCGAGTCCGTCGACGGAAAGAGCCAGCAGTTGGATTCCGGCGCGATCCAAGGCTTCTGCGTCGGCTCCGAAGTCTTTCAGTTCGGCGCGGCAGGGGACGCACCAGGTTGCCCAAAGCTGGACGAGGAGCAGCTTATCGGACCCTCTTCCGGCGTTGAGAGGAACGCCGTCGAAGGATTGATAGGGAAGGATGGGCAGCGGCCAGCGGGAGGGGGTCGCGGCGTGGAAGGCGCCCGCTTTGCTCTCACCGGCCGGGAGCAGAGTGGTTCCGGGCGGTTTCGGCGCCGGCGGCAAGGCTTCGGGGCGAACGTCTCCGCCTTGGGTGAGATGATAGCGGCGTCCGGGCTCGAGTCCGGGAAACTCCTCGGAGTTCCCTCCGGGCCAACGCACTTCGATCGAGTGGATCTTTGTCCGGGCGCCGAGGCCGAAGTGAAGCCATTTGCTGGATTGGCCGAGAAAACCTTCGCCCGCCTTGAGGCTTTGAGAGAGAGGCGGGCCGTCTTCGAACCGGAGAGTGACCCGGGCCCCTACAGCGTCGCGGTTGCAAGTTCGGCCTTCGAGGAGAAAGGCGATCCAGGCGCGGTTTGTGGGGGATCCGTTTCGCAAGAAGCGCAGCATGGGGCTGGACCGGTTCGCGATCCAAAGATCGAGGTCGCCGTCGCGATCCCAATCAACGGCGACGGGCGTCCTGGCGTCATCGCGGTAATCGAGGCCCAGAGCGGCGCTGGCGGTGGCGAAGCGCCGGGAGCCATCGGGCCCCGGCACATTGAGAAAGCCGCAATTGGGTTCGTTTCCGCTGAGGCCGACGCCGCTGTCGATGAGTTCGTCAATCTGCCGCAGGCCGCGCCGGAATAGGCTGTCCGGATCGTTGGCGTCATCGATGCGGGTTGGATCGAGGGGCGACGACGGCACGACCTGCCGCCAGTAGAAACTTCACAAATCGTCCGGCACGATGCCCGAGACGAAGCCGTTGGCCACGACGAGATCTTCCCAGCCGTCGTTGTTGAGATCGGCAAAAATGCAGCCCCAACTCCAGCGGCCGACGGTGACGCCGGCGCTCTCGCTGACATCAGCATAACGGGGTGCGCCGGGACCGCCGATGCCCCGGAACAGGCTGTTGCCGCGGGCCATCCGCTGAAAGCGGGTGAGTAGCGCAGGATCCAGTCCGGGACGAAATTGCGGTTGGCGAGTGACGCGCGAGCCGGCGGCGGAAAACATGTTTCCGGCATAGAGATCGGGAATGCCGTCGCGATCAAAGTCGGCGGCGGCGGCGGACATGCCGAAGCCTCCGTCATCGACCCCTGCGGGCACGGCCACGTCGCGGAACTTCCCCTCCTCGTTCACATAGAGGTTTTTGAGGCCGAAATCATTGGCCACGAAAAGGTCCAGGTCGCCGTCGTTATCGAGGTCTTCCCACACGGCGGCAAAGCTGAAGCGGCGGTTGTTTTGTGTCTCGATGCCGCTTTCCGCAGTGGCGTCGGAGAAATCGAGCCAATCCTCCGGATCGGCGCTGGGGCCATCGTTGCGGATCAGGAAATTGCCGCCGCCGTTGTTGGCGTCGAAGTAGGGGACGGGCACGGCCAAACCGGCTCCTTCTTCCGCGTTGGCGAAGTAACGGCAGACGAAGAGGTCCAGGTCGCCGTCGTTGTCGTAATCGGCGGCAGTCAGACCGAAGGCATTGCGCACTTTCGGGTAGCGCAATTTGGGTTCGAACGTCCCGCGTCCGTCGTTGCGGAAAGCGACCAGGCCGGTGTCCAAAGCCAGAATGAGATCTTGATCGCCGTCGTTGTCGAGGTCGACGAAAAGGGCGGATCGGGTCAGATCGAATAAATCGACGCCTGCGGCGGCGGCCTGGTCTTCCGCGGTCCCGTCGGGATTCTGGAGGAAGAGCCGATTGGGCAGACCACCATTTTGACATACGTAGAGATCTTCCAGGCCATCGCCGTTGGCGTCTCCGATGGCGAGACCTTGATGACCAAACTTGAAGAAGCGATTGAAGAGTTCGATGCGCTGTCGCCAGTAGTCGTTTCCGTATCGCAGTTGATTCCGGTAGGCTGGGGAGGCTCCGATGACTCCGTGGGCAGCGTCGCGGAAGAGCGGACGGGCTTCTGCGGAAAGGATGAGAACTTCTTCGAAGGCATCGAGCTTGAGGGCGGCGATCCGCGGGGGTTCGTCCCCTTGAGCATCCCAGAGCCACTCAGCAGTCCAGGTCGCATTTTGTTCGCGATAGCCTTCCGGAGAGCGTCCGGAGAGGGTGAAATACTGCCGGGTGCTGGGTCGCGCCGGATCGGCGAAGCCGGTTTCGAACAGTTTGAATTTGGCGTGCGCGTCGCTCAGCGCGCGGAACGGCGAATCTGGCGAGGAAAGCCAGGCGGCGAAAGGGAGGGACTTGGCATCGGAGGGACCGGGCATTCTTCTAACCAGGAGACCCCGGTCCTCGACGACGGTTTCCAGGGGAGGCGCCTGCATCCGGCAGATAGGGGAAGGGGTGAACAGGGATGCGGCGAGAACGGGAGGGAGCGGACCCATTTCCATGGCCTGCGCCAACCGGCCGAGCTGAGCGGAAGCGAGTTCGCTGAAGCGTTCGCTGACCCACCCGTCTTCCACGGGGGGGGCAACGGGAGGCTCGGGATTCCCGGAAGCTCCCAGGGAGACGAGCGAGAACAAGGCAGCCAGCGGAAGTGCTTTCAGCGAAGAGAGAGAGTGGAGGTTTTTATCTCCGGCCGGGGGCCTATTCAGTTTCTCATCATTCTGAGGTAGACCTAACCCGCATTTCTCAAACTGTTTCGTCGCGATGGCCCGGCGAGCCCCATACAGGCAAGACGCACGCTGCCGAAGGCGCAGAGCTGGGTGAGTACACCCTGTTCAAGCCTGAGGCGAGCGCAACGCAGTCCCCATGGGGCGCAACGCGCCGCAGCAGAAACAGTTTGAGAAATGTGGGCTAAGGCGGGACCGGGGTCAAGCGGGCTCTCCGCCTTGGAACAAATCACGCTACGGCATCAGTGGAAAAGTCCGGCGATGCGGCTGGCGGCGAGAACCAAGAGGAGACCCAGGATGGACAGGGTGGAAAGGAGCAGCGTCCAGGTGCGGAGGGTTTGCGTTTCGGTGAAGTTGCTCAGGCGAGCGACGACCCAGAAGCCGCTGTCGTTCATCCAGGAAAGCGCGATCGATCCAAAGCCGATAGCGAGATAAACCCACAGGCCTTGGCCGGGCGGATGGCCGGCGAGGGTAGGCGCGAGCATGGCGGAGGCGGTGATCATGGCCACGGTGCCGGAACCTTGGGCGGCCTTGAGTCCGGCGGAGACCAACCAGGCGAGAAAGACCAGGTCGATGGCGCCGCGCGCGGCCAGCGTTTCAATGACGCGGGCGGCTCCGGCGTGGCTGATCATGGCTCCAAAGGCCCCGCCGGCGCTGGTGATGAGGATGATGACGCCGGCAGTCTGAAAAGGAGGGTCGAGCAGCCGTTCCAGGGCGTAGCGTCCCGCTCCAGTGGTCCGCACCACCAGGTGGACGGCGACAGCAGCTCCGGCCAGCAGGGCGACGTTGCGGTGGCCGGCGGTTTCCAGCAAGGCACGCAGGGCTCCGGGCGTCGCTGCGGGAAGAAACGCGGTGGCTGACGCGCCTGAGATGAGGAGGACGGGAATGACTACGGGCAGGATGGAAAGCAGAAAGCCTGGGAGAGGGCGTCCCGCGGCGTCGCCGTCCCGCTTCTTGACGGCCGGGGGCGGGACCGGCATCCATTTCTCCAACAGAAAGGAGACTGGGTAGACCGCAACGGCGCAGACCGCGGCGGCGGCGAGTCCAAGCGCGATGGTTAGGCCCAGATCGAGATCGAGATTGTCGGTCATGAGCAGCGGTCCCGGAGTTGGAGCGACCAGGGAATGGGTGAGGACGGCGCCGCCGCATATGGCCAGAATGCTTACGACATAGCGGCCTTGGATCTGAGCCGAGAGAGCCCGGGCCAGGGGGACGAGGAGGAGAAAAACCGTGTCGAAGAAGACGGGGATGGACAGGAGGAATCCGGCTGCCAGCAGGGCCAGGGGAGCGAGGGATTCGCCGGTTATCCTCAAGAGGGTGCGGACGATGGAATCGGCGGCCCCGCTCTCCAAGAGACAGATGCCGATGACGGCGGCCAGAGCGATAGGCAGGGCGATCTTGGCGGCGGTGGAGCCGAACTCGATGAGCGGCAGCTCGACGGCGCGGACCCAGCGGCTTTGGCCGGGAGGGCCGGGCAGTTCCGGGGCGAGCATTCCCACCAACATGGCCGCAAGAATCAGGGCGAAGAAGGGATGCAGGCGGAGCTGGGTGACCGCTACGACGACGAAGGCGACGCCGGCGACGAGAGCGAGGAGAGGCTCCCAGAGGCCTGGAGACGGGGCGGCGGCGAGGAGAAAGGCGCTGGAGTCCGCCACGGAGGTTCAGTTAGGATTCAACCGGGAAGGGGCGGTCCCAGGCCAGCTCTGGGTTGAGCGTGACCCCGAAGCCGGGGGCGTCGCCGAGTTCGATGTGGCCATCGACGGGCACGGGTTCATCGACGAAGAGGGGCTCGAACATGGGGACGATGCGGTCGGCTTTGGGGGCCATCATGAGGAACTCGGAAAAGGGCGTGACGTCGCTGGCGATCGAGAAATGGTAGCTGTAGATCGATGATCCGTGGGGGATGACCAGGCGATTGCGGGCCGATGCCAGGGCTTTGATCTTGAGGAGTTCGGTGAGCCCGCCGCACCAGTTGACATCGGGTTGAATGACGTCGACGCCGGTATCCAGGAGGGTGTCGAAACCCCAACGGGCGTATTCGTGTTCGCCCGTAGTGATCATGATAGGATAAGGGCGGTCACGGACAAGCCGGGTGTAGCCTTTGTAATCGTCGGGCGGCAGGCATTCCTCGATCCAGGTGAAACGGTGCGGTTCCAGGTCCTGGATCAGCCGCAGAGCATACGGCAGATCGAGGCTCATCCAGCAGTCAAAGGCAAGCATGAAGGTGCTCCCGCAGCGAGCCCGCAGATCCTCGGCGATCTCGATGTTGCGGCGCAGGCCATGGCAGCCTTCCTCGGGGCCGTGGGGCAGGGGGTATTTTCCACCGATGAAGCCGAGATCTTTAGCCAAGTCGGGCCGCGGACCCGTGGCGTACATGGGCTGACGGTCCCGCATTTTTCCGCCGATCATGGACCAAACCGGCTCGCCGCGAAGGTTGCCCAGCAGATCCCAAATGGCGCAATCGACGGCGGAGATGGCGTTGAGGGTCAGACCCTTCCGTCCATAAAAGAGCGAAGCGCGGAACATCTGGTCGAAGATGCGCTCGACGTTGCAGGCCTGTTGGCCGACGACGAAGCGGCGAAAATGCTTTTCCACGAGAAAGGCGGCGGGCTCGCCGCCGGTGGTGACGGAAAAGCCGGTCGAGCCATCTTCGGCCTCGACCTCGACGAGGAGAGTGCCCAGGACGCCAATACCGAATGAGCTGCGGGTTTCCCGGTATTCCGGGTAGCGGCTCATGGGCGTGGCGATGCGGGTGCTGTTGATCCAATGTCCAGCTTCGCGAGCGTGGTAATCGGCGCCCTGGTCCGCGCCGCGGAGGACGAGGGCGCGCAAGCCGGTGATGCGTTTCATGGCTACTGCGGGCAAGGAGGGCCCGGTGAGGGGCGGCGTTGATGCCCGGACACGGGTTTTGCCAGAATGAGGGCGGACGGGGAAGGGGAAACTGATCAGTTCCATCCGCGGTCGTGTCGCGGCTGGACCGGAGGCGCCGAATGCCCCACAGTGTCTATCTATGAAAATGAGTTTTTTCCTGCGAATGCTTCTCCTGACGCCGCTGGCTTGGGAGCCGCTGATCGCGGAGGCGGAGACCCAGGATGATTCTCCCTCTCCCCATCGGCAATTGCCCGCGGCCATGCACGGCAAGATGTCCGTGCGGCCTGTGGTGACCGTGGGACTGCGGGACGCGGATATCAACGGCCGCGATCACCGGGCCCTCCAGGCGGCTGTGGATTACGTGGCGGCCTTGGGAGGCGGGGTGGTCGAGATCGGCGCGGGCGAATTCACCATGCGAGATTCTCTTCATCTGCGTCCCCACGTCACCGTCCGCGGACAAGGCGAGAAGACCATCCTGCGCAAGGCCAAGTCCGCGTCCTCGCGCCTGGAACTGGACGGCGATTACGGCGAGGAACAGATTACCCTAACTGACCCCGGTGGTTTTTCCGTGGGCGATAGCGTCGCTGTGTGGGACAAGAATTCCGGCGGTTTTCACACCACCGTGGCGCGCATTACGGGGCGGAACGGATCCACCTTCTCCATCAGCCGGCCGTTGAATGCCGACTGCATGGCGGCGAACGAAGCCCAGGCCGCGACGGTTTTTCCGGTGATCAGTGGATACGACGCCGAGGGGGTGCGTGTCGAGAATCTCACTGTCGATGGCGCCAAGGAAGAGAACAGCCACCTCAACGGTTGTCGCG
This sequence comes from Verrucomicrobiales bacterium, assembly GCA_041749135.1. Lineage (GTDB taxonomy): Bacteria > Verrucomicrobiota > Verrucomicrobiia > Verrucomicrobiales > DEV007 > DATKCT01. The sequence goes on from JBGTBW010000128.1 coordinate 11,877, forward strand.
GCGCGGGCATTTTTTTGTACCGCTGCCCTGGCGCGGTCCTATCGCATTGCACAGTGCGGCGCTACAATGGAGATGGCGTCAGCTTCCAGCAATGCAACGACGTTCAGGTGTTGAACTGCATCAGTGAGGAGAACGCGTCGTTGGGAATCCATCCCGGCAGCGGTTCCCAGCGGCCATTGGTCCGCGACTGCAGTGCGCGGGGAAACGGCGAGGACGGCCTCTTCCTCTGCTGGCGCGTCAAGGAGGGCGTATTCGAGAACAACACCTTTGCGGGAAACGGGCGGTTCGGCGTCAGCATCGGGCACAAAGACACCGATAATCTCATCCGCGGCAATCGCATTCAGGGGAATGGTCAGGACGGAGTTTTCTTCCGCAACGAGAGTGAGGCCATGGCCGGCCATCGCAACCGGATTGAGAACAACCTTATCGAGAACAACGGACGGGACGGTCCCGTGGCGGGGATCCGCGTTCGCGGCGAAACGCGAGACCTTGTTTTCGAAGGCAACACGATCCGGGACACCCGGACCGGCAGCGAGCGGAGGCAGACAGTCGGCATTCAATTGGAGGAGAATGTCGGCGACGTGCGGATTGATGGGAACGAAATCGATGCGGGCTCCCCGGTTGAAGACAAGCGCAACCGGACCGGCCCGTAGCGGACTTCGCAAGGATTCCAACGTCTGGGCCACGAGACAAGTCGATCAGGGCGCTGTAGCGGAAGCTGCAAAGCTTCCGACGTTTGGGCAACGAGGCAAGTCGATCAGGGCGCCGTAGCGGAAGCTGCAAAGCTTCCGGTGTCTCTCCGCAGTCCGAGAGCCTCCGGCTCAGCTTCTTTCCTCCATCTCCTTGTCTCCGCCTCGCCAGTTCAGGAAATTCCGAGCCTCAGAACTCCTGATCTCGAGGAATTTGGATGAGCCGGAAAACTATGTGGCGCGGGCACTCCTGCCCGCGAACTCTCTAGGCTCACTCGGCGGACAAGAGTGTCCGCCCCACAAATCGCCCCACAAATAAAGTGTCATTCACGGAGTGGCGGTCTCGCTTTGGCTCACTCTTATTCCCCT
>JBGTBW010000129.1:0-23224 GCA_041749135.1 Verrucomicrobiales bacterium
GTTCGAAAAATCCCCTTCCCCGTCCACCACAAGCACCGCTCCCGCCGTGTTCTCCAGCCGTGCCGCCAGATTCGGCCCGTCCCGCCCGAACAACAAACCCGTCCCCGTGTAGTTCATCGTCCCCCGGTTCTCCAAGACCCCGTCGATGAACTTGCCGCTGCCCGTCGTCAGGTTGCCCACAGCCCCCGCCCCCACGATCACCCGCCCGCCCGCGGTGATCGTTCCCCCTTCCCAGTCCAGAACACCGCGGATCGTCAGCGCATTGCCGTTCTGGACCGTAATCCTCCCGTCGCCGTCCATCCGCAGCGCAGCTCCCTCGAAAACGGTTCCGCCGCCGCGCAGAGTCAACGTTCGCCCGTTCAACCGCAGCACCGGAGCAACAGCAGCCTCCCCGCCGAGCCGCAGTTGAGCCACGGTCACGTCGGCGTTGAGCGTCACTTCGTAATCTCCCGGCAGCGCGATCACCGCCAAGTCATCGGGACCCGGAATCTCGTTGTTCATCCAGTTAGCCGGGTCGTTCCAATTGCCGCCGTTCGCATTGGTCCAGATCCGCTGCGAGGAAGGGGCCACGTCCACGCTGACCGTCGCGGGCAGACTCTCCACAAACCCATCGGTAATCGTATAGGTGAACGCATCGGTCCCGAAGAAAAGCGGATCGCTCGGCGCGTAAAGAAACCTGCCCGCGCCCTCGTGGGTCACCGTCCCGTGCAGGGGTTGCGTGAAGCTCGCAATCGCAATAAGGTCTTCGTCAGGGTCAAAGTCGTTCAATAAAAGGTTTTCGGTTAAGACTTGTAGGCCCTGCACCGTCGAAGCGAAGTCGTCCACGGCCACCGGCGCACGGTTTTCCCCTCCCGCCTGAACCGTCACCGTCACCGTCGCGACAGCAGCTTTCCCGCGCGCAGCAATCGTATAGGTAAACGTGTCGGCTCCGCTGAACCCCGGCGGGGGCGTGTAACGGAGGATCTGGGCACTCTCCTGCGTCACTGTCCCGTGCACCGGCGGAGTGAATCCGGCAAAAGCAAAGGCATCGCCGTCCGGGTCGCTGTCGTTGGCCAGCAGGTCCGCAACAGGAATATCCACGGGTTCATTGATCTGGGCCTCCACCAGATCGTCGACCGCTGCGGGCGCGCGATCCACTATCAGCGGGAAGGGGTCCTCCCCATCGGGAATCCCGTCCCCATCGGTGTCCGCCAACAATGGATCGGAGCCCAGGGCGACTTCTGCACCGTCTTCCAAACCGTCTTGGTCGGAATCTGCGAGCACCGGACTGGTGCCCAGCGCCAGTTCTTCGCCGTTGGTTAGCCCGTCTCCATCAATATCTTCGTCGAGATCGGGCCGGAACGGATCTGTCCCCGCATCGGCTTCCTTTCCGTTGTCGATGCCGTCGCCGTCGTCGTCAGCCGCGCGCGGGCGCAGATCCAGAGTCACCGGATCCAGTTCCAAGGTGAGCAATTGCAAGCCATGAGGAACCTCCACCCGGGCTCCGAACCGGTGCGGAGCCGGCCCGAGATCCGCCAGCAACGGCAACCGGACATCGCCTTCGAAGTCCGGCGGAAGCAACTCTCCGAAATCCTCGCCTTCCGCGTGCAGCGCGATGCGCGCCACACCCTGCGGGTTCGCCGTCTCCACGCGAAAGGGCGTTTCCGCCCCTTCCACCGCCTTGGACGCATCCTCAGGCGCATCGACCGCGAAATCCGTCACGGTAAACCCGGACTGCGCCGGCTCAATCCGGTTCCCATCCACTCCGAGAATGTCTCCTGACAACCCGAAAACATAACTCTCAGCAGGCGTCAACAATCCATCCGGAACGAAACGCACCGTCCGACCGTCCGGATCCAAGCTCACCAGGCCCGCAACGAAGCCCGGATCGGTCAGCCTGACGGTCTCCGCCGTGATGAACGCCGGATCCAACGCTTCGCTGAAAACCGCCGTGATGACCGGCAAAAGCGGCGCATCGTCCGAACCGTCGGCAGGAAAAATCTCATTCGCCTTGGGTGGAGTGCTGTCCGAGACGCGGAAAGTTCTCTGAGCGGGAGCCGAGATCAGCCCGGCATCGTCGCGGCCGGTCACGGATACGGTGAACTCCCGTCCGTCCGCCGTCGCATCCTCGGGAATGGCGATATCGAACGGCGCCACGACGGCTCCCGGCCGCGGAGGAAACAACAACGCCAACGAGGCGGTGAACGCCCCGGAAACCTCCGCCGCGAGGTTGGATACGCCAAAGTTGTCCACAGCCTCGACCTGTAAAGTCAATACCGCGCCCGGCCCAAATCCCAAACCCGCCGCAGGCCCTAACACCGACACCGAAGGCGGAGTGCCGTCCTCGATGGGAATGGAAAAGCGGACTTCCCCGGAACTGCTCCCGCTCGTATCCACCGCTTCGCCCACCACGACGATCGATTCACCCAGTCCCGCATTGGCCCTCACCACAGACGCCAGATTCAGCCGGTCGTCCGCCGTCGTCTGCAAGGGCAAGGATGCGGCTCCTCCCAGAGCCCCCTTCACCTGCGCCACGCCAGAATCGTCCGTGGCCAGGAGCTGCAGCGTGAAGGGAGTCCCGGTCTTTACCGGACCGGCCGCCGGATTGAGCCTCACCAATTGCAACACCGGCGGTTCGTTGACTTGCACCAGCACCATGTGCTCCGCCAGCGGCCCCTGGTTTCCGAAGCCATCGATGGCCACCGCCCGGAAAGTGACCACGCCTTCCAAGGGCAAAATAAAGGGCAAATCGAGATCGCCCGGAACAACCGTCTCGCCGGCGGGCAGCAAGTTCGCCGTTAAACGCAGGCGCACGCCGTCCTCCGGCTGCGCCAACACCGCCTCCACCTCCACCGCGGCTCCAGACGCCGGCAAGGCTCCGTCCTTCAAACGCAGTTCCGCGATGACCGGACCCAGCGTGTCCAGACTGCCAAAAGTCGAAACAAAGGGCTGACCCTCCGAGAAGTTTCCGGCCCGGTCGCTGATTCCAGAGATACGCGCCTCATACAAGGCGTTGGGAAGAAGGTTCCTCGCAGGCGTAAACACGACCACCCGGCCGTCAACTCCCACGGCCGTCTCGCCCGCAACCACGCCCCCAGGTCCTGTCAAAGTCACCACAATTCCCGCCGGATCGATCGCTTCGTCGAACGACAACCGCACCACGCTCTCGATCGCCACATGGGTCGAACCGTTTTCCGGCGTGAAGGACAGCAGCGCCGGCGGCCGCGAATCCACCGTGGTGAACCGGCTCTGAAACGGCGTGACCAGCGGCCTGCCCACCAAATCGCGCGGCCCTCGCGCATTGTTGCCAACCCCCGTCAGCACCCGGTCTCCGTCCAACACGACCGCGTCGTAGGTCCGTTCACTCTCCAACGGTTCCAAGGGATGAACCCGGATAATCCGCGCCACTCCTTCCTCGTCCTGCTCGACCGACAGTTCCGCCTCCACCGCTTCTCCGTCCAGAGAGAGAAACACGCCGCCCTCATTGAAAGACTCCGGATCCACTGCCTCCTGAAAAAAGAAACGCACCTCGCCGTCCGCCGGAAAATCCGCGGTTCCGTCCGCAGGATCCACCGCCTCGACCCGCAGGTCGTCCTCGTCGAGCACTACATTGCCCAAGTCTTTCTCCTCGCCTCCCACGAACAACTGCGAGCGCAACACCGCCACAGCGTTGTTCTCCGGATCCAACGCCTCGAGCCGGAATTCTCCTAGCGGAATGCTGTCCAGGCGGAAGGTCCCGTCCTCATCGGAAAAATCAACGGCGACACCCAATGCTCCGCTCGGCGCGTCGAAGAACACCGAGGCCGGAACTCCGGGTGCAGGACTCCCATCCACTCGCACGAGCCGTCCCAGCACCGAACCCGATGGCGAAAGCGTGAGATCGAGCGCATCCTCCTCCCCATCTCCGTCGATCCGGCCATTCTCCGACACCCCCAAAGCCGCCAGCGCCGCATCGACCCGGTAGTTTCCCACGGCCACGTTCTCGAAAACAAATCGCCCGTCCGCTCCCGTCACCGCCACCCGGGTCTCGCTGCCGAGCGCCACGGATTCGCTCGTTAGGCGCACGGTGACCCCTTCTGCCGGCAGGACGTCGCCGGCAGACCGCACCACTCCCTCCACGCGTCCGATGCCCAACAAAAATACTTCTGCGAGAACTTCGGCTCCCGCCTGCGTCAAGGCCGCCGAGACCACGCCGCCCTCCCGGTCCCTCTCGGGGAGCAAGGACCGCCCCACAATCCGGTAGTCCGTCAGCCCGAGCCCGCTGAAGACGATCTCGCCCTCGTCCCCAGTTTCGCCGGATACGCTCCGGTCGCCCCCTAGGAAGACTGTCGCCTGCACCCCCGCAGCCCGCGTCTCGCCGTCCGCCTCAAACACCCGCACCCGCAGGGCTCCGCGCGGCTCCAACGCCACATCCGCGTCCACAGATCCCACGCCTGCGGGAAGCATCCCCTCAGTGCTGCCCATCGCACCGCTCACGATATCCCTCGCGTTCAACCGGAAGGCTCCAGCCAGGGCCCCTGGAAAAGAGAATGCTCCGTCCGGACCCGTCGTCACAGTCCGAGCGGCGCTCAGACCGTCCTGAGGTGTTAGGGTCACCTCCGCGCCCGCCACCGTCCCGTCCCGGTTCGAATTGATCACCAATCCTCGCACCTCACCCAACGGACGCACCCGCAGCAGCACTTCCGCCACGGCGTCCGCCGAAGCTATCTGGACCTGGGCCGTGGCCAGGCGTCCGGTCACCGGATCGCTCCCGATGAGTCGGTAGACGCCCAGCGGCAGTCCTTCCATCAGAAAATCCCCATCCTCATCCGTGCTCGTCACTCCTACGCTGTTTCCAAACAACACCTGGGCGAAACTCACCGGAGTCGCCCCGTCGTCGTCCACAAATCGCCCGCGGATGCTCCCCGTGGGCTGCAACATCAAACGCACCGACGAGTTTTGACCTCCTAACACCACCGCTCCAGCCGCAGCCCGTATGCCCGTCTGCCCCAGCACTTTGCGCGCGCCGGCCGCGTAACTTCCCTCGAACAGCTCCTGAAACACGATCTGCCCATCCAAACCCGTCATCCCATCGAATTGGTCGAAGGGAAACGTCGTCTGCCTCAGCTCGACCAGGGCCTCGCCCGCCGGCGACCCGTCGGCGAAAACCACCTCGACCTCCAGCGACCCAAAATCGAGCAACTGAACCGTGCACTCGTTCACCTGACCGGGCATCACGATCGCCGTCGTCTGCCCCCGCTTCCCGATCGCCACCGGCGGCTGGTTCGCCACAAGTTGGAAATCCTCAGCGGCCTCGACCTGATAGGTCCTGCCCGGACGCCGGTCGGAGCCCAGCGCCGGCAGATCGATTCGCGAATCGAATCGTCCTGCTTCATCGGTCCGGATAACAAAATCGTCGCCGAATCCGATCCGCACCGCCACGTCCGCCGCCAGCGTTCCGTCCGGCAGCAACACAGTCCCAACCAGCCGTCCCGCCGTGTTCTCCTCATCTGGAAACTGCAAGACGATGCCCGAAACATCCGGCTCCAGCCGCGTCGTCTGACCGTCCGCCCGAACCACCACGGGTGAGAATGGCGAAGCGGCTTGCACCCCGTATGGACCCGCCAGGAGCTGTCCCGCGAACTCGAAAACCCCCGTCGCCGGATCGCTGTTGCGCTCCCCACGGATGATCACGGATACGTCTCCCGCCGGGCTCGGGCCCAAGCCGGTGAGCCGAACGCGCGCCCCAACCGGCGTCCCCCGCCCATTGAGCACCACTCCGGAGACGGTCCCTTCGGGAAGGTAGACAATATCCGCCACCGCCGTCTGTCCGTCGAACTTCAAAGATGTCCTCGCAAAACCCCAGGTTCGCGGATTGAAGTTCTCGTGCCCTCCGGTCAAAAAGGGATCGTTGACTCCCGTAAACACCGCGAAGGCTTCCGTCACCGCCGCGATGAGATCCTCCTGCATTACCTCGTCGTCGCCCCGGAGGCCGCGGCCAATCACCGCCAATTCCTCACTCAAATCGTTGTCGGCCACCGCGGGACCCGGCGCGCTGACTGTGTAATCGCGCAATCCGATGTTCTCGAACAGGTAGACCCCTTGCCCGTTCGTTTCCGTCCAGGCAAAGCTCTCGCCGCTCAGCGGAAGCGCTACGATTTCGCCCGGCACGGCATTCCCCGCGACGTTCAGCACACGGCCGGTGATCGAACCCCGCGCATCGAAGCGGATCACCACGAAGTTCAGATCGCTTCCGGCCACCACCTGAACCATGGCGCTTCCGATACGCGGAAACGCGATTCCCGCCGCGGGATCACGTTCCAGCCCCGCGCTGATGGTCCGGCGCCCAACGGGAACGCCCTCCAATACGAAGTTTCCATGCGCGTCCGTCCGAACGAGACCGATTCCACCGGCCACTATGGCGTTCGCAGCAGGCCGGCCGTCGGCGAACTCCACCCGGCCCCTCACCGTCGCCCGGCTTTGCAGCGCCACCGTGACTCTCCGCTCCATCGCCGCTTCCACCGCAATTCCCTTGCGCGTGCCTCGCAGGTTCCCATCGACTGAAACGGCCGCCACATCCCAGATCCCCACAGGAATCTCCGGGGTCTCCCACAAGCCCTCCCCGCCCGCTTGCACGGAGGCCACCACGTCGCCAATCCGATCCTCCTGAAGTCGCCCAACCAGCACTCGCGCCCCCGGATGCGGGGTCTTTCCGTCGGCTTCCACCACCCTTCCCGCCAATGTTCCCCGGGGCGTCGGCGGGTCCGCGCCTAACTCGATCACCAAGAGTTTCTCCTCACCGGGCCGCTCCAAGAACTCGCTGATCACCCGGAAGCGCCCGTCGGGAGCCGCCGCCTCGACACTAAACGGACCTAACGGGACACCGAAGAAGGCGAAATTCCCGTTCGGATCTGTCAGGATTCCGCGCCCCAGCTCCCGGCTTGCCGGATCTGGAAACAGATTCACCGCTGCATCCGCGATTCCCGCGCCGTCCGCCGCTTCCCTCACCCGCCCCGTCACCGTACCCCGGCCGCGAAAACGCAACGCAACGGGAACTTCCGTCCCCGTCCGGTTCGACTGAAAAGCCACGAGGTCGTAGAACACGGCGCGATCCAGACCTTCGGCTAGCACCACAGCTTGTGGGAGGGCGTCGACCCGGAAAGTTCGCAGCAGCACATCCCGCACCTCCGGCCGCGTGGCCAAATCCAGAAGCTTGTCCCGAGTCGCCGCCGGATTCGCGTTCGCTTGCAAGATGATCGAGACCGCCTCCTCCGGCAAGCCGGCGGTGTCCGTCGCCGAAAGGACGTATTCCGGTCCGCTCAATACAAAATCCAAGTCGAACCGTCCCGCCTCGTCAGTCCGCACCTGCGCCGGGCGGATGAGCGACCCCATGCAAGCCGAACCCACCAACTCGATATAGCCGAGAGTCACCGGCACGTTGATTGCCGGCGATCCATCTGCGCGAACCACCCGCCCGTTTACGAAAAAGCCTTCCGTCGCCGTGGTCTCGACCGGCGTCGCCAACTCCGGCATCAGCGCCCCGCGCGGGTCGGCTACGCCCGCAATGGTGAGGTCCCGTTCAAAGTACGCACCGATGCCTTCCTCCAGATTCAACAGCACCACCCGGCCCCCCGGCTGCAGCGCCGCTGAACCGGTCCGGATGTCGCCGTCGATGGCGTAGAACTCTGGCTGGGCCGCCCCCTCGGCGCTCATCGGCTTGTTGTAGAGCACCGCCACGACTGTCCCGTAGTTGTTATAGGGATTCGGCGTGCACCGGTTCGCCGGCCGCCCGACGACTATGGTGGTGTCCTGCACCACCGTCAGAACCTCGGGAGGCGATTCCACGACGAACTCCTCCAGGCCCGCCAGACTCTGCTCGAAAACTCCGTCGCCTCCGCGGTCCACCCGCAACACCACGGGAATCGCGCCCGGATCGAAAGCAACGACCGCTCCGGCAGGCAGATCGAGATCTTCCCAGGCCACCCGCATTCCTCCTCCCGCCCCGTTCAGCATCGCCAGTTCTATCATTCCCGCAAAATCCTCAGCGGCGATCCCCTGCACGGTCATGCCCGGAAACGGCTTTCCGGCCAGCAGCGAGCCGCCTAAGACTTCGTAGACCGCTGCTCCCTCGATCTCGGAGCGTTCCGATGTGGCCGCCGCCCCGCCCAAGATCCCCTGCAGCGGCAGGGCTGCGTCTTCCGAAGCCGCCAGCCACCACGCTTCCCCGCGCGCCGCCGCGTCGCGCGCCCGTTGCGCCAGAAACTCCGGAGCCGACAGATCCGGTGCGGCGATTCCTATCAACGCCGCCAGAGCATCCCGCCACTCCCGTCCGGCGTCCGTCTCCCGCAGGATCTGGTCGAATCCGGGGTCGTCCTTCCGGCCTCCCTGCCAATCCAACAACAAATCTGCGGCCACACGCTCCAAGGAATCGCCATACCGAAGCCGCTGGCCGGCTTCCGCCAGCTCCACCACTCGGGAGGTGATCACCTTTCGGTTCACCCGCAGCACTCCCAGCGGAACCTGTCCAGCCGTGGCCACGCTCAAGGCCTGTCCCAACACCCGGTCCGCCGCCGTCAGCAAATCCACGGGCAGCTCCTGCACAAAGTCAGGATACCCGATCGAATCCGGCGACAGCTCCACGCCCCGCTCATCCACTCCCATGCGCAGCCGGAACCTGCCCACCACGTCGTCGTCGCCCGTCAGATTCGAGAACGTGATGCTCCCTGTTCTCTGCGCCCGCAAACGGTATTCCGCCGTCCGCGTCTCGCCCGGGGCAATGTCGCCCAGCAGCACCGTCGCTTCGCTCTCCAGGAGCGCGCCGGTCACCGACGCGGGGGGCAGCGTGATCGAAACTTGGTCCGCGGCAACGCTCGAAGTGTTCAGGATCGTCACCGACGCGTTGTAAGGCTCTCCGGCCCGGATGGTGCGCGGATGGGAAAACGCCAGGGAGAAATTCGGGTTCCGGACCAGCACCGAACCGGCGGCCCGTCCTTCCACCTCTACGCTCCCGGCGACCAATCCCTCCAAGCGCCCCTTCAACAACACGTCCATGACGTGCAACCCTTCCTGCAAGCCTTCGACCAAAAACTCCGCCTGCCCAGCCTCTCCGGGCTGCAAGCGCTCGACGTCGTCCTCCGTTCCACCCACGCCGTCGGGCCCAGGCCGCATAACCGGGAGAACCGGGAATATCTCCTTGTCAGGCCCTACGCGCGCGAATCGCAGCGGGTCGTCTCCCGGGTTCTCGAAGCTCTCCCCAGGAACCCGGTCTGGCCCAAACGGCAGCACGACCTCTGCCGTCACCCCTGCCACCGAAAGGCCCGAACCAGCCGGAGCCGCATTCTCCACAAACACCTGGACGCTGAAGAACTGATTCCGAAAACCAATCTCACCCGGAATCACCATGAGACCCGCGATCGGCGGGATCTGCAGGTTCAGATCCACGCCGTCCCCCGGATCGACGAACTGCACGTTGAGTCCCTTGACCTGAATGTTCAGCCCGCTTCCCTCCAGCTCCGGCGGCAACTCGAAGGATTCGCTCAACTGCTCGTTGAAGACCTCCGCCGCCGCCAGTCGCTCCTCCAATTCCGCAGCCGGGATAATCTCTCGACGCCCGAAGAAAGCCGGAGTGATCACCGGAAACTTGACCGGCACAGCCTTGCCGTCGACCACGAACCCGACCTCGAATTCAATAGCGCGGAAATTGGATTCATCGATGAAGATCCCCTTCTCCTTGATCTCATCGCCAGTGAGGGGCCGGCTCGTTACCCGGGCCACCAGCACTTCGTCGAACACCTGCACCGGAATGCCCGGCGGATTTCCTTCCAACAGCGTCTCTCCGCTCTTCCCGTCCACCAGCCGGATGTTGTCCAGCCGGTAGTCCCCGGAGAGATTCAACGGCGGCAGCAGAATCGGGGCGTTGGCCTGACCCACGATGCGCCGCGCTGGAAACGAGGGGCCGCGCAACGTCGCTTCCACAAAACCCCGGGCCGCGAGTTCAGCCGCAGCTTCTTCCCCGCCTGTAATTCTGGGTAGAAACGATCCCGGGATTCCCTTCGGAATCGCCAGCGCCGCCGGCGTCACTTCCAATGTCTGCCCCGTGATCCGGTAACGCAGCTCTGTCAGGGTCTCGTCCGCCCAACCGGGAATCGCCCAAGCGAGGAGCAGACAGGCCCAAGCCGCAATGGCGCGGCCGCCGCGACCGGGGCCCCACCCGGACCGCGCCGTCCCCCTATCGGTCACAGCGTTACTGCAACACCGGTGTAAACACGTTTCCATCGCAAGCATGAACCCACAATTCCAGCGGCTCGATCCCATGGCCGCTGGAGTCCGGATTGCTGTCTATCAAAAACCGCCACGCGGGCACATAGCGCTTCACGGAATCCGCTCCCGCCCGCAACGCTCCGGCCGGAGTATCCGGACAAACATAACAAAACTCCGCCTCGACCACCGCATACCGGCCGCCGCCAGCCGCTCTCCGCTCCAGAACCGGCCGAAGTTTTTCCAGAGCCTCCTCAGCCCTCAAAACGGGTTTCGCCGCGCCGCCCGCCACTCCATCCACGGGCCGGTTGCACACCACCGAACAACTCCGCACCGCGTCGCCCTCAATCCGCACGCGCAATTGATCGCCAAACAGCGGAATCCCACCGTGCTGGAACTGGTAAAACACGTCGAATCCCGTCGCCCGCACATCCTGCACCCGTCCTTCCGCGTCGAGCCGGCCCCGGCGATGCACTCCGCCGCCAGCCAGATGGAGCATGCCTGGATCCAGACTGGGAAACACATCCCGCAAGAACGCCTGCACCAGCACGCTCACCTCTTCGAATGTGAGTTCCGTAACCGGCCGGTCGCCCGGTCCCAAGGGTTCCCACAGCTCCAGATCGGTCGCGTTGTCCCGCTGGCGCCGTCCGGCTCCCGGCACGGTCGAATCGGCCAGAGGATCAAAGGGCAGCGCTTGTATTGGCGCCGCCTCGGCCGGAATCCGCGACTCTAACGCCGCCAGATCCACCATGACCAGGCAGCGGCCCTCGTACAGGATCGCCAGCGGCTCTCCCGATGCGCAAGCCCCCTTTTCACAGAAAGGCGCGGGCGGGAAGATGTTCTCCCGGAAGTCATAAAGCGGATCGCCGAGTTGACCCAGCGGCCGGTCCGCCCCTAACTCGCGCGGACTGTCGTTCTCGTAATCCGCATAATACAGCGCCGCCCAGTTCTGCATCTCGCTCTCCATCGCGCCCTTGTAGCTCACAAGGAAACTGTCGCCCGCCAGCACGCCGTTCCAGAACCGCTGCATGATCGTCGAACTCACACGGCCAGCACGAACCTTCGTGAACGCTCCGAGCAATCCGTGTCCGGGCCGGTTGCTCCCCTGCAACGCCGTCCTCCAGTTCTTCGCCCCGGAAGGATCGTTGAGAATGGCGTTTGGCGAGGGCGGAACGTCGGGAATGTCGGATTCCGGCGACACCAGGTTCAGGCAAGCCGAAAAATAGGCCCACTCAAAATCGTCCTTCCATCGGGTCCCGTTCGACCCAAAAGCAGACGCAGCCTCGGGAACGAGAATGATCCTTCCGCCCGCCTGATCGTGGTCCACCAGAAATCCGGGACGAACGCCATGGCAACTCACCATCACGAAGTCCGCCTCCTTCGATGCGGGAAGGTTGTCGCCCGCATTGAGAAAGAACGCGGACATCAAATTGTTGTTGGCGCTCCCGCCCGCATCGCTGGCCACCGTATTGGAAAAGACGCGCTCGCCCGCACTGCTGAACCCATTGGCTTGGTAACCGTCACGATTGGCGACGCTTTCGGCGACCACCTGCCCCGGAAACAGGTCCTGAAAGAACACCTGCAAACCGCCGGAGGCAATCTCCGAGCGGTCCACCATGACACTGCATCTGCCCCGCGGTTCGTCCGGCCCTTCCGCTGAGCTGTAGGCGGTGAACACCAGATCCTGCTCGTCGATCACCTGCACCAGGAAAGTCTGGTCGTCCGGACCTGCTCCGGTCTGGTCCGCCAACACAAACTGGACCGGCGGCTCATACACATCCGCCTCCGCTCCCGCCACCAGCAACTGCTCGACGATCAGCGTTTGCGATCCGTTGTCCTCCACCCGCTCCACCCGCAACTTCAGGTCTCCAGCTCCGGGCCGGTCACGCACCTCTGCAAAGATCCGGTCCTTGCTGCCGAGATACCGCTTGGGCGACCGGAAGCGCACCACCGCGCCGTTGCCGTCCCGCTCCACAGGATGGTCGGTCAGTTCCATCGTCTTGGCCTCGTCCAGCCACAAGCGAACGGTTGCAACACCGATGGCTTCCTCTTTCGACACCGCCCGCGAACCGTCGATCCCCGTCACATACACCTGCCCAGAAACAATCCTGTCGCGATACCGCTCCACCTCGAACTCCTCCCCGCCCCGCAACCGCTCCACGATCGCCGTCCGCTCGTCCTGCAGAACGCCCGACGGCTCAAACGCCACCCAAAACTCCGCCTCCTCATCGGGAACCAGCGTCACCATGCCGGTGGCGGGATTCAACTGATCGAGGAAGAAGCGGATCTTAGTACAGCCTTCCACGAACTCGTGACGCAAAAGCGGAGGCGTGAGAACCGGCGGCCCTTCCAGCACCACCTCCGGCGCATCGTTGACAGGAGCGCCTTCCTGCGTGTCGTGAATGAGCGTCGGGAGAGAATGGATGTCCTGACCGATGGGCGCTTGCTGCACCAAGGTGGATTCGAAATCCACCGGCGCGCCCTCGATCTCCGTGGTCAAAGGCGCTCCCTCCTCCGTCCCGTCCGAAGCGTTCTGCGGAGCCGGAGCCGCCAGCATGGCCCGGGTGATGTTCTCGTAGAGGATCATCCGCTCCGTCGTTCCCGCGGGATCCTTCTGCTCGACCCGCACGGTCATGGGCAGGTCCCGTTCCTCGTCGAATCCGAACTTCAGCCGGTAATCCGTCCCTTGAATCGTCACCTCCGTCACGTTCGACTTCTTGTTCGTCTCGTCGTCTCCCGATTCCGGGTCCCCGTCGATGATCTGCACGCTTGCGCTCGCGATCTCGCGCGATATGCCCATCGTCTCCTCTAACAACGTACCTAGGACGATGTCGACGAACCCCGCTTCCCCGGTCGCCGGCAATGGGTTCCCCATACTGTCAGTCACCTCAATGCTGTCCGCCTCCGCGTTCACCAGTTTGATCACCGTTGTCCTGCCCGCCGGATTCTCGTCCGGCGGCGGCACTGTGAAGGTTCCCTGAAGGATGCTCCCGACGTGCGCCAGCACCTCCGGATTGCCCAGCATCCCGTTGTGCTCCACCAACGCGTCATCGTTAGGATCGTCGCTGAACACCCCGATCACCGCCGCATCCGGCGCGTTCATGTTTCCCCCTCCCGCCATTCGGGAGGCGCTCACCCGCGGCACCGTTCCGTCCCCGGGAACCCGGTCGACTTCAAACTCGGTCGAGTAGGCCACTTCGTCCAAAGTCGCCCCAGCGGCCGTCGTCTCGGCATCGATCTCGCGAACGTGCGGCCGCAAGGCTGCACGGACCTTGCCGACGGTCTTCGGCGAGGATTGCACTCCGTAAATATGAAAATACTCGACGCCGGTGGCGTCGTCCGACCAGTCGGCTTGATTCCCTCCCGCTGCGGAGAAACTGTAAAACGCGTCGTTCACCGTGCCGGGCGTCCCATCCGGGTGCAACAGATCCATAGTTTCCCGGAACTGCGCATAACTGAGGTCGCCGTAGGGAGTTTCATCCCCGCTGATGTCCCAGCCCGTCTCCGCCAGGGGCGATCCGGCCAACTGAAAATACTGCGGCCCAGGCAATAACTGATGCGCCCCCTCGAAATGCTCCGCCAGCGTCTTCATCAGCGACTTCCGGATGATGACGTTGAACACGAAATCATCCATGTCCCCGGTCTCCATCGCCAGAATCGCCTTGGGAGCCCCCAAGAACGGCGAACCCACCGTGATCAGCCGGTCGACCACTCCCGGGTTCTCCAAGATGAACCGCCGCGAAACCAGACCTCCCATGCTGTGCGCCACGATGTCGATCCCCGAAGCATCGGGATGGATCAAGCGCACCAGGTCGACGTATTCCTCAAGCTTCTTCACTGAATCCACATTGTCCTTCCTCCAATCGTAGGGGAACACAAAGAGATCCGGCCGTCGCGCCACCTGCTGGAAATCAGCTCCTGCCGTCGTCCGCAGCGCCGCGAAGTCTTTGGGCTCCCGCGGAACCAGCTCGAAGCGGTCCTTGTAAATGTAATCGTACTCCTGATAGCCCAACTCTTCCTTCAGGTAGGAGATGAGAGGCCGGTAAATGTCGATGGTCTTCAGCGACGCCACCAGCGCCGCCGCCGTGCTCGTGCCGGCCGTGTAAGTCTCCGGGATCCGCCGGATCACGTCCGAGGCCACGATCGCTTTCGCCGAATCCGGATCCAAAGAGAGATCCTGCTGAAACGCCGAAAGGTAACCGGGCCACGCTTCCGTGATCTGTACGAATTCCGGGAACGGCGGTGCGAAGGGACCGGGAGTCACCGGCAACGGAACCGGAAGCCGGTCCGGGTTCTCCAAGTGCGTGCCGGCAATGCCGGGAATGACAATCAGGGGATTCCTCTGGCTTCCGACGAACACTTTGTCGTTCAAGCCCGGCGTCAAGAACGGGTCCGTCAAGCTGATCTCCGCCAAACCCAACAAGTCCAGCAAGCCGGACATCGACTTCGGCTGCTGGACCGCACCGCCCGCCAGGGCGTTCAGCGCCGGCACGCTCAGGCTCAGCTCCTGGTCCTGCCGCGCCGCGAACGGCTCCAAAAGCTCTCCATCTTCCCCGGGCCCGATTCCTACCCAGAGGGAATGAGCCGCCTTGAGATAACGCCGGTCCAATTCATCCTGCAATGCGTCGATGACTTCCTCCCCGGGATCTCCTCTCAACAACACTACCGGTCCCGCCAAGTAGAGATTGTAGAGCGGACTGGACCGGTCCTCCGACAAGCGCACCGCCGTCAAGTCGGAGTCGTAGTCGCCCGCGTCCCCCAGCGCCTCTTCCGCGATCTTCAGTAAGAACCGCGCGATGTCCACGAAGTCCTGTGCATCGGCAAAGAGAAAATCAACGGCCTGTAAACCGAGAAACAGGAGCCAATCCAAAAACACATCTTGACCGAGGATGACCGGCAGCGCTTCCCCCGGCGAGGGCAAGACGGGCAAGCCTCCCCCGTGAATAGCCGCCGCCGCCATTTCCACCTCGTCCGCGTCGGTCCCCGGGGCGCGCAAGAGCACGTAAAAATGCCGGTCCGCCAGTTCCGCCGTCAGTGGCGGAGCCTGCGCTGCCCCCCCTGGCCTCGGGATCTCCAAAGGTTCGGCCGTCGTCACCGGCCTCGCCCGGCCCAAAATCTCCAGGATCTCCGAAGCCGGCCGGTCCACCAATTCCTCGGGCGCAAACGGCAATGTTTCATCAAACGTCACCAGCTCGATCGTCGGAGCCGTAAACAAGAGCTTTCCCGCGCCGTCCGTCACTACCTGCAGGCCCGAAGCCTCCGCTGCGAAAGAGCGCTCGACGGTCTGCATCCCCTCCAAGCGGTCGATGAACGCCGCAGCGCTTCCCGCCGCCGTCTCCGTCAACAGCAAGAGCGGATCGATCAGAATGCCTCCGCCGCTCGAGGTCGCCAAGGTCAGCAGCCCGTCGTCCCGCCGCACGATGCTGTTCGCCGACCCGGCGCCCTGCGGGAGCGGCCACTGCCGCAGCACAATCGGAATATCCGGCTCAGTCACATCCACCACCGCCAGCGCGCCGGGATTACCCACCATCGAGACCAGCGCCAGATCCAGCAGCAGAACCTCAGGACCATCCTGCACCCGCTGAGCGGGCAAAAGAAACAGCCGCTTCGGATCCCCGTCCCCCAAAACCACCCTGGCCGACTCCGGCAGAAAACCCGCCTCGCCGCCCAGCACCATCTGCAACACGCCCCCCTCGGGCGTCCGCATCACAGCGCCCATCAACCCGAAGTCCGCGCTGAAATCGAAATCCACCACTCTGTCTAACGGACCCGGGGGAGCCCAGGTGAACTCCAGCCCAAAAAGCTGGCCACCCCGGTTCGAGGGCAACGGCGGTTTCTCCCCCGGGTCGGCGTAATCCCCGTCGTTGTTTAGGTCCTTCCCACTATCGAGTTGCTCCGGGAAACTCGCTTTCTCGGCCGCAGAAGCCTCCACGCCCACCACCCACGCGTTCAAATTCAATAAAGTCACGCCCGTCGCCCCGGCGCCCAGTTCCAGGTAGCCCATAAGGGGAGGATCCCATTTGCTCTTCACGATCCGGGAAATGTCCGCACTCAATGGTCCCCGGAACTCCAAGTCCGCATCCCCGTCCCCATCGAGCCGGAAGAGGTTCAAGTGTTTGGTCCCCAGAATCTCTCCGCTGAACACCGCCAGCCAATTCGCCTCGTCCGTCAACGCTCCGTCCGCCAAACGGAATGCATAGTGAGGAACCAAAGACAGATCGGAAGGAGGTTCATCCAACTCGATCTCATCCGTCTTGGAAGGGCTCAATGGGTTCTCCAAATCGAACACCACAAGCCGGCCTCCGCCCGCGCCCAGATCCTCGTCCAGCGCGTAAGCCGTCGCCCCCGAAACCACCACCCCGCCGCCGCCGTTGAACTCGTGCGGAAGATCGGCGCTCTGGCGGGGCACGAACGCGATCCCATAACTAAATCCCTGTCCGCTGCCCTCCTCTCCTTCCTCCTCCGCCTCTTCCGCCGTCGCCTGCGGGTCCTGGTCCACCACGGTTCCGTCCAATGTCAGGGCGAGCACCTCCGGCGCGGCGGCTCCCGGCGCGAGACCGTAATAAAGAACCATTTCCCGGCGGTCCTCAGACACTTCCCCATGCCGCAACTCCAGATCGCTCAGGGTCACCCAATCCCCCACGCTCGTGGCCTTCCCTTCCGTCAGGGGTCTCGAAAACCGGATCGTCACCGGCGTGAACAGGGGCACTCCCGTGCTCCCGTCCGGAGGCCACACATACTGGACTTGCCTCGGAGTCTCCCCCTCCTCGATCTCGACCGGCGGTCCCCCGAACACAATGCCGTAAGGAGCCATGCGCGCGTTTCCCGCGCCGTCCACCGCCGTTACCTGAAGGCGCAGCCTGCCCGGCTGCTCCGCCATGAAACGGAAGCTCTGCCGCATCCTCGCCCCCTGCGTCTGTGCAGGCAGAGTGGTTAACGTCACGAGTTCGAGGTTCTGCGGCAGCCCCGTCGCCAAGCTCAGAAAGGCCTCCGTCGTCACCGTGATCGATTGCATCGACAGGTCGTCCGTCGCCGTCACCCGCACCGTCGCGCCATCTCCAAGCCCAGCCTCCGGACTCAACGGCGAATGCGAGATCCTCAGCGCCGGCCGCACGCTGTCTTCGATTCCCGCCGCAGCCAAATCGAGGGCCGCCAGCTTCCTGAAGCGGAGATGCGCCCGCACCGCGGTGACCGTCGCCGGCACACCCCCAAACCCTTCGCTCCGCGCTTTCTGAAAGGGGAAGCGCGGATGCGTCGCCACAACGATACGCCCGATGCGAGCCTCGTCAGCGCTGAAGTAAAAGGCGTAACTGCCGTCAAAATTCGACGTCGTAAACTGCTCGCCCGCACGGATTTCGCCGGGCAACCCTTCTCTGCCCGCCGCATCGGTTCGCACCAGCGCCCCGCCCACGGGCTCGTCCCCCGCCAATTCCACGCCGAGGGCGTCTCCGACCGGTAAGGTCGAGAGGTCTCCATCTTCTCCCGTGAAGGCCGCGGCGTTGCTGGCCAGGACCTTTCCCGCCGCTTGCAATCCGCGGCTCGGACTGCTCATTACTACGACGAAGATGCCCGTGCTGGATTCCGGGCTCACACCGCCCTGTTCGTCCAACGAGGCCCGCACTGTCTGGCCCACGGTGTCCACCGTTCCTAACTGACCTCGAATCGCCTCGAGCCTGCGCGGCAACAACCCGACAAACGGCGGCGAGCGCGTCACAAGCTGCGTCTGCCCATCCTCGGTCTCCTCGTAATCCATCCGGTCCACCACTTCGTAGGCGACCACTCCGTTGTATCCGCGCGGAGCCGCCAACACGAAAGTCGCGTCCGCCGGATCGCTCCCCGGCGGAAGATCCAGGTCCGCAGGGTTCACCGGGAACACCACGTCCGCGGCGATGCGCAAGGGATCGCCCTCTTCCTGATACGTGAATCCGCCGATAAGCTGGCCGCTCTCGGGCTCCGTTCCCTGCACAAACTCCAGAAGTTTGGCCCTCGGCAATACATCGATCTTGAACTTCGTCCGCGAAGGCACGGCCCCCGGCTCGATGAACACCTCGACAGGACCCCCATCGCTCTCCGCCTCAAGAATGCCTCCCTGACGAAACAACCCCACCGAGCCGTCGTCGAATAATTGCCGTGCCGCGGGAATCACCACCCGCGTCCCGTTCGCGTTGACGAACACCGCCGAGATGAAATCGGATTCCTCCGCCTCGATGAACCCCGCGAAACTGCCGTCCGCCGCCGACAACACCGTGGCCGTCTCCCGCGTCGCTTCGTTAATCAAAATCACGGGAACTCCCGGATCAGCCACGCCCGGTGTGCCGTGGGCCACAACCGCGTGCGGAGTCAAGACCGGATCGTAGCCCACCAGCCGCTCCAACACTTCCTCCGGAACCATCTCCGCCCCCGGCTCATAAATAACCAATTGCGCGCCCGCCGCTCTCTCCTCCACGGACGCCGTCCCGAAGACAAACACCCGCTCTCCCGCCAAGGGCAGGCCGCCGACATCCGTCACTGTTCCCGCAACTTCGATCGTGTAGGATGTCCCCGGCTCCAACGGAACAGCCGGATAGAAGAACGCTGTCCGGCCGTTCAATGACAGCGAACGCGCACCGTCCACCGGAACGCCGTCGGCAGTCTGGCGCAACGCAATGCCGTCGCCTCCAAAACTCAGCGGAGCGACCGCCTCGCTGAACACGACGCTCACCGCCGAGACCGTCGAGACGTCTGTGGCGCCGTTCGCCGGCATTGCCCGCACGACCCGCGGCCCCGACGCTTCCAAGGTCAACTCCACCTGCGCCTCTGCCGCTGGAAGCTCCAGCACAAACGCCGACTCCGCGCTGCCGCCCAACACGAGATCGAAGGCCACAACTTCTCCAGACCCTATCAAAGCTGTTGTTGCAAAGGCGCCTCCTTCCCGGCTCAGCGCCAACCAGGGCTCGCCGCTGATGCGCACGACTGCTCCCGCAAAACCGCCGGGCTCGGCCTCGTTGCGCACTGTGCCCCGGACAAGCCCCTGAAGCCCTGGCACGCGAACCAACGCATACTGACCCGGGGCGCTCAACCCGGGCAATCCTTCCGCTCCTTCCTCCTCCAGGCTCATGAGTTTGCCGGATTCATCGCTGCGAAAACGCTCGACCGGCTCCAGCCCCGCCGCACCCTCAACGTTCAACAAGCGGGCCAGCAGCCAGAATGCATGCGCCTCCACTGGATTCACTGTGTGCAGACCCAGTTGCGCTCCTTCTCGCAGCCCTCCGGCATTCAGCTCGAAGGCCAAAAAAACATCCAATCCTCCTGCCAGTGCAGCGAATCCTCGGGTGTCCAATCCGCGCAACTCGGCAGCCGCCAATCCTGACAACGCTCCTGCGGGAACGGTCACGCGCACTCCGCCTCCCGTTAGGATCCCGCCCTCCGCCGTCAAGACGGCCCCCACCGCATCCGCAGGAGAAAGCACTTCCACCTCAATCTCCGCTTCGTGCAATTCCTCTCCGCCAAACAACAGGCGCGGTCTCAAGGGAAACCGGCCATAAAGAGTGTCTGCGATTTCAATTCCGGGCACATGATAGGCGAAAAACGTCGTGTCGTACTCCGGTAAGCTGAGCGCTGAACCGTCCGCCAGCGCGTAGCGCTCGCGCACAAGCGTTCGCAACCATATCCCGCTCGGAACCGCGACCGGAGCCCGGGCCTTCACAAGCGCAGCGCTTGTCACGTCCTCAGGCGTCCGGCTGGCCGCGGATTCCTCCGGCTCCGCCTCTCCTTCAGCGCTCCATCCTGTATCGAGCCCCGACGGAAGCTCCACCCCGGCCAAGATCTGCCCCTCCTCCGGCCCGGGCGGAACCTCCGGCTCCAGGTCCGCCCGCGCCACCGCATACCAGCCCGCCTCCGACAGCCCAAACTGCCTGCTTTCCACCGCTTCCTCCTCCCACACAGTCGCAACGCGCCACACCAATCCTTCCTCTTCAAAATGCACCAACACCGACGCTTCTCGCGATTCCCTGCCGCCCTTCCAAACGGCCGTCGCCGGCCCCGCCAGGTCACCAGGCCACCGCAGGTGAAAGGCGCCCAAGGGACTCCATCCTCCCGGCAATGGAAACGGCAGACTCTGCCCCGAAAGTTCCGTGACCGCCGCCTCCCCGAACTCGCTGAAGGAACCCGCTGGAAACGTCAGCTCCACCGCACCTGATTCGCTCTCCACGTGCGTGGCCTCCAACAACGACGCCGCCACACCCTCCTGCGATTCCTTCGCCATCCACGGACTCGGCACGAGCCGGACCCCTCCGGGAAGTTCGTGGCGGCGCCAGACGGGAAGATGCCCCGGCAGACTGAACTTCCACACATGTTCGCCCGGCTGTCCCCCTAACGATGCAAAGCCCGATTCTCCGTCGGACGCGAGAACCCGCGCGGGCCCCGGCCCGTCCTCCTCTACCCAAACGCCTCCCAGCGGGTGCCCCACCCCGTCCAGCGTCCGGGTCCGCCCCAACGCAAATGTTCCCCGGGGAAAAACCGTCGCCGTCGCCAAGGCCTGATCAAGGCCTCCTCGCCCGTCTTCCACACGCAACTGCGCCTCATACACTCCCGGAACAGCAAAGCTCCTCCGAACCACCGGCCCCTCCACAACTTCACCATCGCCAAAATCCCAGCGAAACCCCAGCTCATCGCCGTCCGGATCGGAGCTTCCCGAGGCGTCGAACACGATGTCCTCCCCAACCAATGCCGCATAGGGCCCGCCGGGCACGGCCTCGGGCGCTCCATTGAGAATCCCGCGTAGCTCCAAGCGGTAATTCAACCGCTGCTCCGAAGGCCGGCTGAACCGCAACTCCACCTGAATCGTCGCTCCCGGCGCGAGCCCATCGACCAACGCTTCTCCCAAATCGTAGAAATGCGCCCCATACGGTCCTTCGCCCGCTCCCCCCAAAGCGCCTTCCACGCGCAGATTCTCCGCCGGACCCGATAATTCGAAGTGCACCACCAAGTGCAACGGCGGCACGGCGGTCTCCGCACTCTTATTGCGCAACGAAAGCTGCACGATCGACTCAATGCGCCGCGTTTCGCGATCCAGCGCGGACACGTCTTGCGCCTTTGCCTCGAACAACCCGTCCACGGAGTGTGGCAATGCCTCGCTCACGGCCTGAGCGATCCCCAACGACACCGCTGATCCCCACGCGAGGAACGCGACGACAACTCCCTTCAACAATCCGTGCCGCCTCGCCATCATGCATCCCTCACCCCCGTCGGGGCCTGCGCCGCCGGATCCAACACCATGCCGCCGCCCAGCCCAACAGCAGGAATCCCGCCGACGGCTCGGGAATCCGCACCAGCAAGAAATCATCGTAGGCAGCGGCGCTGTCCCCGTCGATGAAGTTCTGATCCACCAACTCTAAAAACGGCGTCAGGTAACCACCGTCGCTCCGGAACGTAGCCGTGAACCGGCTCCAGCCGGGCCGCGACCCCAGCAATTCGACCGTTCCACCCACCTCCCGCAAGCCCCGGAAGTCGGCATCGAACAGTTCCAAGGCTTGTTGCCCAGCCGGAGGATCCACCGGCAGTTCTCCCAAGTTCGCCGGAGCCTGAAACGGATCCTCGCTTAGAAACAGCGTCGCAAACCCCGTATCCACCAACACGCCCACCGTCGATTGGGAAGAAAAAGCGTGCTGGAAATTGAAAGATATCTCCCAGAAACCGCGGTCAATCTCCACAGATTGATACAAGCGCGCAATTGCAGCCGCACTGTCGAGCTGCAGCGCAAAACCCGAGGTGACCTGCACTTCTCCTTCCGTTTCCCAGCCCTCGAGCCCCGCGGAAAAGTCCCCGTTCCTAAACTCCGCCACGGCAGCGCCAAGCGGGGACGACGCACCCAACAACCACGCGCAGACAACGCCACAGCTCCGCCGAAAAACACCCAAAACCCCCGGGTCTGCCACCGGATTCTTCCCAAACCAGTATACGAGACCCGCACGGGATCGATGCATAAATCCGTCGGCGGCAACCGCCGAGTGCTGCGAAAACTACGTGATCGCTTCCCGGAGGAGCAACACAAATCCGCCGTGCAGGCGAAGATTGCACCTCCACAACCGCCCGATCCCGCATTCCTCCTACTGTTTCGCCGCAAGGGGCCGGCGAGCCCATGCGGACAGCCGAGCGAAGCGAGACCGCCAGCCCGAACGCGCTGCCCGAAGGGCGGAGCGCAGCGAAGGAAACGCGTGCGCAGCCGCAGGGCTGGGTGAGCAACACCCTATTCAAGCCTCAGAACTCCTGATCTGGCGGGCGGATACAAGGCGACGGAGGAAAGAAGGTGAGCCGGAGGCTCTTAGACTGCGGCGAGCATCGCCGCTCTCTCCCGGCGCGGAACGCCGTCCCCAAGCCCAAGCGCTTTCACCCTCCGAGAAAGCGCGGCGCAGCCGTGCACTCCAAAGTCTTCGTCATCTCAATCCCTGGTTTCACCTTCCCGGCCTCCCGGTCCGAGTCCAGCCCGGCCGCGGCCAAGGATCGCCGGAGGCTCTTGGACTGCGGCGAGCATCGCCGCTCTCTCCCGGCGCGGAGCGCCGTCCCGTAGCTGCATTCGCCAGAATGCAGACTGCCTGCCAGGACTTCGGAACTCTCACGAGTTCCGCTACAGTTCTGACGCCAAGGATCGCCGTAGGCCCTTGGACTGCGGCGAGCATCGCCGTAAGTGCGGAAGCTTGTAGAGTGCGCCAGTCCTCTGGGATTTTGGAGGGGGACGCGGAGTCTCTGGGAGGCCGAGGCGGGGTTCGGATTGGCGGAGTTCTGTGCGCGCCCGAAAGCGGCGATTCTCGCCGCTCTCTATAATAAGACGCGGAGCGCCGTGCCTGGGGAAGCTTCAGAACTCCTGATCTCGAGGAATTTGGATGAGCCTGAAAACTATGTGGCGCGGGCACTCCTGCCCGCGAACTCTCTAGGCTCACTCGGCGGACAAGAGTGTCCGCCCCACAAATCGCCCCACAAATAGAGTGTCATTCACGGAGTGGCGGTCTCGCTTTGGCTCACTCTTATTCCC
>JBGTBW010000130.1:0-42270 GCA_041749135.1 Verrucomicrobiales bacterium
CCGATTTCCAATCCGCGAATCGTGGAGGCGCCAAGCCGCTGCTACCCTCAGAGCTCCTGATCTGGCGGGCGGACAAGGAGATGGAGGAAAGAAGGTGAGCCGGAGGCTCTGGGACTGCGGCGAGCATCGCCGCTCTCTCCCCGCGCGCAGCGCCGTGCGTGCGGAAGCTTGTAGAGCAATCCAGTCCTCTGGGGCTTTGGATGGGTACGCGGAGCCTCTCGCAGGCGGAGGCGGGGTTGGGATTGGCCGCGGTCTCTGCGGGCGCGAAAGCGGCGATTCTCGCCGCAGTCCAAGGGCGGCGGACAAGCCGCCGCTAAGAGGCCCTGTCGAGCCACGCCGGAGGCTCTGGGACTGCGGCAAGCATCGCCGCTCTCTCCCCGCGCGAGCGCCGTGCGTGCGGAAGCTTGTAGAGCAAGCCAGTCCTCTGGGGCTTTGGATGGGTACGCGGAGTCTCTCGCAGGCGGAGGCGGGGTTGGGATTGGCCGCGGTCTCTGCGAGGGCGAAAGCGGCGATTCTCGCCGCAGTCCAAGGGCGGCGGACAAGCCGCCGCTAAGAGGCCCTGTCGAGCCATGCCGGAGGCTCTGGGACTGCGGCAAGAATCGCCGCTCTCTCCCGGCGCGCAGCGCCGTGCGTGCGGAAGCTTGTAGAGCAAGCCAGTCCTCTGGGGCTTTGGATAGGTACGCGGAGTCTCTCGCAGGCGGAGGCGGGGTTGGGATTGGCCGCGGTCTCTGCGAGCGCGAAAGCGGCGATTCTCGCCGCCGTCCAAGGGCGGCGAACAGGCCGCCGCTAAGAGGCCCTGGCGAGCCACGCCGGAGGCTCTGGGACAGCGGCGAGCATCGCCGCTCTGTCCCCGCGCGCAGCGCCGTGCGTGCGGAAGCTTGTAGAGCAAGCCAGTCCTCTGGGGCTTTGGATGGGTACGCGGAGTCTCTCGCAGGCGGAGGCGGGGTTGGGATTGGCCGCGGTCTCTGCGGGCGCGAAAGCGGCGATTCTCGCCGCAGTCCAAGGGCGGCGGCCAGGCCGCCGCTAAGAGGCCCTGTCGAGCCACGCCGGAGGCTCCGGGACAGCAGCGAGCATCGCCGCTCTCTCCCCGCGCGCAGCGCCGGTGTGAGCGCAGGCGGTTCCCGGAGAAGAACTACTCCCAGCGCAGCCTCCCCTGCTCCCCAGTCCGGGGTTCCGCCTCCTCGGCGGGGATACGGCCCCCTACTGTTTTCGTGATGCCCCGGCTTCAAAAAAAGCGGCGCCAGCTTCAGAACTCCTGATCTCGAGAAATTTGGATGAGCCGGAAAACTATGTGGCGCGGGCCCTCCTGCCCGCGAACTTTCTAGGCTCACTCGGCGGACAAGAGTGTCCGCCCCACAAATCGCCCCACAAATAGAGTGTCATTCACGGAGTGGCGGTCTCGCTTTGGCTCCCTCTTATTCCCCTGTATCCATTATCTTCCTCGATAGATCAGGAGTTCTGAGCCTGAAGCAAGCGCAACGCAGCCCCCCCCCATGGGGCGTAGCGCGCCGCAGCAGAAAGAGTGTGAGAAATGCGGGCTGGGAATGTAGCGGAAGCTGCAAAGCTTCCGATGATTGGGCGACGGACTGATGAGGACTGGGTCGCGCCCCGGGGATCCCAGGGGGCGATAACCCGGTCACTCCAAGGGACGCGCCCAAATGTTCCGGTACCACACCGGATTCCCGTGATCCTGCAATAACAAGGGGCCCGGACCCTCTTCCTCGCCGTTCAACGCGCCGCCGGTCGGCTTCTCCAATTCCAGGTCATCGTGGATGACGGTTCCGTTGTGGACCACCGTGATCCGCGCTGCGGAAATCCGCTCACCGCCGCTGGCAAATCGCGGGGCACGGAAGGTAATGTCGTAGGTCTGCCAGACCAATGGCGGCGCGCACATGTTCACCAACGGCTGGGCCAGCGTGTAGATGCCGCCGCATTCGTTGTCTTCCCCGTTCAAACCATAACTATCAAGCACCTGCAGCTCATATCGCCCCTGGGGATAGACGCCGCTGTTGGCCCGGCCCTGCCCTCGCGCGCCGGGCATGTAGGGCAGCCGGAATTCCAAATGCAGTTCGTGATCGCCAAACTTCTCCCGCGTCATGATGTCGCCGCCGGCCACTTCCATGGCGCCGCCCTCCACCAACTTCCAGCCTGCCGGTTCCGAGGGATTTCCTCGTTTCACCCAATGATCCAAATCCGATCCGTCAAACAGCGCCACCGCGCCTTCCGGAGCTTCCCGGCCCAAGGTAGGCGAAGGTTTCCACTCTTGCTTCTCCAAAACAAAACTGCCGCCCAACCGGCCGCTGACACTCCCTGCTACGCGGTTCCCTCCTTCCCCTGACCACATCGCCGCCCGCACCACCAAACCGTCCTCCACGGAGCGCAGGACATGCGCCGCCTCGAGCGGCAGATCGTCCAGAAATACGAATCGTTCGTCCGCAATCCGGCCCAGCAACTCATGCTGCACCGGCACACGCTCTGCAAAGGTCGAAAACACCCGGAGCCGGTAGCGGCCGTCTCCGTCCGGGATCATCCGCACCGCCAAATCATCGGAAGATCCGTCCTTCCACGTTGCCTGCCCCACCCAGTCTCCCATGTGAGGATCTTCCTGAGCGCAGAGGCATGCGACCGCAGCCGCGGAAATACAGAAAATGGACGCAGTGATCTTCATAGGGATATCCCGCATTTCTCATACCGTTTCGTCGCGAGGCGCTGCGAACCCCTTATTGCCAAGGCCTCGCGCCGCCGAGGACGCAGAGCTGGCTGAGTACACCCTGTTCAAGCCCGAGGCAAGCGGAACGAAGGCAGGATGGGGTGCAGCGCGCCACAGCAAAAAGGGTATGAGAAATGCGGGATATGCCCGTCATCGTAGGACTCCGGACACAGGCCCGCAAGCACCGAAACAGGCCTTTCTCAAACACTCCCGTCAGCAACCTCTGTGCATCCTCGCGTGACAAGCATCCCTCTCTCCCTATTCTTGCTGCCTTTCCGTCTCGCGGCGCCCGCTCGTCATGCACCCTCTCTCCTTCTCCACCTGCTGGAACGGCACAAAACCCGGCGACGGCGAAGAGATTGTCGACGAAATCCGCGAACTGGGTTTCGACACCATCGAGATCAGCCACGGCGCCAATGTCACCAAGCAGCCAGGCCTTCAGCGCGCCTTTCGCGCGGGTAAAATGAAGGTGTCCGGCGTTCACAATTACTTTCCTTCTCCCGTCGATGTCATGATCGACGCCCCGGACTGCTTCGAGTTCACTTCTCACCGTGCTCCCGAACGCCAGCGGGCCCTGGATCTCACGCGGAGAACCCTCGAGAACGCGGCGGAGTTCCAAGCCTCCTATGTCGTCCTCCACCTCGGCAGTGTGCCCATGCCCGCCCAAACTCCGAAACTCACCTCCTTGGTCAAGGCCGGGGGACTCAACTCGCCCGCCTACGTCCAACTCAAGATTCAAACGATCCGTCAGCGGGAGAAAATGGCCCCGATTTACCTCCGAAGAGCCCGGGCCGCTCTCGAAAAGATCGCCGTCTGGGCCGAGGAATTTGGGGTGCCCGTCGGAGTGGAAAGCCGGAGCCGCTATGAGGACATCCCGTCGGAACGCGAAATGCGCGAAATCATGAACGACTTCCGGGATTGCCCTTGGGTCGGTTATTGGCACGACTTTGGACACGTCCAACTCAAACACAATCTCGCCCTGCTCGACCATCAGGACTGGCTGGCTTCGATGCAACCCTATCTCCTCGGCTGCCATCTCCATGACGTGCAATGGCCGGATCGAGATCACCGGGTCCCTCTCACCGGCACCATCGAGTACGATGCCCTCCTCCCCTACATCGATTCCAATCGTTATCTCGTCTGGGAATTGGGACCCAATCGCCGCGCCGAAACCATCCGCGCGCAACTTGCCGAATGGAGGCAACGCTATGGCGGATAAGGCCGTGAAAGCCAGCCTTTCCACCCGCTTGCGCCAGCTCGCGGCCCGCTTCGCTCTGGACCATCGGGGGGGCCTTATGGACCTGCTCACCCGCCCCGATACCCATCCCGCCATTCAGTTTATCAAATATGGGATTGCGGGAACCGGCGCCACGTTCATCCACCTCGCCGTCTTCTACGTTCTCTCGACTCTTGTGCTTCCCGCCATCGACCCGGCCATGGGCGACTCCCAGCGCTTCCGCCGCGCCTTCCTCAACAACACCGCCGGATTCCTCACCGCCAACTCCTTCGCCTATCTCGTCAACGTGCGTTGGATCTTCATCCCCGGCCGCCACCCTCGTTGGCGTGAAGTGCTGCTCTTCTTCGGCGTCTCCGGAGCAAGTTATGTGTTAGGAACATTGGCCATGAGCTACGTCATTCTCCAACTCGGTCTGAGTTCCCATGTCGCCGTCTTTTCTTACGTGGTTTGTTCCGTCCTGGTAAACTTCGTCTGCCGCAAGTTCCTGGTGTTCCGCGGCTGAGTCTGACGCGCCCATGGAAGCTCGCGCCCAACTTTCCTTGGACGGACGCCTGCTCGCCTCCGAACCGCCGCCCGCGCAACTGCGCGACTTGCTTCTCGACGGACGGATCGACAAACTTCGAGTCACCTTCCTTCCTTGCCTGGCTCGCGCCAGCTCCGATCTGACTCTCAGCGGATCCAGCGACCTGTATCTGCCGGCGAGCCTCGAGTATCGCCTCATCTCGCTCCACGAGACCGAAGACGGCGCGGAAGCGGTCTACATCCCAGCGAATCGCGGAGCCTGAGGCCCGCAACGGAGGGCGGTTTCCCAACCCGCCTCTGGAGTTTTACATTTCTGGCCTTGTAGGAGAGGCCAAAGACGCGGTGATCCCGAAGGGATCAGAGCTTCAGAACTCCTGATCTATCGAGGGAGATCATGGACAGGGAGGAAAATCGCTGAGCCGAAGCGAGACCGCCTCTCGGCAGATGACGCCCTCCTTGTGGGCGGACACTCCTGTCCGCCGATGGAACCTCAAGAGTTCGCGGGAAGGAGTGCCCGCGCCACATACCCTTCCAGCCCATCCAAATTCCTCGAGATCAGGAGTTCTGAGCTTGGGGGATCGGCTTCCCCGCCCGGCCCGGCGCCCAACGCAACGGCGCGTTTTTTGTCGCAGGTGCGACACGAAACGCGACACGGACCCGGCGGAGCCCTGGGAATCGAATGCTCCGCCCGGCCCGGCGCCCAAGGCAACAGCGCGTTTTCTGTCGCACCTGCGACACGAAACTGTCGTGGGCGCAGGGGAAGGCCCGTGCGGGCGCCACGGGACTTTATTGATGGCGCATATGCACAATCTCAGCCTGCCTCTCCTCCTCCGTATGAGAAATTCGGTCTAAAATCCGTCCACGCGATCCCGTGCTGCGCAACGGCTGGCTATCCCACGGCCTGCTCCGTGAGCCCGGCTAACTTCCGGGCCGTCTGCAGCGTATCGATGTCCCCCACCGTTTTGTCGCGGCGCACTGCGCGAATCCGCGGGAAACGCAAGGCCAACCCGCTGCGATGTCTCCGGCTGGGCCGGATCGTGTCGAAGGCGACCTCCAGCACCACGTTCGGCTGGACGCAGCGGCAACGGCGCTGCTCACTCAAGGTATACTCCCGAAAATGTTCCGTCAGCGTCTCGATCTCCTCGTCGGAAAGACCAGTGAACGCTTTGCCCAGAGTCACCAATTCTCCGGTGGAATCGTCCCGCACCGCGAAGGTGTAATCGCTGAACACGTGGCGGCGTTTTCCGTGACCAGGTTCGACCTTGACCACGACCACATCGAGCGAAGCCAGAGCCCGTTTGAGTTTCAGCCAGGATTTTCCGCGGCGGCCCGGCTTATACACGCTCTCGGGGTCCTTGGCGATCAGTCCTTCGTTCCCGTTGCGCCGGGCGGCGCGGAAGGCCTCCTCGATGTCCCGCGGTCCCGCGGCCAACCGCCGCTCGATGCAGACGATTCCCTGCGGCAGCGAGAGCGATTCGAGGATCTGCCGGCGCAGCCACAAAGGCTCGTCCAACAGTTGTATCCCGTCTACACTCAGGACGTCAAAGGCCACAAACTGCACCGGCGCGGCCTGTCCCAGAAACAGATCCCCTTCCATACGCCTGCGGCCCAGCCGGGTCTGCAAATCGATAAAGCCCAGTTTCCGGCCTTCCGAGAAGGCGATGACTTCCCCGTCCAGAATGACGTCGTGGGCAAACCCGTCGCGCGCCGTCTGGACCACTTCGGGAAACTCGGCGTCGAGAAGCCGTAAGTCCCGCGAATACAAGGAGACCCTCTCTCCCCGGCGATGGAGTTGCACGCGGATTCCGTCATACTTCTCCTCCAGCCAGACCCAGTCCGCGTGCCCACCCTTGCTCCGCCCCCGCCCGCCCGCGGGCCCCAGCCGCTCCCACACGGAATCCGCGCTGTCTTCCGGGCTGGCCAGCATGCAGTGGACCGGAGTGAAATAACTCAATTCCGCTTCCGCCAGCCGGTTGCGTTTGGCGAACAAGGCGGCCATGCCCAGATCGCCCAAGAGCATGTGCGCACGCCGCACATCTTCCACCGGCTGCCGGAAAGCGTCGGCCATGGCCTCCTCCACGAGCCCGTCTTTCAATCCCAGGCACAAGTCGCCCATGAGGATCTGCACCAGCACCTTCGCTTCCAGGGGATGCAAGAACCTCAGGCGGTCCGCCAGCAGCTCCACCTTGGCCAGCGGCCCGCGCGCTTCCTTGAGATTGCGGAAAAAGCGCGCAATTTCCAACAGGGAGGTGGCCCGAGGATGAGTGCAGCCTTGCAAAGCCAGGTAGGCGGTGCGGCCGGGTTCGTTTTGCGAGAAGGAAAGCTCCCGGAACCTCCCCTCCGTCAAGCCTGAAACTTGCAACAAGGCCTTGCGCACCAACGCCCAGCCCACCTGCATGCTCCGGCGCTCATCTCTCCCCGGGAGCGGCCTTCCGGTCAGGTAGTTGGCCGCCCGCTGCAAGTTCGCTTCGCTTAATGTCAGGAAATAAGTCGATAGCACATCCGCCTTCTTGGCGATCCCCGTCGTCGATCCGATCCGCTCGCAGACATCCACGAACTCCGCAAAGGGACAGGGCGCCCGGCTTAAAACCGGACCGCCGGAAAAAACAGGCGGGCTGTCCTTGCCCAGTTCCAATGGGAGATCCATCTGATCCTCCCTCAGCAGCGTCCAGGCCTCGTGTCCCCGCTCCCGCAGGTCCCGCGAAAACTCCGAGGCGTAACCATGCAGCGTCCACACCTGCCGGGGCCGCACCATTTCCACGTAACGCAGCAGATCCCCGTAATCCGCATGATCGGACAGCGGAAAGGCCTGGTCGACTTGATAGCGAAACCGCGCACCCGCTTGCATGGCCCATCCCGTCAACACCGCGCTGCGTTGCGGCCGGATCCTTCGAATCGCCTGCGAGCGGATTGCCGAGGGCGGCACAATGACCACGTGACCGGCACAGGCAGCCGGATCCAAGAGGCGGTAGGGAGGGCAAGCCGGCTGCAGCCTGGCGTAGACTTCCGTCATGGCATACACCGAGCGATGCAGCATCACCGGCATCTCCTCGCCCCGCAGCGCCATCAGAATTTCCTGCGCCTTGCCCAGGGAATACCCCGCCAAAACCGGGGTCTCCCCCGCCTCAATCCCTTCCCGGCAAAACTTCACCACCTGCGCTAGGACCTGATCCGGGTCGGGAAACCGGAAATGAGGCAGCCCAAAGGTCGTCTCCATGATCAGCGTGCCGGCCGGCGCAAAATCGATCTTCTCCGCCGACAGCCCTTCCCGGAGCTTGAAATCACCGGTGTAAAGCAGAGTCGCGCCGTCCGAACAGCGCGTCACATGCAGTTGCGCCGACCCGAAAATATGTCCCGCGGGATACAATCGAACTTCGTACTCCCGGCGAAACCGGTAGCGCCGGCCAAACTCCATGACCACCGCGCGCTCACGCCCCAATCCGAAGCGCGCTTGAAGGAAATCGAAAGTGGGCCGCGAACACAAAATCCGCTCGTGCCGCGCAAAGTGATCCGCATGCGCATGCGACACAAAGGCCCGGTCGCGGGCCCGGTGCGGATCCAGCCAGAGATCGAGTTCCGGGATGTAAACCCCGTCTTGATACTGCACTTCGAATACGCCGGGTTCTGTTCCGGAATCCTCCACCGCCCCGAGTATAAGCGCAGGCCTAGGATCGTAAAGATTCCTTAATCAATTCCGCCATTTCCCCAGACCTTCCCCCAACAGCCTCATTCGCTCTCCGCCTTCACCCCGAGCAGGAAATCCGTCATCTCCCGCCACATCTCCGGTCCGGATTCCCACAACAGATCGTTATGCCCGGAATCGACGATCTGCAATTGCGCTCGCGGCAGATCCGCAGCAAGGCGCTGGGAATGCGCGGCTGGAATGACGCGGTCCCTCGCGCCGTGGACGATCCAAACTGGGCCGTGGAAACCCTGCAATGCCCGGTTGTTGTCATACCGGGTCTGCAATAGCCTGGCGGGCAACCCCATCCGGTGCACCAGACCGTCCAGCGACTCAAAAGGAGCGATCAGAGCCACCCGTTCGAGAAGCTGCCGCCGCGCGAGTTCACACACCGGTCCACTCCCGATCGAACGGCCGAGACCCACTGCCGGAAGTTCCCGCAAATCCGCTCGTTCTTCGATCATCTCGTGGGCGCGCAAGAAGACCGCATCGAGAGTCCTTCGAGACGGCTTCCCCGTGGCGTTTCCGTATCCGGGGAATTCGACGAGCAAGACCGCCGCGCCGTCGTCCGTCAGCAGCTCCGCCAGATCCACCCAATCCTCGATGAGTTCTCCATTGCCATGACCGACCAGGACCACGGCTCGTGGCGCGCCGCGCTGGGGCAACAACAGTGCGGCCGGGACGCGCGCCGCTTCCGTCTCGATGGTCCAATGTTCGGTGCTCGCAGCCGGCCAAGCCGTGTCCGGCGCCGGCCTGCGGCGTTGCCCGGGGAAAACCAGATGACCCTGCAGGAAGAACGCGAAGGACGCATACAAGAGATAGTAGAGGATCAAACGGAGTCCGATCCCGCGCCAGATACGCTTCCTCTTGCCCTCAGGGTTCCTCGTCGCCATCACCAGGGTCCGGCTTTTCCCCATTGTCGGAAGGCGTCGCCGTCGCTTCCCCTTCCGGAACGGCCAGGACCAACGGCTCCAGCAAGACCGATTTGCGCTCGGCGGCGATCCGTTCCGCCAACCGCTCGTCCTTTTCCGCTCGGGCCCGCCCTTCCAGGGTCTCAAGGTTCCGCAAATAGGCGTCCCGCACCTCACCGCCGCGGGTGGTCACCGCATCACGGAAGCTCGCTTCCAAAGCCGCCAGATCCCGAATCGCCGGACGCGCCGAACCTCGCGGCAGGATGGGAATGAGCCGGATACCCTTTACCTGCATCAGAGCCTCGCCTACCACCAAAACCGCGGAAAGACGCAACTGGGCGATGGTCGACTTGATCTCCAACGAACCGATCAACTCCGTCCGGTAATCATCCCAACCCTCCGTGGGCCGCACTTCGTGGCGAATCGGCTTGCCGCTGCCATCGAGCAGACCGGTCACTTCTCCGAACTCGAATACTCCGCCCCCTTGCACGGGAGAACTCTGATTGGCGCCGCTCGCCACGGGCTGCGTCTTTCCGCAGCTATAGGTGACTTCGACTTCGTAGACTTGCGGATCGAGACCCGATAGGTTCCACAAGGCTTCCGCACCAGGGGCCTTCCACCGCCCCAGCACGGCTTCACGCGCATTCCACTGCACGCCTGCGGAGCGGCGCCGCGACTCTTCCAAATCCAGCGAGATCGCAGCCGCCTCCCGCCATTTCACAAGCCCGCTGCTAGGGTTCCCCAGCAATTCCCGGATTTCCAAACGCCGCTCCTTGGCCCGGCTAGCCTCCTCGTAGTCTTCCCTCGTCACGGCGGCGGATTCGACCCGGCGCAATTCTTCCAAAAACGCTTGATAGACCGGGACGTCCGCCGCTTCGAGGTCTCGCTCGAAACGCTCACGGAGGGCATCCAGTTCCTCAAACGCCTCTTCCGGCTCGGAGTCCTGGGCGACGGCAGCTCCTCCAGCCAGCGCGAACAACCCGAGCCCCGCCCAAACCCATCGAAGTTGGCGACTACGGCGCATTGGACACAAGCAGGATGCCCGAAATCGCCGTCCGGTGCTGACCCTCCGGGACTTCCATGATCAAGCGCAAGGTTCCGCCGCCATCCGTCACCTTGAGATTGCCCAACGATTGACGAGTTATCCCTGCCCCCTCCGGCAAGGGCGAAAGGGCCCCTTGAATAAAATACCGCGCCTCCTCCAACCGGAGCAACGTGTTCTCCGCTGTGGCCAGGTACTCCACAAACACCGTGTACCCGCCCGGATCCAAATCCGGAAGCGTCCACGCCGCAGTCCCCTCGGTCACATCGGGATCCAACTCGAGGAGGCCGGTCGATGAGTCCCGCCGCAAGCCCTGGAGGTCCCGGGCGCCGTCCGCCGAGAACACGGATTCCTTCGGACCGATGGTTCGCACCGCCGCCTGAGCGGCCTGTTCCCGTGCCGCAGCCAGCAGGGCCCGCCTGGCGTCACGACAAGCCATCGCCTTGGCATAGTCCTCGTTGGTCGCGTGAAAGGTCTCCAGGGCTTTGAGTTCGCGCAGATAGATCTGGCGCAATTCATCCACCACAGTGCGCCGCTCCGCTCGAAACTGCGCCCTCCGCCGCAGAAAATCCGCTTCGACATTGCTCGCCCCGCTGACAGGTTCCGGAACCGTCCCCAGCAAACAGGTCGAGAACAGCAGCAACGCTCTCCTACCTGTCGTCATAGCCAGACCATAGGAACGCCGCCGCCTTTTGCAACTGCCGCTATTGGTCGTTCTGGCGTTTCCTCCTCCCATCGCCTCTAATCCCCTTTTCGATGGAACCTGATCACCCGGCCAGTCAGCTCGTGCGTCTCGACAAGACGCGGCTATGGCATCCCTTCACTCCCATGCGGGAATGGTGCTCTGACGAACACCAACCGCTCATCCTCACCAAAGGGCGGGGAGCATGGCTCGAAGACCTGGAAGGAAACCGTTATCTCGACGGCAACTCCTCCATCTGGACCAATGTCCACGGTCACAGCCATCCCCACATCGTCGCGGCGATCCAGCGTCAGGCTGCTTCCCTGGCCCACTGTTCCTTCCTCGGCAGCACCAACGAACCCGCCATCCGCCTCGCCGCCGCTCTCGTCGACCGGTTTCCCCAAGACACCCTCACCCGCGTTTTCTATTCCGACGATGGATCGACCGCCATGGAATGCGCCCTCCGGCTCGCCCTCCAATTCCGGAGCCACACCGGTGAAGGCCGGCGCAATCGATTCCTCGTCTTTGATCAGGCTTACCATGGAGACACTCTCGGAGCTGCTTCTCTGGGAGGACTGCCCCTTTTCCATGAGCCCGTTCGAGATCTCGGTTATCCGGTCACCCGCGTCCGCTCCCTCGCCGGGTTGCAAGCATTGCCTGCCGAGGTTCTCGATTCCACGGCCGCCGTGGTCCTGGAGCCCCTCGTTCAAGGCGCGGCGGGCATGCGTCTCTGGCCTCCAGGGATGCTCAGCGCCCTGCGCGCGTGGTGCGACCAGCACGATGTCCTGCTCATCCTCGACGAAGTGCTCACCGGCTTTGGCCGGACCGGAACGCTCTTCGCCTGCCAACAGGAAAACGTCGTCCCCGACCTGCTTGCCCTGGCCAAGGGCCTTTCCGGCGGAACCGTTCCGCTCGGCGCAACCCTGGTAACGGAACGCATTTTCTCCGCGTTTCTCGGGACCGCCTCCGCACCGCTCACCTTTTTTTACGGACACAGCTACACGGGCAACCCCCTGGCCTGTTCCGCCGCGCTGGCCAGCCTTGAGATCTTCGATCTGGAGAACACGCTGGATCGCTTGCCTCGCCTGACCCAATGCCTCCAGGACTCCTTGGAAACATGGCGGCAACGTTCCACCCACGTTTCCGATCTGCGGCAGTGCGGCCTCATCGCCGGTATCGACATCACCCGGGACGGCTCGGGCGGGAACCCCTTTCCTCCAGCGATGCGCATGGGAGCCCGGGTCTGCTTGGCAGCCAGAAAGCTCGGACTGCTCACCCGTCCGATCGGCGACACGCTGGTTCTCATGCCGCCCCTCTGTGTGACGGAACGGGAGATCCAAGACGCGGTCCACGCCCTTGAGCAGGCCACCCAAGAGGTGTGTCCTAACTAAAAACAGACCGTGGGATAGTGAGATAACATGCCGTTCCCTCAACGGCCTGCCCAGGAATCAGGCCCGCGCCGTCTCCACTCGCCGTAGAATCTGCGCCAAAACGTAGGGGAGAATGCCGCCAGCCCGGAAATAATCGATCTCCACAGGCGTATCCAACCGCACGGACAACGGAGCCTCCGCCGTGGCGCCGGTTCTCCGGTGGACCACCAGGGTGGCCGCTTGTCGAGGCCGGATCGCGTTCGACAAGCCCACAATGTCGAATGTCTCCGTCCCATCCAAAGCCAAGCGCTCATATTCCGCCGGATCCTGAAAGGTCAACGGGAGAACGCCCATCCCCGCCAGATTGGAACGGTGGATGCGTTCGAAACTGGTCGTGATCACCGCGCGCACCCCCAAAAGCCGCGTCCCTTTCGCCGCCCAGTCCCGCGAAGAACCCATCCCATAATCGGCGCCGCCAAATACCACCAGCGGGATTCCTTCCTCCCGGTAGCGCTCCGCCGCATCGAAGATGGACATCTGTTCCCCATCCGGCTGATGCAGCGTCACCCCCCCTTCGATGCCCGGCGTCATCAGGTTCTTGATCCTGACATTGGCGAATGTCCCGCGCGTCATGACCCGGTCGTTTCCGCGCCTGCTTCCATAGGAGTTGAACTGCTCTTCCCGCACCCCATGTTCCAAAAGATAGGCGCCCGCCGGTGAATCCGCTTTGATCGCGCCTGCCGGAGAAATGTGATCGGTTGTGACCGAATCCCCAAAGATTCCCAAGGCCCGCGCTCCCCGAATCTCAGAGACCTCCCCGGCCTCCATGGAAAAGTCTTCAAAGAAAGGCGGATGCTGGATGTAAGTGGACAACGGGTCCCAAGCATAAACTCCGCCCGTCGCAGAAGGGATGTCGTTCCACTTTGGGTTCTGCGCTGCGAAATCCGCGTAGAGCCGTGTGAACGCCTCCGGATGCAGCGCCTCGCGCATGACTTCCCGGATCTCCTCCTGCGGGGGCCAGATATCCCGCAGGAACACATCCCCTCCCGAGGCGTCCTTCCCCAAGGGTTCATTGGGCAAATCGATGTCCACCGTCCCGGCGATGGCGTAGGCCACCACCAATGGAGGAGACATCAGAAAGTTGGCCCGGATGCTCTGATGCACTCGCGCTTCGAAATTGCGATTCCCCGAAAGCACCGAGGCCGCGACGAGGTCGCGCCCCTTGACCACTTTCTCGATGCCCGGGTCGAGCGGACCCGAGTTTCCGATGCAGGTGGTGCACCCGTAGCCCACGGTCTGGAATCCTAACTGATCCAACTCCTTCTGCAATCCGGTCCGCTCAAGATAATCCGTGACCACCCGCGATCCCGGAGCCAGGGAGGTCTTTACTGAAGGCTTGATCCGCAAGCCCCGGGCGTTGGCGTTGCGCGCTAGCAAGCCCGCCGCCAACATCACGCTGGGATTCGAGGTGTTCGTACAGGACGTGATCGCCGCAATCAGCACCGATCCCTGCCCGATCCGGTCCTTCGCCCCCCCTCGCGAATCCACTTCCACCTCGTATTCCTCATCAAAACTGTCGCCGTTGCGGCCGAAACCTCCCTCCGAAACTGGAGCGGCGTAGAGGCTGCGGAACCGTTCCTTGAGAGCGCCCAGAACAACCCGGTCTTGGGGCCGCTTCGGGCCCGCCACCGCAGGAACCACCGTGCCGAGATCCAGTTCGATCTTGCGGCTGTAGTCACACTGGCCCTCCGCGGGAATGCCGAACATTTCCTGTGCCTCGAAGTAATTCCGCAGGGTTTCGCACAACTCCGCGCTGCGCCCCGTTCCCCCCAGATAATGCAGCGTCTCCTCGTCCAGCGGAAAGAACCCCATCGTCGCCCCGTATTCCGGAGCCATGTTCGCGATGGTGGCGCGGTCCGGCAACGTCAGCCGCCGCGCCCCTTCGCCGTAAAACTCGACGAATTGCCCCACCACGCCCGCCTTTCGCAAAAGCTGGGTGACTTCCAGAGCAAGGTCCGTGGCCGTGACGCCTTCGCCCAAGCTGCCGGTCATGTGCACTCCCACGACCTCCGGCGTGAGAAAGGTGATCGGCTGTCCCAGCATCCCCGCCTCGGCTTCAATCCCCCCAACCCCCCATCCGACAACGCCCAAGCCGTTGATCATCGTCGTGTGCGAATCCGTGCCGACCAAAGTGTCGGGAAAATACACGCCGTCCTTTTCCAACACGCCCTTGGCCAAGTACTCGAGATTCACCTGGTGCACGATCCCAATCCCCGGCGGCACCACGCTGAAGGTTTGAAAGGCCTGCTGTCCCCACTTCAGAAACTCGTAACGCTCCCGGTTGCGCAGGAACTCAATCTCCAGATTGCGCATCAGGGCTTGCGCGGACCCGGCGAAATCCACCTGCACCGAGTGGTCCACCACCAGATCGACCGGCACCAACGGCTCGATGATTCTCGGATCGCCCCCCATGGTCTGAACCGCAGAACGCATGGCCGCCAAATCCACGAGCAAAGGCACTCCGGTGAAGTCCTGCAGAACGATCCGGGCCACCGTAAAGGGAATCTCGACCGCCGCCGGCTCAGCCGCGTTCCAGTTCGCCAACCGCAGCACGTCCTGCTCGGTCACCTTCCTGCCGTCGCAATTCCGGAGAACCGATTCGAGGACGATCCTGAGGCTGACCGGGAGCCTCGACAACCCGGGAGCCGCTCCCGATTCCCGCAGGGCGGGCAGAGAATAATAGATCCCCTCGGCGCCTGCGCCGGTCCGAAAACGTCTCCTTGTGTCCATCATGGTGCTCTTCGCCAGACCACACCTGCGAAGGCCACCCCTGTGCGGCTCCGGCTCCCCGACTATTCGGGGGAGATGCCCGGCGCGCAAGCCGATTCCCCGGCAACCGGCTTCCCGCTCCTTGCCCTGCACCCTCCCCTGCTCTCAAGAAGCGCAGCCGTCCTCCCCGGCATGCACTCTCTGCGGCTCTTCGCCCTCTGGAGCCCGGTACTCCAGAATATCTTCATCCCCGTCGATCTCATCCATGTGAGACCCGATGCGCACGAATCCCAACTTCGCCGCCAACCCTTGTGAAGGAGTGTTGTCTGGACGGATCGAGAGCACAAACTTCGCCACGCGATGGTCTGTCCGGGCCCACCACATCAGCGCGACCGACGCCTCATAGGCGTATCCCCGGCCTCGAAAAGGGGGAAACACCGAAAATCCAAACTCGACTGCTCCCGGCGCAATCGAATCCAGGTAGTCCGGTCCGGGAGCGGAATGAAAGCCAATCGAACCGACCATGTCGCCGCTCGCGCGAAGCGTCATCGCCCGGAGCAGCCAGGGCTGAAGACCGGGCTCACCTTCCAACTGCTCAAGCCGAAGGGCCAACACCGTGGCATATTCGCCGGGCCATTCCTCCGGCAACCCTATGCCCAGCACGCGTTCCGCTTCGGCCACCTTTCCCTCCAAAGAAGCGCGCAGAAACGCCGGAGTCATGGGGATGAGATCCAGCCGCTCAGAAGCAATGCATCCATCAGCGCCGAACATAAGGCGATGGCGAAACGATTCCAGAGACCGGCACGGTGTCCAGGCAACGGACGGCGGTCTCACGGAGCCCGAAGCTTGGGGCCCGCTCGCGCGGGGCGCCACATGCTTTCTTAGCGGCATGAACAGCGGCCCGTTTGCTGAGGGCCCTTTTGCTGAGAGCGCGCGCGAACCGCGTCTCGTTGCCAGCCCTCTCTGGACCCATGTCTCGATTCCCAACCACGCCCCGCGTCTTCGCACACCGCCTTGTGCCGGTCAAGCTCATCGGGATTAAGGAAATCCGATAAGTTTTCCGGGAAGCCTCTCCAGCTTCCAGGCCGCGTGAAGGGCTTGTTTGATTTATTCTCAGAACT
The DNA here is from genome assembly GCA_041749135.1 of Verrucomicrobiales bacterium. Classification (GTDB taxonomy): domain Bacteria; phylum Verrucomicrobiota; class Verrucomicrobiia; order Verrucomicrobiales; family DEV007; genus DATKCT01. The sequence goes on from JBGTBW010000130.1 coordinate 16,047, forward strand.
CCTGATCGGGCGGGCGGATACCAGGAGATGGAGGGAAGAAGGGGACGCCGGAGGCTCTTGGACTGCGCGAGCATCGCCGCTCTCTCCCTCGGCGCGGAGCGCCGGCGTGAGGGCAGGCGCTTTCACCCGGGTCCAAAGCGCCAGAGGACTGGCGCTCACGGAGGCCGGCCCTCCAGGTCTTGTCTGACAGATTGCTTACGCTATCCTGGAGGGGCGGGCTCCCGCACGCCCTGTCCCGCCATGGGTCTGCATCCCGGGACCAGGCCGTCACGGAGGCCGGCCCTCCAGGTCTTGTCTGACAGATTGCTTACGCTATCCTGGAGGGGCGGGCTCCCGCACGCCCTGTCGCGCCATGGGTCTCCTTCCCGGGACCAGGCGGTCACGGAGGCCGGCCCTCCAGGTCTTGTCTGACAGATTGCTTACGCTATCCTGGAGGGGCGGGCTCCCGCACGCCCTGTCCCGCCATGGGTCTCCTTCCCGGGACCGGCCATCGGGGACGCCGGAGGCTCTTGGACTGCGGCGAGCATCGCCGGTTTCTCTCGGCGCGGAGCGCCGTCTCGAAAAGAAGGGCTTTGCCCACCACCCACTTTCTGCTTATCTCCCCTCCGATCCCCAATCATGTCGGCGGCGACCCAGCGCGAGTTCAGAAGAGTGGTGCTAAAAGTCAGCGGAGAGGCCCTTCGGGAACCGGGGTCCCACGACAACATCTCTCCACCCATCGTCGAGCGCGTCGCCCTGCAGATCCGAGAGGCTCACCAGCAAGACGTGCAAATCGCCATCGTCGTCGGCGGAGGCAACTTCTGGAGGGGCCTCAGCGCCAGCAACCGGGGAATGGACCGCGCCACGGCCGATTACATGGGCATGCTCGCCACCGTGATGAACGCGCTGGCCATGCAAAGCATGCTCGAAGGACTTGGGGTTCCCACGCGGGTCCAAACCGCCATCGAGATGAAAAACGTGGCGGAACCCTTTATCCGCCGAAAAGCCATCCGCCACCTCGAGCTGGGCCGCGTCGTCATCTTCGGAGCGGGTACAGGCAATCCCTATTTCTCCACCGACACCACCGCCGCCTTGCGAGCCAGTGAAATAGGGGCCGATATCGTTCTCAAGGCCACCAAAGTCGACGGGATCTACGACGACGACCCCGCCACCAACCCGGCGGCAAAGCGTTTCGAACGCATCTCCTTCCAAGAAGCGCTCCGCAGAGGTCTCAAAGTCATGGACCGCACCGCCTTTAGTCTCTGTATGGACAACGACATGCCCATCATGGTATTTGCTATCGGATCCCAGGACAACGTCCGCCGCGCCCTTCTCGGCGAATTCATCGGCACTCTCGTCCAACAGGAATCTCCAATCTGATGCCCTCACCCTCCTCCCTCCCACCTCATGGACGCAGACACCGTTCTCCTTGAATCCGGGGAACACATGAAAAAAGGCGTGGAATACATGATCCACGAGTTCGCCGGCGTGCGCACGGGAAAAGCCTCCCCGACCATCGTGGAGATGATCGATGTGCACGTGGCCAGTTATGGATCAACCATGAAGCTCAAGCAGCTCGCCGTCATCCGCGCCCCGGAACCCCGCCTCATCGTCATCGAGCCTTTCGACCCCAGAACCACCCACGACATCGAACGCGGCCTCAAGGAATCCAAACTCGGGATCAATCCAGTCGTTGACGGAAAGCAAATCCGCCTGCCTTTCCCGGAACTCTCCGAGGAGCGCCGCCGGGAACTGGTCAAGGTCGTCAAACAGATGGCCGAAGAAGCGAGGGTTCGCGTCAGGCACTCCCGCAAAGAGACGCTAGATAAGGTTCGTCACCTTCAAAAGGAAGGGACTGTCACCGAAGACGATATGCACCGCTTGGAGAAACAGGTTCAGAAGCTCACCGATGATCACGTGGCGGAAATCGACGATCACGTGAACAAGAAAGAAAAAGAGATCATGACCGTGTAGCCCGCCGGGACCGGCGCCTTGGCGCTTTCACCCGGATGCCGCTAGGCTCCCCCATGTGGCTGTTCCCACCCGAATTCGTCGCCCGTGCGGCTCTCCGCATCGTTCCCTTGGCCGCAGCCTCCGCAGCGGCCAGTTGCGCTTCCACCGCCCCTCCCCCTGCCCGGGTCCTGGCCACGCCTTTGCCCCCGGCGCCCCGCAGCGATTCCACTTGGGTTGCCCCTGACGGCGAAGCGTTCCCCTACTCCGCTTGGGTCCCCGCTTCGCACCCTCCCTCCGTCGTCGTCATCGCCGCCCACGGTCTCAGCGGAGCCGCCAGCGACTTCCGGCCCCTGGGAGAATACCTCTCGCGCCGGGGCTGCGCCGTCTACGCCTACGAACTGAGAGGGATGGGCAACGATCCCCGCCGCTCCCGGCGCGGCTCCATCGGCTCGCGGAGCGATTGGTTGAGCGATTTCGCCTCTTTCGCACAAAGGATCGAAGCGGAGTGTCCCGGCGCCTTCGTGGTCTGGTACGGGGAAAGTCTCGGCAGCATCATCGTCCTGCAAAGCACTCTCTGGCGCCATCAGCAACAACTCAATCCAGACGCCGTCATTCTGTCCGCTCCCATTTTGGAAACGGCGGAGAAACTCCCGCGTTGGAAAGCGGCGCTGGTCCATCTGCTCGTCCAGACCACGCCCTGGTTGCGCATCCCTCTCGCGGCGCTCGGTGGAGATGCCGCCCGCGAAGCGCGCGTCGTGGCGGCAACCACGCACGAACAGCAGTCGAAGAAAACCCCCCATGCCCTCCGTTCCTTCAGCTTTCGCCTGCTCGGTGAGATCGGTCGCTTGGCCGCCGAAAATCAGGAAGCCGCGCGGGAATTCGACCTCCCGCTGCTGGTCTTGCACGGAGGAAACGACCTCTTCACCCCGCCTGAAGAGGTGATTCGCTTCGTGGAAGAGCGTCTGCCGGCGGCTCCCCAGCCGCAGCGAAAGCTTTTCTCGGGCAGCTATCACCTCCTGCTGCACGATGTGGAGCGGGAAGAAGTGCTCCGCACCGTCGAAGAGTGGATTTCCCCAACAAACATGCGGGCTAGCGAGAGGAAAGAACGCCGATGACCGACTGGATCGATGTCTGTAGTGCGGAAGATCTGCCCCCGGGATCCGTGCGTGTCTGTCATCTTCCCGAGCGCGATGTCGCCATCTTTCGCCTCGAAGACGGATCGATCTACGCCCTCCACGATCTTTGCTCTCACGCCGACGCGCCCCTCTCGGGAGGATGGATCGAAGGAAGATGCGCGGTTTGCCCCTTGCACGGAGCCCAGTTCGACCTCGCCACCGGGGAAGCCCGGAGCCTTCCCGCCACGGAGCCGGTGGAAACCTTTCCCGTGCGAGAGGACCAAGGCAGGGTCTTGCTGAAAGCGTAGACCTCCGCCCTCCGTTTGCCGCAACGGAGGGCGGGTTTTCCAACCCGCCTTTTCCCCTTCGATCGCCGGTCAGGCATGTCCCCCCTCCCTTTGACCTCCAGGGCCATAACGGAGGGCGGGTTTTCCAACCCGCCTGCCACTGGCGTAAGGCCCTGCTTGCAACACATTCGCCAAAGAATCGGACTTGCGTGAATCACAGAGGAGGGGAACAGTCTTCTCCCGGTCTTGGCCGGCTCGGGCTGTAGCGCAGGTTGGTAGCGCGCTGCAATGGGGTTGCAGAGGTCGTGGGTTCGAATCCCGCCAGCCCGACCACCCCTCTCCGCGTTCCCCCGCACAGGCAAAGCCGTTTCTCAGCATCCCTCAATCGCCCCGCACGGCCTCCACCAGCCTTTCCCACTTCCCAATCCAGAATAGCTTCAAGGCCGTGAGTTGACGCCAGGGCCAGCGGCCACATGATTCGCCGCCAAAACAAAAAGCCGGACCGCTTGCTCCGGAGCCTCCCTCCGGCCGCTTCTCTTCCCGCCGCCTCACCGTGACCGCCTCCCGCCAATCCGCAGTCCCCGTCGCCGTCATTGGAGCCAGCGGCTACTCCGGCGTGGAGTTGATCCGCCTCCTTCTGCAGCACGAACAAGCGGAACTGTGCTGCCTCACTTCCCGCCAGTTCGCCGGGCGCAGCCTAGCGAGCGTGCACCCTCGCTTTCAGGGAATAGAAAACGCCGGGTCCCTGATCTTCGATCCGGCGGATCCCGATATCGTGGCCCGTTCGGGCGCCGAAGCCGTCTTTCTCGCGCTGCCCCACGGTGTATCCGCCGAGTTTGCCCGGCCTCTGCTCGATGCGGGCCTCCGGGTCATCGACTTGAGCGACGATTTCCGGGTCCGGGATGCCGAGGTCTACGAAGCCTTCCACGGCAAAAAACACCCGGCCCCTGACCTCCTCCCGTTGGCGGTCTACGGACTGCCTGAATTTCACGCTCAGGAAATCCGCGAAACTCGTTTGGTGGCTTCGCCAGGCTGCTATCCCACCAGCGTGCTCATCCCACTCATCCCCCTGCTCCAAGCAGGCTGTATCGACCCAGCATCCCTCTGCGTCTTTTCCCTCAGCGGCGTCAGCGGAGCCGGCCGGAAAGCGGAAATTCCCCTGCTGTTCGTCGAGTGCAACGAAAGCCTGCGCGCTTACGGAGCCCCAGGACACCGCCACCTCGCGGAGATCGAACAGGAGCTGAGTTGGGCGGCCCGCCGCCCGGTGACCGTCTCCTTCACCCCGCATCTCGTGCCCGTCACCGCCGGACTCGTGACCACCATCTACACCGAACCAACGCAGGGACTGCCGCTGGACCGCATCGCCCAGGTCTACGCCGAAGCCTATGACGCTCAGCCCTTCGTTCGCGTCCTGGGCGAGAATGCCTTCCCAGACTCAAAACACGTCCTCGGCTCCAATTTCATCGATCTGGGCTGGATTCAAGACCCACGCACGGGCCGCTTGATCCTGTTCAGCGCGGAGGACAACCTCGGGAAAGGAGCCGCGGGTCAAGCCGTCCAATGCCTCAATCTGATGTTTGGGCTGCCCGAAACAACCGGGTTGCTCAAAATCTGAACCGGCCTGAACTCGATGCAAAAAACTCCCCTCCCGATTTGTGGACAAAACCTAGCGGCCACCCCTGCCGCCCCGCCCGGTTTACGATTCGCCGTTCGTGGTCAGCAATTCCAGCAGATCCCCCGCCGCCTTTTTCCAAGCCGCCACGGTTTCCGGACCGGCTTCCTGGCCCTCGGGAAGTTCAAAGCTCGCCCGCAGCGCAACCAGACCCTCCCGCAATCGCATGATCCGTTCTTCTCGCAAGATTTCCATGTCCATCGTCTCGAGCATGGCCACAAAGTAGTCGGCAATGTCGGTGCGAGGCAGCGTCGCCGCTTTTTCCGCCTGAAACGGGTCTTCAACGCTCTCGCAGCCAATTTGAAAGGCGCGCAGCCACCCGCCGAGGCTGATCAGATGCGCCAGATCCACATCTCGCAATTGGACCAGCTCCGCCTCGACATCTTTCTGGGTCGCGGCGAGTTCGTCCTTCAGCTCCGACCAATCTCCATCCAAACTATGTTCCACAAGGCTCTTGGTGTGCCGCTGCATGCGGTCGCCGGCTCCCAAGAGCTTGGCGTGATCCAGCAGGGCTCGGCCGATCGGTTCGAGATCCCCCTGCTTCTCACACTGCACGGAAACCAACCCGTCGCTGATCAGGATCCCCAAACTTACCGCCACCACCGCGCGGTGGCGCGGCGGAACCGCGGGGATCTTGCGGCTGAGGCGCTCATAGGGGATCTCCCCCAGGCTGTCCAGGTCCTTGAAAAGTTGGCGAATAGAAGGAGCGGTAAAAGGGTTGACCCCGAATTCCTCCCGAACGTGATCATCTTCCAGGAGATCCTCCGGCACTTCGGGAAGCGCGACCGGCTTATCCTCGGCCCACAGCGCTGGCGCGCTCAGCACCGCAGTCATCAGCACCGGCAGAATTTTCCAAAAAAGCATCTTCACGGTTGCGGAATATCTTTTATCATACCCTTCAGCACAACTTGAGAATGAACATTTGCGGCGTGGAAACGCGGAACGGCGTGGTCTGTTTGCCTGGCCTGCCTTTCTCACGGCCTTTCGTCGCTATGCGCCGCGAGCCCTCTATTGACACCCGAGCGAAGCGAGACCGCCAGCCCGGCCGGGCTTCCCGAAGGGCGGAGCTCAGCGACGGCCACGCGCGCGCTGCCGAAGGCGCTGAGCGGGCTGAGTTCGCCCTGTCCATGCCTGAGGCAAGCGCAATCCCTTCAGCAGGAAGCGCAGCAGGCCGCAGCAGAAAAGGTGTGCGACATCCGGGCTAGGGGCAGGAGTTTGCTGTTCAAGCCATAACCGAGGAATCAGCCTTCCCCAATTCCACCTTGACGTGTTTTCCGCACCAAGCATCATAAGCCACCCTTGGCTCCCTCGGGAGTAAGTTCGTTCATGGATTGGCCCAACCTCATCTGGTTTCTCGCTTATACGGCGGTGCTGCTCGGGCTTTCCGCCTACGGAGTGCACCGGTTCCTCATCATCTATCTTTACTTCCGGCACGCCCGGAAGGATCCGCGCCCGCTGGACCACTTCGCCGAGCTTCCCGTGGTTACGGTGCAACTGCCGGTTTTCAACGAACTCCATGTCGTCGAACGCCTCATCCGGTCGGTGGGCAAGCTGCACTACCCCAAGGACCGGTTGCAAATCCAGATCCTGGATGATTCCACCGATGAAACCACCGGCATCTGCGAGCACGAGGCAGCCCGGCTCCAGGAACAAGGTTTCGACGTCGAAGTGCGGCACCGCAGCGACCGGACCGGTTTCAAGGCGGGCGCTCTCGAAGAAGGCATGAAGACGGCCCGCGGCGAGTTCATCTTCATCCTCGACGCCGACTTTGTTCCCCCCATAGGCATCTTGCAGGAGATGATTCACTACTTCACCGACCCGCAGGTGGGCATGGTCCAGTCGCGCTGGGGCCATCTGAACCGGGGTTACTCGCTGCTGACTCGCATTCAGGCCATGTTCCTCGATGGCCACCTGCTCATGGAACAGACGGCCCGAAGCCGGAGCGGCCGCTTCTTCAATTTCAACGGCACCGGCGGCATCTGGCGCCGAAGCTGCATCAGCGACGCGGGAGGCTGGCAACACGACACCCTCACCGAAGACCTCGACCTCAGCTACCGCGCCCAGTTGGCGGGGTGGCGCTTCATCTTCCTCAAGGACGTGGTCAGCCCGGCGGAACTCCCCGTCGATATGAACGGATTCAAGTCCCAGCAGCACCGCTGGACCAAGGGTTCCATTCAGACTTGCAAGAAAATGTTGTCCAAAGTTTGGCACAGCCCAGTCCCTTTCTTCGTCAAGCTTGAGGCCACGGCCCACCTCACCTCCAATTTCGCCTACCTCCTCCTGGTCCTGCTCTGCTTCCTCATTTTCCCAAGCGAAACCCGCCTCGAATGGAAATGGGAACTGCTTCTGAGCATACCCATCTTCGTCGCCGCCTCTGTTTCGGTGATGGCCTTCTACGTCGTGTCCCAACGCGAACTCCATCCGCGGACCTGGTTGCGGGAGATGATCTACCTGCCTTTGCTCCTTGCCCTCGGAATCGGCATGTCCATCAACAATGGCAAGGCCGTGCTCGAAGCCTTGTTCAATCGCCACTCCGCCTTCAATCGCACGCCCAAATACGGAATCGAGAACCGCAAGAGCAACTGGCGCAGCTCGCGCTACAAGGCCCTCCGTTCCGTCACCCCAATCATCGAGATCGCCCTGGCCCTCTACTTCACCGGCCTCGTCTTCTATGCCGTCTGGTGCGGTTACTGGGGATCGGTGCCCTTTCTCCTCCTCTTCCAAGGCGGCTTCCTTTATGTTGCTGGATGCTCCTTGGCCCAGTTCCTGCCAACACGCTGGAACGGCGACAACCGTAGCAATGAAGACCATGCCCTCCCCGCGTGATCCTCGCCCGGCTGCCCTCCGCCTCCTGCTCCGCATCGCTCCCACCGCCTGCGCAGCGCTTTTCCTGGCGAGTTGCTCCAGTGTGGACCGCTCCCACACCATGGTGGTGAGCGTGGCCGATCAGCGCATGGTCCTCTTGCGCAAAGGCAGCCCCGTCGCCGAATACCCCGTATCCACATCCAAATTCGGAGCCGGCGACAATCCCGGGAGCTGCTGCACGCCTTTGGGACAACTTGAGGTGGCCAGAAAAATAGGCGGAGGCGCTCCCCCAGGGGCCGTCTTCAAGCACCGGCGGCCCACCGGAGAAATCCTTCCGCCCAATGCCCCCGGGCGGGATCCTATCGTTACCCGAATCCTCTGGCTCAGAGGTCGCGAGGGCGAAAACGCCAACGCTTTCCGGCGCTACATCTACATCCACGGCACTCCCGAAGAATACCGCATCGGTCAACCCGCCAGTTACGGCTGCATCCGCATGCGCTCCCGCGATATCATCGACCTCTATGAGCAGGTCGGAGTCGGAGCCCAGGTCCAAGTGGTTCCGCGCAGCCTGCGCCGCGGCGAACGCATCCCCGTAGAGCCGCCGAAAGTGTCCCAGCGTTCCCGCCCAGGAAGGAAATCCTTTCCCTCTTGACAGCCCCTCTCATCTCCCTAGTTTCCCGGCTCCCTCATGGCCAATACCAAGTCCGCCCTCAAACGCGTCCGTCAGACTGCTCGCCGCACCGCCATCAACCGGCAGTTGCGCTCCCGCGTGAAGACTTTCCGCAGGAAAGTGGATGCGGCCCTCGCCGCCGGCGACCGTGAGGAGGTGCACTCGGCTTTGGCCGGATTGTTCTCCGCAGCAGACAAGGCCGCCCGGCGCCGCGTCATTCATCCCAATGCCGCCAGCCGCATCAAAAGCCGTTACACAAGAAAGCTGGCGGTTCCGGCTGCTTGAGCCGGCCGGATAATGGCCGCGCGCTTCCGGCCCATCCATCTACCGTCCCACCGTCCGCCTCTCCCCTTGGGTCACAACCTTGGAACGCCTGATCTGACGGGCGGATACAAGGAGATGGAGGAAAGTAGGCGAACCGGAGGCTTTTCCTCAATCTTGATTTCGCGCGTATCCAGCTTAACTTCGCCAGTCTTTGCCTATGGCGGAAATGGATGACAGCCTAAATAAACGTGCGCGCAAGGCGGCCAAAATCGCCAAGAACCCCTCTGATTACAAAGTCTGCGAAGGCTGCGACTCCATTGTGCTGGCCAGCGCCGCTCTCTGTCCGAATTGCCACGGCTACCGTTTCGTCAACGACCTCCAATCCGTGATCAGCCAAGCGCAGGAACTCGGCCGCCGGGCCCGCCAATCCGTCGCTTGGGACGATTTTGAATAGCGCCCAGGGGCTTCCCAGGCAGGCAGCGCTCCGCAGCAAAAACAGTGTGGGGACTGCGGGCTAACGGCCGTTCCTCCGATCCAGGCCCAAGGCGCGCTTCAAGTAAGGCGCAGTGCGGCTCCCCTGGACCCGGCACACTGCTTCCGGCGTTCCTTGAGCCACCACCCGCCCCCCAGCCGATCCAGCTTCCGGACCTAGCTCCAACAGAAAATCCGCCTCGGCCAGGATGTCGACGTTGTGCTCGATGACCACCACGCTGTGACCCTCGTCCACCAATCCGTGCAACACCGCCACCAACCGGTCCACGTCCGCCGGATGCAGTCCAATCGAAGGTTCCTCGATCAAGTAGAGATTCCCCTGTGCTGAGGTTCCGCCTCCGCGGCGGCGCGCCGTAGCCTCGCGCAAGGATCCACGGGCCAACTGATGCACCAGCTTCACCCTCTGGGCCTCGCCTCCGCTCAACGTCGGGCTGGGCTGCCCCAATTGCAGATAACCCGTCCCCGTGTCCCGCAACAACTCCAGGGGAATCCGGATCCGCGGGTGAGCTTCGAAAAACTCACAAGCCTCCGCGACTGTCATCCCCATCACTTCCCCAATGTTCTTGCCGCGATAGGATGCCTCCAGCGTCGCCGCATTGTAGCGTAGCCCGAGGCAATCCTCACAACGTACCCAGGAAGCCGGCAAAAAACTCATCTCCAAGCGCACCCGCCCGTTGCCGCGACACGTTTCGCAGCGCCCGCCTTCCGTGTTGAATGAAAACCGGCCCGCCGTGAACCCACGCAAACGCGACTCCGGCAACCCGGCAAACAGCCGCCGGATCTCGTCGAAGACCTTAATGTAGGTCGCGGGTGTGGATCGTGAAGTCTTTCCAAGCGGCGATTGATCCACTTCGTAGACCGCGGCAAGTCCTCCGGCTCCTGACAATCGCTTCCACGCCCGGCCTTCCCCCGAAACCGCCTTGCCTTCCCGCCGTCCCACCGCCGCCTGCACCGCCGGTAAGATGACGCCGCGAACCAGGCTGCTTTTCCCCGAGCCCGATACGCCCGCAATTCCCACCAGACGCCCAAGCGGCAGCGCCGCGTCGATCCCCTGAAGATTGTTGGCGCTGGCTCCGAAAACCCGCAGCCACGCCCCGGAAGCAGTCTCCGGTGGAATCGGACGTCGCTCGCCACGCCCCGGAGCCCGTCTTCGCCGCCGCAACTGAAGCCCGGTCAACGACCCCCGGGCCCGGCGGATCCCCGCGAAAGTTCCCTCGGCCACAACCTCGCCACCATACTGCCCGGCGCCCGGTCCCAGGTCGATGATCCGGTCCGCCCGCCGCATCGTCTCCTCGTCGTGCTCGACCACCACCAAGCTGTTCCCCTTGCCCCGCAACAGCTCGAGAGTGTCCAACAACTTGGCGTTGTCCCGCGGATGAAGCCCAATGGTCGGCTCATCCAAAACATAGAGCACGCCCCGCAAGTTTGAACCTAACTGAGCGGCCAAACGGATGCGCTGCGCTTCCCCGCCCGAGAGTGTCCCAGCCGAGCGGTCCAGCCCAAGATACCCCAACCCCGTTTCCTCGAGAAACCGCAATCGCCGCGACATCTCGGAAACGATGTCGCGCGCAATCAAGGCCTCGTTGTCGCGAAATCGCCACTTCGCCAACTGGCGCGATGCGTCCTTCACCGCTTTCCGGGCAAAGTCCGCAATGGGGACCCCCTGCAACATCACCGATCGCGCCACCTCGTTCAGCCGGGAACCCCCGCAGTCCCGGCACGCCATCGCCGAACCAGCCTCCGCCCCATCGAAACGCCGCTCCTCCTGCAACTCCGCCTCCAACCAGGATTGACCGCCTTCCGGACCAAATCCGCGCCCACCCGCCAGGAGCGCTCCAAAACCCCGGCAGGACACACACCAACCGTGTGGCGAGTTGTAGGAAAACAAACGGGGATCAAGCTCCTCAAACGCACGTCCACAACCCGAGCAACTCATCTCCCTGCTCAGAATCTGCGGTTCCCCCCTGCCCACCGCCGCCTTCGCCGTGCCTCGTCCCACCCGCAGCGCCTCCTCTACCGCGGCGCGGACCGCAGCCTCCGAAGGCCGAGCCCGCCGGCTCCAATCCGCCGTCACTGCGTCGATGCTGTGCTCCCTGTAACGTTCCAGGCCGGAGAAACCCTCCGAGGAAAGGTAGGCTCCGTCCACCAACAGTTCCCGGTAGCCCTGCTTCAACGCCCAGGAAGCCACGTCCGTGTGCAGCCCCTTGCGGGCCTTGATCAACGGAGCCAGCAAACGCACCCGCCCCTTGCCCAAAGCCTTCCCTACCGTCTCGGCAATCGCCGCCGCCGTCTGGCGCCGCACCGCTATCCCACAGGCCGGACAATGCTGCACCCCCAGCTTGGCATAGAGCAATCTGAGAAAATGATAGATCTCCGTCACCGTGGCCACCGTCGATCTCCCGCCCCCGCGAGAAATCCGTTGCTCAATCGCCACGGTAGGCGGCAAGCCGGTGATGATATCGACCTCCGGACGCTCCATCTGCTGCGTGAACTGCCGCGCATAGGTGGACATGCTGTCCAGAAAACGCCGCTGCCCCTCCGCAAAGAGGATGTCGAAGGCCAGCGTCGATTTTCCCGAACCGCTTAACCCTGTCACCACAACTATCTTGTCCCGCGGTATATCCAGGTCGATGTTCTTGAGATTGTGCTCGCGCGCCCCCCGGATCCGGATGGCCCGGGTATCGATGGGCGCCGGCCGGTCTGCCCACTCCACTGCGCTCTCCGCGACCCGCAAAGACCGGGAGCCCCCATCCATCAAACGCGCCAAAAACCCGCCCGTGTGGGAGCCCGCCGCCGCCGCCACCTCTTCCGGGGACCCGCAGGCCACCAGCCGCCCGCCGGCGCTTCCCGCTTCCGGCCCAAGATCAATGACATGATCGGCGCACTTGATCACGTCGAGGTGATGCTCGATGACCAGCACAGTGTGCCCCCGGTCCGCCAGCCGGTGAAACAAGTTCACCAGCAGAGCCACGTCGTCGAGATGCAAACCCGTCGTCGGCTCATCGAAAATGAGCAAGGACCCGCCCCCCTCCCCGCCGCTCTGCGCCGCCCCCCGCGCCAGAAGATGGCCGACCAGCTTGAGCCTCTGTGCCTCTCCCCCGCTTAAGGTGTTGACCGGCTGCCCCAACTTCAAGTAGGCCAGCCCCACCTCCTGAAGCGCGCCCAAGCGGTCCGCCGCTTGAATCGCGATCCGCCCGCCTAACCCTTGAAAAAATGGGATCGCCGCGCTCACGGTCAACTCCAACACGTCATGCACCGACAGTCCCCCTAGCCGAATGGCCAAGGCCGCCTTCTGAAATCGCCGCCCATCGCAGTCCGGACACCGCACAAAAATGTCGCTGAGAAACTGCATCTCCACCTTCTCGAATCCGATGCCTGCGCAGCGCTCGCAGCGGCCGTGCCCCGAGTTGAAACTGAAGTATCCCGGGAGCAACCCCTGCGCTTTGGCATCGTCCGTCTGCGCAAACAGACGGCGCACCAAATCAAAGGCTCCGATGAAAACCGCCGGCGTGGATCGCGGAGTCCGCGCCAAGGGAGACTGATCGACCATCACGGCTTCACTCAGTCCTTCGTGCCCCGTCAGGGACCGGACCCGGCCCTCGCTGCCTTCCACAGCCTCGCCGCGCTGCCGGCAAAGACCCCGGTAAAGCACTTCGTGGACCAGCGTGCTCTTGCCCGATCCCGACACGCCCGTGACACAGGTGAACAAGCCTAACGGAAAATCCACGTCGAGCCCGCGCAGATTATGGCAAGTCGCTCCCCGAACCCGCAACCACCCGGCTCGCGGCTTTCGGCGGTCGGACGGCACGGCGATGGCCTTTCTCCCCGATAAGTAATCCGCCGTCAGTGACCGAGCCCTTTCTAGTTTCTCCAGCGGACCGGCAAACACTAGCCGGCCGCCCTCGTCCCCTCGGCCCGGTCCAAGATCCACAATGTGATCGGCGGCCCGCATAACCGCCTCCTCATGCTCGACCACGACCAGGGTGTTGCCCTGATCGCGCAGGCCATGCAAGACCTCGATCAAGCGCGAGGTGTCCCGCGCATGCAATCCCACGCTCGGCTCATCCAGCACAAAAAGCGTGTTCACCAAACCCGCGCCCAGACAGGTCGTGAGGTTGACCCTCTGCAACTCGCCGCCCGAGAGAGTCCGAGCCGGCCGGTCCAAAGTGAGATACCCCAGCCCGATCCGTTCCAGGTAGCCCAAACGGCTTACAAGCTGCTCGTGCAACAACTTCAACGCGGAATCTCCGTCCGGCGGCCGGTATCCTCGCATCCATTCCAGAAAAACGCCGATCGGCATGTCCCACAGCTCCGGCAACGTCTTTCCCCGGAACCGGTAAGCCAACGCCGCCGGTTGAAGTCTCCCTCCGTTGCAGGCGCGACACGTCGTGTAAGACCGGAACCGGCTCAGGAACACCCGCACGTGCATCCGATAGGCCCGCCGCTCCATCCAATCAAAGAAGCCCTGCACACCATACCACCGGCCGTTCTTCCACGCCTCCTCCGGATCGGAATCGCGTCCCCCATCCCCATACCAAACCCAGTTTTGGTCTTCTTCCGAAAGCTCCTGAAACGGTCTGCGCAAATCCAACTTGCGCCGCCGGGCATGCCTCTCCATGTCGTCCTGACATTCCCGGTTCCGTTCGCCTTGGAATGCCTTGACCGCTCCCTCCGCGAGGCTCAGCGACCGGTCCGGTATGGCCCGGTCCAAATCAATGCCGATGGTCCGGCCAAAACCGCGGCAAACAGGGCACGCTCCCAAAGGATGGTTGAAAGAAAACAAGGCCGGCGTGGGAGGCTGAAGCTGCACGTCGCAGGCAGGGCAATGCCAGCCGCGCGAATAGGCTCGCCGGAGCCCCGTCTGCGCTTGCACCAGCGCCAGCCGTCCCCGCCCAAAATGCAGGGCATGCTCAATCGCCTCGTGCACCCGGGCTTGCGATTCTCCGGCGACCATCACCCGGTCTTGAATCACCTCGACCTCTGGCGGCAGCTCCAGGCCTTCCGCCGCCCCCTCGTCAATTCGCATAACTTGCCCTTCCCGCCACAACCGCAGATACCCCTGCTGCCGCAAGTACCCGAAGAACTCTTCGGCCCCCATTCCCGCCGGAACCGGGACCGGAAAGGTAACCAGCACGGCCCCGTTTCCGAATTCTTCCGCCGCCGCCAGGATAATCGAAGCCGGGCTATCCGGACGCGCCGCCCCTCCGCAACGCGGACAAAAGCCCTCCGCTGCCGCAGGAAAAAACAGCTTCAGATAATCGTTGATCTCAGTGATCGTGCCCACCGTCGAGCGGCTGGTCCGCACCTGATTGCTTTGCTCGAGGGCGATGGCCGGCGGCGTGCCCTCAATCGCATCGACCTGAGGCTTGTCCATCCGGTCGAAAAACTGCCGGGTGTAGGGGGAGAACGTCTCCACGTAGCGCCGTTGCCCTTCCGCATAAAGGGTCTGAAAGGCTAGCGACGACTTCCCCGATCCGCTCGGCCCGGTCACCACCGTCAACTGGTTCAACGGCACATCGAGCGAAAGGTTCGCGAGATTGTTCTGGCGGGCTCCGTGGATGCGAATCCCTTCGGGTGGACGGCGGCGGCGAACCATAGGCTGCCGACAGCTACCACCGCACCGAACCAACTTCGAAGAAAATGAAGGCCTGCGCGCTTCTTCCCTTCCCTCCGCCCTGCCGGCCCGGTCGCCGCCCTACCCTGCCGGCCGAAGCGAACGCAGATAGGCAATCAAATCCGCCGCCTCCTGCGCGCTCATGCCCAGGAGCAGCTTCTCCGGCATGAGCGATTGAGGCCACGGTTCCAGCCGCAGCACTTCGCTCTCGGCGAAAGTATGGTCTCCCGACACGTCCCGAAAGCGCAATGTCCCGCTGCCCCGCTCCAAGACCAGACCCGTGCGCGCCGCGCCGTCCCGCGTTTCCAACAACCATCCGTCGAATCCCTCGGCAATGCTGCGCGACGGTTCCAAGGTGGCTTCGAGAATCTGCTCCGGCTCCAGCCGCGTCCCCAAATCCTCGAAGTCTGGCCCCAAGGAGGTTCCCTTGCCCGCACAACGGTGGCAGGCCAGACAGGCTGCCGCCCTACCTTCCATCACCATCCGCGCGCCGCGGTCGGCGTCGCCGCGCAAGGCCAAGACTTCCTCCGGGCGCGGTTCCTGCGCCTCGTAAGGAGCGCGCTCGGGCGCCGGCAGGAGCGGCACAAAAAGATCCCGCACCGGCGGTTCGCCTTCCAGCAAAGCCTGCTCCACCAGACGCCGCCGCAAGGGGGTCTCTATAGGCAATCCCTGCAAATGCCGCTGCAACACCAGAGCCCGCGCCGGATCCCGCAGCCAGTCCCCCCTTTCTGCCGCCCGGGCCAGCGGAACCTCCGGAGGCTCTTTTTCCGGGTTCCCCAGATCCTGGATCCAGCGCCGCACCAAGTCGAGCCCCGCCCAGTCCACCTCCCGCGAGCCAATCCGCGGCATCCGGGAGTGGCCCAGCTTGGCCATCCGGTAATAGAGCACTGAACGCTCGGGAGCCCCGGGAGCCACGATGCGGGCATCTGCAATTCCAAAATCGCCCTGGGTGGGAACCATGTCGTACGCCCCTGTGTCGTCGAGTCTAACCTGCCAAGGCAAATTCAGCGGCGTCATCCCACCTCCGTTCTGCTGGTGACAGTGCGCACAATTCACATGCAAATAAGCCCGGGCCCGATCCGCCAAGGCCTTTCCCTCATCCCAAGGATTGGGGAGGCCCTCCTCCGGAGGCTCCGCAAAGCCCGGCTCCAAAATTCCCGCCGCCGTCAGGTCCGCCAATTGCCCTTTGTCGCCCCCGAAATCCCCGGGCACATCCAGAAACCGGGCCGAAAAGGCGATCACTGGCTGATGGATATGGTGACAACGCAAACAGTCCGAACGGCTCTGAAAACTCCAGGAAATCTCCCGTGATCCTCCGCCCTCAGCGGGAACGGAAATCTGCCCCTCCTCGCCTGGCCCAGAGACGAGATCGGCGTCCGACTGGTCTGCGCGCCACCGGTAACTGTAAGCCCGCCACTCTCCGCGATAGCGGTGCAACATCTGCGTCTCCACACGCAGCCGCTCATTGCCGCTTCCAAAATACAAGGTCTTTGCCAGGACCGCGCCTTCCGGAAACGGCCAGTTGCCGTCCCCAGTCCCAATGGTTGACGCCCCCGGGATCCCTACGAAGCGCTCGCTCGAAGCCCCGTCCTCCCACATCGTCGCCGCGATCTCGTAACGCCGCACCCCCGCCGCGGGATCCGCGTCTCGCGTTGAAGCAAACAGACCGCTCTCGCTGAGCCGGTGCGGAAAGGCCTGAACGAAACCGGCATCGGGATTCGGCGTGAGCCGGTAGATGCCGCCGCCGTAATCCACCACATAGAGTTCCCCATCCCGGTCTTCCCCAAAACAGATGATCGCATGCGGCGTGTCCGCGATCTCCTCTACCGATGCCCTTTCCCGTCCCTTCATTCGCAACGCCCAAATCTTGCCGCTTCCGTAGTCGCCATACACGTAAGCCCCTTGCAGTCCGGACAGCCTCTTCCCCCGGTAGACATACCCGCCCGTGATCGACGTGGCCTCGGAATGCGGATGCTGCATCACCGGAAGACGGATCGGCGTTGGACCCGGTTCCAAGCCGGTCAACACGGGCTGGCTCCCTTCCATGATGCTCCAGCCATAGTTGCCCCCGGCTTCCGCCAAATGCACCAATTCCCACAAGTCCCAGCCCACATCGCCTACCCAAACCAAACCTGTCGGAGGATCGAAACTGAACTTCCACGGATTGCGGAACCCAAACGCCCAAATCTCCGGTCGGATGCCCGCGCGTCCCACGAACGGGTTGTCCGGCGGCGTCGCATACAGCTTGCCCGCCTCTCGGCGCTCCACGTCGATGCGCAGGAGCGAGGACAACAAATCGCTGCAATCCTGTCCGGTCCGCAAAATGTCGGGAGGATTGGGCCCCGCGCCGTCCCCGGTGGCGATGTAGAGATGCCCGTCCGGTCCGAATCGCAGGCATCCCCCATTGTGTCCGCCCCCGAGAAAAGTCAGGAGAATCTCCTCGCTGGAAGGAATCAGTTCCGGCGGTTCGCCGGGCCGGACGCGGAAGCGCGACACCCTGGTCCCATCCGGGTCTTCGCCTTTCAAAACATAGCAAAGAAATAACTCCGGCGCCTCCGGATAACGCGGATGAAAGACCATCCCGTAAATCTGATGAAACCGCGGAATGGCTTCGCGCAAATCGATCAAGAGCGCCGCTTCCGCAGGATCTGGTTCTGGCTGAAACGAGTAGATCTTACCATTGACCTCCGCAACGTAGACCCGGTCGCTTCCCGGCGCGGTGAGGATCTCAATGGGCTCCCGAAAGCTCAGCCTGGGAAAAATCCGCTGGCTCATGTATGGCGAAGGGGGATCCGGAGTGCCCGCAACCCGCGAGGTGGTCCACTCCACCCGGTCTTGAGCCGCCGCCGGGGACCCCAGGACGAGCGCGGCCCACAGGCAGCGGCCCGGCCGGATCGGGCGGAACCACCGGCTCCGACCACGATCCCGCCTCTTGCAATGCTCGACTTGGCCCGGACCCATCATCCTTGTCCTTAGCCTATAGCCCAGGCGACCTCGTCAGCCAACCCCCTCCGCGCAGGGATTCCCGGCAGCCTCCTCACCCAGCGCAACTGCCACAACGCGCTCAGAGCCGTAAGCAGAAACAACGCTGCGGCCCCAGAGAAGAGCAACGCCGCCCACATCGATTCGATGCCGCCAATCCTATCCACGTTCTCGAGAACGCTACATCGCACCTAACAATCCCGCCGCCGCCGGCCCGCAGGGCAACTGCACCGTCGCCCGGGCCCCGCCCCCGGGCCGGTTCGTCATGGTCACCCTGCCCCGGTGCAGATCGACGATCTTCTTCACGATCGACAATCCCAATCCCGTCCCCATCCCTGACGGTTTCGTCGTGAAGAACGGGTCGAAAATGACGCCCAATTGATCGGAAGGGATTCCCGGCCCTGTATCGTCGATCTCGATCTTGGCCACCGCGTCCCCTTCCCGCAACCGCATTCCGCGGCGGACACCCTCATCGTGAAGCAGATTCGAGACACGCGAAAGCCCGGTCCGGATCGTGAGGCGCCGCACCCCTTCCCGGCCCTCCATGGCCTGCACCGCATTCAAGAGCAAGTTGATCAACACTTGCTCCAACTTGCCCGCGTCGGCGCGGACCTTCGGAAGCTCCGCCTCCGGTTCCCACTCCAGCTCCACCCCCTTGCTGCGAATCTCGTAGTCCATCAAAAAAAGCGATTGCTCCACAACACGGTTCAGGTCCGTATCCTCCAAGCTCAGCGTCCTGTCCGCAGCGAAGTCCAAGAGCCCACGGATAATCGCGTCGGCGCGGTGCACCGCCTCTTCCATCCTCTTGAGAATCAGCGGGATGTTCGGGTCTTCCGGTTCGATGCCTTCGGACAGGTATTCGATCCCCATGAGAATGCGGGCCAAGGGATTCTTCACCTCATGCGCCACGCCTGCCGCGAGGCGGCCCACCGACTCCATTTTCTCCGCCTGAATCAACTGCCGTTGCATGCTCCGCAATGCTTCGTAGGTGTGCTTGCGCTCGATGCCGT
Organism: Verrucomicrobiales bacterium; assembly: GCA_041749135.1. Taxonomy (GTDB): domain Bacteria; phylum Verrucomicrobiota; class Verrucomicrobiia; order Verrucomicrobiales; family DEV007; genus DATKCT01. The sequence continues at coordinate 34,890 of JBGTBW010000130.1, forward strand.
GGCGTATTGATCGCCGCAGCAACGGCGCCGAGAGAATATCCTTGGGCAGACAGTCCTGACCGCCGCGCTTCACGATCTCCCGCGCCAGTTCCTCGTCCTCCTGTCCACTCAAGACCAGGATGGGAATCCTTCGCGCTTTCTCATAAAAACTGGTGAAGGTCTCCAGTCCCCGGCTGTCGGGCAGGGACAAGTCCAGGAGAACGATGTCAAACTCCTCGGCGTTCACCCGTAGCAAGGCTTCTTCCAAGGTCCGGGCCATCGCGACCCGGGTTTCAAAGTGCGCGCCGCTTTCGTCGAGATACTCCTGGGTCAAACGGGCGTCGCCGGGGTTGTCCTCCACCAAGAGCACACGCACCGGACCCGCGCCTTCACGGCCCCCCGGGTCCGCAAATGCCGCGCCGCTTTCCACCTCCGCGTTCAGTCCCGCGGCAGCTTGACGATGCTCAGCCAGAAGCCCTTGATGACCTGAACGACGTTCACGAAGTCGTCCAGGTCCACCGGCTTCGTGATAAAACAGTTGGCGCTGTTGTCGTAAACCGTCGCCACGTCTTCGGGAGCATCCGAAGTGGTCATGACCACCACGGGAATGCGCCGCAAACCCGGATCCCCCTTGATCTCCTTCAACACTTCCCGTCCATCCTTCTTGGGTAGATTCAAATCGAGAAAAATGATGTCCGGCCGCATCGACTCCTCATAAGGGGATTCCCGCCGCAAGTAGGCCATCGCTTCCTCCCCATCGGTCGTCACGTGGAAATTGTTCGGAATCTCGCCTTCTCTCAGAATCTCCAGCATCAAGCGGATATCCGCCGGATTGTCTTCCACCAAGAGGATATCGACCTTGCCGCCAGAAGAGTCCATGAATCGATGCGGGGATTTCGGACCGGAGCGCCCACGGACGCGCCGGCTGGGCCAGGGCGCCCAAAGGAGAGTATTCGCGATTCCCGGCTGAAATCCAGTGCGGAATCCAGATTGCCCTCGTCCCCTCGACCGCATCGCCCCGGATGTCTCGCGCTTGTATGCGGCCGCGACGCTGCATTATGCTATCCCAGCAGGCCGGGCGCCTCTCGTTCCGGCGCTCCGTCTCTCGCCCCATGAACCCTTCCACCGAGTCTCCCACCCGCGTGCTCCTCGTTGAGGACCTTCCCGCAGACGCTCGCTTGATCCGGGAGCTGCTCCGGGACGGCGCTGGGGAAAATGCCTTCGACGTCGTTCAGGCCCCCTGCCTCCGCGCCGCCCGGGACCTGCTCCAGAACCCCGGGCAACCCTTCGACGCCATCCTTCTCGACATGCACCTGCCCGATTCCGACCCGGAATCCACCGCCAGGGAAGTGCATCGCATCGCCCCGGAACTTCCCATCGTCGTCATCACCGGTCTCGACGACGACAAACTCCGGCACAAAACCATTGCCGACGGCGTCCAGGATTGCCTATCCAAATCCGAACTCCACTCCCCCGTCCTTGTCCGCAGCATCCTCTACGCCGTCAACCGGCAGCGTCTCTTCAATGAACTCGCCCGTTCCCAGGAACGCACCGCCCAGGAACATGCGGATTCCGCCCTCCGCGCCGACAAAGCCCTGCGCGATTCCCAAGCCCTCTACGAATCGCTCGTCGAAAACTTGGTCCAAAACATCTTCCGAAAAGATCTTCAAGGGCGCTTCACTTTCGCCAATTCCAATTTCTGCCGAAACGCCGGCAAGTCGCGCGAAGACATCATCGGACGCACCGATTTCGACCTTTTCCCCCCTGATCTCGCCGCCAAATACCAGGCCGACGACCAGCGCGTCCTCCACTCCGGCGAACCCTTCGAAACCGAGGAAGCCTACGAATCCACCGGCGGTGAGCGCCTCGTCGTCCGCGTCGTCAAAACCCCCGTGCACGACGCCGCCGGGACGATCGTCGGCATGCAAGGAATCTACTGGGACGTCACCGCGGAACGCCGCGCCCAGGAAGAACTCCAGGCCCGCACCATCGAACTCGAACGCAGCAATCGCGACCTGGAACAATTCGCCTACATCGCCTCGCACGATCTCAAGGAACCCCTGCGCATGGTCGCCAGTTACGTCCAACTCTTGGAGCGGCGTTACGCTGCTCAACTCGACGACGACGCCCGCGACTTCATCCGCTTCGCGGTCGATGGAGCCCGGCGCATGCAGCAACTCATCAATGACCTGCTGGTCTATTCCCGCGTCGGAACCCGCGCTGCGGATGACCGTCCCATCGAGTTGGAGGAAACCCTTCGCGATGCTCTCGCCAACCTGGAAGTCGCCATACAAGAATCCGGAGCCGCCGTCCTCCACGATCCCCTGCCCAAAGTCAAAGGCGATCCTACCCAACTCGTGCAGCTTTTCCAGAACCTCATCGGAAATGCCGTCAAGTTCTGCCGGGATCGCCGCCCCGAGATCCACTTGTCGGCCGAAAAGGCCGACCGGCGCCATTGGATGATCTCCATTCAAGACAACGGCATCGGCATCGAAGAGCGGCACCGGGACAGAATCTTCCAGATCTTCCAGCGCCTCCACGGCCGGGAGGAGTACCCGGGAACGGGAATCGGACTCGCCGTTTGCCGGAAGATCGTGGAACGGCACGGCGGCCGCATCTGGGTCGAATCTGAGCCCGGTCGAGGATCCACCTTCCGCTTCACCCTTCTCGCCGCTCTCGACAGCGACCGGAAAACCTGACCCCAACGGCGCCTCCCCGGATGCCCATGGCTCCCGCTCTCCCTGGCTCGAGTTTGAACTCGTGCTCCAGGCCGCTGGTTCTTCGGAGTCTTGGTGTGCTCTTCGTAGGTAGTCTTTTGTTGGCGAAAACCCCAGCGGCCACGTATGCGCCTGTGACGGAGGAAGAGTTGGCGCGCTGCTCGGACGCGGTGTTTACGGGGCGCGTACTCGGGGGCCGGACGGTGGAGCGGGCGGACGGCGCGCTGGAAACGCGCTTCGTCGTCGAGACGGGGGAGGTTTTGAAGGGCCGCCTGCCCCGCAAGGTGGTCGTGACCGTTCCGGGTGGCCGCTCAGGGAACGCTGTCGATTGGTCGAGTTTGTCCCTTCCCTTGCGGCGAGGCGAAAACCGGTTGTTCTGCGTCACGCGCCGTGCTGACGGTGAGATCGTGGCGGCGGGCGGACCCGATGCAGCGGAGCTGATGCGCGATGGGCGGCCAGGTTCGCCTTGGTCGCGCCGCGTAGCCCGTCTTGCAGAGCGGTGTCGTGCGCAGGGCGATCCCGGTTCCGATTGGACGGGCTTGGCCCCGCCCGCCGAGGATCTCGCGGCTGAGGAACCGCTGCCAGAGATCCCAGTGGATGTTTTTTTTCGAAGCGTAACGGAATCGGGACTTAATGAATACACGGTGCCCGCAGGATCGAGCGCGCATCCGACGCGTCTCCTCGCTCCGGACCGCGGGGAGCCCATTCCCTACCTGGTGGACATGGATGTGTTGCCCGAAGGCATCTCGGGTGAGGAGGCGCTCGAGGCCGTCGAGGAGGCGTGCGCTGAATGGACGGCTGCGACCGGAATCGCCTTTCAGTTTGAAGGAGTTACGTCCTTTGGCCAGGCTGCGTCCACAGTTACGACGGCGGACGGCCGCATCCGCGTGCAGTTGCACGACGAATATGACTCGATACCGGGGAGCACGACGCTGGCGTTCGGTGGCTTGCGGCTGGTAAATGGCGGCCTGCCCGAAGGCGGGGCCGGCGGCCGCGTCTATGAACGGGAATTTCACCGGACGACACAGGGGCACGTGGTGGTAAATCATCGTCACGCCGCTTTGAGCGATCTCAAGAGCTTAGAGGAAGTGTTGTGTCATGAGCTTGGTCATGCGCTTGGATTGGCGCACTCGAGTGAAACGCCAGGGGAGGCTGATCCCGTTCGGAAAGATGCGCTGATGTATTATTTGGCGCACCGGGACGGGCGGGGGGCCGACCTGCGCGCCTACGACTTGGAGACGGCGGGGCGCTCCTATCCTTTTGACAACAAACCTCCTTTCGCTCCCAACAGGGTCATGGACATCACGACGCACCCGGCTCAATCCACGTTGGGGAATCCGGAAGTAAACCGCATCAGCCTTCTGGGTCTGGACCTCGAGAGCCCGGGACCGCCGCTCTCTGTGGCGTTGCATCCCACGCGCACCACGTCTAACAACGGAGACTTCACTCTGGCTGGATCTGCATTGACCTACCTTGCCACAGGATACTTCGACAGTCCCCGCCTCGATCTCAAGGGCACGACCTTCTATGACCGGGCCTTCTACCGGGCTGACGACGGCGTGCACGCCTCACCCTGGGCCACAGTCCGGGTAGTTTCCTTCAGACCCGACTCTCAGCCGAGTTCGGTAGTGGATGGACTTCCCGATGCGTGGATCTCCGAGCATTTCCCTGGAGATTCGTTCACCGGGGCGTTCGCGGATCCTGACGGAGACCAGTCGTCCACTTTTGAAGAGTATTTGACGGAGACGGATCCTCAGGACGCCGCCTCGGTGCTTCGCGTGTCGTTTGCCGCAGGGACTCAAACGGCTGCGTCGGAAAGCGGCGTTGTGCCGGTTGAAGTCACGCTGGACCGCGCAGTTCTGCGGAATGTTTCGGTGTCCTGGTCGGTGGCTCCGGAGTCGACGGCGTCGCCCGGTGACTACTCGATCCATCCGCACAGTGCATCTCCGCTGATCATACCTGCGGGCGAAACCTCGGTGGTGTTGTGGATCGAGATCGCCGAAGACGATGCGCCGGAAGACGCTGAGACTCTGGTTCTCGATCTGGGCGATCCGGCGCCGGGCGTGCTTGGGGCGCTGACGCGCATGACCGTCACCATTCCCGAAGAGGACATCCATCCGGAATACGACTTCGCGGCAGCGGCCTACAGCGTTGCGGAAGGCGACGCGACTTCGGTATTGGGCTCGATTGTATTGCAGCGGTCCGTGCGGACAAACGTCGCCTCCTCGGCCGCAGTCGTGATCACTGGATCCTCGGCCGCACCCGCTGTTCCGGGCGTGGACGTCGAAGCGGGACCGGTCCTTGTCGAGTTTGCGCCAGGAGAGACGCAGCGGAGCGTTCCGCTCTCGATATTCGGGGACGCAACATTCGAAGCCGATGAGCAGATCACGCTAACGCTTGCAGATTTTCTGCCTGCGGGAAAGGCGGGAAGCCTGCGTCCCAGCGCCGTGTTGACGCTCCTGAATGACGATCCGCTGCCCGTGATCTCCTGGGAATCCCTAACCCTCCCTGAGAGCAGTCCCGCTGCATCGATTTCCCTCAGCCTCAGCCGCCCGAGCGCGTTCCCCGTGACGTTCTCGCTGCGGACGGAGAACGGCAGCGCCATTGCAGGTGAGGACTACGAGGGGTTCTCGAGGGGCTTTGCGATCTCTCCCGGCGAGACAGCGATTCTCGTGCCTGTAGAGTTGCTGGATGACGGCGTTCACGAAGGGTTGGAGACTTTCACCCTGCGGCTATCGGAGCCGTTGAACGCCGTTTTGGGGACGGAGGAGGCGGTTGTGACAGTTGTCGACGACGATCCTCCGCCTCTCCTCGTTTTCGATGAGGCCGCATTCACGGAGGGACAACCGGCGGCCTTCACCGCATCGCTTTCAGGTCCGAGCGGACTTCCGGCGTCGTTCGACTACCTACTGCTTGGAGATTCGGCGATTGCAGGGGAAGACTTTGTCGCGGCAAGCGGACAGGAGATCGTGCAGCCTGGGGAGACGTCGATAGTGATTCCAATCGAAATCATCGACGATGCCAGGGCTGAGGGCGTTGAGCTGCTGATGCTTCGTCTCGAGAATCTTGTGAATGTTACGACGGTGGATCCGGTAGTGCCGGCGTCGATTGCTGACAACGACCCGGATCCAGTACTCTCGGTGAGCGGCTTGGATGGACGCGAGGATGAGGGCGGGGTGGAGTTTACTCTGACCTTGTCGGAGCCGAGCGGGAGGCCGGTTTCCCTTCGCTACCAATTCGAAAGCGGTTCGGCGTTGGCGGACGTGGATTTTGTGGCTACGCAAGGGATTGCGGAGTTTGCTCCGGGGCAGACCCAGTGGGCCGGCTCGGTCGTGTATTTGAACGACGCGATCTACGAGGGAGAGGAGACCTTTCTGCTGAGACTCCTGGAGCCTCAGAACGCGGTGTTGAGTTCAGATACCGCGGCGGGAGTTGTTCGGGACGACGAAGCTGTTCCCACGCTGACGGTTTCCTCCGTTCCTGCGCTTGAAAGCGCGGGGGCGCTGCGTTTCGACCTCGTATTGAGTCATCCATCGGCAAAACCGATCGAGATTGAGTACGCGATCGGGGCTGGGTCGGCGGGACCCGAGGATTTCGAAGCAGGCACGGGTTCGGTGCTCATCGCTCCAAGCGATCTTGTGGGAAGCGTAGTGATGGTGATAGTAAACGATGTCCTGGATGAGGACGCTGAAACGGTGCTGCTCGAGCTTTCGAGCGATTCCGAAGTATTGCTGCCGGGCGCGCCCGCTCAGGGCGTCATACTCGATGACGATTGGCCGCCTATGTTGAGCGTGGAGGGCATAACGGCCGGTGAATCGGATGGAGCCGTGCGCTTTCTGGTCTCTCTCTCGAGGCCGAGCGCCAAGCCGGTGACCTTTGGTTACCGCACGGAGAGCGGATCGGCGCTGGCAGGCCAGGATTTCGAGGAGCGGAGCGGGGAGACCGGGATTCCTGCGGGCGAGACGGAAGCGGCGATCGAGATTCCGCTGATCGACGACGAATTGTGGGAAGGTGAGGAGAACTTTTTCCTGGTGATCGAGCGCGCGGACGGAGGCGAGCCGGAGGAATTGCGGATTGAGGCCCGCATCACTGACGATGGGCCGCGGCCGGGTCTGCCGGCGCTCGCGATCGAGTTGGGACCGGATCCGGGGGACCTTACGATTTCGTGGAGCGGGTCCAGCGATTACCGGATTGATTGGAGCGACGATCTGCGCGTGTGGAGAAATGTTGAAGGCGTGGAGCTTACGTCGACAGGCGATGTCCAGCGAGCGGTCTTCTCAAGGCCCGCAATGCCGGCGGTGTTCTTCCGCTTGCTCCGAGAGGCGCAGTAGCTGTTCGTGCTACAGGGAACACGTAACGGGGTCGCCTTCGCAGTGTGCTCTCGCAAGGTCAGGAGTCCTGAGGTTGAATTACACGGGCGTGATGTTCGCGGATCTCGTCCAGGCTCCCCTCAGGCGCCTTTCCGAATACGCTTCTCCAGCCGGTCATGTCTCATTTCCAGGTTCAGAACTCCTGACCTATCGAGGGAGATCATGGACAGGGAGGAAAATCGCTGAGCCGAAGCGAGACCGCCTCTCGCCAGATGACGCCCTACTTGTGGGGCGGACACTCCTGTCCGCCGATGGAACCTCAAGAGTTCGCGGGCAGGAGTGCCCGCGCCACATACCCTTCCAGCTCATCCAAAT
>JBGTBW010000131.1:0-59469 GCA_041749135.1 Verrucomicrobiales bacterium
ATCGCCGCTCTCTATAAGGCGCGGAGCGCCGTGCCTGGGGAACCTTCTAGAGCGCGTCAGTCCTCCGGGGCTTTCGATAGGGACGCGGAGTCTCTGGGAGGCCGAGGCGGGGTTGGGATTGACGGGGTTCTGTGCGCGCCCGAAAGCGGCGATTCTCGCCGCAGTCCAAAGGCGGCGGACAAGCCGCCGCTAAGATGCCCCGTCGAGCCACGCCGGAGGCCCTTGGACTGCGGCGAGCATCGCCGCTCTCTCCCGGCGCGGAGCGCCGTCGTGAGCGCAGACGCTTCCACCCGGCTTAGGCTCTGAATCCGGCGCGCTTCAGTTCGCGGGCCGGAGTGCCCGCGCCAACGATAACTATTGGCCGGAGGAATCGGAACCGGAGGCCGGTCCGGCTCCAGAATCGGCGGGAACCGGGATTTCTCCGGCTTCCCGGGCAGTCTCCCGTTCCTGAACAGCCCGCGCCTCGGCTTCCCGTATTCGGGTCCACCGGTTCTCCAATGCGAAAAGCTGGCTCATGGTCACAAACCGAAAACCTCTTTCCGTGAGTCCGTCGAGCGTTCTGGGCATGGCGTCCACAGTCTGGGAATGAAGGTCGTGGGCCAAAATGATGGCCCCATTGCCCGCTCCCTTGATGATGCGGTCAGCCACCACCCCCGGTCCTGGACGCTTCCAATCCAAGGGGTCCACAGACCACATCACCGCCGGGTAGCCAAACTCCTTGAACGTCCATTCCCGCTGCCGGGTCGAGTAGGAACCGTAAGGAGGCCGCATGGTCAACGGCTCGACCCCCGCCGCTTCCTTGATGGCTGCCCGCGTCTTTTCGAGTTCCTGCCGGACCGCGGCGTCCGATAGCTTTTGAAGATTGCGGTGGGTATAGGAGTGGTTTCCAATCTCGTGACCCTCTTCCGCAATGCGGCGGACGATGGCGGGAAACTCCTTCACATTCTGCCCGACGACATAAAAGGTCGCTCGCACTTTTCGCTCCCGCAGCAGATCCAACAACCGTGGCGTATTCTTCGGGTGCGGCCCATCGTCGAAGGTGAGGGCCACATAAGGCTCGGGAATCTCGGCGCTGAAATATGCCGCCCGCACCGGTTTCCCGTCTGCGAAAGCCTCCACGGCGGCGGGTTCCCCCACAGCCCCTGAAGGCGCCGCCCTGGCCGGAATCTCTCCCGCCGTGGCGGGATCTCCGGTCTGAGCACAACAGGGAGCCACGCCCAGCAGCAACACCATCAAGCCGAAATGAGGCGCCGGAAGAAGGGTTTCTTTCCTCGTCTTCATGGTTGTCGCGATTTCTCCTTGGAGAAAAACCATCTTCCTCCGCCCTTCCGCAACGCGCAAGCCTCAATCTGCCGGGGAAACCATCCCCGCTCCCATGGAGTCGTGTTCGCCTTTTCCCCCGCCGAAACGCGCGAGGATGGGCCAGAGACGCTGCAGCGTCTCAAGCGGCCACAAGGACCGGTCCGTCACCAAGGCGGCATCCAAGGCGCGGTGTTCCCGCCAGTCCGGCTCTGCCGGCGTGCGGGGAAGCAATATGCGCAACAAACCCCGCGCCGCCGACACGTTTGCCCGAAGGTGTTCGAAAACCAACTCCGCCGTCACCGCTTCTTCACCCTCCCGCCAGGCGTCGTAATCGGTGACGAAAGCCAGGGGCGCGAAAGCGATCTCTGCTTCCCGGCTGAGCTTGGCCTCGGCGACGTTGGTCATCCCCACGACGCTGAAACCCATGCGGCGGTGGAATTCCGACTCCGCCCGGGTCGAAAATGCCGGGCCGTCCATGTTCACGTAAATGCCGCCCTCGTGGCAGGGCAGTCTCGTTTCCCGTGCCGCCGCCGCCGCGAGACGGCTCAATCCGGCGCTGACGGGCTCAGCAAAGGCCACATGCGCCACGATCCCGCTCCCAAAAAAGCTATGTTCTGTTCTGAGGCTGGTCCGGTCAAAGAACTGATCCGGCAAGACAAGGTCACGCGGTCGCAAATGTTCCTGGAGACTCCCAACGGCGGTGACGCTGTAGATCCACCGCACCCCCAGCGATCGCAAAGCCCAGATGTTCGCCCGGTGATTGATCTCCGCCGGCAACAAGCGGTGCCCCCTGCCGTGCCGGGGCAAAAAGTAAACCGGCTTGCCCTCCAGTCTCCCTCCCACGATGAGGTCCGACGGAAATCCGAACGGCGTGGACACCTGGATTTCCTGACTTTCCTTGAAGCCCTCGAGATCGTAGAGACCGCTGCCGCCAATGACGCCGATAGCCGGTTCGGAAGGGGGCTCCGTGCGCATGCCCTCGCCTACTCCGAACCGGGAACCAGCTCAAGAGCGAATCCCGTTCCACGCTCCGGAAGCCCCACCTGTGAAGCGGGCAACCCCCGTCGGGAAGGACCTCCTTGGGCGCCTGCTCGGAGGAAGCGGGCAACGGCGGAAAAGGGTTTATTGCGCGACACGATTGATACGGGGGTGCACCCGGAGCAGCGGAGATGCGGAATGGCGGCCCCTCACACTCTCTAACTGAGGAAAGCGTTTCAACCCCGCGACCGGATCCCCGATACCGACTGAAAAATCGCGGCCACGATGGAATAGGCCACACCCGTCACAATGACGGCCATAAAGATGATGATCACCGGCGAGATCAACGCGGTCAGACGCTTGATCCGGCCGTCCAATTCCTTGTCGAACCGGCCCGCGGCCTTCTCTAAACTGCGGCCCAGAGTCCCCGTCTGCTCTCCCACGGCCAGAAGATCGACCAGCAAGGGTGCAAAACCCCCCACACGCTTGAGCGCCCCGGCCAGGGAATCCCCGCTGCCCACCAACTCACAGACCTTCTGCAAAGCGCTTCGATAATAGGCGTTGGCGGTGGCCCGGGTCATCAAGCGCAATCCCGGCAACAGCGACACCCCATTGACCACGAGGGTGCCCAAACCGTGGGCGAAAGCCGCGCTAAACCGGGTCTCCATAATGGGTCCAAAGAGCGGAGTCCGCAGTTTCCACCCGTCCCACCAAAGCCTGCCCGCAGGCCGCACCAGCACGGAACGAAAGCTGAGCAGGCCCACCCCCGCCGCGACGGCGAAGACCCACCACCACTTCGAGAAAAAGGCGGTCGTGTCCACCAGAATGCGGGTCGGCAACGGCAGTTCCTGCTTGGCGCTGGCCAGCAAATTGGTCAATTGGGGAGCCAGCACAGTCATGAAAACCACCATCAACAGAATGCACGCGAGGATCAGAAAACAGGGGTAGATCATCGCCGAGAGCATCTTGGACTGCAGCTCATGGAGAATGGTCAAATTGGCAGCCAGCCGCCTCAGAATCTTCGCCAGCGATCCGCTGACCTCTCCCGCGGACACCAAATTGCAATAGAGATCGTCGAAGCTCGGCGACACCTTGCGCAAAGCCGCAGAGAAGCTCACTCCTTCCCGCAGCTCCTCGCGCAGGAGAAACGACACTTTATTGATCGCCGGATTCTGCTGACGCCCGTGCAGGATCGCCAGCGCTTGCTGAAGTTGCACGCCCGCATCCAATAAATCCGCCAGTTCCTCGGTGAACAGAATCAAGTGTGCGCGTTTCAAGCGCGGAGGACCCGATGGCGAATCCTCCGTCTCGGCGCGGGAATCCGCCCGGGTCGCGGCTCCCCCGCGAACCTCCATGGGAGTGAGACTTCGCTCTTCCAACTGCCGGTAGACCTCTTGACGGCTGCTCGCGGTCGCCCTGCCCTCCACCGTCCGGCCCGACCCGTCGATGGCCGTGTAGGAGAAGTCCTCCATAATGCGCCTCAGACTGCCGGCTTGAAGGCGGGCCACGCGCTCTGGACATCGCGGCTCCCTCCGGAATTGTCGCCGGCCGTCACCGCGAGCACTTCGTCGATCGTCGTCAATCCTTGCGCCGCCTTGTTCCAACCGTCATCGCGCAACGGCGTCATCCCCTCCTCCAAGGCCTTGGCCCGCAACGCCGAAGCCTGCGCATGTTCCGCGATGAGATCCTGCATGGCCGGCGTGACTTCACAAATCTCCATCAGCGCCATGCGCCCATGATAACCCGTGCCCCGGCACTCCCGGCAACCCGCCGCACGCATCAGCCCGCCTCTCCGGTTCTGGGGAAACCCGATGTGCTCCAGATATCCATCGTGCATGTCCTCCGCCGGAGTCTTGCACTCCTCACAAAGCTTGCGCACCAAGCGCTGCGCCAAAAAGCATCGGACCGATGAAGCGATGAGAAAGGGCTCGATGCCCATGTCCAAGAGCCGGTGTATGCCCCCCACCGCATCGTTGGTGTGCAATGTCGAGAACACCAGGTGACCCGTCAGCGCCCCTCGAATGGCGATCTCCGCCGTTTCCACGTCGCGCATTTCGCCCACCATGATCACGTTGGGATCCCCGCGCAAAATACTGCGCAGACCGCTGGCAAAGGTCAGATCGATCTCGGGTTTCACCGCGATCTGCAACACTCCATCCAGCTTGTTCTCAACCGGATCTTCAATGGTCACGATCCGCCGGTCCGCTGTGTTCAAAACCCGCAGAAACGTGTAAAGCGTCGTCGATTTCCCCGACCCAGTTGGCCCAGTAACCAAAACGATGCCGTTGGGCATTTTCAACATCCGCCGGATCTTCTCTGCGGGCCCTTCCTCCAGCCCCAGCGCCTCGAAATCAAACTTCTCCCGGCTCAGAATGCGCAAGCTCACGCTCTCACCGTTGACAGAGGGAATGGTGGCCACCCGGACGTCGATGCGGTCCCCGTCCACCTCCAAGTTGATCCGCCCGTCCTGCGGCAGACGCCGTTCAGCGATGTCGAGTTGGGCCATGATCTTGAGCCGGGAGATCAGGGAAGCCTGCAACAATCGCATGTTGGGCGGCGCCTTGACCTCCTGCAACGATCCATCGACCCGGTAGCGAATCCGCAGATCCCTCTCCAGCGGCTCCACATGGATGTCCGTCGCCCGTTCGTTGAGCGCTTCCCGGAACACCTGGTTCACGAAGCTCATCACCGTGGCCTCGTCCTCATTGTCCAGCACGCTGACCTCCTGGGCCAGCGCGTCGGTTGTGTCCTCGCCCTCCCTGCCCTCGATCAGATCATCGAAATTCGCAGCTCCCACCCCATAACCCAACCTCAGCGATTCGAGGATGTAGTGGCGTGTTCCCAGCACCCACAGCACCGGTTTGGCCATCTCTTGTCCGAGATTCTGTTTCGCCTCCAGATCGAAGGGATTGTAGGTCATCACGGTCAGACCGTCCGGACGAATCTGCGCCGGCAAGACCCGGTTCCGCAATGCCAATTTCGCCGGGAACTTGGCGTGGAGCGGCTCCGACAGATCCAGACTCGTGCTCTCCATGAAAGGAATGTTCAGTTCCGCCGACAACGCGCGAAAAAATCTTACTTCGTTGACTAAGCGAGCGTCGAGCAGCGCGTCTATCAAGGGAAGGCGGCGGCGGCGGGCGCTCTTGAGGACGGCCTGGCAGGTCTCCGGTAGAGAGCAACCGCTCTGGCGCGCCGCCTCCGTCAGCAAAGGGATCAGTCCCATATTCCTTCAGCAACCGGTTCCGCGGTTCGCCGCGAAACCTCGACGCCACTCCACCTCTTTGACAAGCAGAAGCTCAACCCCCTCTGCACCGCGATGCCGGCGGTTTCCCCGGGCGCCGGTCTCATCGGTTTCTTGCGCCGTCCCGGGACGAGATCCAACTTCTCCAATGTTTCCATTATGACCAAGCTTCACTTTGTCGCCACGGCCAGCCTGCTTCTTGCGGCTCTCCTCCTCGGAGTTCAACTCTTCCAAATCGAGCAAAGACTCGTCCTGCTCGAATCACGCCCCGCCTTCTATCCATCTTCCCCTGAGAACTCAAACGCAGATCCGCCGGCGCCGCCATCTTTTGCTCCTGGACCCCTCGAAACCACCGTCCACAACCTCGTCTCCGACCTGGAACTCGCCCGCGCGGAACGGACTGCCCTCCGCCAGGAACTGGAGGAACTGCGCGAAGAAGCCCGCCAAACACCGGCTTTGGGAGGCCTCATCCTATCCGGTGACGATTACATCGGCAGCTTCCCAGCGGTATTCCCCCAACGCGAGCACGTCGAACACTGGTCAGGCGGCCCCAAACGCAATTGGGGACACGAGCAAGCCGCAGGCGAACCCGACACCGGCCAACCGGGAGATATCCCCTCCGCCTGGGCCTCGAAACTCCCCGACGGAGGCGAAGAGTGGATCCAACTCGACTACGACGATCTCGTCGATCTCGAGCAGGTCAATGTCGTGGAAAGCCATAATCCCGGCGCCATCAGCAAAGTGGCCGCCGTGCTTCCAGACGGCAGTGAAGCGACCATCTGGGAAGGAACCCTCGACGGATCCGCCCAAAACGAACTGGTGACCTCCGAGTTTCTCGTGGAAAACGATCTGCGCACGCAGTCCGTCAAGGTCTACCTCGATACCGCCCGCATCTCCGGCTGGAATGAGATTGACGCCGTCCAACTCATTGGCCGCGACGGGACCAAGCAGTGGGCCTCCGGCTCCTCCGCCAGCAGCAGTTACGCGGATCCCTAAGCGCCCACACTCTCGCCTGCGAACACCCGCGGCTCCGCCCGCCAAACCATCTCCCGGTCCAAGGGCCACAGCGGACGTCTCAGCCGCTTATAGGACAAGCCTTCGATGTCCTGATTTACCGGACCCGGGGTCAACGCCAGAAAGGCCCCCGCCGCCAGCGCATGAAACTCGGGCACGAGATAGCCCATTTTTACCACAACCACATCCAACCCCCTTGGATCGATTCCTAGAATCCGGAAATCATCGCAGGAATGAAAGGGCTTGCGTCCCTCCGTCAGACAGAGCCGCACCGGACCGCAGTCCAACACCGCCTGCCGGCGCGCCCACGGATCGCCTTCATGCAAGGCGACTACCTTTCCCCTGATCCGCCGCTTGCCCGCATAATTCTCTGCGCCTGAATATCCCGCTTCTACTTCTAAAATCGATCCAATTCCTGCTGAAAAACAACGTGCTACGGCATCGGGAGCCCACAGTCCCGCCACCGTAACGGCCCGCTCGCGGCGAATCCATTCCTCACTGCTGTCCAAGAAAACTCCCGAAGCCTGCACCAGACTGCCCAGACCGCCTGCGGTCGGGTTGTCCCCGGAATCGCAGACAAAGAGCGGCCGGTCACCTTGCTCAAGCACCCAGGCGACGGCCTCGTTCAAGGAACCCGACGGCGTCGAGAAGACAAAGTTCTCCCGCTGGTCCCAGTAGGCCTGCGCCATCTCCCCCGCCGCCTGCCGCGCCGCTGGCCCATCGAACCCCGTGGCCACTACCGCTGCCGAAGCCCGCGGGGCATCTTCCCACGCGTAGCCCACCCATAGCGACAGATCCAACAGTCCCGCGGCCCGCTGCCGGGCCTCCAGACTCGCAAACAGGGAACGCCCGGGTTCCGCCTGCGTGCTCGTTTTCTCCCCAGGAAGCAACACCGGAACCGGCGCCCAAACCCTGACTGGCCGCCGGACCCCGCGCAAGCAGTCTCCTAGCATACGCCAAACCCGGTCCCGCGTGTCTTCCTCATCCTCGTGCGGAGCCGTGCGGTAAGCGCTAAAGAGGTCCACCAAACCCACCAGCTCCGCGGAGACGTTCCCATGCAGATCCATGCTCGCCCCCAGCAAAGCCTCCCGGCCCACCACGGCGCGCACCACCCCGGCAAAGTCCGCCTCGGCGTCTTCGAGTCCTTCCACGTGCATCGCGCCATGCAGATCTAGAAACACGGCGTCCAGCGGCATGGCCAGCTCCAGCCCACGGCGAATCTCGTCCCGAAGCGCCTCGTAGGCGGCCCGCTCGATGACCCCTCCGGGCAACGCCCGAGCGTGGAGAAGCGGAAGAATCGTCAAATCCGAGGCCCAGTCCTCTCGCCCCTGTGCCCTTAAGACGGGATGGCGTTCAACCATCATTTCGCCTCGCAAGATTCGGAAGTCCTGCAACCGCGTCCGGTCCGGAGAAAAGGTGCAGTTCTCCGAAGCCAGCCCACAAACCGCGATTCTGAAGCCCGCCACCGTTCTACCCGGGTTGCCGCGATGCGGCCGGCAGCGCAGGCGCGCTCCGCCAACCTTCGCCGGTCCGCAGCTCCAGTGCACTCATCCCCCAGCCCGGCAGGCCGCGATCAAGCCCCGCACATAGCGGACGATCTCGATTAGCCCATCCCCGTAAAAACTATCCGTCATTCCTTCCAACGCAGTCACCCCCTCCTTCAGCATGCGCTCGGCTGTCGCCAGAGCCGCTTCGATAGCCCCCTCGTAATCCGCGATCCCCGCCAGCACCGATGCATCCACGGGTTCACGCTGCAACAACAGTGCATTCAGCTTCGACTTCTGCGCCTCTGTCGCTTCCTCGATCAGCAAAATCAACGGCAGGGTCAGCTTCCCCTTGGCCAAATCCGTGCCCAGCGTCTTTCCCGCCTTCTGTTCGCTGCCGACCAAATCGAGACAGTCGTCATAAATCTGGTAAGCCGATCCCAGTTTGAGCCCGTAGACCCGCAACCGGTTGCACACCTCCTCGCTCGCCCCCGACAAATAGGCCCCAACCCCGGTGGCGCAGGCGAAGAGACTCGCCGTTTTCATCTCGATCATCCGGAAATAATCTTCCCGGCGCAGATTGAGATCGAAACGCCGCTGCGTTTGCAGGATCTCGCCGGTGCAGACGTCGCGCGACGCCGCTGCCACGGCGCGGCTCACCACGGTGTCGTCATACCTGGATGCCAGATCGAGCGCGTGAGCAAACAGACAGTCCCCCAGCAGCACGCTCAAGGCGCTGCCCCATTTGGCCGCCGCAGTCGGGACCTTCCGCCGCAGCTCGGCCCCGTCCATGATGTCGTCATGCACCAACGTGGCCACATGGATCAGTTCCAGAATCACCCCCAGCCGGTGATGTCCCTCGTGCGGCTCTCCAGCCGTCGCCCCGCCGGCCAACAGAGCCAAGGCCGGCCGAATCCGCTTCCCGCCGGATTCCAGCAAATAGCTGATATAACCCTCAACGCCCGGATCGAAGGCGGCGGCCTGCTGAAAAATCAGCTCCTCCACGGCTTCCAGGTCGGGGCGCAGGGCCTCGAACAGCATTCCCTGCCTGATTTGCTCTTTCAGCATGTCGGCGGTCGAACTTTGTGAATTTTTTCACAAACTACGCCTCCCGGCAAGCGCTGGTTTCAATACCCTCCTTCGGCAGTGCTTTCCCCCTGTTGAAAAAGCCCTGCGCACCGCGCCCTACCCGCAACAAACGGGTTGCACTCCGCCGGGCCCTAAGTTACAGAGCCCATCCCTTCGCCCGCGCCGCAAATGCGCCGTCTCCCGCACGATCACTAGGCCCAGCATGGAAACCAAACCCGGCATCCCCCCGGCCTCAGTTCCGGTCGCCGCCATCGAGCACGACTATTCCAAGCTCGAACGCTTCGTCGAAGATCACAAAAAGGGCCTGCTCATCTCCCTCATCGCTGTCCTCCTGGCGGTCTGCGCCTTCTTTATCAACCAGTACCTCCGTTACAAGGGCGAAAGTGATGCCGCCCGGGCTTTCACTTCAGCCGATACCGTCGAAGCCCTGCGAGATACTGCCGCCCAGTTTTCCGGCAAGGTCGCGGCCGGCAGCGCCCTCTTGGAACTTGCCGGCCGCCTCTGGAAAGAGGAAAAGCCAGCCGAATCCAGGGAAGCCTTGGAGACCTTTCTCTCCTCCTACTCCTCCCACCCCCGCTACCACGCTGCGCACCTGGCCCTCGCCGTCCAGGATCAAGCCGCCGGAGACTTCGACAAAGCGGGCGAAAACCTCCGGAAAGCCATGGGCAATGACGTTCCCGCCGATATCGCTCAACTGGCGCGGATTCAACAAGCAGGTCTCTGGGTCGCCCGGGCGGTGCATGCGCGAGATGCCGGCGACAGCGAAGCGGCGGCCCAGTATGTCCGCGAAGCGGCGTCTTCCTACGACGGACTCGCCGCTGGCGAACTCCTTCCCTACCACAAGGCCATGATCGAAGACGAGCGCGCGAGATTGAATCTCATCGCGCCCGGCGCCTTGAGGGATGAGGAAGCAGATGAAACGGGCGACCCCAGCACCGTGGACACCGGTTCACCTCCCGAAGCTCCTGACCCGGAGCCCGCCACCACGTCCCAACCCGAGGCCGGGGAGCCTGGCGCGGAAAACGCCGAAACGGCGGAACCGCCCTTGGCCAATCCGGAGCCCGCGGAAACGGAGCCCGGGGACGCGACGGCCACCGGGGAGTCCGGCCCTGCGGCGTCTGACCCAGATCCCCCGGTTTCCACCGAACCCTGATCCGTCCAGGTTCATGCACATTCGGGACATTTTCGCCCGCCACCGGATCACTTTCTCCTTCGAATTCTTTCCTCCGAAAACTTCGGCGGCGGCGGAGTCTCTCTATCAAACGATCCGCGAACTCGAGCCCTACAAGCCCTCCTTCGTCAGCGTCACCTACGGGGCTGGTGGTTCGACTCGCGAACTCACCCACGACCTTGTCCTCCGGCTCAAGAACAGCGCCGCCTTTGACCCCATCCCCCATCTGACCTGCGTTTGCCACCAGGAAAAGGAGATCCGGGAAATCCTCGAGCGTTACGCCGCCGCCGGCATCGCCAACATTCTCGCTCTTGGAGGCGATCCTCCGCAGAATTCAGCCGGCTACGATAAGTCCAAGGACGCCTTTCAACATGCCGCCGACCTCGTTCGCTTCATTCGCCGTTTCAACGAAACAGGCAGCCATCCCTTAAAGCAGGGCTTCGGGATCGGGGTCGCCGGTTTTCCCGAGGGGCATCCCGCCACTCCCAATCGACTTCTCGAAATGGATTACCTGAAAGCCAAAGTCGATGCCGGGGCCGACTACATCTGCACCCAGCTCTTCTTCGAAAACCGCGATTTCCTCGATTTCCGGGATCGATGCCGGCTCGCGGGGATTCAGGCCCCCATCATCGCTGGGATCATGCCCATCACCTCCCGGGCGGGTATGGAACGTATGGCCGAACTCGCCGCCGGAGCCCGCTTCCCGGCGAAGCTTCTCCGGGCCATCGACCGTTGCGGGCCAGACGAGGAAGCCGTCCAGAGGGTCGGCATTCACTACGCAACCGAGCAGTGCGCGCAACTCATTGACGAAGAAATCTCAGGGATTCATTTTTACACGCTGAATCGCTCGACAGCCACCCGCCAAATCTACGCGAACCTGGGCATCCAAGACACGGAGTCTCTGAACCTCAACGCGTCGTCCCCGCTCATTCCCACCCCGGACCTCAAATCTCAGGTCTGAGTCCACCTTCCCCCGCCTTGAAATCGAAACTTTCAGTCCCACCCTTCGTCGCCGTGTGCCTCGCCCTCGGCAGCACATTCGCGCCTGCGGAAGACTGGCCTTGGTGGCGCGGACCGCAGCACAACGGCGTCTGGACCCCCTCCGCCCCTCTTCCGGAGTCCTTCCCCGACGAAGGCTTGACCACGGTATGGAAACAATCCATCGGAGGCGGCTATTCCGGAATCACCATTGCCGACGGAAAAGTCTTCACCCTCGATCGTCCTGAAGGACGGGGACGGGAGGAGGAACGCATTGTTTGTTTTTCTCTCGAAACGGGAGGCCTGCTCTGGGAGCACCGCTATGCCGCCGCCTACGGCGACCTCGACTATGGCTCAGGCCCCCGCGCTTCAGTCACGCTCTACGAAGGCCGCGCCTACGCGCTCGGAGCCACCGGACAGCTTCATTGCCTCGAAGCCTCCAGCGGCCGCTTGCTCTGGTCCGTAGACACCCCCAAGGAATTG
This sequence comes from Verrucomicrobiales bacterium, assembly GCA_041749135.1. Lineage (GTDB taxonomy): Bacteria > Verrucomicrobiota > Verrucomicrobiia > Verrucomicrobiales > DEV007 > DATKCT01. The sequence goes on from JBGTBW010000131.1 coordinate 11,741, forward strand.
AGCGCCCGCCAGCCCGCCTGGGGTTTCGCCGCCTCTCCCCTGGTTTGGAATGACCTGCTTATTCTCCACCTGGGCGCCGAACCGGACGGATGCTACGTGGCTCTGGATCGTCTCACGGGGGCTCCCCGTTGGCGCAGCGGGTCGGACCCCGCCGGTTACAGCACGCCCGTCCCAGTGCAACACCGCGGCCGGGACCTGCTCCTGTGTTGGACGCCGCTGCACCTCTGCGGCCTCGATCCCCGCGACGGTCGCATTTTGTGGCGGATTCCTTACGAAGTTCAATATGGAGTCTCCATTGCCGACCCGGTCCTCCACGGCGACATCGTCTTCATCGCCGGATACTGGCATGGGTCCCGGGCCGTGCGCCTTGGCGAGGATCCCGCCGACGCGACTCTTCTCTGGTCTCGTGAGGACCTCTGCGGCCTGATGGCCCAGCCGCTTTTCCGGGAGCCGCACCTCTATCTCTTGGAAAAAAGCCGGGGCCTTTCCTGCGTCGAACTAGAAACCGGCCGCACCCTCTGGGAAGACGGGGCCCATCGCCTCACACCCGGTGGGCGCAATCCCCAAGCCTCTCTCGTCGCCGCCGGCGGCGACTCCGGGCGCGCCCTTGCCCTCAACAGCAATGGCGAACTCGTCCTCCTCAACCTTCGCCCCGAAGGATACGACGAGGTCAGCCGGGCTCAACTCATCGGAAAAACGTGGGCGCATCCCGCTTTCTCCGGTAGCATGATCGTCGCCCGCAGCGATCGCGAAATTGTCTGCGCCACTTTCTCGAAACCCTCCCAAGCGCCATGAAACCGCACCGTTCCAGCTTTGCCTCTGCCCTCGCCCTCCTGTCAACCCTCGGGCTGCTGCCAAACACCGTCCCCGCCGCCCTCCGGCTTCCTTCCGTCATCGGCGACAATATGGTCCTCCAGCAGCAACGCGAAAACCCCCTCTGGGGCTGGGCCGGCGCCGGGCAGTCCGTCTCGGTAACCCTTGGAGAGCAGCGCGTCGAAACCACAGCCGATAGTCACGGCTTCTGGATCGTCTCCCTGCCAAAAATGGAGGCGTCCGCTGAACCGCGCGAGGTCGCCATTCAAACCGGCGATGAGACCCGCACCCTTTCAAATGTCAAAGTCGGCGAGGTCTGGCTGTGTTCCGGCCAATCCAACATGCAATGGGCGGTGCAGCAAAGCAGTGGAGCCGAAGAAGCGATTCGCAGCGCGGATCAACCTGGCATCCACCTTTTCCAAATCCCGCTGGTCAGCCGCCGCGACCGGCAGGACGACGTGGAGGCGCGGTGGACCGCCTGCACTCCGGAAACCGTCCCGGGCTTTTCCGCCGTCGCCTACTATTTCGGGGAACGTCTGCAATCGGAACTCCAAGTCCCCATTGGCTTGATCCAATCGGCCTGGGGCGGATCGCGGATCGAGCCCTGGATCCCCCTCGAGGCCTTTACTTGGTTCGCCGAGTTGCAAGAGGTCAACCGCGCCGCCCGCGAAGCCACGCCTACGACATCGGAATACCGCGTCGCCCGCGAAGAGTTCTTGCAGAAGGTAAAGGATTGGACGGAACAGGCCGGAGCCGCCTTCGAACAGAACGAAACGTTTCCTCCGCTGCCGCCGTCGCCCCCTGAACTCAGGGAGAACAATCAAGACCCCACCGTGCTCTACAACGCCATGATTCATCCCGTGGTTCCCTATGGGTTGCGCGGAGCCATCTGGTATCAAGGCGAATCCAACGTGGGCGAGGGCATGCTTTACTATCACAAAAAGAAAGCCCTCATTCACGGTTGGCGGAAGGTCTTCCAGAATCCTGAGCTGTCCTTCCACTTCGTGCAATTGGCCCCCTTCCGTTATGGAAATCCGGAACATGTTCTGCCGGTCTTCTGGGAGACTCAGACGGCCTGTCTCCGCATTCCTTACACCGGAATGGCCGTGATCAACGACATCTCCACCATCGGCGACATTCACCCTCCTAACAAGAAGGACGTGGGCATCCGCTTGGCCCTCAACGCCCTGGCCAAGGACTATGGGAAGGAGGATCTGGTGTTCTCCGGGCCCCTTTACGACCGGCACAGTGCGGAGGGCGGCTCGATCCGGATCCATTTCCTCCATGCTCCCAACGGCCTCGTCGCCCGCGACGGAAATCCCCTAACCCATTTCGAGATCGCCGGTTCCGACGGGGCCTGGAAGCCCGCGCGCGCGCAGATCGACGGCAGCGCCGTTCTCGTCTCCAGTCCGGAAGTCTCCGAGCCCGTGAAAGTGCGTTTCGCCTGGTCGCAAACCGCCGAGCCGAACCTTTCCAACGCCGAAGGGCTGCCCGCATCTGCGTTCCGCACCCATCCTGGCTGAGGCCGGCCATCCCTGTATGGACCTGCGCGATCTCGGATGGAATGACGCCCTCGATGTTGGCTTCGCTCCATTCCGCGACCGCGGCCTCGAAGCCGCCCTGGTGACCGCCGACTTTGGCGGAGGTCTCTGCGTCCTCAGCGCTTCCGGCGCGGAGGACCCGGCTGTCCTCGGCGGCCGCCTCAAACACCAGGCCGCCTCAGCGGCAGAGCTTCCCACCGTCGGAGACTGGGTCGCCATCCGGCGGGACGCCAACTCGCCGCCCGGCCACCCGGCCCGCATCGAGCATCGCCTGCCCCGCCGGTCCTGCTTCTGCCGCAAAGCCCCGGGGAAAGAGACGGTGCAACAGATGGTCGCCGCCAATGTCGATTTCGTCCTATTGGTCACGGATGTCGATGTCGATCTTCGGCCCGGACGCATTGAACGTTATCTTTTGCTCGCCCAGGAAGGCGGAGCCGCTCCGGTCGTGCTGCTCAACAAAGCCGACCTCATCCCGGAGGCTGAAGTCGCCGAGCATCTCGCCGCCCTCAAATCCATAACCGGCGATGCCGCCGCCCATGCCATCAGCGCCTTGCACCGTTCCGGATTGGAAGCGCTTCAACCCTATTGCCGTCCCGGAATCGTCTCCGCCCTTGTCGGGTCTTCGGGCGTCGGCAAATCCACCCTCCTCAACGCTCTCCTGCGCCGGCCCCTCCAAGACACCGGTGTGGTCAACGCTCACACCGGCAAGGGCCGGCACACCACCACCGCCCGGCGAGCCCTCCTGCTCCCGCAAGGCGGGCTTCTCATCGACAACCCAGGCATGCGGGAACTGCATATCTGGAGCGACAGCGACGCCCTGCGGGAAAGTTTTGCCGACATCGAGTCCCTCGCCGCCGATTGTCGCTTCCAAAACTGCCGGCACCAACGCGACGCCGGATGCCGCGTCCGCGCCGCCCTCGAGGAAGGACTGCTGGAACGTCGCCGCTACGAAAACTTCCTCCGGCTCCAGGAAGAGATCTCCGCGGTCAATCAGCGGCGCCGGTAACCATTTGGAAGGCTCAGAACTCCTACGGAATGAGGCGGAGCCGGAATCCGGCGAAGAGGCCGGGATGATCAGGTGGAGAATGGCCGAGTGAGACCCGGCGATCCCAGGGGAGCCTTCAGGTAAAGGCGAGGACATTCTCTGCCCAAAGCGCTTTGGAGTGCGCGGCAGAGCCGCGCACTGCTGGAGTTTTTACATTTCTGGCTGGACGTTGCCCCAAACTTCAGTGGAACGAGCTTGCAAAGCCCCGAGAGAAGCCGGAGGCTTCGCAGCTTGTAGCCGGTGGTAAAGCGCAGCGACACCACCGGTGTGAGTCGTAATTCGATCCGCACCCCGGCAGGGGCGCCAGAAACCGGCCGGCGATGCCCTCCACCTACACATGCCTGCTCTATCACGTCATCTTCGGCTCATTGAGTTTCCTCGGCTTCCACGTTCGCTCTCGCAAGATCAGGAGTTCTGAGCCTTGAAGGGTCCAGGACATGGAAAAGCCTTGCCTTCCCCTCCCCAGCCGGGTAGAATTCCTCCTGATCAGGACAACAACGAGGCAGATCCTGCACTCATCGCTTTTTCAAACCTAACCTAAATAAAATCCATGCCGGTTTGCGACACATGCGGAAACGAATACGACAAAACCTTCGAAGTGCACGTCCGTGGCGAGGCCTATACCTTCGATAGTTTTGAGTGCGCGATTCACAAGCTCGCGCCGCGCTGCAAGACCTGCGGGATCCGAATCATCGGCCACGGGCTGGAGAAGGAAGCGGCTTTCTACTGCTGCGACCATTGCGCGGAGGCGGACGGAGTCTCAGAGCTGCGAGACCGGGCCTAAGGGCCTCCGGCCGTTCGGGGTTCCGCCTTCAGGGCGTGTCGATTTATTCGAGAATGGACGTGCGGTTTTGTGATCTTGCGCCCATTCAAGGGCGCGGATTCTCCTTCGGGAAGGATGGCGCGGCAGCGCGCGAACCGATAGCTCCACGGAATAAATCAACATGCTGAAGGCGGAATCCCGGACTGCTGGAGACCATGTTAGGATCCGTTCGGAGTTCCGCGTTCACGCGGCTTCTTGGCCTTGAAGGCTTCCTTGTAATGAAAAACCCCCATTCAGCCGGTGAAACGAAAACCGTCTCACCCTAAAGCCCATGCTTTTTTCGCCACCGGTAGAGAGTAGCGTGATCAATTCCCAGCGTTTGCGCCGCTTCCGAAAGACTCTTGCTCTGTTGAAGGATCAGCCGCATGTGCGCCTCGTTGAGCTTTTCCACGGAAATGGGATCTCCAGCCCGTGGGAAGTCGGAGACGGCGCCGCCGGTTTCGCTCTCGCCAAACATTGAAGGCGGAAGGTCAGATGGAACGATCGAAGGAGTCTGACTGAGGATCACGGCGCGCTCCACGGCGTTGCGCAGCTCCCGGAGGTTTCCTGGCCAGGGGTGTTTCATGATCGCCTGCAATGCCTCGGACGAGAACTCCGCGGCCGGTCTGCTGTATTGCGAGGCAAAGAAGGAGAGATAGGATTCCGCGAAGCGGCCCAGGTCATCGCGGCGTTCCCGCATGGGCGGCAGGGTTACCGAGATCACATTCAAGCGAAAGTAGAGATCCTCCCGGAAATCGCCCTGCCTCACGGCTTCGGCCAAGTCCCGGTTGGTCGCCGCCATGACCCGGACGTCGGCCTTGCGCACCGTGGTCTCGCCCACGCGTTCATATTCCCGGTCTTGCAGCAAGCGGAGGAGCTTCGGTTGGATCTCCTTCGGCAACTCGCCGATCTCGTCGAGAAATAAAGTCCCGCCTTCGGCGGCGCGAACCTTCCCCCAGGCATCGCGCACGGCTCCGGTGAAAGCTCCCTTGACGTGCCCGAATAGCTCGCTTTCAAGCAACTCCCGGCTGAGGGCGGGGCAGTTGATGGTGACCAGAGGGTTTTTCCGCCGCTTGCTGCGGGCGTGAATCTCGCGAGCTACCCAAGTTTTCCCAGTTCCGCTTTCTCCCAGAATCAGGATGGAGGCGTCGGTGTCGGCGGACCGGAACAGGATGTCCAAGGCTTGGCGCATGCCCGGCGATGACGACTCGAAGTGCGGCTCCGGGTTCTGACGGGAAATCTCCTCAGAAAGGGATTCCACTTGTTGGGCCAACCGGCGGTGATTGCGGGCTTTGTAAAGGGCCAACCCGAGCAGTTCTTCGGTGAAAGGCTTCTCCAGAAAGTCGATGGCGCCAAGGCGCATTGCTTCCACGGCTGCGGGAATGGAGGCGTTCCCGGTGAGGATGATCACGGGCGTCGAGCTGCGAAGCTCGTGAATGCGAGGCAAGAGTTCGAGACCATTCTCCTCCCCGAGCTGAAGGTCGAGCAAGACGAGGTCGAAAGAATTCTCTTTGATTCTTCTGAGGGCGGCGGCCCCGTTGGCCGCCGCTTCGGCATCATGACCGGCGTCCTCCGCCATTTGCATTGTAGCGGTTCGCAACAGGGGGTCGTCGTCGACGATAAGCAGTTCCATCAGGTGAGTTCTGTTTGCTCAGCAGGAAGTTCCGCGCGGAAGCGCGCGCCCTCTCCGGGAGGAGAAACGAGTTCAAGCCTGCCTCGCATTTTCGTCATGAGCCGTTTGGCAATGTGTAATCCAAGCCCGGAAGACGACTCTTCGCCGGTGGGCCGCGCGCTCAGTTTGGCGTAGCGCTGGAACAGTCGAGTCCGGTCCTCCTCGGAGAATCCCGGTCCTGTGTCGGCAAATTCAAAGACGACGCATTGATCCTGCATCCCTATGGCGACTTCAACCCGGCCGCCGGGAGGAGTAAACTTGACCGCGTTGGAAACCAGGTTGTCGACAACCTGTCGAAAGGCGTGGGCGTCGCCCAGCGCACGCAGCCCGCCGTCCCCCGGTTCAAAGACCATCTCCACCTTCTTGACCGCAGCAGCATCCAGATGGAGACGCACCGAGTCCTGCACGACGGCGGCGGCGTCAAAAGGGGCGCGGACCACTTGAATCTGTGCGCTTTCCTGGTTCGAAAGCAGCCTCTGGATGAAGGCGAGCATCCGTCGGCTCGATTCCTCGATCTCTTGGATGAGGCGGATGGACCGGCCGTCCGTCAGGGTGTCGTTGCGATCCAGCAACAAGCGGGACCCCATAAGAACTCCGGAGACGTGGTTTTTCAGGTCATGCGCGAGCATGCCGAGCAAGGCATCCTTGTCTGCGGCCAAGGCCTGGATGGCGTCGCGGGATTCCTTCAGGGCGAGGTGCGCACGCACACGGGAAATGAGTTCGGCGCGATTGTAGGGTTTGGTGATATAATCGACCCCGCCTGTCTCCAGGGCTTTGACGACGAGATCTTTATTGGCGGAGGCCGAGACGAAAATAATAGGGATATCCGCCCAATCTTCATTCTCCTTGATCTTGCGACACAGCGCCACGCCGTCGATGTCGGGCAGCCCAATGTCTAGGAGGATCAAGTCCGGTTTTCGCACCGTCAAGCGCTGCAGAGCTTGATTGCCATCAAAGGCTGGAATCAGATCGTAACCCATTCTTGTCAGAATGGTCCCGAGGATCCGGAGATTCTCCTCCTGGTCATCGACTACCAGCAGGGTTTGGCGCCTGGCGTCGGGGTCGTTCATCCTGGCTCTGCATGGTGCTCGAGGGTCGCGATCTCAGCGGGAAAAGACCGGATCAACCTCTCGATCTCGGCGAAGTTGAATTCCGTCGCAGCTCGCTCGAGGGCTGTAGCAAACTCTGCGAGAGAAGGGCATTCTTCTTTTACAGCCAATGCGTTCATATCATGAGCGAAAGTCGTCACCTCCGAAAGAAGCATCCCGTCGCGCAGCACCGGCCAGCGCGTCAATTCCCATTCGCGGAGGATCTTGGCCAGCTCTTTCCGCGCGCCCGGACGGGCGTCCACCGAAATCGAAGCCCGCGGCTCTTCCGCCACGGGCAGAAAACAGGCCATCTCTTTGAACAACTCGTGGCGCGAGAAGGGTTTCCGAACGTAGCCGTCGAAACCCTCACGATCCGGAGCAACGCCATCTGGTTCACTGAAAGCGGTCACGGCGACGACTGGGAGCGCACGAAAACGCGGGTTGGACCGCAGGATCTTGATGGCTTCCAGGCCATCGAGTTCGGGCATGCGAATGTCCATAAGCACGAGGTCGGGTTCCACATCTTCGATGAGTTGTAAAGCATCGCGGCCATTGGAAGCGATGAAGAGTTCATGATGAGTGTGGCGGAACATCTCCCTCAGGAGTTCACTGTTGGTGACATTGTCGTCCGCCGCGACGATTCGCGAGGCACGCAGATGGTTGAATTCCACGATCTCTCTCTCAGCGGGGGCGGAGGCCGAAATCCGGTTGCTAACCACCAGCCCAGGGAGCTTAACGATGAACTCACACCCCCTTCCCACTTCGCTCTGCAATTCCACCGTGCCACGCATGAGGGAGACGAAACGATGAACAATGGCGAGACCCAAGCCAGTGCCCTCCGAAAAGACTCCCGGATTCGGTTCATTATGAACGAACGGTTGAAAGATGCGCCCCTGCACTTCGGGGGCAATCCCGGGACCGCTGTCGGAAACTGCGATGGTCAAGTCCCAACGGCTATCGTCCGGTTCGCAGGGTTGACCCCGGACGAGCACGGCGACCTCACCGGAGTCAGTGAACTTCACGGCGTTGCCAATCAGGTTCATGAGCACTTGCCGAAGGCGAACCTGATCGAGCAGCAGCGATTTGGGAACGTCCTCGTCCACCCGGGATCGAAGGGTCAGCCCCTTCAAAGTGGCGCTCTCCCGGAAGAGACGTTCGCAGAAGGTGATCAGCCCGCGGATGTCCACGGGTTCCGCGTGCAGCTCCATCATTCCGGCTTCCAGCTTGGACAAGTCCAGCACGTCGTTGAGCAATTGCAGCAGCGCCGTCCCCCCGGCGACGATGGACTCGACATAGCGGCGGGTCGTCGGGTTGTTGGCCTCGCCCAGGGCCAGTTCTCCGAACCCGAGGATGGCGTTGAGCGGGGTGCGGATCTCGTGGCTCATCTGGGCCAGAAACGAATCCTTTTGGCGCTGCAATTCTTCCGCTCGCCGCCGCTCGGCGGCATGGCGCTCAGCCCGGCGCATCGCCCCGATGATCCGGCTCATCAAGTTGATGGCGATTGCGCCAATGCCGAGGGCCAAGATTCCCGTGGCGATCGAACTTACCAGTCCGGCCTGCAAGTCCGAGTACATCTCGCCCGTCCTCTTCATCATGAGGCCATCCAAGCGCTCGAGTTCCAGGTCGAGCAACCGGCGCAACTCGCCCATGGCTTCCCTCCCCTCGCCTCGCAGCACGAGCTGACTCGTGTCCAAGCGGGGGTCATGTCGCCGGAGGGCGATGCTTTCCCGAGCCGAATCAATGAGCGTATCCCCGAGAGATTCAGCGTAAGATACGCTTCTGAACGCAGGCATTTTTCCGCTTTCATCGCCCTTGAGCCTCTTGAGCCGGTCCCACTGTGAGGGAAGCGCCTTGACCGCCGCCTCAAAGGGAGCGAGATAGGCCTCGTCTCCCGTAAGGAGGAATCCCCGTTGTCCGCCCACCACGTCCTGGACTAGCGAATGCGCTATGTTCCACTCGACGATTTGCTGCTGCACCTCCCGGAGACTCTGGATACTGCCGGTCAAGCGGTACCAGGTCACTCCATTGAGCACAAGCGCAGCAATCGCGAGGATGCCCGTGCAGCCAATGACGAAGCTCAGGATTTTCACCTCACGCTGGCGAGAGCTGGTCATCCTGGTGGCCCCGACCTTGCAAATAGCAGAGCGGCCGAGAGGAGACTCGTGCGTTCTGCTGGCTTGGCCAGCTCTCCAAAGCGCGGGAATGGGAGATTCAAATGGTTCAACGCTTTCATCAACAACGTGTTATGAAACGCGAAGGCAAATCTGGCATGCGCCCAGCTTCAGCGGATGGAAGACCACCCGTTTATATGAACGAAGTCACCTCACCCGCAAGCGCAAACCATTTCTTCCTGGTGGACCTGCTGAGGGAGCAAACCCGGGATCTGTATGATGCCGAAAAGAGGCACCGCTCCCATCTTGAAGCCCTCGACCGCAGGGATATGCTCGCGGAGCTTGCCGAATACTTCGACAAACTGGTCGAGGACACTTCCGACAACATCCAAATCCTCGAAGAAGTTTGCCGCCTTCTTGATGTCCCTCCGGAAGGGGTGGAATGCGCCGCCATGACCGGTCTGGTCCGGGAGGCCAAGGATGCCGAGCGCGAGTGGGAGCGTTCTGCCGTCCGCGACGCCGCGCTGATCGCCAACGAGCAGCGGATTGTACATTACCAAATCGCCGGCTACGGGACGGCCAAAGCCTTCTCCGACGCCCTGCACCTGAAAGAGGCCGCCAAAAGGTTCGACGCTATGCTGCGTTGCGCCCATGAGAATGACAAAAAGCTCACCCGAATCGCTTGCGGCGGTTGGCTCACCATCGGGGTCAACGAAATGGCCATCGTTGGCGACTAGAAGACCCTCTTGCATCTGCTCAGCAGATGAACTTAACAAAAACAACAACCAAAACACACCATGAACAAACTCGAGTTCAAAGGAACGTGGGATCAAGTCAAAGGGCGGCTGAAACAAGCCTATGGAAGCCTTACCGACGACGATCTCACCTATGCTGAAGGCCGCGACGACGAGGTCGTCGGCAAGATCAAATCCAGACTCGGAAAATCGGAAGCGGAAGTCCGAGAGATGATTCGAGACTGTTAAACCCGCTGAAATCCAACTCAATCCCAAATCGTTATGCTTCATTACGCCATCATATTCATCATCGTCGCGATCATTGCGGCGGTGCTCGGATTCTCCGGGATCGCCGGAACAGCGGCATGGATCGCTCAGGTCCTGTTTGTCGTGTTCCTCATATTGGCCGTCTTGTCTTTTTTCACGGGACGGAAAGCCTGAACCAGCCCGGGATCTTCCCGACGCCCAGCGGCGCCGGGGGGCGGCAGGTCTAACAGCCTGTAGCCCCCACGGCGCCCAGGCGTTGGGGCCCGGCTCCAGCGCTGCCGCGGAACATTCTATCGTTCCGAGAGCCGCAGAGAGGAGAGCCGGGTTCGTGAACCACGGATGGACACGACAGGACCTGAAGGGCCGACCTCCGTGACCGCCTAGTCCTTGGATGGAGACCCAGCCTCAGGTCTTGGAACATGACCCAGCAGAGAAAACATCCTCCCCCCTTGGCGGTCTTTGCGCTCTTGGACCGAACCCAGGGCGTCGCTGCGCTGAGCCCCGGGCTATCGAATCGATCCCCATTGGGGATCTTAGCGCGAATCGATAGCTCCACGGAATAATCAACACACCCAAAAAGGGAAATCCCAACCAGCCAAACCTGGAGGGCCGGCCTCCGTGACGGCCTGGTCCTTGGATGGAGACCCAGCCTCAGGTCTTGGAACAGGACCCAACAAAGAACATCCCCCCCTTGGCGGTCTTTGCGCTCTTAGCGAGAGATGCATCTTCTTCATCCGGGTTCATCTGTGTCCAGCCGTGGTCCCCAGACCAGTCCCCAGGCGGGCTCGCCAGGCAAAAGTTTGACGAAGTCTTTGATAGAGGTAGGGACGGAGCATTGGTTTGCCCGGCCCACAGATCTACGCCAGAATGCCCTCGATGACCTTGCCATGATCGATCTCAAGCCGGCGGCGGCCCGGGACTTCAAGGCGCATCGAATCAAGGCCCAACAAGCGAAGGGTGGTGGCGTGAATGTCCGTGACGTAATGGCGATCGCGCACAGCATGAAAGCCGATCTCGTCCGTTTCCCCATGGGCGACGCCGGGCCGGATGCCGGCGCCCGCTAACCATGCACAAAAGCCTTGGGGATGGTGATCCCGCCCGCTGTTCTCGGCCCCAGGCGTCCGGCCAAACTCGGTGCCGCAAACAACAGCGGTCCCGGAAAATAGACCGCGCTGTTTGAGGTCCTTGAGCAATCCGGCGATCGGTTGATCGACTTCCGCGGCGAGTCGGGAATGATTCTCCTGGATGCCCGCATGCGCATCCCAGGCGCCGCCGCCTCCGCCGCCGTGGAAGATCTGCACAAAGCGAACACCGCGCTCCACAAGCCTGCGCGCGGTTAGGCAGAGCCTGGCAAAATCCGCACAATGCGCTTGGTCCATCCCGTAGAGCTTCTTCGTCGATTCAGTTTCCTGCTCGAACTGCAGAGTCTCCGGAATGGTCGTCTGCATCTGAAAGGCGAGTTCGTAGCTCTGGATCCTTGCCCGAAGGTCGCCGTCGTCCGGGTAATCGATGCCGGAAAACGTGTTGAGTTTCCCCAAAAGACTGAGTCCTGCGGATTGCTCCTCGCGCGTGGGCCCGCCGGGGCCGGGCGTCAGCCATGGCAAAGGCCGGCCGGGATCGGCGCTCAACCTGACGCCGGAGTGCTCCGGGCCAAGGTAACCGGCGCCGTGCGTCCAGGCCCCGCCGCAGCAGTCGCCGGTCGGAGACCCCAACACGACATACTCCGGCAGGTTGGCGTTCATCGTTCCCAGACCATAGCATGCCCACGATCCGATCGTCGGCAGACCTCCTTCCCGAACATGGCGGCCGGTGTGCCAGGTCAACTGGGCTCCGTGGTCGTTGTCCATGGTCCAGAGCGAGCGCACCACGGCGAGATCGTCAGCACAGCTTCCGATGTGAGGAAACCAATCGCTGACCACGAGTCCGCTCTGGCCGTAGGCTTTGTAGCCGGTCTGCAGCGGGAGGATGACCTTGCGATGCCCGTGCGAGGGATTGCCGCCGACAATGTTTTTCTCCGAGGTCTTGAGCACCCCGGCAAAGGGAGTCTCATCGATGGACTTGCCGGCATAAGTATTGAGCGCCGGCTTCACGTCGAAGCTCTCCACATGGCTGAGGCCGCCGCATAGGAAGATCCAGATCACCGATTCTGCCCGGGCCGGGAAATGCGCCTCTCCCGAGGGCGCCTCCCACGCCCCCTGGCCGTGTCCGGCCTCGCTTCGCCCCAGCATGGTCGAAAGAGCTAGACCAGTGAACCCCATGCCCGTGTCGGCAAGGAACGACCGGCGCGTGACGCCAGGACAGCGGCGCTTAGCGAAGCGTGAGGAACTCATGATGGTTGAGCATGGTGAGGAAGAACATTTCGCGCTGCCTTGAGCCGGGGGACTTCAAAAACTCCAAGCAAGCCGCCAGTTCGTCCGCAGTGGGTTCACGCGTCAGAAAACGGAGGAACGCGCTGCGGACCACCGTGGCGTCGTCCGCTTCCCCTCCGTAAAGCGCCGCCGCCGCACGGGCGCGCGCCTGAGCGAATTCGCTGTTCCACAACGCCAACGCCTGTTGCGGGACCACGCTCTGTTTCCGCTCATAACACTCCACGACGCTCGGCCCGTCAAACACTTGGAGAAACTCGGGTTGCTTCTCCGCCGCGCACCGGAAATAGAGACTGCGCCGGGGCGATGTGAAGATCAGCGACTGGTCTAACTCGGGACCGCCCCGCGTCAAGGCAAGCCCTCCGGTCACATAGAGGGCGTTGTCGCGCACCGCTTCCGCTTCCAGCCGGCGACTGGGAAACCGCCACAGTGTCAGGTTGTCCGGATCCGCCTGTTTCGCCGCCTCCGCGCCTTCACCGGACGCACTCGACTGGCGATAGGCCCCGCTGAGACAGAGCAGCCGGTGCAGTCTGCGAAAGCTCCACCCGTGCGCCATGAAATCCGCGGCCAACCAGTCGAGCAACGCCGCATGTTCCGGCGCACGCGCCCCGTTTCCCAGATCCGATAGCGCCGGAGCCAACCCCGCTCCAAAATGCCGCGCCCAAACGTGATTGACGGCAACCCGCGCGGTGAGCGGGTTCTCCGGACGGGTCAACCAACGGGCCAACGCCAGCCTCCGGCCCGTGCTTCGCGTTGGGTAAGTGGGAATGTCCCGCGGTTGGAATGCCGTATCCGGCGGCTGGGCACAGGCGGCTTCCGCAGCCGCAAGCGCCTGGCGGGCCTCCTCAAGCTTGTCCTGAAACCCGGCTGCCGCCGCGGCATCCTTTTGAACAGCCTCTTCGTGGGCCGCGACGGCCATCTGCAGGTTGCGGGCCGCGCCGGCCCGGCTCTCCTCGCGCTGCGCCGCTGCCGCCGTCCGCGCCGCTTCTTCCCACTCGAGTGAATCCTTCTTCCCCGCCTCTTCGAGCCGCTCGACTGCAAACACCGCCCGCAGCGCTTGATACTTCGCATCCGCAAGGGGCTTCTCCTCCTGCGGAACCGCATCGACAGCCGCTCTGGCGGCGGCCTCCAAGTCGATCCTCACGGATTCCCGCCGCTGTGGAGAGACGGCCAATGGAGGCAAATCGACGGGCTCGACCAGAAACTCCCCGCCCAAAAACTCCGGCGCTCCCGGCGCGATGATCCGCTCTTTATCCGGCGCGCGTTCGTCGCCCCGGTGAAAGACGTAGGTCGGAGCTTCCAGATCGGCATCGAAGACGCGCGCCAGTCCGTCCTTGGCTGTATCGGCCTGACCGGGCACCGGATCAATCCGGACCTGATGCGGCTCGAAAACGGCTCTCAACGCAAAGTAATCCGTCTGCTTGAGGGGATCGGCGAAGTGATCGTGGCATTTCGCGCAACCCACTGTCAGGCCCATAAAAGCCATTCCCGTGTGTTTGACAGTGTCTTCCATCCATTGCTCCCGCGACAGCATCTTGTAGTTCCTCACGAGAAAGCCGGTGGCCCGCAGCGCCGAAACATCCTCCGGAGCCCGCTCGTCGGCGGCCAGCATATCGACGATCATCCGGTCATACCCCACATCGGCGTGGAGAGATTCGACAATCCAGTCGCGCCAGCGCCAAATGTGCGGCTGGCTGTCGCGGATCTGTTTGCCGTCGCTCCACCCGGCCCAGTCGCTGTAGCGCCAGACGTCCATCCAGTGCCGGGCCCAGCGCTCGGCATGGCGGGGATCGGCCAGCAACTGATCGACCACCTTTTCATAAGCGTCCGGAGCCGCGTCGGCCAGAAAAGCGGCGCGCTCCTCAGGAGTGGGCGCGAGGCCGATGAGGTCCAAATACACGCGCCGGAGCAAGGCGTCACGGGACGCGGGCGGACCGGACTCCGTCCCCCTTCGCCGCTGGGCCTCCATCAGAAAGGCGTCGATCTCCGGCATCCCCTGCGCGGCTCCAGCCGGCGGAGACGGTTGCTGGACCGGTGAAAACGGCCGCCACGGCCAAGGGGCTTCCTCCGCTCCCGCTCGAAACGGGAAACTGAAGATCCAAAGGACGAGGAAAAAGCGAATCATCGCCGGCAGCATGACAGGCGGCGATCCATCCTGGCGGCTCCTACTCGAAAACCTGCTATCCCGCGAAAGAGGAATCCCTCTCCGCTCTCGAGCGGGGCTTGCCGGAGCCAGAAACGGGAACGCTGCTCTCCCATGGGACACGCACAAGTCTCGCAGATCGCCGCCCGGCCCGTCAAGCACCGCCGTCAGCTCGCCAAAACGGCGGGTCCCGCCCAGCCCCGCGCCGCCCCGCGCTGAGCCGCGTCGCCGCATCGGTCACGGCGATCCGTTTGCACGGGCGCTCCCCACGATCCAGTTTCCCTCTTATGCGTGTCGCGATTCTTCTGGGCCAAGCCGTCTCTTTCTTCGCCGCCGCGTCCTTACTGACCGCGGCAGGCTGGCCCCAGTTCCTTGGTCCGAATCGCGATGGTGTCGCGCCCGAGAGCCCTCCCTTGATCTCGGAAGCGCCGCCGGAAGGGCTTCCCATTGTCTGGAACCGCGCTGTCGGGGAAGGATTCGCCGGACCCGTCGTGGCTGAGGATCTCTGCCTCATCTTCCACCGCCGCGACGACGATGCCCTCGTGGAAGCGTTGGCGTTTTCCACCGGCGAAACGGTCTGGACGGCTGCCTACCCAACCGGCTACCGGGACGATTTCGGCTTCGACGAAGGTCCCCGCTCCACTCCTACTGTGGCGCAGGGTCGCGTCTTTACCTACGGGTCCGAAGGCGTTCTGCAAGCCCTCGAACTCAAGACCGGACGGCGCCTGTGGACGGTGGACCTGGCTGCGGAGCACGATTCGCCCAAAGGATTCTTCGGCCGCGCCTGCGCCCCGCTGGTTTCCGGCGACCGGGTTCTCGTGGCCTCCGGTTCCCCGGATGCTGCCGGACCCTGCGTCTATGCCTTTGACGCCGCAACAGGAGCGTTGGCTTGGAAGTCCGGCCGGGGCGAAGCCGGTTATGCCTCGCCCGTGCTCGCCAAGGCCGGTTCCTCGGTCCTGGCCATCTTCTTCACCCGGGAAGGGCTCCTCGCGCTGAACCCAAGCACCGGAGACGTCGTCTACGAGGAGCCGTTCCGGGCCGCCAATCATGCCTCCGTGAACGCGGCCAGCCCGGTGCTCGTTGGCGAGGGCCGGGTCTGGCTGTCCTCTTGTTATGACGTGGGCGCGGGCCTGTGGTCCTTCGGAAGCAACGCGGCGTCCTGGCGCTCCTTATGGAAACTCGGCGATCGCCTCGACTGCCACTACGCCACGCCGGTCCGGTCCGGGGACCACCTTTTTGGATTCCATGGCCGTCAGGAATCCGGCCAGGACCTGCGCTGCATCGCCTGGGCCGACGGCAAGATTCTCTGGAAGACGGAGCGCCTCCCGGCCGGATCGCTCATCCTCGCGGACAACACGCTCTTGATCCTAACAGAACGCGGAGAACTCTTGGCCGCGCCCGCCGATCCAACCCGCTATGAGCTGCGCTGGCGCGCTCAGCTGACCGGAGCAGACACCCGGGCGGCGCCCGCTTTCAGCGAAGGTTTCTTGTTCGCCCGGGACCGCCGTCAGCTTGTCTGCGCCGATCTCCGGGCTAAGGACAAGCCCTGACCGTTTCAAAAAAAGGGATTGTTTTCCTTTTCCTGACCCACGGTGGTGCAGGGACCGTGCCCCGGGCAGAGATGGGTGGCGTCCGGCAGACTGAGGATTTCCTCGCGGTTGGTTCGCAACGCATTCGCGTAAGACTCCTTGCCCCCTCCCATGGATCCGGCGAAAAGGGCATCCCCGACGACAGCTACCGGACGTTCCAACCCCTCCACGACATAGGTGATTCCCCCACGCGCGTGACCCCAGGTCAGCCGCGTGGACACTTGCAAAGCCCCGATCGAAAATTGAAATCCAGGCGCGATGGGCGTCGCCCCCGGCACAGGCTCGCGTTCCCCGGTGTAGACCTCTGCATCGGGAAACGCACGGCGCAGCCTGTCCAGATCTGCGATGTGGTCGATGTGAGAATGGGTGATCGCGATGGCCCGGACCTGCAGAGCATGCTCCTGCACAAACTGGATCAGGCCTCGGGCGTCGGCGCCCGTGTCGAAGATCGCGGCTTCATCGGACTGCGGATCCCAGATCACGTAGGCGTTTACCCCCATGTCTCCGTAAGCTGTGTTTTCGCCGTGCACGCCTTCGGTATGGGGGACCTCCGGATACCAGGCCCTGCGGGCCGAGACCGCGAGCCGCTCCGGATCGAGCCCCAGCACCGGCGCAACACGCCGCACCGTCTCTGCATCTGGCGAACCGGCGCGCAAGGCCGACAGAGCCTCTCCCGAGATGCCCGCCCTCGACAACAGTTCGGAGTCCCCGATGCCCAGTCCGCGCTGGGCTTTGCCCGTGATGTCTTCCACGTAGTCTTCCAAAGGAATCGCGTCCATCCGGCGAACATACCATCCATCGGCCATTCTCCCGCAGCACAATTTGGGGCGCACCGCGGCTCGAGTGGCGCCCGGATCGAGAGGCAAGTCGCACGCCAAAATGCGGAGGATGCGAAGAGGGACGGCGCCCCGATGGCGATCCATAACCCGATTTCACCACTCGGTGTTCCGGCTGAAGACGCTGTTAGGAGCAGGAGTTCTTTACCTGCACCCGCCTGAAGGCGGAACCCCGGACCGAAAAGAGACCTGCGCTGGCAGCAGTCCGGGGTTCCGCGTTCACGCGGGTCCGGAGGTTGAAGCCCTTTACCTGGAACCGCCCTTGAAGAGGAAGCCCCAGACCGTTGGAGACGCTGTTAGGAGCAGTCCGGGGATCCGCGTTCACGCGGGTCCGAAGGCCCTGGAGCTCTTTACCTGAACCGCCCTTGAAAAGGGAGCCCCAGACCGTTGGAGACGCTGTTAGGCGCAGTCCGGGGTTCCGCGTTCACGCGGGTCCGGAGGTTGAAGCCCTTTACCTGGAACCGCCCTTAAGGGAGCCCCAGACCGCTGAAGACGCTGTTAGGAGCAGTCTGGGGTTCCGCGTTCACGCGGGTCGAAGGCCCTGGAGCTCTTTACCTGTACCCGCCTGAAGGCGGATCCCCGGACCGAAAAGAGACCTGCGCTGGCAGCAGTCCGGGGTTCCGCATTCACGCGGGTCCGAAGGTTGAAGCCCTTTACCTGGAACCGCCCTTGAAGAGGAAGCCCCAGACCGTTGGAGACGCTGTTAGCAGCAGTCCGGGGTTCCGCGTTCACGCGGGTCCGAAGGCCCTGGAGCTCTTTACCTGAACCGCCCTTGAAAAGGGAGCCCCAGACCGTTGAAGACGCTGTTAGGCGCAGTCCGGGGTTCCGCGTTCACGCGGGTCCGGAGGTTGAAGCCCTTTACCTGGAACCGCCCTTGAAGAGGAAGCCGTTGGAGACGCTGTTAGGAGCAGTCCGGGGTTCCGCGTTCACGCGGGTCAAAGGCCCTGGAGCTCTTTACCTGAAGGCGGAACCCCGGACGGGGGAGAGAGCTGCGCTGGCAGCAGTCCAGGCTTGCCCGGAGTCTGGAGCCCAAGGGATCATTCCAGGGGAGAGCGGGCTCTCAAAACTGCGCCTAGGATTCTTCTTCGAAGGGTCTCCTGTCAGTTAGCGGAAGTCTTCGCGGCAGCCAGTGTGCAGCGGACCGTCGCCGCGACCCTTTTGTCGCCGAGCATCACTTCGATCGGATAGGCAACTCCCGGTCGCGCGCGAACGATGAGCGGGGTGCTCGTGACGCTCGTGCTCGCCATTTGCGCCTTGTTCTCACTAACGATGACCTCGACTTCCTTACCGAAGAGGTTCGTGCCTTTCGCCACCAGGGGCCCGGTTCCCTCGCCGTAATGGGCCGTCGCGGCCCTCGCGTCGTGATGACGGATCTCGGCTTCCAGGATCACGAGCCCGTCCTGGGAAACCCGCGGCGTTCCCTCGATCTCCCAGCCGACCTTCGAGACCTTGAAAGCCGAGGGAGTCACCGGAGAAACAGGGAAGGACTGTCGCCCATTCCCGGCCTCTGCGTTCTCCAACAGTATCGAACCGTCCTCGCGATGGATAACCTTCAACCCTCCCCGGATCTCCAAGGGCGCGAACTTCGACGGTGCGATGAATTCCCGGAAATCGGAGGCCTTGAACGCCTTCCCCGGCGTGGCGAGGAGCGAGAACTCGGCGCCTGCCTTGGCTTTAGGCTCTTCCTTCCGCTTCAACAGCGTTCGCCCCCCGCCCGTTTCGCCCTCAGGCGCCCCTGCGATGTGGAATTCGATGCGAATGCGTTGCTCGGCGCCAAGGGTCGGCAAGAGCATTCCGAGGGCGGCGGCGACGGCGATAAAGGACGTTTTCATTGGAAAAACACGGATCTGTATATGCTAGTGATGAGAAATCGGTTTCCGTCCTCCGGGGCGTTCGCCCGAAGTGAATAGCTGAAAGCCTGCATTCCCTAAAACGCAGGATGACAGAATGAGCCCACGGAGGGCAAGACCGAACTTGCGCCGGATGAGACGTTCTTCTTAGCGACGGAATGGGTATGAAGGAAGCGCCCGGCCTCACTCTGCAAAGCGCTCACTCCTGCGGCACTCTGCTAACCGAACAAATCCAGTTGCGGCGGATCGCTCACCGGCATCTTCCCTGATCCCCTTCCGGCTTTGCGCGGCTGCGGCTGAGACGCATTGCGCTCCAAATGGTCTAGAATCTCCCGGGCCCGGGAGATGATCTCCTGGGGAAGCCCGGCCAGGCGCGCCACCTGGATCCCGTAGGAACGGTCCGCTGCCCCGGCCACAATCCGGCGGAGGAAGATCACCTCCTCATTCCATTCCCGCACCGCCACGTTGTAGTTCTTCACCCCCTGTCGGCCTTTGGCGAGCGCCGTCAACTCGTGGTAATGCGTGGCGAAAAGCGTGCGGGCCCGGATGACGTCGTGGAGATGCTCGGCTACACTCCAGGCGATGGAGAGTCCGTCGAAGGTCGATGTGCCCCGTCCAATCTCGTCCAGAATCACGAGACTGCGGTCCGTGGCGTGGTTGAGAATGAGCGCGGTCTCGTTCATTTCCACCATGAAGGTGGATTGACCTCGCGAAAGATCGTCGTTTGCTCCCACTCGCGTGAAGATGCGGTCCACCAGCCCAATGCGGGCCGAACGGGCCGGGACGAAACTGCCCATTTGCGCCATGAGGGCAATCAATGCGACCTGCCGGATGTAAGTGGATTTTCCCGCCATGTTAGGCCCAGTGATCAGCAATAACCGATTCTCTTCCGGCTCCAAAAAGACGTCGTTGGGAACGAACTTCTCGTCCGTGGCGGCCTGGTCGAGCACGGGATGGCGGCCCTCCTCGATGTGCAACTCGAGCGAGTCTGTTAGGACAGGCCGGGAGTAGTCGTAGAGGCGCGCCGTCTCCGCCAATCCGCAGATCACGTCGATCGACGCTACGGCTGAGGCGGCGTCCTGCATCGCTTCGAGGTCAGCCAGCACGCGTTCGCGCAGGCGTAAAAACTCCTCGTACTCAAAGATCCGGCTGCGTTCGTCGGCGCCCAGGATCCGGTTCTCCATTTCTTTGAGTTCCGGCGTGACGAATCTCTCCGCGTTGGCCAGAGTTTGACGCCGTTGATAGTCTTCGGGGACTTGTTCCAGGTTCGAGCGGGTCACTTCGATGTAGTAGCCAAACACGGCGTTGAACCTGACCTTCAGCGACCGGATCCCCGTGCGTTGGGCTTCCCGGGTCTGCAGGTCGGCAATCCATTGCTTTCCTTCCCGGGATCCGCTGCGAATCTCGTCCAGCTCGGTCAGGTAGCCATCCCGGAAGATCCCGCCTTCCCGGATGGTCGCGGGGGGCTCGTCGACAATCGCCTGATCGAGCAGTTCGACCAGTTCGGGAAAACCGGGCAACCGGCTGGCCAAGGCCGCGGCCAATTCCGGCGAGGACCGGGCCGCCAGCGCCTCGAGATGAGTGCGGAGACCAGGCAGAGCCTTCAGCGACTGGCCGAGAGCGCGCAAATCCCGGCCGTTCCCAGCTCCCTGACTGAGCCGGCCCAGGGTGCGCTCGATGTCCCGGACCTCCTTCAAGCTCTCCCGGCATTGGTTGAGAAGATAGGGTTCGTCCAGCAAAGCTTGAATCAGAGCCTGACGCCGCCGCAGGGTCTGGACATCACGCAGAGGATGAAGCAGCCAATGATGCAAACGGCGCGCGCCCATGGCGGTGGAAGTCCGGTCCAAAACGTGCAAGAGAGTGAACTCCGGCCCGGCCCGGCTGTTCACCAGCTCGAGGTTGCGCTGGCTCGCCGCGTCAATGAGCACGAAATCCTCCGCTTCGTAGCGCTGCAGCCTGCGCACGTGCGACACATCCCTCCGGAGCTGATGCTGGAGATAACTCATCGCAGCGCCCGCCGCTCCCACTGCGGCGGTTAGCCCGGCACATCCGAAGCCGTCGAGCGACTGAACGCGGAAATGCTCGCGCAGGATATGTCCGGCCTGGTCCGGAAGAAAGTGATACCCGTCGTAGGGAAGCGCGTGAGCAAGGATGGCCAGATCATCCTGGTCGTCGGGTCGCAGCAGTTCCGAGGGGGCAAGCCTCTCCAACTCGTCTTGGAGCGCCCCCGCGGAGGCAAACTCCGTGACTCGAAACTCGCCCGTCGAGAGATCCACGCAGGCCAGACCATATCGCCGCCCCAGCCGGCAGACCGCCGCGACGTAATGGGCGCGGTCGGCCTCGAGAAGATTGAGGTCGCTCACCGTGCCCGCGCTGATGATCTGAGAGATCTCCCGGTCCACCAGCCGTCCCGGCTTGGGTTCACTGGTCTGTTCGGCGATGGCGACACGGCGCCCAGCCTTGATGAGGCGGCCGATATAGCCTTCTGCGGAATGATGCGGAACACCGCACATCGGTATTCCGTTTCGTTTTGTCAGGGCCAAATCGAGAATCCCCGACGCCGCCTTGGCGTCCTCAAAGAACATCTCGTAAAAGTCGCCCAGCCGGAAAAGCAAAAGGACATCCGGCGGCAGCTCGCGCCGCAACCGGTGATACTGGCGCATCATCGGTGTGCTCGAACTGGTTTCAGCCATCGGCGCCGAGCTTAAGAAGCCCTTCCCGGCTTGTAAAGGAAGCGTCTGCCCACCCGCTTCGGGTTCACCGGGTCTCCTCTTCCAGCGCGGCGGCGGCCCCTTCCAGCCCGGACCGCATCGCCTCAAGCGGAGCCTCCCGCCCGAACCAGGTCTCGAAGGAGATCGCTCCCTGATGCAACAACATGCTCAATCCGTTGATGGCCCGGGCGCCCCGAAGTTCCGCGTCACAGATCAGCCGCGTGCGCAGCGGCTTGTAAACCATATCGAACACGCAGTGATTTCTGCCCAATGCCTCAGCCGGCGCCAGAGGCGGATCGGCCGGATCCATTCCGAGCGAGGTAGCGTTTACGATGAGATCGATCGTTCCCAGCGCCTCCCGCAATGCGTCGCCTGTCCACGCCACGATCTCGGGCTCCGCTCCGGGCGCCAGCGCCCGCAGTTCCCGGCACAGCTCCTCAACCTTGGCCGCCGTGCGATTGACCAACACCAACCGCCGGCACCGTTCCAAAGCGCACTGGATGGCCACCGCGCGTCCGGCTCCGCCGCCCGCGCCGAGCAGCAGAATCCGCAAATCACGGGCCTCCACCCCAAAAGACTCCCGCAGCGCCCTCAAAAACCCTGGCCCGTCGCTGTTCGACCCCCACAAGCGGCCGTTTTCGAACCGGACCGTGTTGACTGCTCCCAACGTCAAAGCCAATGGATCCACTTCGTCAACGGCTCGCAAAGCCGCGAACTTGTGGGGGATGGTCACGTTGGTCCCGGTGAAACCCGCGGCCGGTAGCAGCCGAAGCGCTTCCTCGAACTCCCCCGCTTCGACCCGCACCCGCACATACCGGCCCCCGATTCCGCACTCCCGCAGAGCCGGATTCATCATGGGAGGCGAAAGCGAATGCGCCACGGGATCCCCAAACACGGAAAGTATGGGACGATCCGGCCCTTCCGGCGGGTCCTCAGCCCAGCGCCGCAGATCCGATACCGTCCATACCTCCCGTTTTTCTAGGTCTCGATCTGGTCCCATTCTCGCCCGGTCCCGCTCCCATTCTTCCTGTTGTCCACACAAACCACGCGCGCCGCGGCGAGGCAAGTCTCCTTCTGCACTCCGCCGCTGCCTTTGGACTGCCGGACCAATGGACTCATGGACTCACCCGCTGAGGCTCCCCCGCCCGCATCAACTTCAGTTTGCCTTCCTCGCCGTCCGCCGCTACCGCATCAGTCCTGCTTGTCCGACCGCATGACCGAACGCACTTCCGCTCCAGAATCCGCCACTCAAGATCAAACCGCCCCCGCGTCCAGACCCGCTCCCAAGCGGGCTTCGCGAGCCAATGCGCAGCGGGCGCGAAAACGGCCTTCCCGGCCCGGACCGCGAAACTCTGAAAAGGGACAACCTTCAACCAGTCCCAGCCCCAGCCCCAGCCCCAGCAGCGATTCGACCTCCGGCTCGAGCGCCAAGGTCATGGGACCTGCAACTCCTGAGGCCTCCAAGCTCCACGGCCAGGCGGAAGTTGCACGACGGACGGAACGGCAGGAGGGATCGCGGCCGGATCAACGGCCGGACCAACGGCCGGACCAAACCCCGCGGCCGACGCCCTATCGCGATTCCGAAGAACTCGCTCGCAAAGCATGGCAGATATACAGCGCCGAAATTGCTGAGGACGGCGTTACCCTTTTTGACGACAAGGATGCCTCCAACCTGGCCCGCCGAGCCTTCCGGCTGGCCCAGGTCTTTCTCGATGCACAGCATCAGCAGTTTTCCCGTGGACCGCGGCGCGAGAATCACGGTCCGTCCAACGGGCCTGAGCACCGCTCTTCGTCTCGCCCCTCCGGTGAAACCGGCGAAGCGCCGTCACAATCGTAGCTGCGCGCAGAGGGATTCGGGAAAACACACGGCCTCCAGGGCGTGTCGGTTTTTTCGGGAATGAGGCGCCAAGGCAACCTGTTCCCAGGAGAAGACGCCGTGTCCGCCATGCTACGTCGCCATGACTCCCTCGATAGCGGTAGGGACGGGGCATTGGTTTGCCTCGCCCTTCCCTTCGAACCGGACGTGCAGATTTGCCTCGCCCCGCTCGCCCTGCGGGCGGCCCAGCAGCGGATCATCCAAGTCTTCCAACGCAGCGAGATGCCGCGCCGAAACCGCTTCAAGATCCAAGAAAGACTCCACTTTGGACATGGCTGACCGGAGCGCCCGCCCGCCAGGCAGTCCCCGGCTGTAGGCCATCAAGCGCCCGCGCATGGCGCGCATCGTTTGCAATTCAGGCCCGTAGCGGCCCCACTCCAAGGCCAGCCGGACGTGGCGGAGCATCAACTCCCAGCGCGTGCGCACATCCACAGGCGGACTTTCGCGGCCGCTGCGGACAAACTGTTTGGCCTCTCGAAACACCCAAGGATACCCCATGGCTGCCCTGCCGATCATGACGCCGCGAATCCCAGATTCTCGCCGGCGCCTGACGACGTCTCGCCCCGAAGAAAGGTCGCCGTTTCCGATCACGGGAATGGATACCGCAGCCGCACATTCCGCGATGGTGTCCCAATCGGCCTCGCCGGAGTACCCCTGCGCCCTGGTCCGGCCGTGCACAGCCACCGCACCGATCCCGCTGTCCTCGAGAATCCGGACCACGGCCGGGGCGTTGACGCTGCCCCGGTCCCAGCCGATGCGGATCTTCGCGGTGACGGGAACATCGACGGCGCGCGCCACCGTCGCCGCTACCCGGGCCAAGACCGGACAATCCCGGAGCAGGGACGAACCTCCGTTCTTCGCCACCACCTTGTTCACCGGACAGCCGAAGTTCAGGTCGATGAAATCGGGCCGCTTCCAGTCGATGACCCGCCGGGCCGCTTCCGCCATGCGCCCTGGATCCGCGCCGAAAAGCTGCACCCCCACCGGCCGCTGCTCGTCCCCAAACTCGGTGTACTTGCGAGTGCGCTCATCCCGCTGGAGGATCCCCTCCGCCGAAACGAACTCCGTGACCATGACGTCGGCGCCCAATTCCTTGCAGAGGGCGCGAAAAACCAGATCCGTCACGCCCGCCATGGGCGCCAGATAAAGCGGAAAACGGCCGCCTTCGAACCAGGGAATCATGCTCTGTTACTGGACGCCCGAATCTCTCTTCCGCAAATGCGGGCTTCGGAGCAAATGAACGTGGCTGGCCCGGGTTTCTCAATCTGTGTCGTCGCGAAAGAGGCTGCGTCCAGCGCCCGCAGGCCCCGTGGGGAGTTTGGAGACGGGGCAAAACCCATTTCGACGGAAGGAAAGGTGGAAATCTTGCAATTAAGTTGCAAGATTTCACGGGTGATCCCTCGGCACGCCTATCTCAACCGCGTTCGCAATGGACTGCAACGCAGCCCTATCGTGGCCTTGCTCGGGCCGCGCCAGTGCGGCAAGACCACTCTCGCCCGCCAACTCGTTCCGGCCGAATCGACCCTCTATTTCGACCTCGAAGATCCAGTGGTGGCTGCCCTGTTGGAGCAACCCAAAACCGCTCTGGAGCCGCTCCGTGGACTCGTCGTCATCGATGAAGCACAGCGCCGGCCCGGTCTGTTTCCGGTTCTCCGTGTCCTCGCGGATCGCGCTGAGCTTCCAGCCCGGTTCCTCATCCTGGGCAGCGCCTCGCCGGCCCTCGTGCGCCAGGCCTCGGAATCACTGGCCGGGAGAGTCGAGATCGTGGAGATGCGAGGCTTCTCGTTGGAGGAAATTGGACCCGAGGGCGCCAACGAGTTGTGGATGCGGGGAGGGTTTCCCCGGTCCTTCCTGGCTGCAACCGATGACGATAGCTTCCGTTGGAGAAAGGATTTCACCAGGACCTTTCTGGAACGGGATCTCGGGGCATTGGGCTTCGGCATGTCTCCGGCAGCCATGGGCCGATTCTGGACGATGATCTCACACTATCACGGCCAAATGTGGAACGGCAGCGAGGTGGCGGCCTCGCTCGGCATCGCGCCGAACACCGCCCGGCACTACCTCGATGCGCTGGACGAAACCTACATGGTCCGCCGGCTACAGCCGTGGCATGCCAACGTCGGAAAACGACTGGTGAAAACCCCGAAGATCTATTTTCGGGACAGCGGCATTTTCCATGCCCTGCAGGGGATCGGAAGTCCGTCCGGGTTGCTCACGCATCCGAAACTGGGAGCGTCGTGGGAGGGTTTCGCCCTGGAGGAGACGCTTCATGCCTTGCAACCGGACGGAAGCTGGTTCTACGCGGTGCACAGTGGCGCGGAACTGGATCTGTTCCTGTTCCACCGCGGGAGGCGGCTGGGCGTGGAATTCAAGCGGCAGGATGCTCCGCGGCTGACCCCCTCCATGCGGACAGCCCTTCAGGATTTGGACCTCGATGAACTCTGGGTGATTTATCCAGGAGAGCGCTCCTACCCGCTCGGGGAAAAAGTCTTCGTGCGTCCGCTGTCAAGTTTGGCAAGCGGCGCGGAGCAGATGGAGGACTGCCGAGCAGACCCTTAGCCCGCATTTCTCATACTCTTTCTGCTGCGGAGCGCTGCGCCCCATGGGGACTGCGTTGCGCCTACCTCAGGCTTGAACAGGGTGTACTCACCCAGCCCTGCGCCTTCGGCTGCGCGCGCCTGGTCCTGGTCCGCACGGGGCTCGCCCGCCCCTCGCGACGAAACACTATGGGAAATGCGGGTTAGCGAAAATACCTTTTCAAGATCTCCTTCTCGCTGGGCAAGAGATTGTCTCGCCAAACCCGGTCGCCCCCGCCGCCTACCGATTCCACTGAACCCGCTTGCTGAATCCCCGGATCGTTTTCGTCGATCTCGTGCTCACCAATGGCGGTCCTCAGGAGATCTCCCGGTAAGGCCCGGCTGAGATCCTCGTTGGTCACCCCTTCGAGCTTCGATGATCCCACCTGACTTTCCTCGTCGCTCAACGTGATCGGGGCCGTGCCCGGACCTCGCCCGATGCCGCCTTGTCCCGGCCCCTCACTTCCCGGGGCGTTGGGATCGCCGATCCCCCCGGGACAGGAATTTTGGGTGAACTGATCGATCAACTGCTGCAATTCCTGCTCGTCCTCGCTCAGACCTTCGCCCAGTCGCTCACCTCCGGCTTCCCGCAATGCTTGAGCGTTTTTGCGCATCTGATCGCGCAGCTTCTGCAGTTGCTCGGGGCTGAGTTGTTTGAGCTGGGCAGGGTCGATGCCCTGGAGCCGCTCCAACAAATCCTTGTTCAGAGGCAATCCCCCCAAACCCATCTCTTTCACGGCATCTTCGTAATCCTGCATCAGGCGATCGCGCATTTCCCGGGGCAGATCTTCGGCCAGATGGTCCAAGGCCCCGAGACTGCGCTCGGCGCTTTCCAAATTCTCCTGCAACTCTCGCATCGATTGGGAAATATCGTCGCGCAGGGAATCGCTGGCCTCCATGGCGGCGTGCTCATACCAATCCTCTTCCGGCATCGATCGCAACTCGGCCAACCGGTCCCGCAGCTCCTCGACGGCTTTTTCCTCAACGACGCGGTTTTCCTCGATCTGATCGAGCCAACTCTCCATTTGCGGCCAGGCCAGCGGCTCCGAGGTCGCTTCGTCTCGTTGCCCTTGAAATGCGGAGACGGGAAGCACCAGAGACAGGCCGACAAAGGCCAATCCAGAAAGGATGGGAAGCACGAGCCAATTCCAGCGCCAGGTCACCCCGCTGCGGACTTGCGCCGGCAGCTCTGGCCACGGTGCGACTCCGGAATGCGCCGCGCTCAAGGCGCTCTTCATCCCGTTGCGCCCCTCCAGGCGCACCAACCCGTCCTCGAGCCCCTCGAACGAGGGCTGTGCCCGCAGCCAAGCGATGCCCAGAGTTAGGGCGGCGCCGCCCGCCAAATAGGGCCAGAGCGCTCCCAATGAGAACTCCAATCCCTGGGCCCGAAAAAGGAGAATGAGCAAGGCGCAGAGAATGCTGGAGGCCAGCAGCAATGGCGTGAACTTCTCCAGCAACCAACCGAAATTGATCTTCAGGGCTGCGGCCCGGGCCAGCCTGCACCACCGGCGTTCGCGTTCTGTCGCACTCACTATCGGAAGGATCATAGCTCCTTTTCCGGGCTCTGCAAAGCCCTGTCGCGCGCCCGGAGCGGCACAGCCGCCCTTACCCGCGGAAGCCGCAGGCCCCCGCACCACAGGTTGACGCCGCTAGGGAACCGCGGTTTCCTTCGCCGCCGTAACTCTCCACCGCCGACCCAGTGGCCTTTCCCTTCCTCCCCCTCTCCTCGTGGCGCGCAGCGGCCCTTCTCCCGGCGCTGCTGGCGCTTCTCAGCAGCGGTTGCTCGGTCACCCGCTTTCAGGGAACGCCTCTGGCCCAGCAGGAAAAATTCGTCCCCCGCACCATTCCCGCAACGACCATCCTCCCGCAAAATGGAGCCCGAGCCCGCTTGCACCTCGATGAGAACGCCACCTACGTCAAAATCCGCATCAACGGCAAGGGACCTTTTGTCTTCGAGATCGACACCGGCGCGGAAATCTGCGTGATCCGGCCGGAGACGGCGCAATCCCTACGCCTGCCCCTGCGCCGGATGGCTGTCCAGATCTCCGAACCGGCCGGAGAATCCTTTGGAATGCAAGACATGGCCCGGGTCTCCGAAGTCCAACTCGGCGATGCCCGCTTTCACGAGGTCGATATGCTCGTGCACGCCCTGCCGGGAACACGGGATGGGCTGTTGAACTTCAATTTCTTCAACTCCTGCCTGTGGACTCTCGACTATCCGGCTCACAGGATCCATCTCGCCGCCATGCCGGATCCCAGGAGTTCTGCGGCGCCCAATGGCTTCATGTCCTACCGGCTCGTCAGCGGCTCACCGGTTATTCCTGTCGCCATCGGCGCCAATCAGTTCCCTTTCATTCTCGATTCGGGCATGAGCCATTCGCTGATGATGCCGGGGCGCGCCCAGCGTCACCTCAGCCTGACCCGCTCCCCGGTCTACGGAGCCACCTTTCAGACTCTCAACTACCAAACCACCACTTGGGTAGGAAAACTGAACGACGATCTCTACCTGCAAGGTCATCCGGTCCGCCAGCCCATCGTCTTCTTCAACAATCAAGGCGACCGGTCTTGGCTCGGCTTCGGCATCATGCGCCGCTTCGGAGTGACCTTCAATCCCGCAGGAAATCAGGTGCGGTTCGTCCCCGACCCCAATCTCGGCGACGACACCGAAGTGCTCTACGGCTACGGATTCCACATCGAGCCTCGCGGAGCCGGTTGGGAAATCGTCAGCGTCGTGTCCGGCTCCGGGGCGGAACGGGCCGGATTGCGGGCCGGCCAAAGCGTGCTCGACTGGAAGGGTCAGGTGTTCCGGGACGGAAGCCAAGGCCCGTTGAACCTCCGGGTGCAAGGCCGCGACGGCCAGGTTTTCGATGCCGCGGTGCCTTGGGAACAGTTGCTGCCCTAACCTAAAGCGAATCCTTCTTCCGGAGCGCCAGCGCGCAATCCTCGCGCATGGCCGGAACCTCCAGCGTGAGAAGCCCTCCTCCATGTGCCTTCTCCTCGGAAGCCGCAGCCCGGGCCTCCAGTGGATCGAACCATTCCAGGCCGTATTCTCCCGCCGGGAGTTCGACCTCCAACTCGACCGGGGTTCCCCCCGTCAAATAAAGCGCATAACCCTCTCCCGGAGCCCCGAGCACCTGCACCCGTTCCCCTTCCGGAACGCCTCCCCGCACGATCTGCGGCATGGGCCGCATCTGGAGCAATGGAAAACTTTCCACGAAAAGCTTGAGCGCTCCTAACTGTCGCCGCAAAGCCGCTGATCCCCCTCCCGGCTGCGTATCCGGATAAGCAAAAGTCCCATCTTCGTGCCCCGCGCAGAAAGAATAATCGAGGTGATTGAACAAGGCTCCGCCTGCCAGGAGAAACTCCCAACCCTCCATCCGGTAGTGCCGGTCGGCCGTGCCCTTGAACCCGGTTTCGTTATCTCCCAACACACGTTCCAAATCCCAGTTCAGCGCCACCGTGTCCGGAGGCGAAGCGTAGTGAAAGTTGAAAATGGAAACCGCCGGATGCGGATCCACGATCCGCGCCTTTCCATTGGCAATGTTCTGGGATATCAAATGGCGCACCGGCGCCTCCCGCTCCGTTTCCACGATGATATCGGCGATCCGGCGCTGCCATTCCATGGTCACGCCGCCAAAATAGGGCTCATTGCAAATCTCATAGTAGAGATTTCCGAAGCCGTTTAACTCGTGCACGACTTTGCGCACCAGCGCCTCGTGCACCGCCAATAGGCCGCCGTTCCGGTCCAAGGTGTAAACCTCCTCTCGTCCGACTGCGCCAAGGCCGTTCACATTGTTCTTCGAGTTCTGCGGACTCAGATTCCATTGAGCTTCGTCATAAAACGGACAGAAGAAGACATATTCGACGATGACCCCGCAATCCGCTGCGGTCCGCACCAGGGCCTTGAGTCTCTCAAAATAAGATTCGTCCCAACGTTCCAAGTCGAAGCGGTTACCGCCCCCGGCGTAGCCGTCCTCTTCGCTGCGGGCCCAAGGACAGACAAAGCGTTTCTCCGCCGGCGCCAAGGTATTGCGCGCGATGTTGAATGCCCCCAACGGTTCCACATAGGCCCCGCTAAATATCCGCGTCAGGTTCAAGCCTCCTGCTTGCAAAGTCTCCAGGTATCGCTTAAAATCGAAGTCCAGGTTGAGCAGCGCCCCGTAGTGTTCCGCCGAAGTCACCAATACGGTGGGGCGGCCGTCATAGAGAAAGTAGCGGGTATTCTCGGGGTGGAGGGTCAAGACCGCTTCCTCAGCCTCCGCTCGCAGGGTCGAACCCGCCGCAATCACCCCTAACCACGCCCAAGCCGCCAGGTTTCGTAGTTTCATGCCGCCATACTCGGGGTTTTCCACGCTCCCGGCAAGCGCCAAGCCTGCGCTGGCGAAAGGCCCCTGCGCTCAAGGATTCGGGGCGTAGCGGAAGACGCAAGTCTTCCGGCTGGAGTTTTTACAGAACGAGGCGGCCGCGGCGGCAATCGACTGCTGGTGGGATAGGGAGATTTGGAGAATCAGCGAGAACCCTCCCTTAGACCTCCATGGCGAGTCCCAAAAGGAGGGCGGGTTTTCCAACCCGCCTCCTCCTAGGATCGGCGAACAGGCATGTCCGCGCTCCGTTCTACCGCCATGGCGAGGTTGCAAAGGAGGGCGGGTTTTCCAACCCGCCTTTTCCTCTTGGAATGGCGGGCGTCCCACGCACAACAAGTCAACCGACCTTTGAAATGTAAAAACTCCAAGCGGAAGACCCAAGTCTTCCGGCGCTAAGGAACCCGATTGGCTGGACCTCGGAACTCTTGCGAATTCCGCTACGAGCCCCGCCAAGGCGTTTGACGTAGCGGAAGATTCAAGTCTTCCGGCGCTAAGGAGCCCGATTGCCGGACCTCGGAATTCTTGCGAATCCCGCTACGAGCGCCGCCCCGCAACCTCCCCTTGGCAACCCCCGCGAACCCGTTTATCTTGGTGGTGTTTACAATCAGAGATCCTTTCGCTTATGGCCACCGCCCGAACTCTCCCTATGGCCGGTCTCGTCATCCCGGCCCTCGTCACCCTCCTCGCCGCCGGTTGCTCCTCCCCAGCGCCGCAACGCTACACCTATCAATACGTCCCCGGGAAGACCGCCTCCCTCCAGGCCGGGTTCGCCGAGGCGCCGCGCCGCGCCCCGAAAGAAGTGCGGCGCATCATCGCCGCGGGCAACCGCCTCCAGGGCAAGCCCTATCACTACGGCGGAGGTCACGCCCGGATTGAGGACCATGGCTACGACTGTTCCGGCACGGTCTCCTATGTGCTCCACCACGCCGGGTTGCTGGGCAGTCCCATGCCTTCCTCCGGTTTCCGCCGCTACGGAAAAAAAGGCGAAGGGAAATGGGTCACCATCTACCAGCGCGACGGTCATGTCTTCCTCGTGGTGGCCGGGCTCCGCCTGGACACTGGCGGCCAAGCCGGCCGGACCGGACCTCGCTGGAAGCCCGAGCCGCGATCGCTCAAGGGCTATCACGCGCGGCATCCGCCCGGCCTGTGATCCCCCGGCTCATACATTAAAGCGGAATTCAATCACGTCGCCGTCCCGCACCTCATAGTCCTTGCCCTCGATCCGCAGCCTGCCCGCCTCACGCGCTTTGCTCATCGAGCCCAGTTCCACAAGCTCCGGATAGGACACCACTTCGGCAGCGATAAAACCGCGTTCAAAATCGCCGTGAATCACTCCCGCAGCCCGAGGAGCCCGGTCGCCCGCACGGATGGTCCAAGCGCGGGTTTCCTTCTCCCCCGTGGTGAGATAGGTCCTCAACCCCAGCAGTTCATAAACCCCGCGGATCAATTGCTCGATCCCGCTGCTCTTCACCCCCAGAGTTTCCAAGTACTCAGCGGCTTCCTCCGGCGGCAAATCGACGAGATCGCTCTCGATCCGTGCGCTGATCGTCACGCAGAGGGCTTGCCGCTCTTGAGCGGCGTGCTCCCGCACCGCCCGCACATGGGGGTGCGCGTCTGGATCAGCCAACGCGGAGGCTAAATCGGCTTCCGCCACGTTGCAGGCGTAGATCGTCGGTTTCGCCGTCAGGAGAAAAAAACCGCGCAGCAGCCGCTGTTCTTCTTCGGTGACATCCAATGTGGCCGCGGGTTTCCCGGCATCCAAATGAGGCGCCAACCGGGCGATCAGCATCAGCTCCGATTTGGCGTCGCGGTCGCCGCCTTTCACCTTCTTCTCGTTGCGGTCCCGGCGACGTTCCATCGCAGCCAGATCCGACAACAACAGCTCCGTGTTGACGACCTCAATGTCCCGGACCGGGTCGATGGCCCCGGCCACGTGATGGATGTCGGAACTTTCAAAGCAGCGCACCACCTGAACCACCGCATCCACTTCCCGGATGTTGGCCAAAAACTGGTTCCCCAGCCCTTCTCCCCGGCTGGCGCCGCGCACGAGACCGGCGATATCGACAAACTCCACCGCAGCCGGCACCACCCGTCCGGACCGGGAAATCTTCGCCAGCACGTCCAGCCGGGAATCCGGCACCGTCACCACGCCCTGGTTCGGTTCAATGGTGCAAAAAGGATAATTCGCCGCCTCCGCCTTCCGCGTCCGGGTCACAGCATTGAAGAGCGTCGATTTCCCGACATTGGGCAGACCCACAATTCCCGCACGCAACATGGGGCGGACCCTATCCTGACCAGGCCGGGGCGCACGCCGATTTTTTCCTTTTGTCCTGACCCGGCAAAGAGCGAGCTTCGCAATGGGCACACGGGCTCCCTTTTGGCGCGGAGAACGAGTCCCTGACCCTAAATCCCGAGCAACCGCCTTCGATGATCCGCCGATCCGTCTCTTTGCTCCTTACAGCGGTCAGCGCGGTCCTCCTATTGCGGCTGGGCCGCACCGGGCTGCCCGGCTTGCATGCGGGCGAAGCCGGCCGCGCGGAGGATGCCGCGGCACGCCTGCGGCCAGTCTTGAACCGCGACCTGGCGAAGGCCGGACTTCGCTTCGGGGATCCCGTTTTCCTCAGGGTCTTTAAGGATCCTGGAGAACTCGAATTGTGGGTCTTGCGTCCCTCCACCGGGCTCTACAAACGCTTCCGCACTTACAAAATCGCGAAGTTCTCGGGCGAACTCGGGCCCAAGCTGCGGGAAGGGGATCGCCAAGCGCCCGAGGGTTTTTATTCCGTCGCTGCGGACCGGATGAACCCGCGCAGCGCCTTTCACCTGTCCTTCAATCTCGGCTACCCAAACGCTTACGATCGCCATCATGGGAGGACCGGCAGCCTGCTCATGGTCCACGGCAGCAACGTGTCAATCGGGTGCTACGCTATGACCGACGCGTTCATCGAGGAGATTTACACTCTCTGCGATGCTGCTCTGAAGAATGGTCAGGAGAATTTCGCCGTCCATTGCTTTCCGTTCCGTCTGACCGAAGAGCGCTTGCTCCGGGAACGGGAATCGGAATGGTTCGAGTTCTGGACGAACCTCAAGGAGGGCTACGACGCTTTCGAACGCCGCGGCGTTCCTCCAGCTTGGAGCGTGGAAGCGGGGCGCTACGTGTTTCCAGAGGCGGAGCTGGCTCCCTGAATTCTGGGCTCTGAAACGCGTGGCCGGCTAATAACAAAGTCAACGCTTTCATCAAGTTCCCCCCCGAAGGGTCGCGCAGTTGGCCGGCTCGCGGAGCGACGCTTTGGCCCCGGTCTGACGGCGCGCAACGCGGCGTTGCAGAATAAATCAACACGCCCTCAACCCGGCCTCATCCAAGCGGTAGTGCCGAGCCGCCGCCGGACGACGGATTGCCAGTCTACCAAACCAGTTGAGGGGCCAGCCCGAACCCCTTGAGGACCGCGCTGGAGCTTGATCGCGCCATGCGCGCGGCGGAGCTGTTTCCCGGGTCCCGGAAAGAGCGCCCAAGAAGCGCAAAACGCCTCGACATTACCCTTGCCCGAAGCGCCGGTTCCGCCTGAAACTACCGGAAATGAGCGAGGATGACCAATCCGCACCCCTTCCTCCCCCTCAACCCCCTCCAACCCGCCCTCAGACCAGGCGGCGCCGGCAGCCTTTGAAAAACGAATTCCTAGCAGTTGGCGCCGAGATGGCGCCGGGTTCGCTTCGAAGAATTTTTGGAATGGCCGCGGCGGCGGCGACCGCAGCATTTTTCGGAGTGGCTCCGCAAATCGCGCCGGCCGGGACCCCTCTAGCGAGAGTTTTCGATGCGGAAGTTGTGGAAAGCGACAGCGGGACAGTCGAAATGCTCTTTCGCGTGGAATTGACGGCGCCCGCTATGGTTCCTGTCATCCTGCACTACGAAACGGGGGCGCCTGGCGATACGGCGACTCCCGGGAGCGATTACGGGGCTGCCGCTTCGAGTCTGACGATCGACAGTGGCGACACCAGCGGGACCATCTCCATTCCTGTTTTCGGGGACTTTGCTCCGGAGGAACCGGAATTCTTGACTCTCAGGGTGCTGCGCGCTGAGGGGGCCCACGTCCTCGCAAACCGTGTGACGCAGCAGATTCTTGATGGTCCTGAACACTCGCACTTCGGGTCCCACGTCTCTCTCAGCGGCAACGAACTCGCGGTAGGCGCCTATTCTGATCGCGGTCCCAGCGACGCGGTTGGGTCGATTTACTTTTACCGTCGATCGGACCAGGGCGTCTGGGAACTCACGGAGCGGTTTTTTCATCCTTCCCGGGGCCGCTTCGGGAGGGCCGTCAGCTTGGATGGCGATCAATTGTTAGTCAGCAACGAGGAGAAAGTGGAGTTCTACGGCCGGGGGCAAGGGGGCGGCTGGATGATGAGTTGGCAGACTACGCCCGCTCAGTTCTATTCGCGGGCTCAGCTTTTGGACGGTTGGGCGATCATTCCCTCGCATACTTCGATTCGCCTGTATACCGATGCGAGCAAGGGTCCACTGGGACCTGGACAGACCCTGACCGGAGTCGTGTCCGGGCGTGCCGGTTACGGAATCCAGCCGCATCTGAGAAAAGACAGGATTGTTGCCTTGGTAGAGTACTGGCAGAACGGCGATGTCGCCGCCAAAGGGATCGAAGTATTCGAACCTGCCAACCCTGATGGTTCGTGGCGGCTCCAGGCCACGATCGGAGCGCCGAAAGGCAAATCGTTCGAGGTGCTCACGCAGGCCGCGTCGGCCATCTTCGCGGTGGACCGCGAATCGGGAGAGATCTTGGTCTTCGCCCCAGAGGAAGCGGATGCATCAAACTGGAACCATGTGCAAACTTTGCCTGGTTTCCCGGGGAACCGGTACGAGTTCGCAACTCAAATCGCCTCGAGCGACGAGTTTGTCGCCGTCAGCGCGGTCATTCAGCATCCGTCGGGAATGTGGGAAGCGCGGGTCCTGAATTTCCTCCGGGGAGGATCCGGGCCGGAGGCCTGGGAACAGGTCAATTCAACAACGGTCAAAGATTTCCGCTTGGGACATGAGCCGGGCAGCCATTCCCTGAGCGTCAGCGGTTCGACTGTGGCCATGGCGTCTGAAGCGTTTTGGCCGCACGGCCAGACTTACCTCTTAACGCCGGATCTCGCCACGGGCTTCATCTTCCCAGATGAACAGCCCTTTATCAGCATCAGGGGAACGCGTGTCCGCGAGAAGGCGACTGAGCCTTCCTTGGCGATATTCGAGGTTTACCTTGACCAGCCGGCCGCCGTGCCTGTTATGTTAGACTATCACACCGCCGATGGGACGGCGGTCGCCGGGGAGGATTACACGCCATCGGAGGGAAGCCTAACCTTTGAGGCCGGGGAGGTGTCGAAGACTGTATCGGTGGCCGTTCTTCCCGATGCTGAAACCGAGGGTGAGGAATGGTTTGAACTCCGGTTGTCGAATGAGTCCTGGGGAAATATCATCATCGGCTCAGCCAGGGCCACCATTGAAGATGTCTCGGGATCGATTCCGAGGATGCCGGTCGTGACGATCCCGGAGAGGGTCGAAATCACCGAAGGTTTGGCCGGAACCAAGATGGTTCCCATCGAGCTTGTGCTGGACGCCGCGTCGGCGAGCCCGGTTACGGCAAGGTATTCGCTTCGGCCGAAGTCTGCTGATTTGGACGAATCGGATGTGGGATTGAGTCCTGGGACGGTGACGTTTGCTCCCGGGGAGACGAGGAAATCTGTCGAAGTTGCCGTGTTCGGCGACTCTGATATGGAACGAGACGAGTTGCTTGAAATGAGGATCGACAGCGAGGATGCCAAGGTTCGAGGCGGCTGGGGGCGGAGCCAGCAATTGCAGAGCGGCGAGGCGCATGATGGCTTCGCCACTGCCCTTGCCTTGTCCGACGGATGGTTGCTGGTGGGAGCCCAGCAGTACTTCAAGCCTACCGAAGGTGTCTACGGTCTCGGGAATGCCCACCTGTTCCAGCGCGCCGGTCCTGACTGGATTCTAGCAAAGACGTTTGAAGATCCGGCTCCTGGGGCATGGAAGCACTTCGGGCAAGACGTTGCGATCTGGGAAGACACGATCGCCATTTCCACGAGAGCTGACGAAGCTGGGGATCGTGACGTTCTTCTTTATAAGCGCGATCATGGCGGGGCAGGGAATTGGGGTATGGTCGCTCGTATCCAAACTGCGGCGCGTGAGATTGATAGTCTCCTTCTCGAAGAGGATACGCTTTTGGTGGCCAAGAATCGCGACGAGTTCTCAGTCTATTCCCGGAACCGGGCCGGTCCAGAGAAATGGGGATTCGTCCAGGATTTGCTTCCAGGACAGGGTGATCCTATACCATTCGCGTATTGGCAAGTTGCAATGAGGGACGGACTTATCGCGATCGGTCAGGCGCGGAATCGCACGGGCAGCCACCAGGGCTCGATTCATCTTTTTCGCGAGGCAGAGGCTGGCGCAGGTTGGGATCGTATCGCAAGACTGAGACCAGAGGCGGGCTCAGAGGTTCTGGATTTGGGCAGTCAACTCGCCATTGATCATCGAGGCCGGGTCCTAGCGTCCGCTTTGCAGGATGAGTTCTATCGCTACGAGCAAACAGGCGAAGCTGGGGAGTGGACATCCTCAGCATTCCCCTTTCCTTCGGATCAAGACCTTTTGGGTTCGCTTGGCGACGGTTTGGTCGTGTGGAACATCGATACAGGAATTTCGCTCTACAGCGAGGATTCCGGCGGAAATTGGAATCTAGGAGCCGCCATTCACCGGTTTGACGAGGGAATTCCCGAAAGTTGGTTTCATGTGGCGATCTCCGAGGATGGCATTGCAGTTGGGATTCGCGAGACAGCGTCGCTCTATGAACCGCGATTCACGGAACTCACGATCCTCGACGACGATGTTCCCTTCCATGTTTTCACAAGCGACGTCACGACAGTCGAGGGGCATCCCACAGGGCTTGATTTCCTGGTTTCGCTCAGCGAACCCGCGCCTCTCGAAGTCACCATGGATTACGCGACCGAAGACGGAACCGCGAAGGCGACTGAGGGCGATTACATTGCGGCATCGGGAAGCGTGACCTTTCAGCCGGGCGAGTCCGAGAAATTGATTTCCGTGAGTGTGCTGAATGATCGCGTGATAGAGGCGCCAGAGACGCTCTTCCTCAAGCTCTCTAATCTCTCCATCGGCAGGTTTCTCGAGTCCTCCGCTATCGGAACCATCGTGGATAACGATGGTCCGTTCGATGCCGGAACTCCCACGGTCATCGTTCCCAAGCGGACAGAGGTTCGCTATATAGTGCCAGATTCAGAGGAGTGGGAGGATGTCTGGACAATGCCGGACTATGACGACAGTAGTTGGGCCTCTGCGACAACCCCCGTGGGCTACGAGAACAGCGGCAGTGATTACCGTGATCTGATCGTGACAACAATCGACGGCCTCTTCGGGGTGAATGAATCGATCTATCTGCGCATTCCGTTTACCGATTCCAACCCGGAGCGGTTTGAAACCGTCTTGTTGAAGACGCGATTTGACGATGGTTTCGTCGCCTATCTGAACGGAACGGAGATCAGCCGGGGTAATGCGTCTCCGGGCCCTCAGCGTTGGAATTCGGGCGCCCCGTTTGCTTATTTCGACAGCGAGGTTCTTGCCTTCACAGAGGAGACTGTCGTCAGCAATTACGGAAGCCTAATAGATCCAAACGGCGTAAACATCTTGGCGATACAGGGTTTGAATAGGGGAGTCTCAAGTACGGACCTCCTTATCGAGCAAGAACTGTCAGGGTTCGTTGCCGCTTCAGGACTCGCATCGTTCCATTCATGGCTGGAAGGATTCCAAGGTATCCCGGAGGATCTGCTCCATTTCAGTGCTGACTTCGACCAGGATGGGTTGAGCCATCTCGTCGAGTATGCCTTGGGTTTGCACCCGGTGCTCGCGGACAGTCCCCCGTTGAAATGGGAGGTCTCTCCGAGCGACGGGGCGGGTGGGCCGGTTTTGGGGATCTTCTTCGACAGCGGTTTACTGCCCAGCGACGTCGAAGTCAGGCTCGAGGTTTCCTACTCGGATGAGCGGTTTATTTGGGAAGTGATCGGCACGGCAACGGCGGAAACCTCCTGGAATCTGCTCGTCGGCACAGCCAGCTTGCTTGGAGCGGCGACGGGATCGTCTGCTGCAGAGAGAGTCGGTCTCCAGCCGCCCGATGACGCGTCCGCGATGTACGCAAGGCTGGCGGTGACATTGAAGGGATTGCGTTGAGCGCAAGGCTCCGGAGGGGGAGATCGATCGCGGAGGACTATTCGCCGCCGGCGATTCCACTGGAAATTGTCCGGAAGCAACGCAGGGATGTCCGGATGCCTTCGCTTGAAGACGACAGGAGAATAAATCTGGAAACACGGCGTGAAGGGCTGCGCTCGGACCGCACCATATGTATATCAAAAGTATTTGGAAGTTCCACCACTTTGGGCCTCAGTGCAGTGAAAATGGCAAAGTATTGGATCACATTGGCCGCCTACATCGCGGTCAGCTGCGGAGCGATTTACGTTCACGGCCTCAACCCGATACTTCTGCTCGGCCCAACCAAATCACTAACATTTTTGGCAGATGGAATCGTGGGGCTAGGCAACCCGAGAACAAATATCCCTGACGCACCTAAATACATTTGGGCGGGAGTTTTGATCCATCTGGTTTGCTGGGCGCTATTTCCCATGCTGCTAGCCCTCTTGATCAAGAAGTTCGCCCCTTTCGGGAAGGCGCTCCTGATAAGTTTTGTTGTATCATGGATAATTGGGATCGCAGTTAATTGGGTGTGGGAAGTCTTGAGAACAATCTAGCGGCGCTCGTTGGGGTGGTTGAGAGGCAAGCGTCCGAGCTTCCACCGTCGGATTCGGCTCGGTCCGGCGGCCTGAGCCACGGGCGGCGGGGTGCTTGTCGTGAATTCCGCAGGCGAGGTCGTCGCCAATCCCGGGGAGCTGGCAGGGAGTACATTGCATGCATTTACGACTGCCGCCGACGGCCGGGTAATTGGGATCTCTTCTGGCGTAATCTCCTTCTTACCTCGCGTACCGTTCGTGAAGTTGCTCGAAATCAACGCCGATGACGGGACGATCAGCTCATGGGCAAGGCTGCCGGACGGCGACCTCTTCGAAGGCATCGGGGTACCCGTTAATAAACCTATAGGGCGATTGTGTTCCCCAAAGCTGTATCCCACCGGCCGCGGACCTCTCTACAACAGTTCTCCGATGACCCTAAAACGCGACAACGCTCGCCACTTCAGTTCGATTACCCTCCGGGATACAGTTTTTTCCCTTGATTGCGGCCTCAATTTCTATGGAGTTTTGTCGCGAAACCCGAGATCCTGCGCTCGATTTCACTCCCCCCAGCAAACTCACGTCCTGAATCCTCACACCGCTCGACTCCTCTGATGATCCAGACTCTCAGCTCCATCCGGGTTCTCACCCTCGCCGCCGGGCTTACCCTCAGCCTGCCCGTTTCTCAGGTTCGCGCCCTCGTCATCGAAGGGGAAAGCGGAGGCGTCGTCTCCAGCATCGATCTTTCCGCCGCCGCCACGCTGAGCGCAACGGTGGCTTTTGGAGTCTTAGACGAAACTTCCCCACCACCGTACAATGAGTCTCTCACTTCCATTAACCTCGCCTCAAGCGCTTCATCACTGCTGCTGAACCTCTATTCTCAGTCTGGAACTGGCTCCCTATTCGCGGATTCGGACGTCGACGCCGTTTCCTTGTCGTCGCGAACCGTTTCGGCGCTGGCCTCCATCGAAGATCTCTCCTTCTCGGTCGGCTCTTTTTTGTTTCCTCCTCCTCCCCTGCCCCCATTGGTGTCCATCACTATGGGCAATAACATCTTGTCGGCTTCCGCCGAAGTCCAGGGCAGCACCGCCGGAGATATCACCGTCACCGGAGATTCCGATCTCCTCGGTCTTCAAATCAGCATCTCCGGCGCACCGGCCCTCGATCTCTCCGCCTTTATAGACGGATCCGGAAAAGCGACGCCAAACACGCAAATCCTGTCCGGAGTCACGGGAATCGCTGGTCTCACAATCACATTAAATGAACAGACTGATCTCGGAGACAATGATACGACCTTCGGCCGCCGGGTCAGCGCCATCCACCTCAATTTCGACGACGTCGAGTCTGGCTGGATTATACCGGGCGATCTCGTTTTCAACGGCGATGTCTACCTCTCCCAAGCTTACGCCTTGGCCACCATTCCTGAACCCTCAACGGGAGCTTTGGCCCTCGCTGCAACCTTGCTCGGCCTCAGCCGCCGCAGACGCCACAGACCTTCCGCTTGAGCGCCGTCCAGTGGAGTTGTAGCACTCGACTTCGTCACACTTCGCCGCAGGGGTTTCTTGCGGAGAGAAGCCAAGAATTCTCATCGCACGAATCACTCGGTCTCTGGGAGCATCTACGGGAAACTTCGCCATAGCGATGTTCGCCTGGTCATGCCGGGCGGGGCGCTTCTGCGACAAAGGCTTCGAGGATGGGATCTTCCTCCGCCGGCGCCAGGGCTGAAATACCGAATGTCTCCTTCCGGAGGCGGGACGCCCGCGCTCCTATGCCCCCGTCCGGGGTTCCGTATTTAGGCGGTCTAACAGGAACGCTCTTGCTCGCGTTCCTTCCTCTTCCCTCCCGCCACTTCACACCACCGCAATCCCAAGCGCCGTCCACCCACCACACTCCAAATCCCCTACCGGCCATCCCGCCTGACCACCGGTCACTGACCACTCCCCCCACATCCAATGAGGCAACCACCAGTTTCCTAAGAACAACATGCCCAAGTGAAACATAACCAGCGCCGCGCCAGAAAAAACTGGGATGCACAGAGCAATCCTACGCTTGTCTGCCGGGAATTTCTCTACCAACACCTCCTGTGAACCGGGCAAGATCGGCCACAGCAATACCAGATAACAGAGAAGCGGCAGCGGATTGGCCGCAATCGCCATCGTCACCCCAAATTTCGCGCTCGGAATCCTCTGGTAGAACGTATGCCAGTGTGCCTCCGGGAACTGACCTTCCACCCAATCCAAGAGAACGGAATGAACTCCCCACAGCAAAGCCCAGATCAAAGACAGGATCACGAGGCCACGAAATCCTGCCGAGAGAGCTTGGAGGCAACCACCTTGCCAGAGACACCAGCAAGTCAAAAGAAAATAACCTCCAGCGAATAAAGCGAAGAGCGGATGCCAAAGTTCCGAGCGCGAGGGAAAACGCCGGCCGTATTTCCGTCGAAGGCCATCCTCGTCGTTTTCCAGGAGGATCCTCAACTCGTCTCGCAAGAACGATCCCGCCCCCGTCTCGATCCACGTCACTCCTGAATCGTCGGACGGAATAAGGTGACGGAATCGGCAAGGGCATACCGCCTCAATCCCAGGCTCAAATCCGTAGACCAATCCCAGGGAATCTCGTTCTCGTCGACCGGAGAAAAGGTCGCCCCTCCGTCGTCACTCAAGGCTCCTGGACGCTCCAGACCCGTCACCCGCAGGACTACCCGGTCAGGATTCTCTGGATGGACGGCAACATCCGTGATTCTCGGACCAGCCAGCAACACCGCATCCGCAGCGGCGGCGCTCACGAGAATTGCCACGATTCCCCAAACACGTGTCTTCACCTCCCGGAGCCTACCGCATAGACAGGATGAAGTCGAGATTACCAATGGCTCGCTGCACCACCCCGGCCATTCTCACCAGCCCCGTCCGAGGTTTTTAAAGCCGGCGAACAACAAAGCCAACGCATTCAACAAGTTCCGCCCGAAGGGCGCAGTTGGCCGGCTCGCGGAGCGACGCTTTCGCGCCGGTCTGACGGCGCGCGACGCGGCGTTGCAGAATAACTTAACACGCCCTCATCTCGGCCTCATCCAAGCCGTCGTGGCGAGCCGCCGCCGGAGGACGGATTGCCAGTCTGCCAGGCCGGTTGAGCGGCCAGACCGAACCCCTTGAGGACCGCGCTGGAGCCTGATCGCGCCGTCCGCCCGGCGAAGCCGTGTCCCGTGTCCCGGAAAGAGCGCCCACGAAGCGCAAAACGCCTCGACATTACCCTTGCCCAAAGCGCCGCTTCCGCCTGAGACTACCGGAAATGAATCAGGATGACCAATCCGCACCCCTTCCTCCCCCGCAACCCCCTCCAACCCGCCCCTCTGACCAGGCGGTACCGGCAACCTTTTAAGAGCGAATTCCAGCAGTTGGAATGCCCTAATCCTGCACGCGCGCTGGGGCGGCGTCGTGCGCACCGGCGGCCTTATGAGCCTCGCCGTCGGCGGCAACATCACCACGGCTTGGTCGTGGTTCGGCACGAACATGCTCGGCGTCGGCTCCACTCCTACGGCTTCATGGACAGAGCGTTCCTGTGGTTGGTGGCTTTCGTCGTAAGCCAGCTCGCCTGCATCGGCGTCGGGTTCCTCGTCTCACGGCGCTGTTGGGCGAGCCCCGCAGCTGGGCTCTCTTCCGCTGCTCCTGAGCCCACGACTCCAGAGCCCGGCGCCGGCCGGAGCGTGAGACCTCCTGCGAACCAATATCGTGAGAATAACGCCGACAGCCGGTACACCGTAATCACAGCTTGCTACGTCGCTCCATATCTGGCATCCTCCCGGCGTCTAGTTCCTATTCCACACTCCGAGCCATGATCTCCCCTCATCCTTATCCACTCTCACCAGTCACACGGTTCCTCACCCTGTCGGCGTTGCTCGCCGCCACGGTCGCCCCCTGTTCGGCGGCCACAATCAATTACGGCAATTTCGGTCCGGCAGCCGGCGTCTCGTTCCTCCAGGTGGAAGAAACTTCGATCACGGACGCCCTGCCCCTTTACGGAGCTCCCGATCTGTTCGCGGTCGGGCTCGATTTCGATCCGGCCGGCTTCGCTTCTACAACAACCGGCGGAGGGATCGACACCACCATTGGTCAACTCAATTTCAGCATTTTGACCGATCCCAACGTGGGAATCACCACTGTCGCTGTATTCGAAGCCGGCGACTACACGCTCGCCGGTACGGGCACGGCCTTGACCTCGCTCACCTCAGGGGTGATTTTACGGGTGACGGTCACCCAGGTTAACGGTGTGAACATCGCGCCCACGAACCTCATTCCCGTATTCGGATCGGTAGGGTTCAATCTCGCTGCGAACCCCGGCGTTGCGCAGCCGTGGTCGCTCGGTGTGGGATTGGACGTAGATGCTCAGGTGACGGCTGCGTTTGGACCGGGAAGTT
The DNA here is from genome assembly GCA_041749135.1 of Verrucomicrobiales bacterium. Classification (GTDB taxonomy): domain Bacteria; phylum Verrucomicrobiota; class Verrucomicrobiia; order Verrucomicrobiales; family DEV007; genus DATKCT01. The sequence goes on from JBGTBW010000131.1 coordinate 55,326, forward strand.
TCGCGACGGGACTCGACGTGTCCATCGACAATAGCTTGGTGACCACCAGCGAAGACCTTTCTACAGCGTTCGACAACAAGACCGAGTTTCAGATCACATTGGATACGCTTGTGATTCCAGAGCCGTCTACAGGACTTCTCGTGTTGGGAGGCCTGATAGCCTTGCCCTTCGCAAGACGCAGACGCCGCTCGTAACGGCCGGTCCGAAGAAGCCGGCCGGCGGCTCGCATTCGGCCTCACAGGCCTGCCGCCTTCGCCCGCGGCAGTGCGCGAGTTCGAGAGCGACGGCGGCTCCCAAGCCGTCGAGCGCCTCATGTCGAGCCGTCTCGCGCTTCGTGGGCGCTCTTTTACGGACCGGAGACACGGTCCGACTGCTATCGGCAGAAGGAGAATCTGAAAAAATGTGGGTGTCTGCATCTGCTGACCGTATGAGATCGGGGTCGGGGTCGGTATCGCTATCGGGGTCGAATGCAGAATGCAGAGCAGCCCAGTCGATTACTTGTCCCGGCCCGGGCGGAGCCGTGTCCCGTGTCCCGTGTCCCGTGTCCCGGAAAGAGCGCCCACGAAGCGCAAAACGCCTCGACATTACCCTTGCCCGAAGCGCCGCTTCCGCCTGAGACTACCGGAAATGAATCTCCATTCCATTGCCGTCATAGGATCAGGGCCATTGTGGCGGCGATGGCGCCATAGAGGAGCATTGGCCCCACGGTTTTCTTGAGGATTTCGCCCTCCTGATTGCCCAACCCGAGCACGGAGCAGACGGCGACGATGTTGTGGATGGCGACCATGTTGCCCATCGCGCCACCGACCGATTGCAGGGCGAGGATGGTCGTGCGCTCCAGGCCCATCCGCGTGGCGATGGAGTCTTGAATCGGGCCGAAGGTGAGATTGGAAATGGTGCAAGAGCCGGCGAAAAACGCGCCGAGTGCGCCGAGATACGCGGCCAGATATTGCCACCAGCCGCCGGTGGCCGCGGCGAGTGAATGACCGATCAGCATCACGGACGATTGATCCCCGCCGACCATCAGCAGGCGGACAAAAACCAGCGCGCCGAGCAGTGCAAAAATGGGATTGCGCATCCGCGCGGTGGACTCGCGCCAGACATTCCGGGCGGTTCCCGCAGGCGCGGCGAGGACACGCCATGACACGACCGAGATCAGGACAAACGGAATCAACGAAGGCACATAGAGGAGCTGGTGCGTCCAGTCCGTTTCCGTGCCGAAGATGCCGCGCAGATTCAGCACCAGAGCCGGGCTGATGGAAAAGCTACCCAGGCTGCCGAGCGGAAAATCCCAGGCCGGAGCCGCCGCGGTGAGGAGGCCGCGCAGGCCGAGCGCAGGAATGCGTGTGACGAGCAGCACGAGCACCGTGGCCCAGAGCGGGAAGAGCGCCCTCACCACCGCGCGTGCGGACGGAGCCGCGCTGGCATCTTCGGCCGCTGCCTCAACTTCGCGGGCGAGGCCCACTTTGTGGCGGGCCAGCCAGACGGTGAAAATCAGCCCGATCAATCCACCGGCGACGGCGGGGAATTCATCATCCACCAGCGCGAGCAGGAACATCGGCGCCACGCTCGCGGCCAGCGCGAGGGTGATGAATACGAGGTTGCGCCGGATCTCCTGCCAGCTCACCAGAAGGCGGAAGGCCAGCAGCGGAACGACGCAGGCGGCGGCGCTGTGGATGAGCGCCGTCTTCCAGGCCACCGCGCGCAATTCCTCCGCACTCAACCCGAGCTGCCCAAATCCGAACCACGTCGCTGTCCCCACCGCGCCAAACGAAACCGGGACGCTATTGAGGATGAGGCAGGCCATCGCCACGCGCAGCGACGGGAAACCGAGACCGACGAGCAGCGGTCCCGCCAGTGCGGCGGGCGTGCCGAAGCCGCTCGCTCCCTCGATGAGAAATTGAAACGACCAGCCGATGATGACGACCTGCGCGACGCGGTTGCGGGAGAGATGATTGAGCCAGCGGCGGATCGTTTCCATCGCGCCGCAGTGCTCCATTGTGCGGAAGAAAAAGATCGCGCCCCACACGATGAGAATCGGCGTCAGCGCCACCAGCAGTCCTGCCAGCACCGAGGCGTTGACGAGATTGGCGCCGGTGCCGAACCACGCGAGCCGGATGCCATAGGCCACGACGGCCGCGAGCGGCAGCGCCCTGGCGGAAGGCATCGGCGTCTTCTTCGTCATCCAATAAATGAGCAGAAAAATCGGCGCGGCGGCGAAGATGAGATCGGTGGCAAACATCAGTCGGGAGTGGTTCGTCTGGCAGTCCGCGCGGCGGCGCGCAATGCGCGCAACACCGCATCCAGTGAGGAATAGAAATCCAGGAGCGGACCGATCAACCGGTGAAACATGGCAATCCGTTGCCGAATGGTGGCTGGCCGGACTTCAGCGCTGCAATGAGCGCGGAGGTGTCGATGAGCTTGCCGCGGCTGGTATTGACGATGAAGACGCCCAGGGTACGATGCAAGAGGCTCTTCGGGGGGAAACCGCGGAGTCACTCGGGGTCGATGTGGAAGAGCTGGACCGGCTTGAGGACGACGGGAGACATTGAGGGCTAATCGATCAGGGCAGCGGACCCTTGATTGACATAGATCTTCCATTCACGCTAGGCCGGAACTGCCCACTGATCATACGGAGTCACACGAAGGAGGCATTGGGTCACCCCTGAAGCGTGCGGGCGCCCCATCCCGGAAAGAGCCGGATAGGATCCTGAATCTTTCGCGTATTTCTCGGGCGATCCTCCTTCGAAAGCCAAGAGAAGGATGCCCAATGGAGCCGGTGGCCGCTCGACGCACGGGGCTTCCTGTCGAATAATGGAAGCGATGAATGCAATCGCGCGGAACTTTCTCCGCTTCGCCCGCCGGGTGTTGCGCGATTTCTTCCTGCGCAACAACGGCTTGCTGCTGACCAGCGCGGTGGCCTACAACACGATGCTGTCGCTGATCCCCTTGTCAGCAGTGCTGGTGGTGCTCTCCTCGCGCTTCTTCGAGGAGGAGTTGTTGCTCGGAATGGTGACGGCGGAAATCGCGCTGATCGCGCCGGGAGCGGTGCCGCTGATCGAGGAGGTGCTGAAGACCTTTCTCGAGTCGCGCGAGGTGGTGGGCTGGGTCGGAATGGGCGTCCTGCTGTTCTTCAGCTCGATCGCCTTCCGGGTGCTCGAAAACTCCATTGAGATCATCTTCCACCGGCCGATGCAGCCGAACAAGCGCAAGTTCTGGATCTCGGCGCTGCTGCCCTACCTGTTCATCGCTCTGACTGCTGTCGCGCTGATCGTGGTCACCGCGCTGGCGGCGTTCTTCGAATGGAGCCTGGCGAAATACGACCTGGCGGGCTTCGAATTTGCGCTGCAACAGATCGGCGCGATCATCCTTCGCTTCATCGGCTGGCTCGGGCTGGTGCTGCTGTTCACCACCCTCTACACGGTCATGCCGGCGACCAAAATCTCCTTCCGGCTGGCCCTCTCCGGCGGGATCACGGCGGCGGTCCTGTGGGAAGGGCTGCGCTATCTGCTGACTGGCTATTTCACCCACCTGTCGCTGGTGAACGCCGTCTACGGCTCGATGGCCACGACTATCATCGCGCTGCTGACCATGGAGGCAGCGGCTCTGATCGTGCTGCTGGGCGCCCAGGTCATCGCCGACCTGCAGCGCAGCCAGCGTCTCGAGCGGCCGTGGTACGAGGATCCTGACGAGCCACCCGATGGCCTCTGGTGAAAGGGCCGCGGCTCCGGCTTCTGACAGCAGCTTGCGGTCGTGATCCGCGATTAACCAGTGCCGAGGTGTCCCAATAGACGCCTTCCGCCATGGATCGGGTTAGAACCTATGTTTAAGAAGGCCGTGAGCAAGGCCGCCGGGATTTCATTTTGGAAGTTTCAGAACTCCTGATCTCGAGGAATTTGGATGAGCTGGAAGGGTATGTGGCGCGGGCACTCCTGCCCGCGAACTCTTCAGGTTCCATCGGCGGACAGGAGTGTCCGCCCCACAAGTAGGGCGTCATCTCCCGAGAGGCGGTCTCGCTTCGGCTCAGCGATTTTCCTCCCTGTCCATGATCTCCCTCGATAGCTCAGGAGTTCTGAGTTTTAGCCATGCGTTTCGGCCCGGTTCCGAAAGGCCTGCGGAGATCTGTGCAGGGCATCGAGAATGA
>JBGTBW010000132.1:0-42797 GCA_041749135.1 Verrucomicrobiales bacterium
GTGAATGACACTCTATTTGTGGGGCGATTTGTGGGGCGGACACTCTTGTCCGCCGAGTGAGCCTAGAAAGCTCGCGGGCAGGAGTGCCCGCGCCACATAGTTTTCCGGCTCATCCAAATTCCTCGAGATCAGGAGTTCTGAAGCTTCCCCAGGCACGGCGCTCCGCGTCTTATAGAGAGCGGCGATGCTCGCCGCAGTCCAAGGGCCTCCGGCTTCCTGATCTCAGGAAATTGTCATGAGCCGCCAATCAGGGAACGGGAAAGCAATGGGAGACCTTGAGGGTCACTGCTGTAGGGGAACTCGTGAGAGTTCCGAAGTCCTGGCGACCGGTCTGCATTCTTGCGAATGCAGCTACGGGGCCTGGCCGCCCGTGGAGCGTTCTACTCCTCCACGCCGCGATAGTGGCCCGCCGGGCGCTCGAGACGCACTGGATCGGTGTCCTCAAACTGAATGTCTCCGGAGAGGCCGGACATAATAACCATCCAATCCTGGAGATCCATCGAGTATTCGATGTTGTAAGTCTTGCCTGCTTCACCGGTAAAGGAGAAGGAAAAGCTGCCGGGGGCGGCCATCACGTCAGTGATGATCGGAACCTCGGGTTCCGGTCCAGGCATGCCGCTGGGCAATTGATCAGCGCGCGTTCCTGCCGCCAGTTGAGCGATGGTTTCCGGCGACAGCGCGGATCCGAACACGGCAAACTCGTCGATCAGACCATCGACGAGGTTCGCGCCGGTGGGTTCGCCGCTGATGAAGAGCGCCGTGAAATTCTCCGGAAGCGTTGCGGTGTTGGAGCCCTCGAGGATTTTCACCCCGTCAATCCAGACGGACTTGGCCGGACCATCCTTCACAAAGGCGTAATGGTGCCAGCCATCCGTGTAGTCATGCCCCTGGGGCGCCGGCCCACTGAGGCGCTGCGTGCCCATGTCGCAGCAACCGGATGTGTCGAAATACAGGTTGCCGTCGCTCCAAGGCACATGAGCCTGAGCCGCACGATCGCCACCGTCGCCGTCGGCAGTCGTCCAGAACGTGCTGGAGTCCACCACGCTGTTGAGTTGTTGCCAGAAGGAAAATGTGATCTGATCGGCCGCCTGAGCTTCGTTGAGGAATTCCGCGTTGACGCCATCGACGATGACTTGACCGCCGCTGCCGTCGATGGCGAAGTCGCCGGCCTGTCCCGTCCGTCCCTCTCCATCGGCAGTATATGCCGCCCCTTCGATACGGCCGGCGGCCCCGCCAACGACGTCCAAGGCCACGCCGGTTGTCTCCGCATCATTGAAGTCCCACAGGGCCAGGAGCTTATACGGATTTCCAAGACCTGACCCGATGTCCTCGAGAGTGATGCCCGATAAAATGGCATTTCCGTCAGGGAAGTTCGCGTTGACGCCATCCAGATTGATGATCAAGGCGTCGCCCGAACCCGGGAACGTGTGGGTCACGAGCGCCCCGGCGCCCGTTCGCCCACCCGCGGTCGCTTGGACCAAGTCCGGGCTGAAATCATCGAGGATCTGCTCGCCGTTGATATGAATATCGAATCCGCGATCGCAGCATTTCTCGGCGAAAAAGAGTTGGAGCCTGTAATTCGTATCGCCGGTGAGCCCGGTTAGGGTATAGGTCACTCCGGTAGGCTCATTGGCGCGGTCCGACCAACGAATGGACCAAAGCAATTCGGCCAAGTTGTCGTCCATTTCATCGGGGCCGAAGTCGGATTTCGCATCCCACTGGGGAATGTGATGCTGCGCGACCCAAGTGAGGCCAGGGATCACGCCGGAATCGCTCAGAAAATTCGCGTCGCCGATCGTCAACGGCGGGCCACCCACGTTGATCGCGTAAACGAAGTCCCCGCTGAAATCAGCTCCCGCAGCTCCGGTGATGGCGGCGACCTCCGTGACGGGATGGAGAATATCCGTGTTTGGTTGGAGGGGGTCCGTGCCTCTGAGCACTTCAAAGCCGTCTCCAAAACCGTCGCCATCCGTGTCCCGGTTTTGCGGGTCGGTGCCGGCGAGCAACTCTTCCCCGTCGTTGAGTCCATCGCCATCCGTATCAGGCTTTGTCGGGTCGGAAACAATCTCTCCGTGGACCTCCTCCCCGTCGGAACGGCCGTCGCCGTCGGTGTCGGCCAGCAAGGGATTGGTGCCCGCATTCATTTCACCAAGGTTGTCCAGACCGTCCCCATCGGGATCCTCCTCGGGCCTGGCATCGAGATTGCCAAAGTAGCCGTACTCGAAGAAATCGTTGAGACCGTCGCCATCGGAATCGGCATCCGTAACCCCGAACGCCGGCAGGAGCATGAAAACGCCATCGCTGAAGGCCTGGACTGCGCCCAATTGTGTGTTCACAAAAAGTTCCACCTGGGCGCCGCCGCCGCGTTCGTAGAAATACATTTCAATTTCGTGCTCGCCTTCCGCGAGGTCTATGGAGCCGAAGACATCTTGGGATCCGTGCGGCGCGGGATCTTCTGCGACCAGATTGCCGTCGATGAAGAGCTGATTGCCGTCGTCCGAATTCATCCCGAAGGTCCGGACTCCCGGTTCGGTGATGTAAATCTTGCCGGCGACGTAAATGCCGAAGTCGTCCCGGTCTCCGTAAGTTTCCCAAAGTCCGAAGGGCAGTTCGTTCTCGGCAAAATGACCTTGAACATTGTCCCGGAAGTTGACGAAGGTGTAATTGCCCAGGTGTTCGCCGGCGATCTGGGCGGGATCTTGAAGCGCTGATTTGAAGCCCGCCATATCGGCGAACTGTACTCCGGGCGCCGCTTTCACCGTCCGCACGAGGAAGGCGCCCAAACCGATTTCCGCATCGAGCGGATCGGAGCCGAAGAGCAATTCCGCGCCGTCGGCATCGCCGTCGCCGTCCGTGTCTGCGCTGAGGGGGTTGGTTCCGGCGGCCACTTCCCGGCCGTCGTTCAGGCCATCCTTGTCTGTATCCGGGTCCAGCGGATTGGTATTCAGCGCCACCTCTTCGTCATCCGTGAGACCATCGCCGTCCGTATCGACACCGGTATCGGGATTGGGCACTAGGGGTTCGCCAGGGTTGGCCAAGAGGTAGGCGATGTCGTCCTCAGAGAGAACGATGTCGTAGACTTGGACGTCGTCCACGGAGCCGTCGAAAGCGAGCGCGCCCGATCCGAAGGATCCGATATAAAAATCGCCTTCATCGTCAAAGGCCGGCACGGGTCCGCTGGCGGCCTCGGAGCCGTCGACGAACAATGTTCCCGTTTGCGACGCGCGATCGTAGCGCATGGCCAGGTGATAGGCGGCGCCCGGTTGAAGGCCGAGGCCCTCCGTGGAGAATAGGAGCGAGGCGACACCCGCGTCGTCGCCGAACCAGATCAATTCTCCGCCGGCTTCCAGCAGCGCAAAGGCCGGGTTTTCCGCGCCCCGAGCGACGATGGTTCGGAAGTCCTGTCCTTCCAAAGATCCGAGAGTGGAAGGGTTGATCCATAGAGAGATAGTGAAGCGGGCAAGCGAACCGGCGGGCAAGGCGTCGACCACCACGTTGCCGCCGCCAGAAAAGGCCGCGCTCGTGCCCGTGCCGGCTTGGAGACCGGTGTTTCCCAGGCTAACGGAGCCGCCGTTTTCACGGTAGTCTCCCTCCCGGCCCAAGCCCGTCGCATCTGCCGCAGGATCGTTCACATCTGTCTCGTCGAGCCGATAGTGCGCCGCAGGGCCCACGGGGTTCATCACCGAGGCCACAACCGTGAAAGTGATATCCTGATCCTCCGGATCGCCGTCATTGGTCTGCGCATTCAAAGTTGCGGAGAACGCGCCGAAGCGCCCCATACTGTGAAAACTCAGGACGAGTTCCTCCGACGCGCCCGGGTCAATCGATGCCGGCGCGGACACCAAGGTAAAGTGGTCGATGTCGCCCCCTACGATTTCCAAGGATTCGATGGTCAGAATTTCGGCGCCCCTCTCGTCGTCCGGTTTGACGGTGTTCCGGAGAGTGAAACGAAGCTCTTGAGAGGTGGACAGTGCCGGAAGGGCTCCCGCATTCAAGACCTGCCCGTCATTCAAGTTGATGCCGGGATTTGAGTTGTCGGGCAAGAGCAAGTCTGCTACTTCGCCGGCGGTCAGCGCCCCTTGGTACACCCGGACGTCGTCCAAAGCGCCCGTCATGCGGTGGGCCGTGCCGGATTCGCCGACGCCGAGATAAGTGTTCCACCCCGAGCCGTCATCCATGATGGGGAACTCCTGAGGGCTACCTGCGATTTCGACGCCGTTGACATAGACCCGGGCGATGGCGACGGCTCCCGTGTCCTCGCCCGTCATGGCGATGTGCATCCACTGGTTGAACTCGAACACGGGCCCGCTGGTCAGGTGACGGTCGCTATGCTCGCTGAGGTTGATGAAGGGACGGTAATCGCCGGGGGCCAAGAGGATGCGGTTAGCGCAGCAGCCCCCGCCATCTTGACTGATCACGCCGTCATACCCACTGGTGGACGGATCGAGCTTCACCCAAGCGGCCAAGGTGACGCCCGGTTTTCCTGAGAAGCCGGTCAAGCCGCCATTCTTGATGAAGCGGCTGCCCAAGCCTTCGTTGAAAAATCCGCCCTGGCCGAAAATCCCTTCCACCTGCTGAACCTGAAAGACGTCATCGGCATGGTTGCCGAGTCCCGAACTGTCGAGCCCGAGGTTGTTGGGATCTTCGAATTCATAATGCGCCACCAACTCCGCTGCCGGAGCGGTTGGTATCGAGAACGAGGCCGATACAAGAACGGCTCCAGAGAACAACCATCCGCGCAACGATTTCATGGGTATGGAAATGGAAGGTAATGATGCCATGCGGCGCGCTCGGGTACGGGTTTCCGTCTGCAGGGCGCGTCGAATATAAATTGGGAAAACTGTCGAGAGCGATCACACACCGGCCCGGCTCCAACCGTCAAGGATAAAGCGAACGAAGGGAGGCGACAGGACGCTTTTCCCTCTAATCATGAAACGGTTTGCCGTCGTTGGCGGTGTCGATGTCTTCAGCGGATTCACGGAGGAAATCAAAGGCGGGATTCTTCGCCGCTGCGGCATACCACGCGCGCTCGTCCATATCGCCGTTTTCGGGAACAAGGACGATGACGCGGACACGATGAGAAACGTCCGCGGGCAACGGGTGGTCGAGGGTGAGCCGATGCTGCGCGTCCACATTGCCTGTGACTTCGATTGACAGTCAGGGTCTCAACCGGACAAAGCCGCCGTCGATATCGTAGACGGCCCCGGTCACAAAAGCGGCCTCATCCGAACACAAATATGCCGCCAATCCCGCGATCTCCTCCGGCTCGGCCATCCGCCCCAAGGGCTGAGTCGCGGAAAGCCGCGCAAACATTTCTTCCACGTTGTCGGGATAATGCCGCTGCAAATACTCATCGACGAAGGGCGTATGCACCCGGGCTGGGCAGATCGCATTGCAGCGCACTCCGCGCCGCACATAGTCGCAGGCCACCGACAAAGTCATGCTGATCACCGCTCCCTTGGTCATCGAATACGCGAAGCGATCGGGAATCCCGGTTTCTCCGGCGATGGAAGCCATATTCAGCACCACACCCCGCCCTCGCTCGGCCATGGCTGGAACCAACGCCTGCATCCAATGAAAGACCCCACTGACGTTGACCCGGAACAAGCGTTCAAACTCTTCCTCCGTGGTCTTCTCGAGGTTCCCGATATGGGCGACTCCCGCATTGTTCACCAAGACATCGATCGCACCTCCCCGCCCTCCTTTCTCCGCCGCCGCCCGGACGGATTGCCGATCCGCCGCATCGCTGGCCAACACCAATCCCGACCCCCCGCTCTCGGCGATCTTCGCCAGGGTCGCCGCACCTTTGTCCGGATCGATCTCGGCAATCCCCACCCAAGCCCCCTCTTGCGCCAGTCGAAGAGCGATCGCCGCACCGATTCCCGAACCCGCCCCAGTGACGACCGCTCGCGCTCCCTCCAAACGTTTGCCCATCATAAAGAAACGCCGCGCTTCCACGGAATAAAATCCGCCTGCCCGAGGCGTACTGCGGCCGGTTGCACCCGTCCGCTGGCCACGGCGATACAAAGATCCAATAGATCTCCGCCGAGATCTTCCGGACTGCGCTCTCCTCGGATCACCGCGCCGGCGTCGAAATCGATGATATCCGGCAACCGCTCCGCCAGAGCGCTGGTCGTGGAAATCTTGATCACCGGCGTCACCGGATTTCCCGTCGGTGTGCCTAACCCTGTGGAAAAGAGCATCAGATTCGCTCCGGCGCCCGCCATGGCCGTCGTAGATTCCACGTCGTTGCCAGGAGTGCATAACAATGTGAGCCCTGGGCGAGTGATCCATCCAGGGTAATCCAAGACGTCCGTCACCGGCCCGGTTCCTCCCTTCTTCGCCGCGCCCGCGGACTTGATCGCGTCGGTGATGAGACCGTCCTGCACGTTTCCGGGAGAAGGATTCTGATGGAATCCTGAACCCACCGCTGCCGCCCGCTCCTGATAACGCGCCATCAAATCGAGGTAACGCGCCGCCAGTTCGCGAGACGCGCAGCGATCCGCCAGCTCCTGTTCCACCCCGCAGAGTTCGGGAAACTCTGACAGAATCACGCTGGCCCCAAGCGCCGCGAGACGATCGGCCACCGCGCCGATGACCGGGTTGGCGGAGATCCCTGAGAACCCGTCCGAACCACCGCATTCCATGCCCGCGATGAGCCGCTCGAGCCCGGCCGCTTCTCTGCGGCTGTCTCCGGCGGCGGCAATCCCCAGAAAAGTCTCCCGGATGGCGTTCTCCATCATTTCCCGCTCCGACCGCGACTTCTGCTGTTCGAAGACGAGGAAGGGGCGCTGATAACCCGGCTCGCGCAAGGCGATCTCTTCCTCGAGCCGAGCGATCTGGGCGTGTTGACAACCCAGGCTCAGCACCGTGGCGCCCGCCACGTTGGGATGGGTGATGTATCCCGCTAACAACCCGCACAATGCCTGCGCGTCGTCCTGAGTGCCTCCGCATCCTCCTTCGTGCAGCAAGAATTGAAGGCCATCGATACCGGGGAAAAGGGGATGCCGGCCGGCCTCGGGGCCGTTGGAACCGCCTTCGCCGAGTCGCAGCGCGGCCAGAGCTTTGGGACCGCCTCCGCGGCGCCAGGTTTGGACGAGGTCTTGGGCGAAGGCTTGATAGGGACCCGTCCGCGAGTAACCCAGCGCATCGAGCAAGGCCGCCCGGATGGTCAGGAGATTGCGATTCTCACAAAACACCAACGGGATGACCACCCAGTGATTGGCGGTTCCCACCCGCCCGTCGCTGCGGCGGTAGCCCTCGAAGGTCGCGCCCGCCCAGCGTCGCACGTCGGGCGGGGTCCACTCACAGCGGGCCTCCCGCACCGCGCAGGCCTGAGTGGCGTGCTCGAGATTCCCGGTGTGGATCCAATCGCCCCGGGCGATGTCCCGCATGGCCCGGCCCACGGTGACCCCGTAAAGTTTGGCGGTCTCTCCCGCTCGAAAGGGACGCAGCGCAAACTTGTGCTTGGCCGGCACCGCGCCCCGCAACGGCACTTCTAGACCGCCGACAGCCACGCTGTCTCCAGCGGCAAGGTCGCAAAGCGCCACCGCGAGGTCGTCGTCGGGATGCAACAAAAGGACAGGGGCGGCGGACATTCAGAGAGTCGATGGTCTCGACCATGCTCTACGCGCGGGCCGCAAACCGGCAACCGAAAACACCGCAGGTCTCGGTCGGACCGGCCGCCCGTTCCCTCTTTTTGACGGCATCATCCGCCGATGGACTCGACGCCCTAGCCCGTCTATGATCTTCGAGATTCGCCGACATGTCGCCCCCCTTCCGCTTTCTCTCTGGCTGCCTGACCTGTTCCGTGGCACTGGCCAGCGCTGTGTCCGGCACAGCGGGAGCCGGTGTCCGGATCAACGAAGTCGTCGCCGACAACGGATCCGTGCTGGCGGATCGGAACGGCGATTACAACGACTGGGTGGAACTTCACAATAGCTCGGAAGTCCCTGTGCAGTTGGAGGGCTGGCATCTTACCGACGACCCGGAAGCACTGACGAAATGGAGATTCCCTGCCGCAAGCATTCCTGCGGGCGGTTACCTCGTGGTCCACTGCTCAGGGAAAACCAACGCCAACATTTTCAACCCGGAGATTCACGCCCTGTTCGGCCTCGCCGTGGGGGGCGAGTATCTCGCTCTGGTGGAACCCGACGGCCTCACCATCGCCGACGAATGGGACCCCGGTTTCCCTCCTCTGGCTCGTGACGTTTCCTACGGCCGCCTGCCGGACGCGGAGGAGTTTGCGCTTTTCTCCCAGCCCACCCCTGGCGCGGCCAATACCACGACTGCTTTCGCAGGCTTCGTTGAACCCGTGAGCTTCAGTCTTCCCCATGGCTGGATCGATACGCCGGCGGAGCTCGTTCTGAGCTGCGCTACGCCGGAAACGCGCATCCGATTCACTCTCAACGGCAATATCCCCTCGCTTTTCACCGCCCACTCCTACACCGGGCCGCTGCGTATCGAAACGACCACCATCGTCCGCGCCGTCGCGGAACGGACCGGATGGATTACCTCCCCGCTGGCGACCGCCTCCTACTTGGTGCTCGACGCGGTAATGGAACATCCTGTGATGCATCGGGGGATTGTGGACGATCCGGTCTACGGTCCGCTCGTCCGCGAAGGCCTTCGGATCCACCCAACGGTTTCCCTGGTGAGTCAAGAGGATGCCCTGATCGCCACGCGCGAAAGCCGGGCCTCCATCGAGTTCATCCCTCCGGCCGGGGACCCCGGATTTCAGATCGATGGGGCGGCCAAACTTGTCGGCGGACACAGTCTCGCAAACCACCCAAAAAACAACATCCGGCTCTACTTCCGGCGCAGCTACGGGCCGCCCAATCTTCGTTACCCCCTGTATCGCGATCATCCTTTCACCACAGTGGCTGCCGAGGAATTCGACCAGCTTCAATTGCGCAGCGGGTCTCACGACTCCGTGTTCTACCTGGGCAGCAACCAACAACTTCCCAGCAACGCCCAGTATTTGCGCAACCGCTGGATGAACGACATGCAACTGGCCATGGGCCATGAATCGCTTCGCGGACGCTGGGTCCAGGTCTTTTTTAACGGCGTTTACTCGGGTCACTTCCAGCTCATGGAGCGCCCGAACCGCTCCTACTTCGCCTCCTATTTGGGAGGCGACGAGGATGCCTACCTCGCCACCAACCGCGGGCAACCCACCGGCAACAGCAACATGGCTCCCTGGGCAGCCATGATCAGCTCCACCGACAACTTCGAGGACTTCCTCCAGCGTGTCGATATCGAGAGTTACCTCGATTACATGCTGCTCAACTATTACGCAGGCAACGACTGGGATTGGAATCCCAACCAGAACTGGACCGCCGGCGGTCCCCTGCTTCCCGGCGCCGGTGGATTCAAATTCATCAGTTGGGACGCGGATATCGTGTTGCGGCGGACCGACGACAACAACCTCAGCAGAGCGGGCCCCGAGAGCCTCTTTCCCCGCCTCCTCCGGCACGCCGCCTTCCGGCAATTGCTGGCCGACCGCATTTACCTGCACTTTGAAAACGACGGCATCTTCGCCCCCGAGCGCGTCGCCGCCATCTACAACTATCGCGCTGAACAAATCCGGGTCTCCATCGTGGCGGAAACCGCACGCTGGGGAAATGGGAGTTGGACCCGTGACCGGCAGTGGCAGGCCGAACTCGACCGGCTCAACCAGGATTTCTTCCCGCGCCGCACCGGCATCGTGCTCAGCCAAATGCGGCAGCGCGGCTGGGTCGCTCCCATCGCCCCTCCCGGGTTCGGCGCACCTTCCGGGAAAGTCGAGGAGCCTTTCGAACTTCAACTTTTCCGGCGCTCGATCTTCGATCCAGGCGACATCTACTTCACGTTGGACGAATCCGACCCTCGCGGGAGCAACGGGGAGCCCTCTGCTTCCGCCCTCCTCTACAACGAGCCCGTCCCCCTCACCGGACGCGTCACAGTCCTGAGCCGCGCCCGCCGCGACGCCGATTGGTCCGCCCTGACCCGCGCCGATTACATCGTGGGATTCGACGAACCCTCCGCAGTCAACCTCGCCCTGGCCCGTTTCGATTACCACCCCGCGGGCCCCAACGAGCCGGAGACCGGCCTTGGCTTCATTGACCGGGACCTCTTCGAGTTCCTCGAGCTTCTCAATATCGGCCATCATCCCATCGATCTCACAAGCCTGCGGATCTCCGACGGCGTGAGCTTCGATTTTTCCGCTTCTTCCCTGACAGACCTCCTTCCCGGCCAACGCGCCTTCGTCGTGAAGAACATTCTCGCCTTTCAGGAACGCTACGGCACCGCTCACTTCATCGCGGGACAGTACGAGGGAAATCTCGCCAACAGCGGCGAACGCGTCGCCTTCACGCTCGCCGACGAAACCATCGTGTTTGAATTCACCTACGACGACAGGGCCCCCTGGCCATCCGCTGCGGATGGCGATGGGCCGTTCCTGGTCCTTACAGATCCCTATTCCGCTCCAGACCCCAGCGAGGCCTCGTCGTGGCGGCTGTCGCGCGCCGGCGAACAGCCAGGAAGCGGCATCGGGTTCCTCCACGCCTATGCTGCCTGGAGTGAAGAAGCCTTTCCCGCTGCCTTTCCGGAGCGGGAACTCACCCAGGATCCCGATGGAGACGGCCTTCTCAATCTGTGGGAATTCGCCGCCGGAGGAGATCCGCTAAGCCCCGATCCCTCGCCGCTTCGGGGACCCCTACCCACGTCCGACGGAAATGAGTGGCGGCTCCTCCTTCGCCTGAGGAGCGGTCTCGAAGGTCTTCAGCCCAGTGTCCAATTCTCCGCGGATCTCGATGTCTGGACGGATCTGACCGAAAGCGAAGTGCAGTATGAGGGAACGGCAGGAGCGCCCAGCGCGGGCGCCGTCACTGAGCACGCGTGGCTCTATACTCCGCCCGCGGAGGCACAAGCGCCCTCGGGATACTTCCGCTTCCACTTGTCTGTCCCATCGCAATGAGCGTTTAGCCCGCATTTCTCATTCTGTTTCGGCGCGAGGGGCCGGCGAGCCCCGTCAGGGATTGAGAGAGTAGGCGGTTCCAGGAGAAGAACCGTAATTGATTAGCGGTCTGGGCACTCGTCGGGCGGTCGGTTGTCTCGCACCTCCAGTGCCCAAACTTCAGTGGAACGAGGCAGCAAAGCCGCGAGAGAAGCCGGAGGCTTCGCAGCTTGTAGCCGGTGGTAAAGCGCAGCGACACCACCGGTTTGAGTCGTAAATAGATTCGCACCCCGGCAGGGGCGCCAGAAACCGGCCGGCTATGCCCTCCACCTACACATGCCTGCTCTATCACGTCATCTTCTCTACGAAACACCGCGAAGGGAGAGGGCGGCGGTCTAGCACCCCTGCCGGGGTGCTGGTGATGGACGGACCTTCTCCGGTGGCAGCGCTGCGCGCCACCACCGGCTACAAGCTCTGATCCCTTCGGGATCCCGGCGTCTTCGGCCTCCTTTGCAGGCCAGATATGTAAAAACTCCTGACCCGGGGCGTTGCCCCGGGCTGAGTTGTGTAGGGCTTTCAGCCCTCAGAGAAGCGCAACGGCGCGAGCTGTTACAGCCCGGGGCAACGCCCCGGGGTTTTCGTAACCCGTTCATTTTGAGGGCTGAAAGCCCGACACAGGCCGTCCGGTGAAAGCGCCAATCAATTACGAAGAACCTTTCCCGGCGCAGCCTTCCCTCCTCCCCCGTCCGAGGATCCACCCCCCGGCGGGGATACGGTCCCCTACCGTTTTCGTGATGCCCCGGCTTCAAAAAAAGCGGCGCCAACTTGCTCCCCGCCTACAGCGCCTCGCCACCCTTCCACCCCAGGCGGGGATGCGGCCCCTGAAGGGAGTGTCGATTTATTGGGCGATGCCGCGCGGGACTTGGTGGAAGGGTTGGCAGGGCTCGAGGAGGGAGCGAATTGAAATTCGTGGCCGACGATCAACAAAGCCAACCCTTTCAACAAGCTCTAACCAAAGGCCGCCGCCAGCTCCTTCAAATGGCGCGGAACCGCCGCCCAGGGATCCTCCTCCGCCTCGTATTCCAAGGCCACATAACCCTGATATGTGGCCTCTCGCAAAATCGTTGCGATCCTCTCGAGATCGGCAGGCTCCGACTTCCCGCCGCGTGCCCTCATCTCCACCTTCACCTGCACGTTCACCGCATACGGTGCACAGCGCGCTAAATCTCCATAAGGATCCGCGGTGTGGAAATTCCCCGTGTCCAGATTCACCCCGAACCACGGACTCTGCACCGCCTGAAAGATCTCCAGGAGACCATCGGCCTCCGCCACGATCCCCCCGTGATTCTCCAGCCCTAGAAAGATGCCCTTCTTGCCGGCATAGTCGCAGCACTCCTCCAAAGCGCTCACACACAACTTCCGCGCCTCGCTGTCTTCGATCCCTTGCGCTGATCCCGCGAAAACCCGGATGTGCGGAGCGCCCAACACTGCGGCCCGGTCGATCCATCCCTTCACGTCGGCGATTTCCCGGTCGCGCTCCTCCCCCTGCGGCAGCGCGAAGTTGTTTCCTACCGCCGTGCCGCTGACCTCGACCCCGCGCAGGTAAGCATGCCGCCGCAATTTCAGAAAATAGGCCTCGTCCGCATCCGGCGGAAAATAATAACTGGTCAACTCCGCGCCAGGGAGCCCTTGCTCCGCGCAGTAATCGACAAATCGAAACATGTCGAGTTTCTCTGGATCGCGAAAACTGTCCCGAAACGAGTAGGCCGCCAGGCTCAGGCGAAACGAGGGACGGCCCGGCCGCGCAAACGGCTCCGCCGCCCCCAACCGCGCCGCCAAACCGCCGCATGCCGCAACCACGGACCCAGCCAAGAATCCCCTTCTCCCCGAGAGCGTGTTCATGGTCCCATCCCAGCAAATCGGAGGCCCGATGCAAAGCCGCTTTTTCCGCGTTTCGCGCTGGCCCGGCGGCCTGCGCTCCGGCATCATGCCTTCAGGGAGGCGGGTCCCAAGTCCCCGGTTCCTTCCTCCCTCCAACACTCCCCTCGCTATGAAGACCTATCTCCACCCCCTGGCCGTCGCGCTGGCGCCTTCGTTCCTCACTCTTGCCGGGATCCCCATCCACGCCGCCCTCCCCGTAGTGGAGGCCGTGGAAGTTCAGCCTCTGGCGGCCCAGGCGCAAAGGGTGGCTCAGGCTCTCGAACTGCTTGGCCGTCCGCTGCCCGAAGCCGAACTCCGCTCCCTGGAAGATGCCGCACGTCAACCCAACGAGAGTGAAGCGGTCCGGGCTATCCAGGAGATCCTCGATCCCCATTGCCTGGTGGGCGTGCACATCAACCCCGAATCCCGCGTCAAAGCGGCCGCAGGCGTCGCGAAACCCGAACTCACCGAGACCGGCTGGAGCGTCTTCCTCGTCAAAGTGCACAATGAAGCCGGCGTAACGGCCCCGCTCCGGGCCCAAAGCCCCAACGCCATCAGACATGCAGGCTCCGACCCGGAACAAATCCGCGACCGTTGGCTCGATCTGGACACATTCGACGAACGCCCTCTCCAGCCGGGACTCAGTGGCCTCGCCGTCGAATACCGCATCCTCGAACTCTATTCCCGCGACTCGGGACGCAGGGAAGCCAAGCTGCTTTTCGACGTCGGTCAGGGCACCCAGGATCTCGGATTCCGCAACGAAATCGATCTTCTCTTCGACTCGCGGCCAGCCCACGAAGTGCGCCTTTCCGTGATCGATGAACATGGACAGCCCGCCACAGCCGCCTTCGAAATCCGCGACGCGTTGGGCCGCGTCTACCCGGCCCAATCCAAGCGGCTGCCGCCCGATTTCCACTTTCACCCCCAAATCTACCGGTCCCACGGCGAAAGCGTTCGTCTTCCCACCGGCTCCTACACCTTCGCGGTGTCCCGCGGTCCGGAATCGCTCCCCGAATCACGCGCCGTGCACATAGATGAATCGAACAGCGCGCTGGAATTCGCTCTGCGCCGCTGGATCGATCCGGCGGCCCGCGGATGGTGGTCCGGAGACCACCACATCCATGCCGCAGGCTGCGCTCATTTCACCAAGCCAAGCGAAGGCGTCCACGCCGCCGACATGATCCGGCATTGCCTCGGTGAAGATCTCAAGATCGGCGCCAACCTGACCTGGGGACCCTGTTTTGACTACCAAAAGCAGTTTTTCACCGGGCTCGACGACAAGGTTTCCGTCCACCCCTACCTGTTGCGCTACGATGTCGAGGTCTCCGGTTTTGGGTCCCATCAGTCGGGACACCTCTGTCTGCTTCGTCTCAAAGAGCAGGTTTATCCTGGCGGCGATTCCATGCATCACTGGCCTACCCTTTGCCTCAATACCCTCCGCTGGGCGCAGAAGCAGGGAGCCGTCGCCGGACCCGCCCATTCCGGATGGGGTTTGGAAGTCGAGTCGGACGAACTGCCAAACTACATCGTCCCTCCCTTCAGCGGCATCGGAGCCAACGAATACATTGTCGATGTCACCCACGAAGTGCCCGGACCCGGAGACAGCATCGTTCCCGCCGTTGACTTCATTTCCACCGTGGACACTCCCTACGTCTGGGAACTGAATATCTGGTATCACACCCTAAACTGCGGGTTCCGCACCCGCATCAGCGGGGAGACGGATTTCCCCTGCATCTACGGCGAGCGCGTCGGTCTGGGCCGTTCCTACGTCAAGCTCGATGGGCCTCTCACCTATGATGATTGGTGCGAAGGGATTTCCGCCGGACGGAACTATGTCGGCGACGGCAGGAGTCATCTCCTTGATCTTCGCGCCGGCGATGCGGCTATGGGCGTGAACGGCAGCGAACTGCGCCTCGCCGCTCCCTCCACCATCAGCGTCAGCCTCGATGCCGCCGCCTTGCTTGATGAAGAGTCCCGCCCCGGACTGCGCGACCGTCCCTACCAACAGCAGCCCTACTGGCACGTCGAACGGTCCCGCATCGGCGACTCCCGAAAAGTCCCTGTCGAAATCATCGTCAACGGCTATCCCAAGGCCCGGCGTGAAATTGAGGCCGACGGGAGCATACAGACCTTGACCTTCGACATCCCCATCGAACGCAGCTCCTGGGTCGCAGCCCGAATCCTCCCCTCATCTCACACCAATCCGGTCTTCGTCCTCGTCGGCAACGAGCCCGTGCGCGCTTCCCGCCGCAGTGCGGAATGGTGTCTCCAGGGCGTCGACCAGTGTTGGCAAGAGAAGGAGCGATTCATTGCCGCAAACGAGATCGAGGACGCCCGGGCTGCCTATGAACACGCCCGGCAAGTCTATCGCGCCATCCTCGCCGAAAGCGAAGTGGAGTAAGGAAATCGCACTCGTGTTCACAGAGAGAATCTCTTGGTTTAAGTGGGCGAGAAATTCGTGGCCAAGAGTTGGCTGCCGGCTCTCGTAGAAATGGAAGCCGTCAGCAAGATCATCCTCTGCCTCCGAGAGGATCCGGATCTTCATGAAATCTTCCTTGAGATTCGGTCGCGCGCGTCCTCCCAATCAGAAAAGGTCGATTCGCCTCTCTTGATCCGTTCTTCGCGTCGTTGGAGTTCTTCCTCGTGCCACGGAGGCGAAGGAACCTCATCGGGGCAGGACGCCAGGTCAGTCCAAATCAGCCCCAATAACTCAAGTTTCTCATTGGGCTTGAGCCGTTGAATCTCCTCGACGAGTCTGCTCATAAAAATCATTTTAGCCCGGATCAAGCAAGGACGCAATCCTTTTGAGAGGCTCCATTTTTGGGCAGCTAACATTGATGTCAGGCGTAGTTTGTTTCAAGAAGCTACAACCGGCGAACCGCTATGAGAAATGCGGTGCATGGTGTATATTGGCCCCTTCCCGGAAAGCTCGCTTCCCGCCATGAAACGCCTCATCATCTCGCTCCTGGCCGCCTTCCTCGCCGGAGGTCTCGTCCTCTATATCCTCAGCCGCACCACCCCGTCCTCAACTTCCGTGGATACCTCACGCACATCGGCCGATCCGGCCTCCGGAGCGGAACACGCCGGGAATCCATCGATCCTCGGCACGCCCGAGCACAACCAAACTGCGGCATCGCCGCCGGACACTGCCGACCTAGCCGAAGAGCCGGCCGCCCCACCGCCTCCCAACGACATTGTCTCCGGCTCTGACATCGAAGAAATCCTTCTCGAACTCCATGAACTGGCTATGCAAGACGATGCCGCCTCCTTCGAACGTATCCTCGGCTTCCTCGATCATCCTTCCCAGGAAGTCCGGATCACTGCGGTCGTCGCATTGGAACAATACGCCGATCCGGCGGCCATTCCGCATCTCCAGGCTGCCGCGACCCGTTCCCGGGATCAGGAATTCCAGGCTCGCGTCGCAGAATCCATTGATTTTCTCAAACTCCCCGCCCTGCGCGACCTGCTCGATGACGACGGAAATCTCATTCCGGAGCCCGGAGACGCAAACCCAGACGCCGAGTAACATTCCGCTGGTCCCGCCTTCGCCTTTCTCAATCCACCAACAACCGGCTCCCTCGCAATGCCGCGCGGACAAAAGCCGAAAACAACGGGTGCGGCGCGTTCGGCTTCGACTGAAACTCCGGATGGAACTGCACGGCGAGAAAGAAGGGATGGTCCGGCAGCTCAATGATCTCCGCCAGGGTTCCGTCCGGTGAGGAGCCCGAGATGACGAATCCACAACGCTCCAAGCGTTCCTTGTACTCGGGATTGAACTCGTAGCGATGACGATGCCGCTCGGCAATCCGCTCGCGCCCATAAATCTCCCGCACCCGGCTGCCCTCGCGCAAGAGCGTATCCCAGGTGCCTAATCGCATCGAGGCCCCTTTGTCGGTGACGCCCTTTTGCTCTTCCAAAAGGCAGATCACCGGATGCGGAGACCCCGGATCGAACTCCGTGCTGTTGGCTCCCTCGAGCCCGCACACGTCCCGGGCAAACTCGATCGTGGCGATTTGCATCCCCAAACATAGGCCCAGGTAGGGAATGCGCGCTTCCCGGGCATAACGCGCAGCGAGAATCTTCCCCTCGACCCCCCGGTCGCCAAAGCCGCCGGGGATGAGGATCCCGTCCACGCCGGAAAGGTAGCGCTCTGCGCCGTGGGCTTCGATGTCGGCAGCGTCCACCGGTTCCGCAGTGATCCCGCAGTCGTGCGCCGCCCCGGCGTGCGTCAGCGCTTCGTAGATGCTCTTGTAAGCGTCCCGCAGCCCCACATACTTGCCGACCACGGCAATGGTCAGCGTGTGGGCAGGAGAAATCACCCGCTGCACGAAGGCTTCCCAATTGCACAAATCGGGAGTCGGCGTCTCCAAGCCCAACAGGTCGCAGACCAACCGGTCCAACCGTTCCTCCCGCAAGGCCAGCGGCAACTGGTAAATGGATCTCTCCATATCCCGCGCCTCGATCACCGCCCGGACTGGCACATTGCAAAACATCGAAATCTTCTCGCGCACCTCCGGGTCGAGAGGAAACTCCGTCCGGCAGATGACCACATCGGGCTGAATCCCGATCTCCCGCAGCTTGGCCACGCTCTGCTGGGTAGGTTTGGTTTTCAACTCCTGCGCGGCCCGAATGTAGGGAACCAGGGTCACGTGGATGAAAAGCACATTGGCCTTGCCCATCTCGTAAGTGAATTGCCGCATGGCCTCGAGGAAGGGAAGCCCCTCGATGTCTCCCACGGTTCCCCCGATTTCCGTGATGATGATGTCGGCCGAATCCGTCCGCGCCGCCTCGTAAATCCGGTTCTTGATCTCGTCGGTCACGTGCGGAATGACCTGGACGGTTTTTCCTAAGTAGTCTCCGCGCCGCTCCTTACGAAGCACGGCTTCGTAGACTTGTCCACTGGTCAGGTTGTTTGATCGCGTCAACAACCCGCTGGTAAAGCGCTCATAGTGCCCCAAGTCCAAGTCTGTCTCCGCCCCATCATTCAACACGTACACTTCGCCATGCTGATAGGGACTCATCGTCCCCGGATCGACGTTCAAATACGGGTCGAACTTCTGGAGCATCACCCGCAAGCCGCGCAGCTCCAGCAAGGTGCCCAACGAAGCCGCAGCCAGGCCTTTCCCTAACGAACTGACGACGCCGCCGGTGACGAAAATGAATTTCATGCCGCGCCCCTCTCCAAGAGCCGCTCGACCTCCTCGGCTTGTTCCGGCGTGTCCACCCCCATCGAATCTTCGAGCGCCATCAGCACGCGAATCCGGGCGCCATGTTCCAACGCCCGCAATTGCTCCAGTTGCTCCGCCCGCTCCAAGGGGGAAGGAGTCCAGGCCACGAATTGAAGCAGAAAACTCCGCGAATAGCCGTAAAGGCCGTGGTGACGGTAATAGGGCGGATCCTCCCCGGCGTTGCGACGGTAGGGAATCAGGCTTCGCGAAAAGTAGAGCGCGTCGCCCAGCGTGTTCACCACCACCTTGACGACGTTTGGGTTCGCCGCCGTCTCCGGGTCGCGCAGGGCATTGGCCGCCGTCACCATGGGCAGCTCCGGATCCTCGATCAGGGCTTCCGCCAACCGGTCGATCAGCTCCGGGTCCACCAAGGGTTCATCCCCCTGCACGTTGATCGCATGCGTGGCCTCTCCTTCGGCCTGGACTACCTCAGCCACCCGGTCCGTTCCGCTCGGATGACTGGCGGCGGTCATCCGGACCTCCGCCCCAAAATCCTCCGCCGCAGCCCGCACCCGTTCGTCGTCGGTGGCGATGATCACGCGGTCAAGCTTCCGGCACCGGCCGCAGCGCTCCCAGACATGCTGCAACAGGGGCCGGCCGGCCAGCGGATGGAGGACCTTTCCGGGAAACCGCGTCGATGCCCACCGCGCTGGTATGACGCCGATAATCTGTGTCCGTCTCGTCATCACCAATGCCTCATCCCGCCGATCCCATCGCCGGCACGGAGTCCAGAAGTTCACCCAGTGTCAAGGTCGCCGTGCCAATTTTCCCAATCACTACCCCGCTGGCATAGTTCGCCGCCTCCGCCGCCTCCCGAGGCGACGCGCCTCCCAGCAGCGCCAAAGTGAACAACGCGATGGCGGTATCGCCCGCGCCAGACACATCAAACACCTCTTGCGCCCGCGACGGCGCGTGGAAAGGCGCAGCGCCCTTTTCCAGCAACAGCATCCCCTCCTCTCCCAGGGTAACCAAAAGGTGAGCGCAGTCCCAGCGTTCCCGCAACCGCCTTTCCAACTCGCCCGTGAGAGGATGCCGGGCTGGGTCGGGCTCCAGAGATTGCTCCGGCAACCCAGCCACGTGAAACGCCTCGTGCCGGTTGGGCTTGATCGCCAAAACGCCCTTCCAAATCAAGCCACTGGCAGGGTTGGGATCCACCGTCACCGGCACCCCGCGTTCCGCCGCCAGGGCCAGGACGCCGTCCATCAATTCCTGCGTGACCAGGCCCTTTCCATAATCCTCGATGATCAGCGCATCTACCCCTTCCAAAGTCGCTTCCACGCGCCGCAAAACCTCCGCCGCGGCCTCGCCCTCCACTTTCTGAACGCGTTCCCGGTCGATTCGCACCACTTGCTGAGCCCGCGCGACCACTCGGGTCTTCACGATGGTTTCGAAATCCGAATGCTGCACCACTCCCCCGGTGTCGATTCCGTGTTCGCGGTAGCAGTGGAGCAGGGCATCGCCCTGTGGCCCCGTCCCGGCAATGCCTACCACCCGCACTTCCCCCACAAACGGAAGCAAATTGCGCGCCACGTTCGCAGCGCCTCCCGGAAACGCCGATTCCCGCTCCACCCGCACCACCGGCACCGGAGCCTCCGGCGAAATTCGGCTCACGCTGCCCCAGATAAACCGGTCCAGCATCAAGTCGCCGACGACGAGAATTCTCTTCCGGGCCCAAATCTCAGCCCACGCCTCGACCCACTCGCGCCGCATACACCATCAGAGAGGAAAGCCTGGACCTCACGCAAGCCAATTCACCGGATCCCAGAAATTCCGTGGCAGGGGCCGGTCCAGCGCTGCGCGGGACCGGGCCAGGTCCAACCTCCTCACTTTGCCTTCACTCCAGGACCATCTTTCGCTACAAACAAAACGACCTCCCCACTACCCGCCCATGCTCACCTCTCCTTCCCGCCGAAGCTTTCTCGCCCAACTTTCCACCCTCGCCGGAGCTGCGGTCGCCACGCCCGTCCCAGCACGCAGCGAAATCCCCCCCGCCGCACAGCCCTCGTCCGCCCGGAAGAAAATCGCCTTCCTCGGCACTGTCGTCCGCACCCATTCGCACGCCCAACATTTCCTGGACCGCCTTACCCTCGGTTATGGCTGGCGCGGAGCGTGGCAGGATCCCCGGGTCGAGGTCGCATCCGTCTACATCGACCAATTCCCGGAGAACGACCTCGCCCGCGAACGAGTAGCCCGCCATCGGCTCAACCTCTATCCCACCATCGCCGATGCCCTCACCCTCGGCGCCGGCCGCCTCGCCGTCGATGGAGTGGTCCTCATCGCCGAGCACGGCGACTATCCGCAAAGCGAAATGGGCCAGCGGCTTTACCCGCGTTACGAATGGTTCAAACAGTGCATCGAAGTGTTCGAAGCCAGCGGCCGCTCCGTTCCCGTCTTCAACGACAAGCATCTTTCCACCACCTGGGAACGCTGCTCCGAGATGGTCGCCGACTCAAGACGCCTCGGATTTCCCTTTCTCGCCGGCTCCTCCCTCCCCGTGACCCGCCGGCTCCCCGCCATCGACATGCCCCATGGAACACCCTTGCAAGAAAGCGTCTGCGTCGCCTACGGAGGCGTCGATAGTTATGATTTCCACGCCCTGGAAACGGCCCAATGCATGTCTGAGCGGCGCCAGGGCGGAGAGACCGGCGTCCGCTCCGTCCACGCCCTCCGCGGAGCGCCCCTGTGGGAACTGCTCTCCACTCCCGACCGCGAAGCGACCCGCCGCCTCATCGTCTCGGCCTTGACCCGAAGCCACAATCTCCCGGTGGAGGGCGGCTACTACACCGGCCCCATCTCCTTCGACTGGGCCCGCAAAACCTTCCCCGACGCCTTGGGCTACCTCATCGAACACCTCGACGGATTTCGCACCTCCATCTTTCTAATCGGCATCCAGGATTTTAACTACGCCGGATTGCGGTCCGACACCGGAGACATCATCTCCTGTCAAATGTATTTGCCCATGCCTACCCACGGATCGAGCACCGCCGATTTCTTCCATCCCCTCGTCCGCCACATTGAAGACACGGTGATCCAGGAGAAAACTCCCTACCCAGTTGAGCGCACTCTGCTTACTTCGGGGATGACCCTCGCCGCGGTCGAATCGCTGCACCGCGGTCAAGTCCCCGTGGAGACGCCCGGGATGGACGTCCACTATCAATGCGGTCCCGATTCCACTTACTGGATCGACTGACTCACTCCAAGGCCGCTCCTTCCTGACGCAGACACCGAAACGCCGCTCCGAGCTGCTCCGGAATGTTCCCCGCCCGCAAGCTCTCCCGGCTTGCGATTCCGCCCGCAATGGCGCATTCCGCCGAGCGTCCGCAGAGCCAGGCCCCGGCACAAGCCGCGTCGTATGCCTCCATGCCCTGCGCCATCAGTCCTGCCAATACTCCCGTCAAGACGTCCCCCATTCCCCCAGTGGCCATCCCGGGGTCTCCCGTACTATTGAGAGAAACGCAGCGGCCGCGCTCCCCAATAGCCGTCCGCGCCCCCTTGAGCAACAACGTCGCCGGGTAACGCGCCGTAAACCCCTCCACCCGGGCCCGGCGATCCACTCCTTCCGCCGCCAGATCCGGAGCCAACCGGGCGAACTCACCGGGATGCGGCGTCAACAAACGCGGTCCCGCATGAGACACGCGCCCGATCACCTCTTCCCCGGCTTCCGCCAGGCGGTTTAGCATATCCGCGTCCAACACCGCTGGCCGGGGGTCCGCTTCGAGAAACGCAGTCAACCCTTGGGGAATGGCGGCGCCCAATCCCGGCCCCGCCGCGAGCACGTCCCAGGCGAATGAACCCAAAGCCTCGGGCGCATCGCCGCTCCACGGGCGGACCATCACTTCGGCCGGAGCCGCCCCCGCAACCACCGGATACACATCTTCCGGTACCAGTAGCGTCACCAACCCGGCTCCCGCCGCCAGCGCTCCCCAGGAGGTCAACACCGCCGCCCCGGTCAACCCTCGCGAACCCGCCGCGATGGCTACCCGTCCGGCCTGACCTTTGTGGAACTCGAACGGACGCCACGGCAGCAGCGGCAGGAGCGATGCCGGAGTGATCAGCCGCAGCCCCGCATCCGCCGGCAGGAAATCTCCCGGCAGGCGGCCCAGAGCAATGACTTCGATCCGGCCCGTGAAGGAAATCGCCGCATCCGCTAACAATCCGCTCTTGGCGCAGGCCACCGTGCAGGTGTAATCGGCCTCCACGGAGCCGGGGCCTGGGACCCCGGACGTTCCGTCGAGCCCCGACGGAATATCGACGGCCACCGTCGCCGCCCTCCCGGCCCGGCGCCGCGCATTCATTTCGCGCGCCAGCGCCGCATACTCGTCGCGGAGCGGACCTGAGGCCCCAATTCCCAAAAGCCCGTCTAACTGAACGGTAAAGCCTGATCCGGCCGGAAGCCTCCGTCCCTTCGGCTTGGCCCTGCTCTCGATCGCCAGGAATTGCTCGTGTTTGCGGCGGGTCAACGGACTGCACGTCTCCGCCGGAGCCGCCCAATGCAGCGAGACTCTCCAGCCCAAGGAAAGCAAATGCCGGGCCGCGACCAAGGCATCCCCGGCATTGTGTCCCTTGCCCAAATACAGCAGCAATCGGCCCGGGTCCGGAAAGAAACGCTGAATGGCCCGCGCCAGACCCCGCCCGGCCTCCTCCATCAACTCTTCGGGCTCCACCCCCGAAGCGAAAACCCGTTCCTCAGCCGTCCGCATCTCGGCCGGGGTAAGCACGATTCCGTCCACCCTTCAACCCTTTCCGGAATAGCGCAGAATCCCCTCGCCAATCGCCTCCGCAAGCTTTTGCCGGTAGGCGGGATCGAGGCACTTCTGCCGTTCCGTGTAGTTGGAGAGAAAGCCGCCCTCGACTAAAATCGACGGATGCCGGCAATTCCGGATGACATGAAAGTCATTGCGCTTCAGCCCCCGGTTCTGAGGCCGGACTTTGTAGAGGATGTGGCTGTGCACATAGGCGGCAAGGAGGCCGCTTTGACGCGTGTAGAAATACGTCTCCACTCCCTGGGCTGACCGGTTCGTTGCCGAGTTGTAATGGATGCTGACGAAGATGGCCTTGCTTCGCCGGTTGGCCACTTGCACCCGCTCTGAGAGCGGAATGAAACGGTCTCGATCCCGGGTCATCACCGTCCGGACTCCCCGCTTGTCGAGAAAGCGCTCCAGACGCCTGGCGGTATCGAAGGCCAAATGCTTTTCCATCACGCCTCCGCTCACTGCCCCGGGGTCGTAGGCCCCGTGCCCGGCATCGATCACCACGGTGGGAGCGCCTAGCGTTGACGTCAAGCTCCCTGCCATTATAGCAAACAGCATCCAAACCGGACCGCCACTGCGCCGAAACCATCCCCGCCCAGCTTTTCCGCGCCGCTGCTTCAGCGCCTCGCCCTGCCCAGACTCGCGCTCCAGAAGATCACTCCCCCCCTCCATGCCTCAAAACCCGTAAGGCCGCTCCGACAAACGCCGGATCTTGCTCAATTCCCCAAGCCGTTCCTGCTTCTCTTTCGCCTTGTCTTCCGGAGTGATCCCTCCGTCAATCCTCACCCCGCCGCCTTCGTCTTGCACGATTTTGGGAAGATTTCCCGCCGCTTCATCGTATTTCTTCTGGCCATCCACGGTCCCGTCCGGCCCGATCACCGTGTGAACATGTTGCTGCGGAGCGCCCATGTGCAGCACGTGAACATTGCCCCGGCCGTCCACGGCGACTTGCGGGTCCCGGTAGTTCACCAGTTTTCCCAAGGAAAAGGTCTTCCGAACTATTCCGGTCTGGTCGTCGCTTAGACGGTAATACAGTCGCGTCTCAGTCCGGTCCCGAAAACTCAGCAGCGAATGACGCTGGAAAGCTCCCGCCGAGCCCACCACCCGGCTCCACAGCGCTCGCCCATCGTCGACTGTGAAATGGCGCGCCGGTGAGTCGAAGAAAGTCCGCAGAGGCTCGTAATAAACGCTCGCCGTGATGCGGTAGCCGCCCACCTCGTTCACCGGATACATGGCGTTGACGGGAATGCGCAAACTCAAGTTCTTCCCCGCTTTGAGCAGCTCCGGCTTCGGGATCGCCCGGTCCGGATAGGGAGCCACCAAGTTCCGGCGCCCGTCGTGAATTTGAAAATTCAGCCAGCTCGTCCCCGCCGGACCGCGCAGATGCACGTCTGCACCGGATCGGTTCTGGATGATGACCACCGCCTTGACCGGTTCGTAGGCTACGGCCGTCTCTGTTTCCATCTTGAGATCGACGTAGATCTGAGCCCGGGCAATGCCGCCCGAGCATAACATCAACATCAGAACGCCGCTCCAACGCGACCCCCATCCCGGAACCGTCCTCATACGCATTGCCTATCTAAGGCAGCCTTCCGCGGGGGAGTCAATCCCCATTTGCCGGCCGGAGAGCGAACCCACTGCCTATGCGCCGCCGGGGCCTGGGCGCGCAGGTTTGAAGGGGAGCGGAGGCGACGTCACCGCTTTCGCGCCGGATCCAAAGCCCCAGAACTCCTGATCTATCGAGGAAGATAATGGATACAGAGGAATAAGAGTGAGCCAAAGGGAGACCGCCACTCCGTGAATGACACTCTATTTGTGGGGCGGACACTCTATTTGTGGGGCGGACACTCTTGTCCGCCGAGTGAGCCTAGAAAGTTCGCGGGCAGGAGTGCCCGCGCCACATAGTTTTCCGGCTCATCCAAATTCCTCGAGATCAGGAGTCCTGAGCCTCACGCGGCCGGTCGCCGCCTTCGTCCACGGCGGCGCTCCGCGCCTTGAGTCAGAGCGGCGATCCTCGCCGCAGTCCAAGAGCCTCCGGCGCGGCTCGACGAGGCCTCTTAGCGGCGGCTTGGCCGCCGCCCTTGGACTGCGGCGAGAATCGCCGCTTTCGGGCCCTCACAGGACTCCGCCAATCCCAACCCGCCTTCGCCTCCCAGAGACTGCGCATCCCCATCCTAAGCCGCAGAGGATTGACGCGCTCTACAAGCTTCCGCAGGCACGGCTCTGCGCGCCTTGAATGAGAGCGGCGATCCTCGCCACAGTCCAAGAGCCTCCGGCGTGAGATGAACCCATTCAACGCCAAGCCGCTGTCCCTATCCGCGCATAGGCAGTGGAGCGAACCAGTCCGCCCCGGGAGTCTCTCCTGGGCGGCCCGCCACCCGCCTCAATCCACGCCGCGCTCATTCGACAGGGCCTTCCTCCATTCCTCGCCCAATCCCAGTTCTTCCCACCCCGGCGCCAGGACCTCCTCCAGGGGCCTCGCCAGCAACGTCGTCAGCACCAGGATGATCGCTAAACTCAACACCACCCGGGACCACTCCACCCGGCCGTGCTCCACCCGCAAATCCAAGCCCCGGTCCCAGTGCGTGCGCCCCGTTCTCCGCAACAAAACGTAACTGAAGGCCTGGGTCAGAAAAACCAACCAGGGCAGCCGGCATCCCAATCCCATCACGAATACCGACAGCGATCGCCTCCACGCTGTAGCGTAGGATAGCCTCCCGCCCTCGCGGGTCGTCACCCTCACATTAAGCAACATCTTGCCCGGCGTGGCTCCCCAGCGCGACAAAAACCAGGCCTCCCCAAACACCCACGGAGGGTAAAGAAACAAAAACCAAGTCTTCAAAAAGGACCGCATCGATATCCCTGGAACACCCATCTTCTGCAAAGTCCATAAAACCGCGACGCCGCCTAACAGCAGGAAGCACTCGTCGATATTGCGGGCCCAGAACCGCACCCAAGGCCGCACCGTCCCCGTCGGAAGATATCGGGCGGCGTCCTCCCCGGGCATCGGCCGGGCCGGCTCGCTCGCCGTCTCCTGCTCCAGCTCCTGAGTCTCCCGCCGGATAAAGATGTCGTCGAAGGCCGGCATCGCGCCCACCGGCTCCCACTCCAGCCGCCCCTGAAACCATCCCAAGGTCTCCGCTTCCACCTCTCCTCGCGAGATCATCTCGCGCACTTGAAGGAGACTGTAGGGTCCCTTCTGCTCGCCGCCGATAGCCAAAAACACTTGCATATTCCCCTCAACCTCCCTCGTTGCGCAGCGCTCTCGCCGCATCCATCCGGGCCACGAAATAAGCCGGCGGCAGGGCCGCCAACGTGCACAACAGAAAGGCCCCCGAGGAAATGATCAGGATGTGCGCCGGAACCACCTGCGCCGGCAATTCCGTAATCCCATAGATCGCCTCAGGCAAAATCTCGATGTGGAGAAAACGCGCCATGAAATCCCGGAGCACATTCCGGTACTGAAGCACCAGCGCGCCCACCCCTAGGCCCGAGAGTGTTCCCAGAATCCCCACAATCATTCCCTGCCCCACAAAAACCATGACGATCTGCGCCGTGCGCGCCCCGATCGCTTTCAACACCCCGATCTCGCGACGCTTCTGCACCGTCACGATGATCATCGTGTTCATGATGCAGAATGCACCCACAATGATGATGAAAAACAAGAGCACGCTCAGCGTGATCCGCTCCAATCGCACCGCTTGCAGCTTCCTGCTGTTGTTCTCATTCTCCATCCATGTCTCCGAGCGCCAGTTCCACGGCAAATCCAGCGCCGCCGCCGTCACATCCACATGATATGGATCGGGACTGGTGATCCCGATCCCGTTCACCCCGCCTTGCAACTGATAAAGCTCCTGTGCCGCCTCAAGCGATACCATAACAAAAGGAATCAAATACGGTGAATCAATCACCGCCCGAACCTCCAGCTCCTTCGGCAAGATCACTTCGTCCGGCCCTTCCTCCAGCTCCTCAGCCAAAGCCGGATCTGGCCCTTCCTCCAGCTCCTCAGCCGCTGCTGACTCTGGCCCTTCCTCCCGCGCCTCAGCCGAAACCGCTTCCAGCCCTTCCTCGTCGCCCTCCGCTGCCCTGGCATCTTGGTTCCTGCGGGCGGCCCGCACCGCCTCGTCGATGTTTCTCGGAGAATACACCGTCACCCAGTCTCCCACTCCTAAGGCCAGATTCGTCGCCACGGATTTCGATACAACGATGCCTTCCCCCGAGAAATCCAGCTCGCCCTCGATCAGCAACTGGCGAAACTGATCCATCTGAAGAACGTCGCCGGGATCGATCCCGCGCAGCAAAGGCGCCAAGGGCTGTTCCAAATAGACCAGGAGAACCTGCCCGGCTACGAAGGGCGAAGCCGCCGCCACCGCCGGATTGGCCCGGAGCTGGTCCAACACATCATACCAGTCCAAGGGGTCCGGCTCGTCCGGATCCCCCGGAAAAGCCTGGTAAGCCACGATGTGCGGTTCAAACCCCAGCAACAGGTTCTTGATCTCCCGTTCAAACCCGCTCATCACCGAAACCACTACCCACAACACCGCCACGCCCAACAGCACCCCCGTGATCGAAATCAGCGTGATCACCGATACGAAGGTCCGTTTCGGCTTCAAATACCGAAGCGCCAAGGAAAGACTAAAAGACCGCATCGCTTTGCCCCGCGCTACAACCCGGCCCCCCGCGCGGCTTGCCCGGCAGGAGAAATCGCCGGCGAACGCCTTCGCCGCAGTTCACAGGAATACATGGGCGATCTTATACCACCCCGCCGTCCGCGCAACCCCGGCCCGCATACTTAAGGAGTCTTACCTTTTTTGTCGTGCACCCGCGCCGGAGGCGAGACGATCTCTTGAAAAGTGGCCAGCGCTTCCTCGTATTCCGCCATCGAAGCTGCATCCAAGATGCCGCGGTTGCGCTCCAATTCCGCCTCCATTCGCCCGACCAACCATTCCGCTTCCCGTTTCGCCGGACGGAGCGGCCGCCCAGGAACCTCCACCCAAACTGGACCCGAGTGGGCAAAGCGCACCCGGCCGTCGTCCCGCCGGGCAAAGCAGCGAACCGCCAGCCACGATGTCGTGGCAACCTCGACCGGATACTCCACCAGCAGCACCCAAGCACGGCCACGACGTTCCGCGGATGCACCGTCGATGCGGTGAACCGTCTCTCCGTTGCGAACGACCTCGATGGATTCAATGGGGTCGGCTGACTCCACCTCGGCCCGGACTTTCAGCTTGCTGTTCTCCTCGCGCTCCAATTGCGACCCGGGAAGGGCGCCATCCACCGAAACATAGAGCATCGGTCCGGTGGTGACGAAACTGCGGCCTGCATCGAGACCGCGCATCCATTCTCCGAAATCGAACTTCCCATCGGGCATCTGCACGTAGACCCGGCTGAATCCCAGCGGAACGGGATGCACTCCGGAAGCGGTTCCCGCAGCCGGACGCATTCGAAAACCGCAGTTCAACAACAGCGCATAGGTTTTCAACCCGAAATCGATCCAACCGCGCTCGGTCCACCCGCCGGGACCGGACTCCACCTCCATGAAATCCGGAGCCGCTACGGGCCGCCAGTCGCGAAAACCGAACTCGGTGCGCCAAACGTGGTTGTTGGACAGCTCGAACAGATCCACCTCCATCACCGGAACCAGCATCATGGACCACGGCCAGTTATGCTTGTCCAACTCGAGCAACGCTCCCTGCCGGCGCGCCTCTTCCGCGACCGGCCGCACCGGAGGCACACCCAGAGGCAACGGCTCCTGGTGATTCAAAACGAAGACAGCTCCCAGGGTGTGTTGTTTGCTGTCCACAGTGAAAATCTCGTACTCCGTATTCACCGGATAAATGACGTGAGTGGAGTCGACTTCGATGAGATGCCCGTCCGGGGCCATCCCAGCCTTGTTCTCACTCAGCGGAGCAGTGCCGGACCTTGTTACCCAATAGGTCAATGGCAGGGCGACGTTGAGGTCTTCCGCCAAAACCAATTGCCGCAAGTCCTCCACGGTCCTGTGCACATGGGTGTCGCCGCTGAACCACCCTCTTTCGGCAGGATCACACCAGCGCTGGAGACGCAACTCGACCTGAAGCCGCCGCCCCTCCCGCGCCAGCACCTGCTGCTGGGCCGGCAGATACTCCGTTCCCCGTTCTGCCGTCAGCAGGGATTCGCCCTCCGGCACATCGCCGATCCAGCCGTGGGCAGACACAGTCGTGTGCACTTCCCAACTTCGCTCAAATCGCCGAACGTCATAAGGAATCGCGATCCCGCCAGCCTCGCTGCTGCGAACATGACGCCACTCGCCATCCGCACTTTGAAGATAGATCCGTCCGGCAAGCACGGCCCCGCTGTCGGCATCCTTCAGCACACCGTGCAGTTCCGCCCCGGCGGCTTCCGGAGCCAGACTGAGCCATGGCAAAACCGAAAGCAGCGCCACGCCGAAAAGATTGCCCACTTTGGAAACCATGTCCGCCGATCCTGAGCCAAGTCCAACTTCAGGTCAAGGGGCGCCATGGCGACGCCGGCATTCTGCCGGTCCCATCACGGGCCGTGGGAACCTTACAACCTTTTTACAGATCGATCCCCGCGTCAGGCCCATGGTGAACTCAGCCAACCACCGAATCATCCGGCCGGACTGGCGCTCTCACCATCCCACCATCACCATGAAAGCACGCATCGTTCATTTCCGAAGCCTCGCGGCCGGTTTCGCCGCCGCTGCCGCCCTCTCGAGCGGCCTCGCCTCCGAGGAATCCGCTGCACCAGTCTACACGCTTCACGAATGGGGCACTTTCACTTCCCTGGCAGGCTCCGACGGCCGGCTCCTCCCCGGCATGGACCGGGAAGAGGAAGCCCTGCCCTCCTTCGTCTTCTCCCACGACGGCATGGAGAATCAAGGGCCTCAGTCACACCTGTTGCTCAGAAAAGGTTGGAGACGTCCCCTCCACAACGTCCGGGTGAAAATGGAAACGCCCGTCCTTTATTTTTATGCACCCAAGGCCTTCCAAGCCACCGTCGAAGTCGGCTTTGAAGGAGGTTCCATCAGCCAATGGTATCCTCAACGCTCCGGAGGCGAAACGCCGCCGCCAGCCCGCATCGTCAACTACGAAATCGTAGGCGGCGACATCGATTTCTCGAATACCCATCACGGATCCATCCGCTGGGACGTGAACGTGCTCGATCCCGATCCGCTGCACGACCGTCTCGCCTTCAAAGGTTCCGAAACCCCGTCCTGGCTCCATCCCCGCATGACCGGCAGCAATGTTGTCTCGACAGCTCCGGGCCAATACGAAAAGTACCTCTTCTATCGCGGCGTCGGCAGTTTTCCATTGCCCTTGGAGCTGCGCTTCACCGGTCCCGCAAGCCTGACCATCGACAACACGGCTGCGGAAACCATTCCGCATCTCATGGTCTTCCACCGGAATCGCGAGAGCGGGGTCACCCGCTTCGCCATCGAGTCCAACCTCTCCGGGCGATCCAGCCTAACCATCGAGTTGGAGAAGCTGCCCGAACCCCAGGACTGGACCCGCGAACTCTACGACGGTCTGGCCTCGGTCCTGGAAACCAACGGCCTCTATCGCCGCGAAGCCGAATCGATGATCCAGACCTGGTGGAACAGTTATTTCGCCACGCCTGGCCTGCGGGTCTTCTGGGTTGTCCCGGAGCCTATCACCGAATCCATTCTGCCGCTTTCCGTGAATCCGGCGCCTTCCGAACTCGTGCGCGTTCTGGTGGGCCGCAGCGAAATCCTCGAGCCCGCTTTTGAACGGGAATTGCTGGCGCAAGCCGCCGAGGATCCGGCCTTGGCGCGCTACGCTGCCGACCGCTATTTCGACGCCTACTTGGCTCGCGTCGCGGCTCTCCAAGGAGACAGGGAGCCGCCGGAGACCGGGAGCGAAATCGAACCTGGACGTTGACAGATGAGGCGCCGGGGCGAGATCGGTACCGTCCCGGCGCCTCGCCTCCAATCCGAATGGCCGTCCGCAGTCCCATCTCTCCCCGCTTCCGCAGCCTCCTGCTGTGGTTCCTCCTCGTCGTGCCCTCGGTCCTGCTGGGAGGCGTCGCCTTGCGCCTCCTTTCCTTGGAACAAACCCGAGTCCGCGAAGCCGGTGTTCGCACCGTCCGCGACCGGGCCGCCACCATCGCCGAAAACCTCGACCTAGCCGCCGATGAAATCCGCTCGGGACTCATGGATACCCTCGCCAGTTTTCCCACCGACTCCCTCGGCAAAGAACTTCCCCGCTGGAACGCCTCCAATGGTTTCGTCTCGGATTTCCTCGTGTGCGACCCGGGGGGAACCGTCCTGGAGCCCACGGACGCCCCCTCTCAGACGACTCTCGACCTTTGCAACAGCGACGGGCTCTTCGTCTGGAACGCCGAGCCCGCCCTCTCCAACAATCTCGGAACGCTCGTCTATCAAACTCTGAACACCGCCACCGTCGAAGAGCAAAAAAACAAGCTTATCGCCGAGGATAACTACGCCAATTTCAAGATCAACCGTCCGCAGCTGCGGGAGAAAACGGGGCTGCAACAGGGCGTCCTTCCGGAACCGCCGCCCAATGCCGGCCCCACGTTCCCGGATCAAATGGAGTTTCCCCAGCAAGCTGCGCTGGCCCAGAGTGCAGCCGTTGCCGACCCCTCGGATCGCGGCTGGGTTTACCGCGACGACGGTTCCCAGACTCGCGCCGCAGCCTGGTACCGCCCGCATCCCTCCGCTCCCGTGCGGATCATCCAAGTCGATGTGAACCTCCTCGTTCAGGAATTGGGAGCGGCGTTTCCAATCGATCCCGATTCCGCCGAACGGTATGAATTGCGCGACCCCGGCGGGCGCGTCCTCCACGCCGCCGGAGCCGCCAGCCAGAAGCAACCCAGCCTCGTCCTTCCCGTCGGCGACTCGCTCCCCGGCTGGAACCTCGCCGCCTATCACCTCTGGGAATCGAGTTCCGGTTCACGCCTCTTTCTTCTCGGAGCCCTTGGTCTGGGCATCCTCCTAACATCCGCCGTAGCCGGCAGTTCCCTCCTCGTCCGGCAATCCCGCCGCGACGCCCTCGAAGCCGTCCAGAAGACCACTTTTGTCTCCAATGTCTCTCACGAACTCAAGACCCCGCTGACATCCATCCGCATGTACGCGGAGTTGCTTTCTCACCAGCGCCTCGCCGATCCCGCCAAGACGACGCGTTACCTCGGCGTCATTGTCAGTGAATCCCAACGCCTTACCCGGCTGGTCAACAATGTCCTCAACTTCGCCCGCCTCGATCAGAAACGGCGCGCCTTCGACCTGCGCGATCAGGATCTGGTTCCCGTTCTCCGCCGCGTCCTCGACGACCAGAAGGTGATGCTCGAACGCGCTGGCCTTGAGCTGAATACGAGTATCCCAGCCCTTCCGCTGCTCTGCTCCTTCGAGGAAGACGCCTTCGAGCAAATCCTCCTCAACCTGCTCGACAACGCCGTCAAATATGCCGCCGAAGGCCGCCGCATCGACGTCTCCGCGGCCTCCCTCGACCCCGGCGCTCGCGTCGTGGTCCGGGATTACGGCCCAGGCATCCCCGGCCCTCACCGGGAATCCGTCTTTCGCGAGTTTCACCGCGTCGAGACTAGCCTCTCGACGGGCGTCAGCGGAACCGGGCTCGGACTCAGCATCGCCCGGCGCCTCGCCCGCGGTTTCGGAGGCGATCTCGCCTGCCGTTCCGCCCCGGAGGGAGGAGCCGCCTTCGAGATCACCCTTCCCCCGCCTCGCCAGGTGTTGAGCAATCCTCCTCAGCGCTCGTGAAATCCCCATCGCATATCCTCGTCGTCGAGGACGACGCCTTCATCCGGGAAGGCCTCGAAGACCTCCTTTCCACCGAAGGCTACCAAGTCACTTCCGCCGCGGACGGAGCCGCCGCGCTGCGGCGTTACCGGGAGGAACCTCCCGATCTCGTCCTCCTCGATCTTATGATGCCCAAGCTGAACGGCTACGACGTTTGCCGCGAGATCCGCAAGGAGAATCCCCGGGTGGCCATTCTCATGCTCAGCGCCAAAGGCGAGGAAATCGACAAAGTTTCCGGACTTCAGTTAGGAGCCGACGACTACGTGACCAAACCCTTCGGCGTCCGTGAACTGCTGGCCCGCATTGAAGCCTGCTTGCGCCGGACGCTCAGCGACCCCGGCTCAACTCACGGTTCGCACCGCCCCCGGCGCTTTCGGATTGGTCCCGCCGAAATCGATCCGAAACGCTTCGAGGTCACCTTGGACAACCGCTGTTGCCCGCTCACGGACCGGGAGCTGCGCCTCCTCGAGGTCTTTCACGCCAACCCCGATTCCGTCCTCACCCGCGACTATCTCCTGCGCCGTGTCTGGGGTCTCACCGCAACCGGATCCACCCGCACTCTAGATCAGCACATTGCCCAGCTTCGCAAAAAAGTCGAGCCCGATCCCCAACGTCCCCTCTCCATTCTCACCGTCCACGGCGTCGGTTACCGTTACACTGCGGGCGTTGCCTAACGGAATCAAACGGGAGCTTCCCCTGCGCCCGCATCACGCTCTCGTCCCGAGCGCCGCGCCGGCTGCTCTCCGTAGAGCCGCAGCCTCCTCTTGCAGTTGCCGGAGGATCTCGACGAGCGGCAATCCCTCCTCTTCGGATTCCGCCGCCTCGTCGTCCGCGTCGCCCAATCCGCTGTCCCGCATCCGCCGCAGGCGCTCCTGGATCACGTCCCGGATGCGACCGGCGTCCGAAACTCCGCGAAACCACGCCGTGTGCAGCGACATCAAGCTGTGCTGCTCGTGCGCTGCGCCCCCGCCCCCGGCCGTGTCCACCCGCAAATCCGCCAAGCCCAGCGCCCGCTGCACCGGCCCTTGACTCACACTGATGTTCTGAATGTTGGCGAACGTCACCGTCATTTCCTTGATCACAAAAACTCCTTCGCGGATTCGCAGACTCCGGTCCGTGACGATGTAGTAGCGGTTCTCGTAATCCACATACGCCGCGGCGAAACCCAGCAAGACGAAGAGCAGATAAGCCGCCAGCAGCGCCAGGAGAATCAGCAGCAAGAGAAACTCCCCACGCGCTTTCTCCGACAACAGCAGGGCGAGCCAGGCGATAGAAAGCGGCAAAAAAACGATAAGGCCAAAAAACCCGCTGCCGATCGCTGTAATGAGCAAGCGGTAACGGATGAAATTCCTGGCGGCCCGAAAGACCACCGCGCTCTTCTCGTCTCCCGGCGGAGCGGCCGGCGCGAGAGGCAAGCGGAGAAAAGGCCGCAGCAGCCTCGACCAGAATGTTTCGCGCGGGGGCTCTTGGATCACTCCCACCCTTGCTCTCTCCCCTTCTCCAGCGTCAGCCATGGTTCCGGTTCGAAGTTAGGGATTCCAGAGCGGATCGCGTCTCCCGAAGCGCATCCCGCACTTCCTCCAACGCAGTAACCCAATCCGTCGCAGATCCGCGGCCCGCCGGCATCACCGCCTCGGTCCGCTTGTCTCGATCCCGCACTCCCCGCATTCGTGTGTAAAGGAGATCGCGCAGCGACGCGTACTCACGAATGCCTTCGATGGTCATCTCCGGCGTGGCGCTGCCCGACGCCGTTTGAATCAATACATCCGCCAGTCCCAACCAGCGCTGGATCACTCCGGATCTCAGATGAATGTCCTGAATCCGCGCATAGGTGAGATTCACCTCCCGGCGAAAGAGGATTCCCCAACGCATGTGCATCCCCTCGCTGTCGAAGCGATAGCGGAGTGTGTGATAGCGGAAAAACAGCAGCGGCAATGTGACGAAGATGAACGGGCCCGACAATACCGACCGGATCAAGTAGAGCTTGAGCAGAGAGGGATGCGGCCGTTCGATGCGCTCCAGTTCTTCCAAAGTCATCGTGGACGCAGAGGATAGCATCCCGGGCGGCTGCGGGGAAGCGTCGATTTCCGAGCCTCATCTCGCTGCCGGCGCCAAAAACCCGTGGCGCTTCCCGCTGTTTCGGGTTTGTTCCCGGAATCTCTCCCCTAACCCTCCCGGGATCTCATGACCACTTGGCACTACATCACCCCGTCCAAAGAGCAGAAGCAAGCTCCCCAGGATGAACTCGCCGGTCTCGTTCGCTCCGGCGCGCTCCACGCTCAGACCCCCCTCTGGAGCAGCGGCATGGCCGATTGGAAGCCCGCTTTCCAAGCGCTTCCCGAACTTTTCTCCTCGGGTTCCGGCTCCCCGCCGCCCTTCTCCGGTGGCGACGCCAGGCGGTCCCACGAGATCGACTACGAGATCTTTGGAAACGATCTCCAGATCGTCGAGATCGAACTCGATCCCGGTGAAACCGTGATCGCCGAAGCCGGAGCCATGAACTACATGGAAGACGGGATCACCTTCGAGGCCCGCATGGGCGACGGCTCCAAACCCCAATCCGGAATCATGTCCGGTCTGCTCAGCGTCGGAAAGAGGGTCCTCACCGGCGAGTCCCTCTTCATGACCCACTTCACCAACTCCGGAGGCAACGGCAAACGCCGCGTCGCTTTTGCCGCGCCGTTTCCCGGACATATCATCCCCGTCGATCTCCGCGAAGTCGGTGGAGATCTCACCTGCCAAAAGGACGCCTTTCTCTGCGCCGCTCTCGGCACAGAAGTCACCATCGCCTTCAACAAACGCCTCGGCACTGGGTTCTTCGGGGGAGAAGGTTTCATCCTCCAACGCCTGCGGGGAGATGGCAAGGCCTTCTGCCACGCCGGCGGCAGCATCATAAAGCGCGACCTCAAAGGCGAGATGCTCAGAGTCGATACGGGCTGCCTCGTCGCTTTCTCCCCAGGCATCGAATACAACATCGAGCGCGCCGGAAACTTGAAATCCATGTTCTTCGGAGGTGAAGGCCTCTTTCTTGCAACCCTTCGCGGCCACGGAACGGTCTGGCTGCAAAGCCTTCCCTTCTCCCGCCTGGCCGACCGCATCCTCGCCAGCGCTCCCTCCTCCGGAGGCAAAGCCGTTGGCGAAGGTTCCGTCCTTGGAGGCATCGGCCGCCTCCTCGATGGAAGTTAGACTCCATTTCTCCCACCCATTTGAGCGAAGCCTTCCATCAGCAGGCCAACGACCAGCCGGATCACGCATTCGAACTATCGTTGCGTCCGCCGGTCTTCGACGAATTCTCCGGACAACGCAAGGTCAAGGAACGCATCATGCTCATGGTCGAGGCCGCCCGGCAACGCGGCGACGTGCTGGGGCATCTCCTCCTGAGCGGCCCCCCCGGTTTGGGCAAGACCACTCTCGCCCACATCATCGCCAACGCCGTCGGCTCCGCCATCCACATCACCAGCGGACCCCAGATCGAAAAAGCCGGCGACCTCGCCGGCGTCCTCACCAATCTCCAGCGAGGCGATATCCTTTTTATCGACGAAATCCACCGTCTCCACCCCAGCATCGAGGAGTACCTCTATCCGGCGATGGAGGACTTCAAACTCGACATCATTATCGATCAAGGCCCGAGCGCCCGCACCATCCGCCTTTCCCTTCCCCATTTCACCTTGGTCGGAGCCACCACCCGCTCCGGTATGCTCACCGCGCCCTTTCGTTCCCGCTTCGGTCTGGCCAACCGCCTCGATTACTATCCCGTCGAGGATCTCCTCGAAATCGTCGAACGCTCCGCCCGGCTCCTCGACGCCGCTATCGAACCGGCCGGAGCCCTCGAAATTGCCTCGCGCGCCCGGGGCACACCGCGCATCGCCAATCTCCTGCTGCGCTGGGTCCGTGACTACGCTCAAGTCCGCGCCGGAGGCGTCATCAACCGCGACGTCGCCGACGCCGCCCTAACCATGTACGAGATCGACGAAGACGGTCTCGACGAAATGGACCAGCGCATCCTCGAAGTTCTCATCCACAAGTTTGCAGGCGGCCCGGCCGGACTAAGCTCCCTGGCCGTCGCCGTCGGCGAGGAGCCCGGAACGATCGAAGACGTCAACGAACCTTTTCTGATCATGCAAGGCTTTCTCCAACGCACCCCCCGGGGCCGTGTGGCCCTGCCCGCGGGCTATGCCAAACTCGGCCTCACGCCGCCCGCCCGCGGCGACCTCCGCCAACCAGAGTTGTTGTAATACACGCAACGGATCTCCGAACAATTCACCGTGCCCCGCCGCCTACCCTGGCCTGGAGCGCTATGCTCCCGGCAGGGCGCGCAGGAGTCCGCCCCTCCACGATATCCAGATTGCTCCCATTTATCCTGCCGGCTCCACCGACCGCCATCATCCTCATTCCACCACGATCCAGGATTCAATATCGGGTTCCGTCAAGTCCACCCGGCCGACGCGCAATCGCAATGGAATCCGCCGGTCCACAGACACCGGCATGACAACCAAGCGAAGCATTCCCTCCAATTCCCCATCCATTGTCCGCAGCCGGATCCTCACTTTCCGGCCCACCGGCAATCCCCATTCCTCCCGGATCGCTTCCAGACGCGCCTCTTGTTCCCGTCGCCAATTCGCCAAGCCGTCCAAATGCCCGGTTTCAAAGTCGAACACCCCTTGCGCGCTTGCTCCCCGCCCGGAGTCGAACAACTCCATCTCGCCCCTGCTCCTCCCTCCCGCCGGCTTCACCGCAACCGTTCCGCCGCCTCCCGCGCGAAATAACTGAGAATCATATCCGCCCCCGCCCGTTTGATCGCGATCAACGACTCCTCGATGGCCGCCGCCTCCGCCAGCCAACCCGCCGCCGCCGCGGCGCGGATCATCAGATACTCCCCACTGACTTGGTAGGCCGCGACGGGAAGATGAGTCGATTGGCGAATCCGCCAAATGATGTCAAGGTAGGCTCCGGCCGGCTTGACCATCAGCATGTCCGCACCCTCTCCCGCGTCCAATTCCGCCTCCCACAAGGCTTCGCGCGCGTTGGCCGGGTCCATCTGATAGGACTTCTTGTCCCCTTCCTTGGGAGCCGATTCCAGCGCCCCCCGGAACGGACCGTAAAAGGCCGAAGCGTATTTCGCTGAGTAGGCCAGGATCCCAGTCTCCGTAAACCCCTCGCCATCCAACGTCGCCCGGATCGCCGCCACCCGGCCGTCCATCATGTCGCTGGGAGCCACCAGATCAGACCCCGCCCGCGCCTGACAGAGCGCCTGACGGCACAGCGTTTCCACGGTCGCGTCGTTGAGCACCCGGACCTCCCCGCGCGGTCCGCGTTGCACGATCCCATCATGACCTTCGCTGCTATAAGGATCCAAGGCCACGTCTGTAATCACCGCAACTTCTGGGTAGCGTTCCTTGATCGCACTGACAATCCGCGGAATCAAACCCGCAGGATTGTAGCTCTCCTCCCCTCCCGGGGACTTCAACGACTCTTCGACCCGCGGAAACAAGGCGACTGCTCCAATCCCAGCCTCCACGGCGCATCCGATCTCTTCCAGCAGTCCCGCCGGACTCCAGCGCCTGCATCCCGGCATGGACGCGATCGTTTCATCCTCATCTCCTTCGTGCACGAAGAGCGGATAAATGAGGTCCTCCGGCCGAAGCACGGTTTCACGGCAGAGACCACGCAACGCCTCCGAGCGCCTGTTCCGGCGGGGCCGAATGGGAAGGGGTTTCATCGGCTTTCCGTCAACTCATAGGATTCTCTTCCGTCTTTCATGACCCAGCCCTGCTCCGCCAATTCTTCACGCATCGCGTCCGCCGCAGCCCAGTCCCGGGCTTGACGGGCCGCCCAACGGCGATCCGCCAAATCGCGAATTTCCGCGGGGGCTTCGGCCTTGGATCCCCCCAATCCGATCGCATCCAGGCCCATTGTTCCTAACAAAGCTCGTAAAGCCTTCCATTCGCGCAGGGCCTCCGCGCGAGACGGCGACGCCGGCAGCGCGCGCAGCGCCGTGAACGTGCGCCCCAGGGCTTCCGGTGTGTTCAGGTCGTCGCACAGCGCCTCCCAGGCCGGGCCGAACGATCCCCAATCCTCACAACGGCCCCCTTCCTCCCTCAATCCATCCGCCGCCAGGCCCGCCCGCTCCGCCAACTTCTGTTCCGCCCGGGCCAA
Source organism: Verrucomicrobiales bacterium (assembly GCA_041749135.1). Classification (GTDB taxonomy): domain Bacteria; phylum Verrucomicrobiota; class Verrucomicrobiia; order Verrucomicrobiales; family DEV007; genus DATKCT01. The sequence goes on from JBGTBW010000132.1 coordinate 38,785, forward strand.
CCCACTTGCCGCCTTCTGTGCGCCCGCCAACGCCTCGAAGGTAAAATTCAAGGGCTTCCGGTAATGTCCCGAAAGGTAAACGTAGCGCAAATCCGATGGGGAAAACCCGTGGCCGGCGAGATCCTCCAACGTGTAGAGGTTTCCGAGGCTCTTGCTCATCTTCCCCCCGTCGACCATCAAATGCGCCACGTGATGCCAATGCGCCGCAAATGTCCGCCCCGTGCAACACTCGCTTTGGGCGATTTCGTTTTCGTGATGGGGAAACATCAAGTCGATGCCGCCGGAATGGAGATCGAAGCTTTCACCCAGATACTCGATGCTCATAGCGCTGCACTCCAAATGCCAACCGGGTCTCCCTTCTCCCCAAGGACTCTCCCAAAAGTTCTCCCCATCCTCCTCCCTCTTGGCTTTCCACAAAGCGAAATCCGCCAATGCATCCTTGCCGTACTCGTCCGCCGCCTGTGCCGATTGCCCCGCGCCGAGCCGGATCTCCCGCTCATCCAACCGCGTAAGATGCCCATAGCCAGGAAAAGAGGCGACCCGGAAGTACACTGAGCCGTCTTCCGTACGATAGGCGTGCCCTTTCTCCAATAGCCGCTCGATCATCCGGATCTGATGAGGGATGTGCTCGACCGCGGACGGTTCCACGTGCGGGGGAAGGAGTTGGAGAGCTTCCGCGTCGGCATGAAAACACCGGGTCCACTCTTCCGTGAATTCCCGCAAAGTCCGTCCTTCCGCCATGGACTGCCGGATGGTCTTGTCATCGACATCGGTAACATTGCGAACGTGGCGAGTGGCTATCCCACTGGTCTCCAGGATCCGCCGGAGAGTGTCTTGCAGCACGAACGTGCGGAAATTCCCCACATGGGCCGGCCCGTAAACGGTCGGACCGCAGCAGTAAAAGCGAAAGGTCTCGCCATCGAGCGGCTTCAATTCGCGGACCGAGCGGGATAAGCTGTCATAAAGACGCACGGACATCGTGCCCCTAATGCCCGTGGGCCGCTGCGAATGCAAGGAAAAGGCCAGCCCTGGGCCCACCACTCCAAGAATCCGCGAGCCCCAACGATGCCGCTGGCGGGACCTTTCCAAAGCCCTTGGTTTGCTTCTGCCGCGGCCCGGGCGACCGTCCCCCCCGGAAATCGCGCCGGTTCCATCGCACCCCCACCAAACCATCGCCGCCCATGAAGCGAACATTTCTCCCTCTCCTGATCTTCGCCGCCATCGCCTCCCTCCTCATACTGTGGTGGAAACTTCCCGCCCGCGATGCCCCCGCCGATCAATCCCGTTGGTATAAGGGGAACACCCATACCCACACCCTCTGGAGCGACGGAAACGATTTCCCGGATATGGTCATCGCCTGGTACCGCGACCGCGATTACGACTTCCTCGCCCTCTCCGATCACAATGTTCTCAGCCGGGGCGAACGCTGGATGCGCGAAGAGGACATTCAGAAACGCCGCCGCAGCCTGGGCGTCTCCACCCTTGAGAAATACCGGGCTCGCTTTGGTTCATCCCTGGTGGAAACGCGGATGAAAGACGGCGCTCTCGAAGTGCGGTTGCGCACGCTGGAGGAACTCCGGCCCCACTTTGAGAAACCCGGCGAATTTCTCCTAATTGAAGCCGAGGAAATCACCGACGCATGGCGTGATCTTCCCGTGCATCTCAATGCCCTCAATCTTCCGGAACCCATTGTCCCGCAGCAGGGCAGCTCCGTCCAAGAAGTCATGCGCAACAATCTGCGCGCCGCCGCCGAAATGGAAAAGCGCAGCGGTCAGTCCATCCTCGTCCATCTCAACCATCCTAACTTTGGCTGGGGCGTCTCTGCGGAAGACCTCGGTCACGTCCTGGAGGAGCCCTTTTTCGAGGTCTACAACGGCCACCCCTCGGTCCATCATCTGGGAGATGCGGAACACGCCGGCGTCGAGCGCATGTGGGATATCGCCAACACCATCCGGCTCCATGAGCTTCAAGCCCCTCCGCTCTACGGCCTGGCCACTGATGATTCCCATCATTATCACGGCGGCGACGTCTCCCCCGGACGCGGCTGGATCATGGTCCGGGCCCCTGCCTTGGACGCGGAAGCCCTCATCAAAGCCATGCGTGCCGGCGATTTTTATGCCTCCAGCGGAGTCCTCCTCGACTCCATTCGCTTCGATGGCCAGGAGCTTTCCCTCGTCATCGGCGCCAGGGATTCCGACTCCTATGAAACCGACTTCATCGGCACACGTTCGGGCGATCCCAAGGCGGCAGGCGTCATTTTCGCCACCGTTCCCGGCAACCAGCCTCGTTACCGCATGCAAGGCGACGAACTCTACGTCCGCGCCACAGTGACCTCATCGAAAGCCCACCCCAATCCGTCCTTTGAGGGCCAGCGCGAACAGGCGTGGATTCAACCCGCCGGATGGCACAGCCGCGTCCGCTGAGTCCGCCGCTCGGCCTTCCCTCGCAGGGCCCTTCCTCGCCTCTCTGCCCTCCCTTCCTCCGCCCGGCGTCCACCGCCAATCAGGGGCTCTTCACGCTCTCTTCCTGTGCTCTTCCATCCGCTGGCTGAGCCCGAACGCGCCCGAGTCCGAACTGATCGCCCGTTCGCACTGGCCGGCCGCCCCGGAAGTGAATCTCCACCATCTTCTCGCTCATCACCGGCCGTCCCTCTTCGTCTTCCAGCGCCGTCGCCACTTCTCGCGTGGCCACATCAATGATCTCTCCGGTCGAAGGCCAGGCGTGCTTGCCATCCAGCCGAAACGTGATCCAGCCCGGCTCCTCTCGCAGTTCAATACTCGACAGCGCTCGCGGCGGATCCGAGGTCGCGTCGAAAATGTGCAGACGCCGGTTATGCCCGTCGCAGACCCAGATCTCCTTCTCGTCCGGAGTAAGACCGATCCCGTGACTCGGACATCCGTGACGCTTGACCGGGCCAGGCTGGTAGCCCTCCACCACGATGCGATGAAGCACTTCACCGGTCTGCAGATCTCCCACTTCGAATCCGAGCAACTCGTTCACGTTCACATAGCACCGGGTTTGCGCTCCGTTTATCGTAAAGGGACGGATGGCGTTCCCGAAAGGTCCAGCCTCTCGCGCAATGACGTGGCGCGACGTGTCCGCGATGCGCAGCAGAGGCGATCGCAGACCGGCCAGGTAGGCTTCCCTTCCATCCGGCCCATAGACAGTATTGTGCGCCCCCGAATCCGGTCTCAGCGTCGCCAATACATCCCCGTTCTCCCCATCCACCACATGCCAATGAGCCTGCTCCAGCGAGGGAAGATAAATATGCGAGCCGTCCGGTGAAATAGCCATCCGGTCGCAGCCCCCCTCGTAGCGCTTCTCCCAAAAAAGTTTCTCCGACTCCAAATCGAGGCACATGAGCGAGGTCAATGTGCTGAGGTAAATCCGGCCTGTGGCCGCGCTGGCGCACACACCCTTGACGTTCAAAGGCCGGCCTTCGCCATCCAATCCGGCCGTGGGAATCCGCTTCACGAAGCGATAGCCCGCGTCGATATCGAACACAATCAGCCCGTGACCGCCGAATTCCAGGTAGTTGCGAATGCCCGGCGCCGCCACATACAGAAATCGCCGCGCCTCTTCTCTCGCCCCCGTATCCCCAGCGCCCTGCTCCGCCGCGTGGGCTGCGGCCGTCCCCATCAACACCGCCGCAATGAGCCCTGTCAGCACCCGATCACAAATGCCATTCATCGTCTGTTCATTCTGCCGCGTTCTTCCGCGGGGCTCCAGCCTCAATTCACCGGCGTAGCCATTTCGCTTCGCCGTGGACGAATCGGATCAAGCCTGACCTGGCGGGCCGTCGTCCCGGCGGCCTGGTCCAGGGATGGAGACCCATGGCGGCACAGGGCGTGCAGGAGCCCGTCCCTCCACGATCAGAACTCCTGACCTATCGAGGGAGATCATGGACAGGGAGGAAAATCGCTGAGCCGAAGCGAGACCGCCTCTCGGCAGATGACGCCCTACTTGTGGGGCGGACACTCCTGTCCGCCGATGGGGAACCTGAAGAGTTCGCG
>JBGTBW010000133.1:0-14536 GCA_041749135.1 Verrucomicrobiales bacterium
GGTGCCTCTGGATGAAAATATCCCATACACTTGTCAATATCTTCTTCTTGAAGCGCAGCGAGCAATCCTGTGACGATACCTTTGAAGGTCTTCTCCAGAGACGACTGCGCCGAGTCCTCCGCAGATGCCGAAATGGCTACGCAAGTAAGTACCAGTGCTAGTCCTTTCATATTGTTTTTGCCGAACAGTTTATTCGGTGGAATTCCATGTTTGGCGTGGATTCTGGAATTCCATCTAGTGTGCCGGGTTGGTTGATGGTTTTGGGGATCTGGCCGGAGGGGACATGCTGTTGAGAATAGCCTGCCGGTGAGGCCGCGGCAAGGGAAAAGAGAGTGGGCGGACGTGGGCGACAGACGGGCATAAAGCCTTAGTGACGTGGGGCTTGCGTTGGCGCTTTGGGAGTGACCCCGGAGTGTGTCCCGGGGTTTTACCGGCAGGGCTGAGCCAGGGGTTCGCGGGCTTGCGGCGGAGGGGAGCGCCGGCTGGCAGCGAGGCTGGCTCTGGGGAATTAGGTGGAATTCCATGTTTGGGACGGATTCTGGAATTCCACCTATTCTGCTTGACGGTGCGGGTGATTTGGGGTTTCGATAGCGTGCTGGTTGAGAGAGTTGACAGGAGCGGGTGATGGCTGAGGCGAAGGGAGGCGAGAGGGGCCGGACATGCCTGATCGCCGATGGAAAGGGGAGGCGGGTTGGAAAACCCGCCCTCCGTTGGGGCTCGCGATGGAGGTCAAAGTGAGGGCGGACATGCCTGATCGCCGGTGGAAGGGGAGGCGGGTTGGAAAATCCGCCTCCGTTGGGGCTCGCGATGGAGGTCAAAGTGAGGGCGGACATGCCTGGTCGCCGGTGGAAGGGGGAGGCGGGTTGGAAAACCCGCCCTCCTTTGCGGCCCTCAAGCTGTCGGAAGTGGGAACTCCCCCTGGAGGTCAAACGGAGTCCCGGACATGCCTTTCTGCAGTCAACTGCACGGGGCCGCTTATGGCCTTGGATCTCATGGCGCCGGATCTACGGCGTCCTCCCCATAGAACCAGGTCGCCGGAACCGCCCGGAAACGCGAACTGATCCGTCCAGTCTCCAGATCGCCTATCCAATAGGTCAAAAGCGCGTGGCCCGGGTCGAAAGTCAGACTGGTGTAAGCGTAGGTTTTCCCCTCCTCGTTCTCCAGAATCCGCCACGGCTTCCAGGTCCGCCCCTCATCCGTAGAGACTGCCGCTGCCAAGGGCCGTCGCGGGCCTCCGTGATCCTCGCCCTCGCGGACGACTGGATTCCACACCATCAACCAGTCGCCCGTCTGCGGCAGGCGGCGCACCGTGGCCGGCGATTCCGGACTCGGGATGCCCCAGGACCTCGGTTCCTCCCAAGTCTCCCCCCCATCGGTAGACCGGCTCCCGTAAATCTCTCCTAACTGTGTCCGCACATACATCACGACGCTGCCGTCCCGCCTCTCGACCAAGCCCGGCTCCATCGCGCCGCGCCCGGGCAAGCCGACGCTCCCCGTCCCCTCCTCCCAGCTAAGACCGCCGTCGTCGGAGTACAAACAAAACGATTCGAAGCGATTATCCGTCTCCACATCGGAAGTCCACGCCACCGGACAGAGAATCCTCCCGCCGCTCAGTTGCAGAACCCGGTCGTTGTTCATGACGTGATACCCGGGCCGGCGGCACAGATCGATGGCCTCCCCGAATGTCGCGCCACCATCCTTCGACAATCGCATCCGCACCCGCAGATCGGACGGTCCGTTTTTCACCAAATAAAACACCGCTAGTCCAGACTGCTCCGGGCTTTGCAAGGCAAGCAAGCTGACCGACATGACGTTGCGCGCACCCTCGTCCGCGACGAGCACGCGCTGCTCACTCCAGGTCCGCCCTCGATCCGCAGACTCCCGCAGCACCAAGCGCGCCGGCGCGTCATCCTCCCCTCCTCCGGAGAATTCCGTGACCGCGTAGAGCAGCCGCCCATCCGGAAAGCGGACCACCGATCCCTCGCTGTAGCGCGGGTGTTGCTCGTTTGCTGCATAAACGTCAGCCGCAAACCCTTCGGCCCATCTCCCCTCCAGCGTCCCCGACCAACGGCCTGCGGCATCCGGCAAGACTGCCCACAAGGCCCGGCGCATGGCCAACTCCGACCCCGGTCCCACCCAGCTCCAATCGTCGCGAAAGCCCTCCGCGTAATCCCGTTCCAACGGGATATAGCCAGGCCAACAGTCCCCATAACCGATACAAATAACCTCTCCCCCCTCCCGCAGCCTCTGGGCCATGATTTGATATCCCACGAAGGTCTCTCCAGGAAACAGCAGCACCTGCGCTCCGCCCAGATCGACCGCGGTCAAAGCCAACTCCTGACCACGCGTTCGCCTCCCTCGCAAGGTGCTCAGTCCCATCGCCGCCAGAATCCTCTCCCCCTCCGGTTTCTCCGCATCTCGCAAGGTCTCCTCCAGCGCCGCAGCCGAGTAATCTCGATCCTGCCGATAGGGCAGAAGCAACGGTGAGGTCCTCACTTCCATCCCCGTCAAAGGAACCCGTCTTGTCGTCTCCCAGGCCCGGCGCATTCCTTGATAGAGACGGTCCGCCAGCAGCTCCCGGCTCTCCGGAGACCCATCGTTGTACTTCCCCGCAGTGACGTCGCCGCTGCAGCCCGACGCATAGATTTGCATCACCCCGGGCGTTTCGGCTTGCAAGCGCGTCCGGGCCAGCCCCGGAAAGTCGCTGTTCACCTCTCCCTCGCCATAGCGGCTCATCGGGTGAGTCGCGTAGACATGCAGCGCCGCCAGGGGTTCCTCACCGGACCAAAACGAAAGGCAACGCAACCACGGGTCGATCAAACCCTCCGGAGCCTCGGCCAAAAAGGGCTCTCCCCCACTCCGCGAACCTCGCGCATACGAAATCGCGCCGTCCTCCAGTCGCACCCTTCGGCTGGAGGCGATCCTTTCCACACGGGACGCCCCGGTCCCGATGTGAGTGACCGGCCGCGCCCCCGCCGCAGCTTCGCGAAGCGCCTTCGTCACTCTCTCGATCGCCGCCCCCTGAAACTCCGGATCGAAAAGTTCCCCTTTCAAACCCGCTTCCTCAAGCAGGATCGCCGCAGTCTGGTCCGTCACCGGAGCATCGTGCTGATGCACAGACCATAAAATCACCCGGTCCGGCTGCGTCCGCGCCGCTTCCGCGAGAGCCTCCCGCCAGAGTTTGTAGGCGTCATTGCGGATCTCGCACCAGTCCAGCCCCACGAACACGACCGGAAGTCCCCGGCCCCGCAGCACGAAACCTCGCGCCTCAAGGGGAGAGGAAATCCGTTCCGCCTTGTGCGGCAACACCGCCATGCACCGATGCCCTAGAGGCATGGTCACATCCGCCTGAAATGAGTAGATTTCCCACCGCTGTTCTTCCGTCTCGGTAAGGCGGTTCAAAAGGATTCCCGCCCCCGTCATGGCCAGGACCATGACCACGCACATGGCGATCCACGTGGATATCTTCCTCATGACTTCGTCCCCGCGAAACCGGCGGCTTGCGCCCGGCTCACTTTCTCTTCAAACCTGGACTCCTGCCGAGTCGCGCGCCAGCATAGCCGAACCAAATACAGCGGCTTCGTCGCCAAGTGTGGCCGCCGCCACCTCATACGTGTATCCAGGCAGGACCGGCTGCAATCGCTCTTCCATTTGCTCTTTCACTCCGTTGATAAACTTCTCCCGAAACGCAGCGGGCATGTTGGCGATCGTGCGCCCTCCCAGTATGAAGCCGTGTGGATTGAACATCAATCCCGCTGAAAACAGAAGCCGGCCGAGCGCTTCTTCCCGCAAGCGAAACAGTCCCAAGCACAGTTCGTCGCCCTCGGCGGCAAGCCGCGCCGTTTCTTCCGCCATCCGGTGAAAGTTCCGCTTTCCCGTGTTGGTCCTCCCCACCTCCCACAGCGGGTGGCGGTGCTCCGGATCAAAACCGGCGTCGGCAAATCGCTCTTCCAACTGGCGGGCCATGGCCAACTGCGACGCAAAATACTCTACCGTGTCCTCGCAGAGCTTCCCTTTGCGTCCCGAATGCCAGCACGCGTAGGGATCCATAGTTACGCGAAACCTCCCAAATTCTCCCGCAGCTCCCTGACCACGAAAGATCTCGCCTCCGGAAATAATGCCTCCACCGATACCCGTCCCGATGGCCACCACCACGATCAGCTCGCCCCGGCGCGAGCTGTCCAAGGTTGTCCACTCCCCATAAGCCGCGAGATTGGCGTCGTTCTCGATCACCACCGGCATCCCCTCAAAGTACTGCACCAGGCGAACTTCGGCCGGCCAATTGGTCCAGGCCGGATGCTCCATGTTGGCCCGGTCCCGAACGATGCCCTCCTTCAAAGGCGCCGGAAGCCCGACGCCGATGCCCCGCACCGCCTTCCAGTTCACTCCGGATTCCCCCAGCAGCAGCGTCGTCAGTTTTCCCAAATTCCGCAGAAATCCCTCCGGCCCTTGTTCCACTTCGATCACCACTTCCAGCACGGTCACTCCCAGCGGTTCTCCCTCCCCCGTATACATCCTTCCCATCAAGCGCTCACCCGCGTGAATGAACCCGATATAAATGGCCGAACAATCTCCGTTCATGAGCGGTTCCAGCAGGCCTCCTCCGCGAACCCGCTCCTCCGCTCGTGCGGCGCAACCGGATCTGTCCGCTGGCCTCAGGGTGAGTGGAATCGGCGCGTAGGAAGCGCAAAAGGATCCTAGATCCCGCCACAGGCGAATTCAAGCGGCTCTCCATGGTGTCTTCCCTTTGATACGCACGCTCTCACCCTTCGCGATCCCTGCACGGGCCGCAGCAGATTCAGAACTCCTGATCTGGAGGAATTACCATGAGCCAGGTGGAGTGAGACCGCGGACGCGGTCTCTTTAGAGTGCGACGCTTCGCGGCGCTTTCCCACGGGCAACAGACCCAAGGCGCGGCTCATCGAAATTCCTCGGGTTCGCTTTCTCCCCTCGACAGATCAGGAGTTCTGAGATTGCAGGCCGGCGAGCGGCCATTGAAGCCCGGATCGCATCCACTGCCCGGACTTCACGATCGTCCGGCCCCGGCCGGAGGGAGCGCCAGTTGACTGTCGCCCAAATTCGCAAGTTGGACGGCCGCTCCGGTCTCGACCCGGCCGCGCTCCGCCCTGAGGGGCGGCGTTTCGCGGTGCTGTTTCGTGTTCATCGTACGGAGAGCCAAGGAAGCATCTCATATCCAGTCCAGGGCTTGCCTTCGGCCATTGCCCAAGGAATGTCCGGGACCATTCTGTCGGCGAAGTCCGAGTGCGCCCCTCGCAAGCGGTGACAAACAAAGGATTCGCCGGTAACAAAGGCGTAACGCGGCTCCGGCATTCTCGGCACGATGAAAACAACCATCCGTCATTCCCTCCACGCTCTCTTCCTCATGGTTTCCGTGGCCTGCCTGCCCTTGGGTTCCGCCGCTGCGACCACGTCCGAGTTGCTCGAGAAGGGCATCTACAACGAAGAAACCAAGGGTGATCTCGATGCCGCGATCACCATCTATCAGCAGGTCGTGGGCGACGCCAAAGCGGCGCAGTCGCTTGCAGCCCAGGCACAGTTCAGGCTTGGGCAGTGTTACTTGAAAAAGAACCGGCCCGCCGATGCCACAGCGGCGTTTGAAAAGCTCATCCGGGACTTCCCCGACGAGAAGGAACTGGTGGCCAGGGCGCGCGAGCATGTGCCCGGCGATCTGGTGCTCGGACCAGTCCCCTGGGTGGACGGGGAACGTCTCCACCTCAAGCTCACCCTCGGCAACGGGATCGACATCGGCGCCGCCGAATATCGGGCGATGCTCGGCGAGTCCAACGGCCGCAAGGTCTGGCGGGTCGGGTCGCGCATGTTCGTGCAGGGGAATTCCCTGAGCTGGGTCCATGCCGACGCGGAGTCCTTCCTGCCGCTCTCGAGCACGTGGAAGCACGCGCTGCTGGGCGAAGCCTCGGCCACCTACATGCCGGGCGAAGTCACCATTTCCAAGGTGGGCAAGGAGGCAAACAAGATCGAAGTGGATCAAGCAGTTTATGACAATGAGCAGGCCATGTATCTGATGAGGCGACTCCCCTTGGCCGAAGGGTACACGACCACCCTGCCGCTGATCTCATCGCTCGGGGGTCCTGCCGTCATCCCGGTGGCCTTAGAAGTGAAGACCAGGGAGACGGTCGAAGTGCCGGCCGGGAAGTTCGAGTGCTTCAAGGTGGAACTCAACGTCGGCCAGACTTTCTGGTTCTCGACGGACGCTCACCGCTACCTGGTGAAATTCGAAGCAGGCGGGGCCACCGCCTCACTCTCTTCCATCGCCCAGCGCGCCGCGGCGGCCCCGGTCCCGTTCCGCAATGACGCGCTCGGGATCAGCTTCACCGCCCCGCCGGACTGGGTGCTGCACCAACGCAGCGACGAGAGTCCCAAGTCCGAAGTGATTCACATGCTCGACGCACAAGCTCAGGCGGACCAAGTCTGGCTGCGCGTCCGGCCCGCCGATTCCCTCCCGGCGACCGCCCGCGCCTCCGTGCGCGCCTGGGCTGAGGGGGACATCGCCGACCGTGTAAGCAAGGATCACAAGGACTTCAAGATCCGCGCCGAAAGTTGGAAAACCCGCACCGTGAGCGGCCATGCGGCGATCAGCGTGACCGCGGACTACCTTGAAAAGGACAAGCCGATGGTCTTCGTCGCGATCTACGTCGTCGGGCCGGTCACGGCTGAGCAGTTTATGCTCGCTTGCCCCGCCGGCGCGTCCGCTGCGCTTATGCCCGGGTTCGAGAGCATCGTTGACAGTTACCGATCCAAGTGACTCCTCGCCGCCCGCGCCTTTTCCGCCGCCGCCTGGGCCGGGACATTCGCGCCTGGCCCATGCTGGCGTTGCTGCTGACGGTGGTTCTGACCGGGATCGGCTGCGTGCTGTGGTTCATGCGCGAGGCCATGCGCAACGAGCGACTGGCGGTGCGTGAGAAACTCGCCGAGGCCTATCAGGGTCAGCTTGCCCTGGTCCAGCAGCACGCGGGGGCACGCTGGCAAAACTGGCTCGCGCAACTCGACAGTCCACACCCGGACGCCTCCCATTTCGCGAAGGTGGTAGGGCAGGGGCTGGCCGACGCGGTGATCTGCTTCGATGACGACGGGCGGGTGGTCTATCCCCGAGCGCCGCTCCCTTCAGGGGAGCCCCCTTCCACGGAGGGCGCGGCTCTCCAGGCGGAGCTGCGCCGCCTGGTCAACGCGGGCGAGAATGAAGACGCCATTCAATTCGTCATCAAGCGCTTCGCCGATGTAACTTCCCCTGCTGCCGACGCGCAGGGGCGGCCTGTCGCCCCCAATTCCGAGCTGTTGGCGCTCGAACTGATGGCGAGAAGCAATGACTCACGACAGGCCGCGATCGCCGCGCGATTGCGCAACCGGCTGATGGATTACGACTCGACAGCGCTCGCCCCTGCCCAACGCACCTTCCTCATGCGCGAGCTGATGCGGCTTGCGCCCGGACAGGAGTTTCCCACCCTCGCCGCCGAAGAGTTGGCGGCACGCTATCTCGAGGCCCATCCCGCCCCCGCCCGGGAGGAATTGCTGCGCCGGACGGAGCTGCGCGACCTCTGGTCGGTGGCCACGCCAAGCCGCCGGGTGCTTGCACTCATCGCCACCCCGGCGCTGGGCGCCCGGCTTACTGAGATGATTGGCGAACCGCCGGTTCCCGAAGGTGTGAGAGTCGCCGCCGTTCCCCCGGGCGAGGAAGCCGCCTCTGATGCGATGCTCATCACTTCCTCGCTCGGACCCCGGCTCCCCGGCTGGCGACTCGCTCTCTCGCTCGATCACCGCACCCTCTTCGACACCGCGGCGGAACAACGCGTGGCCCGCCATCTGCTCATCGGGAGCATCGTCATCGCCGCAATGAGCGCCCTCGCCATCCTGGCCGGCCGCGGGTTCGGCAGGCAGGTGCAGCTTGCGCGGCTCAAGAACGATCTCGTCGCCAATGTCTCGCACGAACTCAAAACCCCACTGACCGCAATGCGAGCACTCGTTGACACCCTGCTCGAACCCGGCTCGCTCGCGGAAAAACCCACCCGCGAGTACCTCCAACTCCTCGCCACAGAAAATGCCCGCCTCAGCCGGTTGATCGACAATTTCCTCACCTTCTCGCGGCTCGAACGCGAGAAATTCAACTTCCACTTCACGCCGCTGCGCCCGGAGTCGGTGGCCGAAGCGGCGGTGGCCGCCTTCGGCGAGCGGGCACGCTCGCCCGGCTGCACCTTCGAGTCGCACGTGGAGGACTCTCTGCCGCCGATCCACGGCGACAGCGACGCGCTTATCACCGCACTCCTCAACCTCCTCGACAACGCCTGGAAATACTCCGGCGACCAAAAACGGATCATCCTCCGCGCCGAGGCCCGCAACGGCTCGGTGCATTTCGCGGTCGAGGACAACGGCGCCGGGCTGTCGCGGCGCGAGAGCCAGGCCATCTTCGACCGCTTCCACCAGGCCGACAACCGCCTCTCCCGTGCCGCAGGCGGATGCGGACTGGGCCTGAGCATCGTCCGCTCGATCGTCGAGGCCCACCGCGGCAGCGTGCATGTCACCAGCAAGCCGGGCCTCGGCAGCACTTTCACCATCGAGATTCCCGCGAGCGCCAAAGCCCTGCCATGACTCCTGCCAAGATCCTCATCATCGAAGACGACCCGACGATTCTCCGCGTGCTCAAGGATAATTGCGCCTCCCAGGGCCATAGTGTGCAAGTCGCGCGGGATGGCGAAAGCGGACTCGAAGCCGCACTGAACGGACGGCCCGACCTCATCGTTCTCGACATCATGCTGCCCAGGATGAATGGCTACGAAATCTGTCGCGCCGTCCGCGCCGAAAAACTCGAAATGCCGATCCTCATGCTGACCGCCAAGGGACAGGAGGAGGAAATCGTGCGGGGCCTCGACCTTGGCGCGGACGATTACATCACCAAGCCGTTCAGCATCCGGGAAGTCATGGCCCGGGTGCAGGCCTTCCTCCGCCGGCGCCATCTGGGCGCTGCGCCGGGCTACCAGTTCGGCGCCTGCCAGCTCGACACCGTTTCCCATCGATTGCGCAAGTCCGGCGTCGAAGTCCCGCTCACCAGCAAGGAGTTTAGACTGCTCGAGTATTTCCTTCAGCGTCCCGGACGGGCCCTCACCCGCGACAACATCATGAATGCCGTCTGGGGAAACTCCATCATGGTCACCGCACGCAGCGTCGATCGCTGCGTCACCACCCTCCGCGCCAAAATCGAAACCGATCCCCACCGCCCCACCTTCATCCAGACCATCCGCGACGTCGGCTACCGCTTCGAACCCAACGCACAGAACGCGGTGAACCGCCCCCTCGAATTGGATCCACACTCGCCTTGGCATCCCCCTGCCTTACCACCAGAATGAGCGCCAAACAGCGGGGATGCGCCCATCGCCCAGCCCGCATTTCTGGATCCTCAGAACTCCTGATCTATCGAGGAAGATAATGGATAGAGGGGAATAAGAGTGAGCCAAAGCGAGACCGCCACTCCGTGAATGACACTCTGTTTGTGGGGCGATTTGTGGGGCGGACACTCTTGTCCGCCGAGTGAGCCTAGAAAGTTCGCGGGCAGGAGTGCCCGCGCCACATAGTTTTCCGGCTCATCCAAATTCCTCGAGATCAGGAGTTCTGAACCCCGGACTGCCCCCAACGCGGCCTGACCCGTCCGGGGTTTCGCCTTGAAGGGCGTGTTGGTTTATTCGGGAATGACGTGCGGTCTTGTGATCTTGCGCCCCTTCAAGGGCGCGGATTTTCCTTCGGAGCTAACCCGGGGCGTCGCTGCGCTCAGCCCCGGGCTATCCCATGGATCCCCGTTAGGGATCTTAGCCCACAAAACCCCAACCAGCCAAACCTGGAGGGCCGGCCTCCGTGACGGCCTGGTCCCGGCATGGAGATCCATCACGCGACAGGGCGTGCGGGAGCCCGCCCCTCCACAATACCCAGACAAGTCCTTGAACCAAGGTTGATATAATAGAAAAACCATACTCCCTCCCCCCTTGGCGGTCTTTGCGCTCTTAGGCGAGAGATGCATCTTCTTCATCGGTGTTCATCTGTGTCCATCCGTGGTTCCCAAGACCAGTTCCCAGGGGGGCTCTGGAGTCTGCTTGAGCCAAGAGACTCTGGTCTCTCGCCAAGGCCGCCAAGCCTGCCAAGTAATCGAGAATCTCGCCAGGCAAGAGTTTGACGTAGTCTTTGGAGTGCGCGCCTGTGCCGCGCTTTTTCGAGGGATGCCGGTAGCGGAACATTCTATCGTTCGGAAATGAAGCCAGGATTGTGGGCCACGGATGAACACCGATCAACACGGATAAAGGGCGTGTCGATTTACTCGGGGATGACGTGCGGACTTTTGATCTTGCGCCCATTCAGGGCGCGGCTTCTGCTTCGGAGGTAACCCGGGGCATCGCTGCGCTCAGCCCCGGGCTATCGCATGGATCCCCGTTGGGGATCTTAGCGGGAAGGATGGCGCCGCCAGCGCGCGAATCGAAAGCTCCACAGAATAAACCAACACGCCCTGCAAGGCGGTTCCAGGAAAAAAACCTTCCCCGGCTCAAGGAACCGCCTAAACGCTCTGCGAAGGCTCGGGGATTTGGCGGAATCCTCCCCTGGATCCTTCGCCCCTGCAAATCCCTCAAGGGCCCGGTTTACGCCCGGATTGCATCCACAGCGCGGACTTCACGATCGTCCGGCCCCAGCCGCAGGGAGGCTCCCATCGCGTCCAGCATCGTATTGTAAACGTCGATACCCTCCGACCCCACGTCCAAGATTTCCCCAGTCTTGAAACGGCCATTGGCCCCCGTGATCGCATGAAAGACTCCCGAGAGTTCCCGTTTGACGTCGTCATGGCGGCCGTCCCCAGATTCCGTCGATATGGTGATCAGCGAGTTCTCCAAAATGGTGCGGCCGTTCGCTTCCCGGCAGTCCTCGCCGTTCAGGCGCTTCAAAAAGTAAGCGACCTCACCCATTTTCATGTGCGCGTGCGCCCGCAGCGCCTCGTTGTCCTTTTTCGGGTTGAACTGATGCCACCACTCGTGGCTGCAGCCCTGCGACCCCGTCGCCCTGTGCTGGCCGGCATCGTCGAAGGTGAAAACCTTCCGTCCGTCGTATTGATAGTCTCCGCTCAAACGAATCCGCTCGCCAGCCGCCAGGAAAGTGAGGGAGCCGAAGCGAACCCGGTCCATCTGAATCGCCAAGGCATAGAGGTCGGCCATAAGCCGCCACTCCGAGGTGAGTTCCTCAAGGGTGATGTCGATGCCTTCGCCGCCCGGATCAGCCTGACCGCCATGGGCCAGCGTCGAAGGCGGGGGCAACTCCGGGCTGCCCTCCGGCCTCTCGCCCATGGCATAAGCGCGCTGCTCGAACTCCCGCACCCGGTCGAGGTGGTCGCGCACGCGGCTCTTCGACGCCGCGCCGAGCGGCGAGTTGGAGCCGGTGAAATATTGGTATTGGTCCAGCACCGCATCGAGCACGCTGCGCTCCAATCTCCGCTGCCGCAGACCCGCCTCACTGTCGTCCCCGCCAATTTCCACCGTGCCGAATACCCGCTCAAAAAGGTCTCGCGGGCGCTCCTGCATGTTCGCCGCCACTGTTCCGTCGGCGTTGTAGCTGTGCACATACCTGCTGACCCGGCTGCGGCGGAAAAACGTTCCAGCCACTACTGTCGGAGCGATCCCCGGCGGAAGACCCTCTGGGTAATGAGCGGCGCGGACGATTTGGTCGATCGAGGCGCCCCCGGCCCGCGCTTCCCCGTTGGGCGGCGTCGCCGTGAATGCCCCCGAAGCCCCGTCGAAATGGGCGTTGATGCCGGATTCGTCGCAACGGACCTGATCGACGTTGCGCAAGAGGAGGAGCTGATCGCGCAAAGGCTTCAGCGGTTCCAGAACCCCGTCGAAGCCCTCCTGCTGCAAAGGGGCCGGAATGCCCAGTCCAAAAAAGACATTGAAAGCCCGCACTGGCGCAGCCGTGTTGACCGTCGCGGCGGCCGCGGCGGAAGGCAGCATTTCCTCGAGCAAGGGCAGGCCAATTCCGATGCCTCCCAATCCCTTGAGCATTGTTCGCCGGTTGATAAGCGCGTTTCTCATGGTTATGTTAGGATCAGTGTTTCCAAAGCCGGGCGGCCCGGCCCAAGCAACGAAGATCGCACAATCCCGCCGATGAGGAAACCAGAAATCTGCACCCGCCCCGCAGCCTTCCGTTTCCGTGAAATCCTGCCCTCGGACCTCCTGCGCCAAACAGAGCCCACGCTGCCGCTCTCCATGGCCGGTCTGTACTCACATTCCCATAAGACCCGCTGCCCCCATCTTTCTTCTCAGCCCGGCGGATTCCCCCAACCGCCTTACGTTCCAAGACACGAGGGAGCCGCCCCCTTTGAGGAGATGTCGCACTCATTCCGTCGGTTCCGTGCGGGTCATCTGCACCAAATCGCTCATCACGATGGCCGCGATCAACGCTTGGTAGGTGGATCCCTTTTCCTGGGTCTCGCGGTGGATTTCCTTCAAAACCGCTTCGTCCGTCCCAACCAAAGGGCGCCCCAAGGCAAACTGCGCCGCTTTCCAAGTCAACGTCTCCCGCACCCGCTCGCTCGCAGCCAAGAAATCCGTGAGTTCTCCCACCGTATCGTAGGGAGCCGCCTCGGCCTCCCCGGGAATGAGGATCTCGCCATCCTCGCGTAAAGCATTTCCAAACGCATCCGCCTCACGATAGGTTCCCAGCCCATCGAAACGTTCCAAGCCAAAGGCCAATGGCTCGAACTTCGAATGGCATCCTCCACAATTCTGATTGGCAATCCGTTCTTCGGATACCGCCCGCTGGGAGCGCCCCGGCTCCGATGGCACAGGCGTGGTGTCCGTCCCCGGGGGAGGGTCCTTGACCCCACCGCGGAGCACATCGTGGAGCACGAAAAGCCCACGCGTCACCATGGACGCATCGTCCCCGCCGATGGTCAAAAGACTTCCCTGCGTGAGGAGTCCGCCCCGGCTTTTCACCCCAGAGAGATCGTAACGCGCGGCGCGACCCGGGTCCCCGTCGGCACTCGCAGGTTCCAAACCGTAGTGTTTGGCCAAACGCGGCGTCAAAAAAGTGACCTGAGCGTTGAAAAGTTCGGCCAGCGGACGTTTCTGCTCCCAAACAATCTCACGAAAGAATTCCCTCGTCTCCTCCCGCATATCCGCCGCCAATTCAGGATCCCAATGGGGATACCGCTCCCGGCCCGGCTGCAGGTTTTCCAGGCGATCGAGATCTAACCATTCCTCGATGAAGCGGAGGGAATGCGCGACGGCCCGAGGGTCTTCGAGCATGCGCTGGAGCTGACCGGCGAGCGTGTCCTTCTCGTGCAACTCGCCCTTATCCGCAGCCCGCATCAGTTCACGATCCGGCGGGCCGCCCCAGACGATGTAGCTCATCCGGGAAGCGAGTTCATAAGCATCGACCGGCCACGGACTGCCGTCCCCAAGCTGCTTTTCGACCCGGTAAAGAAACCGCGGCGATTGCAGCATGGCCTGGATAATGTGAGCTACGGCATCCTCATACTTCCCGCCCGCTGCCGCCGCCGCCGTGGCAATCCCGCGATACGCGATGATCTCGTGATCCTCGACCGGACCGCGCAGAAGCCATTTCCCCATGTTCGAAATGAGTTCTCCCTTGTCGTCGTCGGTGAACCTGCGCTTCTTGTCGAATTGCTTGGCGAACTCCCCCGGGTCCATGCGGCTAACAATAATCTTGGCCAAGCGGGCATAGGCGTCCACGTGCTCGAGATCGACGTTGAGATTGTAGGCCGTGTTGCTGAATCCGTCGGCTCGCAGGTCCGCCGGCAAAAGCTCGCGCGCCTCTGCCGCAATATCGACGCCGACCGCGCTGCGCACCGTCTCGATGTATTCCGGCACGGTCAAGCGCCGCAACCAGTTCTGCCCGGTCGCGCGGCTTAACGTGTGCGCCGCCGGATCAATCACCTCGGCAGGCCAGGCCGCGCCGCCTTCGATCCATTGCTTGAGCAATGCCTTCTCGCGCTCCGGTAACGGCGGACGATCTGCCGGCATTTCATCCGCTTCCACAACCGTCCACAAAGTACTTTTCGCTGCGTCGCCCGGCTCAATCACTGGCCCGCTGCTGCTGCCTGCCAACGCGGTGTGCTTGCGCGAAAGGTCGAGCTTGCCCTTGCGGAGGGCGCCGTCGTGACATTCCAGACAATGCTTCGAGAGCAGCGGCGCAATCTCCGCCTCGAAGAGCCGCGCGTTGTCGAGTTCCCGCGTTGCCGTGCGCCGCGCGAGCGTGGTCGCCCCCCCTTTGGGGCCAGCCTGAAAATGCTTCTCGACTTCCTCGGGCAGCAGATCGCGGTTGTAAATTGCCACGAGATGGTAAGCGCCCTGCCACGAGCGGTCGTTGCTCAATTCATTCGCCAGCGCCAGACGATATGAACCGTCCCAATTGACCGTCGTGCCGGGGACGGTTTGCTCCACGCTGAGTTTGCCGTTGAGATAAATGCGCGTCCGCCCGCCGCGTTCGCCCCCTCCTCCGTCTCGTGGTCCGCCTC
>JBGTBW010000134.1:0-15192 GCA_041749135.1 Verrucomicrobiales bacterium
CCGCTAAGGCGCTCCCAATTCACCTGCCCGCACATCGCCGTCTCCGGGCTGTCGCAGGGGAGGCCGAGGCGGAGTTGGGATTGGCGGAGTTCTGTGCGCGCCCGAAAGCGGCGATTCTCGCCGCAGTCCAAGGGCGGCGGAAAGGCCGCCGCTAAGATGCCCCGTCGAGCCACGCCGGAGGCCCTTGGATGCGGCGAGCATCGCCGCTCTCTCTTAAGCGCGGAGCGCCGTGGTGGGCGAAGGCGGTTCGCGCGGGAAGCGGACACTCTGTCCGCCCAGCCAGGGAGGCGGGTTGGAAAACCCGCCCTCCGTTGCGACTCGCCCTGGAGGTCAAACAGAGGGCGGACAAGCCGCCGCTAAAGAGGGATGCCCCGTCGAGCTACGCCGGAGGCTCTTGGACTGCGGCGAGCATCGCCGATCTCTCTCGGCGCGGAGCGCCGTCCCCGTAGCTGCATTCGCAAGAATGCAGACCGCCCGCCAGGCCTTCGGAACTCTCACGAGTTCCGCTACACCAGAGACCCTCAAGGTGTCCCATTGCTTTCCCGTTCCCTGATTGGCGGCTCATGATAATTCCTCGAGATCAGGAGTTCTGATCCTCTGGCGGCGGAGTCCGAAGTCCGTGGAGGAATGTCCCGGTCCCAGAAACGGCGAAAGGCGGCCGACCAATCGCGGTCGCCGACGCTGGAGCGTGCGGCGACGGCCATGGACTGACGCAGCCCGGGCTCAGTGAGCAGGGATTCGATGGCTCCGGTGAAGGCGCGAGCGTCGAGGGCAGGGGTGATGAAGCCGGTTTCGCCGTGGCGCACGAGGTCGCGAGGTCCTCCGGCATCGGAGACGACGCAGGGCAGGCCAGAAGCCAAGGCCTCGGCGACGACGTTGCCGTAAGTATCGGTGGTGCTGGGGAAGGCGAAGATATCAGCAGAGGCGTAGGCGCGAGCGAGTTCTTCACCTTGCAGGTAGCCGGTGAAGACGGCCGAGGGGAGGAGTTGTCGTAGGATCTCCAGGTATGGACCGTCGCCGACGATGGCGAGACGGAAGCGATGACCGCGGCGGCGCAGTTCGCGTTCGGCGGCGGCGAGGAGGTCGAGATCCTTCTCTTTCGAAACCCGGCCGACGTAGAGAACGACCGGAGCGCCGGCATCCTGGGAGTCGCCCGCAGAGTCGCCCGCCCGGGCGGCAAAAAAGCTGGGATCCCGGCGTGAAGGATGGAAAAGCCTGGCGTCGAGCCCGCGGGGAAGCGTGGCGATCTTGGCAGGATCGATGCCGCGATCGATCCACGTTTTCCGGTAATGCTCGGAGTTGACGTAGACTAGGCCGGTTTGGTCGTAGAACCAGTGCATGAACTGCCAAGTCAACGATTCGAGGAAGGAGTCGTCGGTAAGGATGTTGACGTATTGAGGGAAGTCGGTGTGGTAGATGGATACGGTGTCGAGGCCGAGCATTCGCCCAGCCAAAAGGCCGCAGAGACCGACGGGGCCCGGTGTACTGATGATGATTTCAGAGAAGCGGCTGGCCTGGACGAACTCGAGGACGCGGAGCACGGGCGGCAGAGCCAGGCGTTGCATCTCGTATTCGGGCAGGTCGAACTCGCCGACCGGGGTGAAGTTCTGAATGATCAATCCGGGGAAAGGCGGCTCGCGGCTACAGGTCACGATGGTAAGGTCGCGTTGATCGCGGAGAGCTTCGGCGGCGAGTTTACGGATCGTCATGGAGACGCCGTTGACGTCGTAGAGCGTGTCGGTGAACCAAGCCCGCCGGTCGGAATCCACAGCGGGCGGCACGAATCCGAGAGTGCTTCTGGCGATGTTGCGGAGTTTGGCTGGGGAGGCGGTCTGGCTCTGGAAGGCATAGGCGTATGGCGCCAGCGCCAACGCTGAGGGAATGAGTGAACCCAACTCTTCGAGGCATTCCAGGATGCGGCTGCTGCGAATCTTGGCCAAGCCGGATTCGAGGGCGCCAAAGATGATCTTGTCTGCGATGAGATTGGCCATGAGGAAGGCGCGGCGCTCTCGCCGGGGCTCAGTGCGCAGGAGCACGCGGAGCTGGTCCTTGAACTCATTGCGGGTGAGGAATCCGGCCAGTTCGCGATAGAGGGGGGAGTTGCCGGACTTGGCCAAATCGAAGAACTGACCGGAGCGGAAGGCGTCGTAAGCGATCTGAAATTTCTCGGCGAGGGAGAGATCCGCTGGATTCTCGCCGGCGAGGAAATGCAGGAGGCCGTGGTGGAGGAGGGAGATGGTGGGGCTGTGGTCGGCTCCAAGTTGCCGGTCGATCAGTGCGGCTGCAGTCTTGTAGACGGAATGGGCAACGGCGAGAGGACTTCCGCTGTGGCCGCTGGCCCGGCAATGTCCCTGCGAGACGAGGCGGCAGAACGCGGCGGGGTTTTCGGCCGCGGGAGTTTCCGTCCAGGCGGAGCCTATTTCCAAACCGGCATGGTCATTGGATCCGCCGATCCGGAACCGCCGCCAGGGAGGAGCGCCGGCCGGGGCGATGCCGTGGCGGGCGGCCAAACGTTCCATGACCTCGGGGTTGAGGTGATCGAGGATGGCTTCACAGAACTGGGCGTAGAGTCCGTCGTAAAGCCCGTTGATCGTCTCGAAATGCTGGAAGAGAAGGAGCAGCTTCTCGAAATGGGCGGGACTGAAACCTGCGTCGTAACTTCGCAAGGGATGCGCCACGGCGTGGGCCAAGTCCTCCGCGGTCAGATAAGCTTGCAGTTCCAGAATGTTGCGCCGGAGATCCTGAATTGCGCGATGCTGGGTTTCGGTGATGTCCCACACCAGAAGATGGATCCGGCAGGGATCGCCCGGGAAATAGGCGGTGACTTCTTCGCTCAGAAAAACGTCGGGCCGGCCGGCGAGGGTGAGGCCGCCTTCGATGGTGTCGTGGTCCGTTAGGGTGACGAAATCCATTCCCCCGGCTTTGAGAACGCGATAGACTTCGTCGGGTTCAGTAAGAGAATGGGGAAAGCGCAACCGGCGGAAGATCCACTCCGGGGCCTCGGTGCTGAAGCGGGAGTGGACGTGGAGATCGACGCGCGAGTTCATGGCTCGGTGAAGGAGGGGCGGGCGGGCTGCCAATGCAGCCACCGGAATACAGCCGGCAAACCCGCAAGAGACACCGCGGCGGCAAACCAGTCGCCCCAGCGAGCGAACAGCGTGAGCATTGGAGCGGTGGGAATGCGGACGGTGGCAGGCAGGCAGCCGCGGACGAAAGTGGACCCGGTGTCGAAGTCGCGGATAACCCGGAGAAAGCGGGCGGAGTCACTGCGGTCGGCGAGACTGCCGTCCGCATCGATGACGCAGCTCACTCCGGTGTTGGCGGCGCGGGCCATGGGGCGCCGCAACTCAATGCAGCGGAATAGGGAGTTGGCCATATGCTGTTCCGGCGCGGCGCTTTCTCCGAACCAGCCGTCGTTGGTGAGATTGACCAGCAACTGCGGGGCGGGGCGGACAAAACGGCGAGCGAGGCGCCCGACGGTGTCCTCGAAGCAGATCAAGGGAATGAGTTCCACCCGAGGCTGGCGCAAGAGGAGCGGTTCGGTGGAGGATCCGGAGTTGAAATCCGAGGGGATGAGATCTCCGGCGATCCATTCGAATGGGGGGAAGCTTCCGCGAAAAGGGAGGAACTCGCCGAAGGGGACGAGATGGATTTTCCGGTAGACTTGGACGTCGTCGAGCCCTGAGCGAACCAACGCGGCGGAGTTGTAGGCTGTTTTCTCTTCGAAATCGAATTCCTGGATGCCGAACATCAGGCTGAAGTCTCCCAAGGCGGCGATGCGCTCGACCACCGCGACGTTGTCAGGGTGTTCCAGGTCGTTGGGCAGGGCGGTTTCCGGCCAGAGGACTAGATCGGGACGCAGCTCTTTCTGGTCGACATAGAGGCGGGTGAAGTCTTCGTAGAGAGCGACGATTTCGGCTTGGGACTCGGGATTCCATTTGATGTCCTGCGGGATGTTGAGCTGGACGAGCAAGAGGCGGAGGTCCACGGATTCGCCGTCGCGCGTGGTCGTGAGGCGGGAGATGCCGTAGAGGATGAGGGCGCAGAGAAGAGCCATGGCGGCGAAGAAGTCCAGATGCGGCGAGAAGCGCCCGAAGCGGGCTTCCAAGAAAATTCGACGCGCTGTCAGGAAGAGGATGGTCCCGACGAAGAGAACGACGAAGGAGAGGCCGGTGACGCCGACGAGATCGGCGGCTTGGATCACAGCGAGTTTCCTGTAGAGGGCGACGGCGAGACCGTTCCATCCGAAGCCGGTGAAGAGCCAGCCGCGCAGCCATTCCAGGGCGGTCCAAACCGCGGCTGTGAGGAAGGCGACCCGAAGGCTGTGCAGCGAGTGCGAGAACCAGGGTTGGCGCGGCGATGCCCCGGCGGAATGGCCCGGTTGCGGAGCGGGATCGGGAGGCAGGGTCAGGCTGGCGGCGATGCTGGCCCAAAGCGCCGGGAAGAGCGCCAGGTAGGCGGGGAGCAAAAGGCAGCCGAGGATGGAAACGTGCCGGATCCAGATAAAGGTGAGGAAAAAGAAGACCCATCCCGTTAGGTAGCCGAGGCCGAAGCCGTAGAGGCGGCGGCGCTTGAGCTGGGGCTGGGTGAACCAAAGAGCATAGAGCAGAGGAAAGGCCCAGATCCACACAAGCCCGTCGAGGTCGTAAGGCGGGAAGGCCAAAGCCAGGAGCAAACCGCTGGCGGCGGCGGCTGCCGCCGGACCGGCGAGCCTCAGGGCGAGAGGACGGGCGGACTGGTTAGACGGGGCGGAGGCGGGTCTCCCGGCTTGCTCCGGCGACGGCGTTCCGCTCATGAGGCCAGGCGTTGCTCGATGTCGGCTTCCAGCGCCGACCAGAGCGAGTCCAGAGAACGGGCGACCCGTTCCCGGGTGGCGGCGAGGGTGGAGAGAGCGGCGGAGCGATCGCTGGAGCCATCTCCCGGCTGGGACCGGCCGAAGAGGTAATACTTGATCTTGGGCTCAGTTCCGGAGGGGCGCACCGCGAAGCGACGCCCGTCTGCCAAGTCGACGAGGATCATGGATTCGCGGGGAACAGGATCGCCTTCCTCGTCGGTATAATCGTGGGCGGCGAAATTGCAGACGGCCGAGACCGGAACTCCATCGAGTGCGGCGGGCGGAGATCCCGTAAAGGAA
Source organism: Verrucomicrobiales bacterium (assembly GCA_041749135.1). Taxonomy (GTDB): domain Bacteria; phylum Verrucomicrobiota; class Verrucomicrobiia; order Verrucomicrobiales; family DEV007; genus DATKCT01. The sequence continues at coordinate 5,135 of JBGTBW010000134.1, forward strand.
TCGGCGATACGGCGGATCTGGGCGGCGCCTTCGGCTCCGTCGAAGGTCACGCTTTTCTGCCGTTCTTCGAAGTAGCCGTAGCGGAGGTAGAGATCGTCGAGAAGATCGTGCGCCGTTTTCCCCAAGGACCGGGCGTAAGCGGCAAGTTCACAAAACATGAGGACGGCTCCGTTTCCGTCTTTGTCCCGAATGAAGTCGGCTCCCAGGTAGCCGTAGCTTTCCTCGCCGCCGAAGACAAAGAAGCGGGAATGCTCGAGGCGGAGGCGGCGGGATTCGACCTGATCGAGGTCGCGATAGGCAGAGCGAGCTGGATCCGGGAGCTGGCGCTCGTATTTGGTTAGTTTGGCTCCGATGTATTTGAAGCCGGTCAGGGTATTGACCACGCCGATGCCGTGAGCCCGGGCGATCTCGGCTTGCAAATCGGTGGTCACGAATGTTTTGACAATGACCGCGCGCTGGCGATTGCCTTGGTGGAGAACCCCCTGGTCAAACAAGGTGCTGGTGCGATACCAGGCTAAGAGGGAGCCCACTTGATTTCCGGTAAGCAAACGCAAGCGGCCGGAGGAGTCGCGGGCTCCGGCTCCCATGCGGTCGCCGTCCGGATCGGTGCCAAGCACGATGTCGGCCTGCTCGCGTTCGGCCAAGTCGATGGCCATGGCGAGGGCGTCTTCGTTTTCGGGATTGGGAGATGTGACTGTGGGGAAGCGGCCGTCGGGAATGTCCTGCTCGGGCACGGTCAGGAAGCGAACCCCGCTACGTTCCAGCACAGGCCGCACCATGTGAGCGCCGGTCCCGTGCAAGTTGGTGTAAACGACTTTGAGAGCGGCGGCATTTCGCAGGACGGCGGGCTGGAGGACGAGCGTTTGGAGGAGTTCAAGGTAGGTGGCGTCGAATTCCGCTCCGATGAGGGTAAGGGCTCCGGGAGAATCTGTCGCCGCGCCTGTGGAGATTGCGGGTTCGAGCCGGTTGATGCAGTCGATGATGCCGGTGGCGTGGGGCTCGACGATGAGGGCCCCGTCCTCGAAGTAGACTTTGTAACCGTTGTCGTGGGGCGGGTTATGGCTCGCAGTGATCATCACGCCGGCGTGGGTGCGGTAATGCCGGACGGCGAAGGACAACTGAGGTGTGGCGCGTGGGCCGTCCACGAGATACACATCGCAACCTTCTTCCATGGCGGTGCGCCCGGTGAGTTCGGCGAATTCGCGAGAGAAATGCCGGGTATCGTGGGAGATCGCGAGCCTGGGTTTGTCGCTGGAGCCGGTTTCCGCCAGCCAGAGGCGGATGTAGCCAACGAGACCGCGGGTGACGCGGCGGAGGTTGTAAGTGTTTACGGCGTTGGTGCCGATACAGGGGAACTGCGGGCGGTCTCCCGGTCCGGGTTCGCCGCGCTCGGCTTCGGCGACATAGCGGCCGATGGATCTGCCGCGCAGACCGCCGGTGCCGAAGCTGAGCCGCTTGAAGAAGCGGTCGTCGAGTTCTTCCCAGAGCTGTTTTTCCACCAACTCAGCGACGACGGTTTCGTTGAGTGGATCGGGTTCTCCCTGGAGAAGAAAGGAGATGTTCGCGGCGCTGGCAGGCAGAAGCAGGCCGTTTTCGGCGGCACGCTGGACGGAATCTTGCAGGGACGGCATGGGCATTTTGATTGTAGGAGTTGACCTTGTGAATGCAACTATACGGGCGGAGCAAGCGCTGATTCGGGCGTTGCAATGGAGGGACGCGGTGCTGCCGCGGGAGACGGATGCCTTCCGGGTGGTGGACGGGGAAGCGGACGGATTTCCGGGGGTGAGCGTGGACGCGTTTGCCGGTCATTGGTGGGTGCAAAGCGAAGAGGATCGTCTGCCGCCGGGATTGGTGGACGCCGCCGCATCCCATTGTCAGTCGCTTTGGTGGAAAGTGCGTGAGGCGGTCGCTGGTCCGGCGGCAGTCCGGCTCCTGCGGGGAACGGGACCGGACCGGCCTTTCCTGGCATGTGAGGATGGCATTCGTTTCGTCATCGATTTCCAGGCGGGAGCCTCTCCCGGCGTTTTTCTGGATCAACGCCTCAACCGGCGCGCCGTCCGGGAGCGAGTCCGGCCAGGCCATAGGGTCCTCAATTGTTTTGCCTACACTTGCGGGTTCTCCGTGGCGGCGGCGCTGGGCGGGGCGGTGACGACCAGTTTGGACCTTTCCCCGCGCTATTTGGAATGGGGGCGCGGGAACTTCGAAGCCAACGGTTTGAAACCGGAGGAGCACTTCTTTTGCCGGGGCGACGTGCCGTCTTGGCTGACGCGGTGGGGGAAGCAGGGCCGGCGTTTCACTGGGGTAATCCTCGATCCGCCCACGTTCTCGCGCGGAGCAAGAGGCGCAGGGGTTTTTCGCGTGGAACGTGATTACGGGCTGCTCGTCGCGAAGGCGTTGGAAATTACGGAACGCGATGGATGGTTGCTTTGTTGCACGAATGTCCGCGGACTGCCAGCCCAGCGGTTTTTGGCGTTGATTCAGTCGGCTTGCGCAGAATGGGAGGGAGTCCCGCGGTTTCGCATCGAGAGGATGCCCCCCGAATTCCGGGGAGAGTCTTATCTCAAGACGGTATGGGTGGATCTTGCGGCCGATGGTTGTAAGGCGGTTTGATGTATACAAAAAGTTCCTTGGCAGCCTGCGCTTCCTGTTCTGAGTAGCGGCATGCGTATTTTCCGGCCGGGCGACCCTGGCTATAGCGATTGCATTGGGGGGCTGGCGAGGTCTGCAGAACCGGAGCGCCGGGTGGCGGAGAGCGTTGCCGAGATTCTTCAGGCGGTCAGGGAACGGGGAGACGAGGCCTTGATCGAGTTGACAGAGCGCTTCGATGGGGCCCGCCTGACTCCGGAGGCGTTGCGGGTGACGGAAGGCGAGTTCGTGGACGCGGAGCGCAAGGTGGATGAAGAGCTGCGCGCCGCGGTTGCGGCGGCGCATCGCAACGTGCGGACGTTTGCGGAAGCATCCTTGCGGAAGGACTGGGAGATGGTCAACGAGCAGGGAGCCATGGTGGGTGAGCGGTTTCTCCCCTTTGAACGTGTTGGAGTGTACGTGCCCGGAGGCAGTGCGCCGCTGGTGTCGACCGCCCTGATGACGGTGACCCTGGGAGCGGCCGCGGGAGTTCCGGAACTGGTGGTGACCACCCCCTGCGGCCGGGACGGGACCATTGATCCGAATTTGTTGTACGCTTTGCGTGTGGCGGGGGCGACGGAAGTCTACCGGATCGGGGGGGCGCAAGCCATCGCGGCGATGGCGTTTGGAACGGAAACGATCGCGGCAGCAGCCAAGGTTTTTGGACCGGGCAATTCCTACGTGGTCGAGGCCAAGCGCCAATGCTTTGGAAGAGTGGCCATTGATTTGCTTCCGGGGCCTAGCGAGATTCTTGTATTGGCGGATGACAGCGCTGATGCCGCCTGGATCGCCGCCGACCTTCTGGCGCAGGTGGAACACGATCCGGAAAGCGTGGCGGGGCTGGCGACGGATTCGCTATCTTTGTTAGAAGGCGTCGCCGTTGAGGTGGCGCGGCAGGCGGCAGGCTTGCGCCGGAAGGAGATCGTGCTGCGAGCCTTGGAGCGGGCCTTCCTCGTTCAGGTCACTGGCTGGGAGGACGGGATCGCGCTGGCCAACGCCTTCGCGCCCGAGCATCTCAGTCTGGTTTGCCGCGATCCCGATGCCGTGCTTCCTCTCTTGCGCAGCGCCGGAGCGATTTTCATCGGTGGTTATGCTCCGGTGGCGGCCGGTGATTTCTTGGCCGGGCCGAGCCATACGCTTCCCACGGGGGGCGCTGGAAAATCCTTTGCCGGCTTGACCGCAGACCAATTTCAGCGCCGCACCAGTGTGTTGAGGTTCGACCGGGAGGCGCTGCAGCGGTCTCGCGCCGTGATTGAAACTTTCTGCCGGGTCGAGGGATTGGACGCCCACGCGCGTTCTGCGGCGATCCGTTTTCGAGCTTCGCCCGTGGAGCCGCCGGAGGGCCTCTGATGCCTGGCGATGACGATGCGTGACAGAGCAACGCCGGCGCCCTAAGAGATCTGACTTCTTGCTCCGGCCCCCGGTTGCGGGCAGAATCGGGCTCTTATGATTTTGGGACGCGGGTGTGGAGTGATCGCCGGCTTGCTGGGCTGGGCTTGCCTAACCGGGGCGGAGGAGGATCCAGAAGAAGTCTGGAAGCGCTTTGGCGAGCCGCGTGGCGCCGAAACCGAGCGCGTCCCTTTCGGGGAACATTTCGAGCTTCAGCCGGACGAGGTGCTGGTCTTCGCCGGACAGACCAACCTGGTCCGGGAACAAAAGGCGGGCTTCTTGGAGGCCTTGCTGACAGCGGCTTGGGCGGAGCGCAACCCGCGCTTTCGTTCCATGGCTTGGGAAGGCGATACGGTCTACGAGCAACGGCGGGATCAGGATTTCGGTTTGTGGCGCAATCAACTGGAATGGGCCGGGGCAACAGCGGTGGCGGCTCAGTTTGGTCAAATGGAAGCTCTGGATGGGGTGGAACGGATTCCGGAGTTTGTGGCGGCTTACAGCTGGCTCTTGGACGAGTTCGCGGCGGCAACGCCTCGGCTGGTCCTCCTTTCGCCGATCCCTTTCGAGCGGCCGGACGCTCCGGAGGCTCCCGATTTGCGCGTCCATAACGAAAGTGTCCGCGGCTATGTGGATGCGATCCGGGCGTTGGCCCGGCAGCGGCGAGCGATTTTCGTCGATCTCTTCGAACCCGTTCTGAAGCAGATGGCGGACGGCGCGAGGTTCACCAGCAACGGGATGCATCTCGAGGAACGTGGATTGGAAAGCGTGGCCCAGGCGGCGGCGGCGCAACTCGGATACCGCGGCGAGAAAATCCCGCTTCTGAGCGAATTGCGATTGGCCGTTGCGGAGAAGAACCAGCTTTGGTTTGACTGCTGGCGTCCGATGAATTGGGCCTTCGCTTACGGCGAGCGCCGCACCCAGCTCTTCGGACAGCCGGCGGGGGGCAGGATGTGGCTTAGTGAGGAACTCGAGATGTTCAAACCCTTGATCGCGGAGCAGGAGCGGCGCATCCAACTCTTGGCGCGCGGTGAAGCGGTTCCGGAGCAAGTGAAAACCGCGGCAGAGCGCGGAGCGGACGCCGGACCGGGCAGCCCGGAGGGGCCAGAATCTGCGGAGAGCATGGCCCGGGCCTTTACGGTGGGTTACGGACTCACTGTCGCCGTGTTTGCGGATGAGACAAACGGGGTGATCAATCCGGTGCAGATGGCCTGGGATGCGGCAGGCGATCTTTATGTGGCCTGTTCGCCTACCTATCCCCACGTCGAGCCGGGAGCGCGTCCCGGGGACTACGTATTGGTTTGTTCCGATGAAGACGGCGACGGAATTGCGGATCGCTTCCGCCGTTTTGCCGAAGGTTTGTCCATGGTGCAAGGCCTCGAACCGGGCGCGGGGGGGTTGTGGGTGTGTGCGGGGACGGAGTTGTTGCACCTTGTGGACAGCGACGGAGATGGAAGGGCCGACCGCACTCGAGTGGTCTGGTCCGGTTTCGGCACGGGGGATGCCCATCAACTGATCAACTCGATCTCCTACGGGCCGGACGGGCGGCTCTGGTTCACGCAGGGGCTGCACATTTTGTCGCGGGTGGAAACTCCTTGGGGTATTGCCAGTTTGGAGCGGTCGGGAGTGTGGCGATATCGTCCCCGCAGCGCGCGCTTGGAGGGATTCTTTCAGAACGCCGTCGCGGGCCACAATTGCTGGGGCGTTGCCTTCGACGCGTATGCCCAGCCGTTCCACAAGTCCGGGGACCGGCCACAGGGGTATTACAGTCTGCCGGGGCTGATTCCGCTGGCTGACCCAGCGGAGTATCATCCGGTGGGAGCGCTGTTCGATGCACCGGTGAAGACGACGGCGATGGATTGGATCGAATCGCCGCGATTGCCGGAAGAGCTGCAGGGCTGCGCTGTGTTGGGAGGCTTTATGGGGGGGACGGTGGATGTTTACCGCGTCGAGGAGGATGGAGCGGGGTTCAGATCGGAACGTCTTCCGGAGCTGTTGCGCTTGTCTTCGGAGTGGTTCCGGCCGGTGGATGTGGCCTCGGGGCCCGATGGAGCCGTGTATGTCTGTGATTTTCAGAATCCCGTGATTGGTCACTATCAAACCTCCTACCGGGATCCGCGGCGCGACAGCCGGCACGGCCGGATTTGGCGAGTGAGTAATCCGGAGCCGCTTTCCGCGCCGCGTCCTATCATTGCTGCGCTCGCCGTGCCGGAGCTGATGGAACTTCTGGGCGATCCGGATCGCTGGACGCGGGAGCAGGCCCGGCGGCGTCTGTTCGACTTGCCAACGGAGGACGTCTTGCCCGCGGCCGACGCGCTGCTCAACCGGATCGCTGCGGCCTTGGATTCGGAGAGGAACGCGCGGATGCTGGTTGACCTCGGGGGGATTTACGACGCTCATGGAGCGGTGCGGGAGAGGTGGGTCGAGGCGGCGGCGAGCGCGGCGGATCCAAGAATTCGCTGTGTGGGGATGCGTTGGTGCGGCGAATGGGCGAGCCGGATGGATGGAGCGCCCGAGCGCCTGCTGGCGGGAGCGCGGGATACCCATCCGAGGGTCCGCTTGGAGGCCTTGGTGGCGGCGGTGCAAGGGGCCGGAGCAGAAGCCATGCCCGTGCTTGAGGCGGTGTGGTCGCAGAATCGCGACCGTTTTCTCGACTACGCCCTCGTCAATGCGGCGCGCGCCACCCGCGAACTGTGGCGGGGCCGCGCCGCGGAGAGAAGGATCGGGGTGGAGGATGGATTTCTGGCCTTTTTGCAGCAGGCCGCCGGCGCACCCGCCGAAGAGGTTCCACGGGGTCAACGCATCTACGCCAACCTGTGTCTGAATTGTCATCAGGCCGGGGGAGAGGGCCTGGCGGGAGTGTATCCTCCTTTGCGAGACAGCGAACGCTTGGCTGGTCCGGCCGAGCCTTTGGTGCAAATGCTCCTGCACGGACTTCAGGGACCGTTGACGACGGCGACGGGCGATTACAACGGGCTGATGCCCGCAAGTGGATTGAGCGACGAGGATCTGGCGGCGGTGCTGACCTGGACACGGGAACGCTTCGCGCCCGGGTCCGGTGAGGTGCCGTCTGCGGAAGTGGCCCGGATCCGGGACGCGACGCGGGAACGGGAAGGTCCTTGGACCGCAGAGGAATTACAACAATGACAGGACAACCCAGACTACGGCAACCGGTGTGGTTATGAGCAGGAAGGAAGGACTGGATTATGCCCCGAGTGGGAAGGCGAAGCCGGTGTGCGGCCCGGGCGACTTCCCTTTCGCCGCTGCGGCGTTGGATCACGGTCACGTCTATGGGCAGTGCAACGGTCTGATTGAGGCGGGCGGAGAGTTGCGTTGGGTTTATGATGCGGATCCCCGGAAGGTGGAGGAGTTCTGCGGACGCTATCCCCAAGCGCGGCCGGCCGATTGCTTTGAGCGGATCTTGGAGGATCCGCAGATCCGGCTGGTGACGGCGGCGGCCGTCCCCTGCCAGCGTGGTCCTTTGGGCATCCAGGTGATGGAGGCCGGGAAAGATTACTTTACGGACAAGACCCCGTTCACGACGCTGGATCAGCTCGGCGAGGCGCGCGAGGCGGTGAACCGGACCGGGCGCAAGTACGCCGTGTATTACAGCGAACGGCTGCATGTCGAGTGCGCGGTGCACGCCGGCAACTTGGTGAAAGACGGAGTGATTGGCCGGGTCCTGCAAGTGTTGGGAGTGGGGCCTCACCGCTTGAGTGCGGACAAGCGGCCGTCTTGGTTTTTTGAAAGGGAGAAGTATGGAGGCATCATCGCCGACCTGGGCAGTCACCAGATCGAGCAGTTTCTTTATTACAGTGGCTCGGAAAATGCGGAGATCTTGCACGCGGCGGTGGCTAACTACGCGCACAAGGAGAACTACCCGGAGCTGGAGGATTTCGGGGAGGTCAATCTCCTGGGCAGCAGCGGGGCGGTGAACTATTTCCGGGTGGACTGGTTTACGCCGGATGGACTGGGGGCCTGGGGCGATGGACGGACGTTGATTTTGGGTTCGGAAGGATACATCGAGCTGCGCAAGTACATCGATGTGGGGATTGGACCGGAGCAGGACACACTCTTTCTCGTAACAGGCGACAAGGAGGAGCGGATGCTACTCCATGGAAAGGTGGGCTTTCCCTTCTTTGGAGAACTGATTCTGGATTGCTTGCAGGGGACGGAGAAGGCGATGACGCAGGAGCACACCTTTCGGGCGGCGGAGTTGTGTTTGCTGGCCCAGGAACAGGCCAGGCGGCTGGAGTGAGTTTTGAGATCGGGGTGGAAAAAGGGACGCTTACATAGCCCGCATTTCTCATGCTGTTTCGTCGCGAGGGGCCGGCTTGAAATGTGAAAGCTCCTCTCCAAGGAGGTGAGGATTGGCTGCCCCGCGCCGGGACGTTTCAGGAGGTGGAGGCAGCTCTCTGGGGGACGGATCGATCCACCCTTGCGGAATGGATTGGCAGCGTCAAAAGTTCCCGGGCAGAACCCCTTCGCTGAGGGGCGACGATGATGATCATGCCGAGACTATCACATAACTTTTTTTCTCTCAATCCCCGGGTTATGGGGGCCGGACTGAGGAAAGGCCTCGCTTTGGCGCTGGCCGGGATCGGGGTCTTGGGGGTTTTTACGGCGGACGCGGCTGAACGCAGCCGTGCGGGCCTTCAGGCCCTTTATGATTTCCGGTCTCAGGAGGGAGACGTGGTGGAGGACCGCGCCATGGCCGGCGAACCCATCAATCTGAAAATCGAGAATCCCGAGGCTGTTCGCCGCGCCCAGGGTTCGCTGGAGGTCGTGGGCGACACAGTGATTCGATCGGACGAATCCTCCGGGCGTCTGATCGAGGCCATCCGGCAATCCGGTGAAATGACCGTCGAGGCTTGGATCCGCCCGGCGGACACGGGGCTCAGCGGTCCGGCGCGCATCGTGACTTTGTCGAAAAATGGAAGCGAGAGGAATTTTACGGTGGGCCAGGAGGGCGACCGCTTCGACGTACGGTTGCGCACGACGAAGACATCCGGCAATGGGATGCCCTCATTGGCGGCTCCGGAGCAAAGCGTCACGGCAGAACTGACTCATTTTGTTTACACGCGCGAGCGCGGCGGGCGGGCCTGCGTTTACGTGAACGGCGAGAAGAGGGCGGAGAACCGGGATCCCGGAAGCACATCGAATTGGGACGGCTCGGCGCGATTTGCCCTGGCCAACGAGCTTTCCAACGATCGGCCCTGGCGCGGATCGTATTACCTGGTCGCAATTTACAGCCGGTCCCTGCTTCCGTTTGAAGTGGCCCGTCATTTCGAGGCGGGTCCGGAGGCGGACCACGAGACGGAGGAGGGGGCGAACGAGGCGGGCGCGCGCTTGTTCGATGAGGAGATCGCTCCGATGCTGGCCCAGCATTGTTTGGAGTGCCACGATTCCAGCAACCGTAAAGGCAAGCTCGATCTTTCAAGGAAGGAGGCGGCGCTGGCGGGCGGGAGCGACGGGCCGGCCATCCTGCCAGGGAAACCAGAGGAGAGTCTGTTGTGGGAGTTGGTCGAATCCGGGGAGATGCCCGACGATCGTCCGTCTCTCTCGCAGAAAGAAAAAGATCTGCTGCGCGAGTGGATCGAAGCGGGTGCGCCTTGGACGGGCGAAGTCATCGATCCCCTGGCTCACAAGCGTGACAGGCGCATAGGGCAAAACTGGGTGCGGCGCCTCACCGTGCCGGAATACATCGCCACGGTGCGCGCGGCGGTCGGCGTTGACATCTCGGACGAAGCGCACCGCGTGCTGCCGAGAGAAGTCCGCGCCGATGGCTTCAGCAACACGGCTTACAATCTCCAGACCGATCTCGATCACGTCGCGGCGTATGCCCGGCTCGCGCGGATCATCGTGCAGCGCATGGATCTGCCGAAGTTCTCGGCGCGTTTCGCCAAATCGCCGGGCTTGGACGACGCCGCGATGCGCGAATTGATCGCCGCGATGGGCCGCTGGCTGTTGCGCGGGCCGCTCGCGGAGCACGAGGTCGCGGCTTTTCTCCGCGTCCCGCAGGCCGTGGCGGCGGACGGTGGAACCGC
>JBGTBW010000135.1:0-17950 GCA_041749135.1 Verrucomicrobiales bacterium
GCGACACCAAAACGGCCAACCGAAGGCGCCAGCCTTCACCCAAGGCGAACGTCACCGTATTTATGCTCATGACCACTAAGCCGTGGGATCCTGCAAACCTTAGGATCCCTGCTCTCGGGAGCGAACACATGGGGGATCAACCAAACAGGACGGCAGAAATCCAAGCCCCGCGGCTTGATCCTCCACTGCACCGGGTGCGCCCGGGCGAATCGCAGAACATTCCTGGACTGACGGCTCTTCTGAATTCCCCGAAGTCAGGAGTTCTGAGCCTGAGGCGAGCGCAACGCAGTCTCTATGGGGCGTAGCGCGCCGCAGTAGAACAGTATGATAAAATGCGGGTTACAACCCCATCCCCGGGGGCAAGCCCAGACCGCCTGCGACCTTGCCCATCTCGTCGGCGGCGAGCTGTTTGGCTTTTTCCTGGGCCTGACGGACGCCTTCGAGAAGGAGCCCTTCGAGAAACTCGACATCCTCAGGATCAACAATGGAGGGGTCGATATGGATTGCGCTGATCTCGGCGGCTCCGTTGGCGATCACACGCACTTTGCCGCCAGCAACGACGGCTTCAACCGATTGCTGAGCGAGGTCTTCTTGAGCAGCCTGCATCTTCTTCTGCATTTGCTGCGCCTGCTTGAGCATTTTGGACAGGTTCATGGGTGGAGAAGTGGTGAAGCGTGGGTAGGTTTTGCGGTATAGAGAGAAGCAGCGGGCATCAGCCGGGAGAATGGGAATTGAGGCTCGATTCGATGGTTGCGGCGAACTTTTCGATCGCCGCCTCGATCAAGGGATCCTTGTCAGCGCCGGATGGGTCCGGGGGCGGAGGCGGCGGGGGTGAAACCAGCCCGGGGGTTGGCTCGGCCCTCCGTTGCGAACGGCCAATGTCGATGGACCAGGCTTTGCCGCTGAGGGAACGCAGTAAGGCCGTAATGCGGGGGATCTCGTCTTGGACGAGGTTGCGCACGAACGCGGAGGAGTTCTCGGGAAGACCGAGGGTCAGAAGGGAACCCTTTCCTGGCAGGGGTTCAATAGTCCTTAGGGTATGAGCGAGGGTGTTGCTCAATTCCGGGTGTTCGAGAAGTTGTTTCCAGAGCTCCTCGTCGAAACCGCCCTTTGAACTGGATCCGGGTTCGGGGGTGGCGACGGTTTGAGCCGGAGCGGGCGTGGGATCCGGGGGCTGGGGCTGAGGGAGGGGCGCAGGGGAGGGCCGGGCTTGAGAGGCTTTCGTCGCCGCGGGCGGTTCCGCGCGTCGTGCGGCGGGAGCCATCTTGCCATCTGGCGCCGGCCTGGAATCACCGGTCAATCCCGAGGCAGTCATGGCTTGCCCCAAGGCCGCGAGGACGTCGCTGAGATTGGAGGCGCCGAGGTTCTGGATGGCTTTGACGAAAGTGACCTCGAGTTGGAGACGTTTGTTGGCGGCCGACTTCATGCGGCCTTCCGCATCCGCGAGGAGGTCGATCAACTCAAGGAGACGTTCGGCATCGATGTTGGAGGGCAGAGCGGCGAGGGTTTCAAGATCGGACTGGGGGAGGCTAGCGGCTCCATGACTCGGATCGAGGCGGTAAACCAGGAGGGCGCGCAGGTAGGAAATGAGATCGGCCAGCAACCGGGAAAGGTCCCGGCCGGCTTCGCTCTGTTCGTGGACAATCCGGAGAGCGGCGGCAGTATCTTGTTCGAGGAGGGCACGGGTCAGACCGGCCACCGTCTGGCGCCCTGGGAGCCCGAAGATGGTGGTCACATGCTCCTCCGTGATGTGGTCGCCGCAGAAGGAGACCAACTGATCGAGCATGGACTCGGCGTCGCGCATCCCACCGTCCGCGCCGCGCGCGATGGTGAGCGAGGCGTCCGGGTCGAGGGTCAAACCTTCCTTTGCGGCGATGGCAAGAAGGTGTTGGGCGATGACTGCTTCGGGTATGCGGCGCAGATCGAAGCGTTGGCAGCGGCTGAGAATGGTGGGGAGGATTTTGGTCGGTTCGGTGGTGGCGAAGATGAACTTCACGTGGGGAGGCGGCTCTTCCAGGGTTTTGAGCAGGGCGTTGAAGGCCGCCGTGGACAACATGTGGACTTCGTCGATGTAGTAGATGCGAAACTGGCCGCGCGCAGGGGCGTAGCTGACGTTTTCACGGAGGGCGCGGACGTCATCGACGCTGTTGTTGCTGGCTCCGTCGATTTCGAGGACGTCGAGGCTGCGGCCTTCGGCGATCTCTCTGCAGATGTCCTCGTCGGGATCGAAATCGACCTTGGGACCGCCGGTGCAATTGAGGGCTTTGGCGAGAATCCGGGCAGTGGTGGTCTTGCCGGTGCCACGGGGTCCCACAAAGAGGTAGGCTTGTGCAATCCGTTGACGCTCAATCGCGTTCTTGAGCGTGCGGACCACATGATCCTGCCCTAGGATTTCGTCGAAGGTACGGGGCCGGTATTTGCGGGCAAAGACCTGGTAGGTCACGGGGGAGGAGTGTAGAGGCGGGGCGGGGAAAGAAAAGCGAACTTTGCTTTTTGGGCTCAGGGAGCGGCTTGTAGGGCGTGTTGATTCATTCTACAACGCCGTGTCGCGGGAGGTCAGGGAAGGGAAGAAGCGTCGCTTCGCGAGTTGGCGAGAGGCGCGGCCCTTCGTGCGGAAGTTGTTGATAGCGTCGGCTTTATTTCTCGACGGTCACGAATTCCAATTCGCTCCCTCCTCGCGCCGTGCCAACCCTTCCAACAATTCCCGCACGGCATCACCGAATAAATCGACACGCCCTTCAGGCGGCCGGTTGCTGCTGGCTGATACAGTGCAACCCTCCCCCTTCGAGGATGAGATCGCGGCAGTCCACCGGGAGCACCTCGCGGTCCGGAAAACAGGCTCCGATGGTCTCCACGGCTTCCGCATCGGAGGTGGGGAGCCCGTAAGCCGGAACGAGAACGGCTCCGTTGAGGACGACGTAATTGGCGTAGAGCGCGGGAAGTGTGGGTTGCCTCCAGCCGGCGGGAGCTGGAAGGGCGGCCAGGGGCAAAGTCACCATCTTTCGATGCGGGAAGGCGGCGGTGAGCCGGGCGGTGTTGTCCGCGAGAACAGCGGCGTCGCGATGGGAGGCAGGAGCGTGGAGCGTCAGAATTCCGGCCGGAGGGAAGAAGCGGACGAAGGTATCGGCATGACCTCCGGTGTCGTCGTCGTGAAGGCCTGCGGGCAGACAGCAGAAGGTTTCGAGATCGAGGAATTCGCGGAAGCGAGCTTCCATCGAGGCTCTCGTGGCGCCGGGATTGCGCGCGGGATCGAGAATCACCGACGCGGTGGTGATGAGGCTGCCCTGCCCGTCAAATTCGAGGGCGCCGCCTTCGCAGACGAAGTCGAGATGGAGACAGGGAATGCCGAGGGCTTTGGCCATGCGGCCTGCCGCCAGCGCGTCGAGGTCCCAGGGCGAGAACTTCTCGCCCCAGGCGTTGTAACGAAAGTCCAGCGCCACCAGCCTGCCCGTCTGATCGAAGGCGAAGACGGCTCCGTGGTCGCGGCACCAGGCGTCGTTGACCGGGATGGGAAAGAGTTCGACCTGTCCCGCTGGAGCGTTTGCGTCCAGGCGGCGCTGGATCTCGCGGTGGAGACTCGGATCGGCGTTGATCCGGACCGGCTCAAAGCGGGCGGCGAGCGCGGCGAACCGGGCGAACCACGCTTCGATGCGCTCGCGCCGTCCGGGCCAAGTATCAGGATTTGCCGGCCAACTCAGCCAAAGCGCTTCCTGTGGCTCCCACTCAGCAGGCACACGCAGAAGGCCGGACACTGCGGGAGTCGCGCTGATTTCAGGCATCGCGAAACCGGAGACTGAGATCGTGGTAGGCATCAACGCGGCGATCGCGAAAGAACGGCCACATGCGGCGGTGTTCCTCGAGGGCGTCGAGATCGCAGTCGGCCAGGAGGATTTCCGGCCCGGAATCTCCGGCGCGGGCAATCATTTCTCCGGCGTAATCGCTGACGAAGGAGGTTCCCCAGAACTCGATGGAACCTTCGACGCCGCTGCGGTTGACGGCGGCGTAATAACAAGAGTTGGCCACGGCATGCCCCCGCTGCACCTCGATCCAGGCGTTGCGTTGGCGATCCCCGAGACCGGCTTTCTCCTCCGGCAACCAGCCGATGGCGGTGGGGCAAAACAGGATGAGCGCTCCATCCAACGCGGTGAGCCGGGCCGCTTCAGGAAACCATTGATCCCAGCAAATGATCACGCCGATCCGGCCGTATCTGGTGTCCCACGCCCGGAACCCGGTATCGCCCGGAGTGAAATAGAACTTCTCTTCGAAACAGGGGTCCTGGGGGATGTGCATCTTCCGGTAGCGCCCCAGATAACCTCCATCGGCGTCGAGGACGGCGGTGGTATTGTGATAGAGACCCGGACCGCGCTTCTCGAAGAGTGAAAGGAGGAGGACGACCCCGAGTTCCGCGGCCAGCGGACGGAAGAAATCCGTGGCCGGTCCAGGAACCGTCTCGGCGAGGTCGAAATAGGCGGGATCTTGCGTCTGGCAGAAATAAGGGGACAAGAAGAGTTCCTTGGTGCAGACGATCTGGGCTCCCGCGGCGGCGGCAGCGCGCACGGCATGAGCGGTCGCGTGCAGCGAGGCGTCTCGATCCGGGGCGGATCCGTCTTGGAGGAGGGCAATACGGATCTTGGCCATGGCCTGCGGGAGAAATTACAGTGAGCCCCTGGCCGGGCGCGGAGCAAGTGGTTTCGGGTCAGGAATTGGATAAGGCGGGGCCCAAAACCGGGGATAGAATGCGAGATGACCTTGTTTCGCCCTTGCATCGACCTCCACGAGGGCCGGGTGAAGCAAATCGTTGGGGGAACTTTGCAGGACGACGGCGAGGGGTTGCAGACGAATTTTGTGAGCGACCGGTCCGCGGCTTACTTCGCGGAACTGTATCGCCGTGATGGATTGCAGGGAGGCCACGTCATTTTGCTGGGACCCGGAAACGAAGCGGCGGCGGCGGAGGCGCTGCAGGCCTATCCCGGCGGCTTGCAGGCGGGAGGCGGAGTGCGTCCGGAGAACACTTCCTGGTTTCTTGAGTGCGGAGCCAGTCATGTGATCGTGACTTCCTACCTGTTCGACGCGGCGGGAAGATTCCGCCCGCGCGCCCTGGAGGAGATGATCCGGGAGGCGGGACGGGAGCGTTTGGTGATCGATCTCAGTTGCCGGCGGGACGAGGATGGGTGGTCGGTGGCGACGCAGCGTTGGCGGCAACGGACCGACTTGCGGCTGGCGGTGGAAACATTGGAGATGTTTCGGGGGTCGTGCGCGGAACTGCTGGTCCACGCCGCCGACGTGGAAGGGCGTTGCGAGGGGATGGACGAAGATTTGGTGGCGATGTTGGGGAGCTGGGGCGGGTTGCCGGTCACCTATGCGGGCGGGGCCCGCAGCTTGGAGGACCTGAAAACGGTCGAGCGGGTCAGCCAAGGCCGGGTGGACCTGACCATTGGCAGCGCTTTGGATCTCTTCGGGGGCAGCGGTGTGCGCTATGCCGACTGCGTGGCTTGGAACCGGCGGAGCAGTCTGCTGATTCGCTCGCGCGAAACCCAGGAAGGGACTTGAGCGTGGACAGTCTTAAAAGCGCGCGAACGTTTCAGGGCAGGGCTTCGACATTCTGTGGAGTCTTTTGGGATAGAAAGACGAAGCCGTGTGCTTACTCCCATGGATGCCGGGCATTGCGGGTGCGATGACGTGTTCTACCATTTGGCGAACGGCACAACGCCTGCGGATACTGCTGATTGAGATGTGAATTTTAGCCACCACCGCACCGTTTCGGAATCGGCGCTCGAGTACGGCCGCGGGATTGCCGGAGGTCTGATTTTCTCGTTACCTTTGTTATACACGATGGAGGTGTGGTGGGCTGGTTTCCTTCTCAACCCCTCGCGGATACTCTTGTATGTGATCTCAACATTCGGCCTACTCCTTCTCTACAACCGTTTCGCAGGGCTACGGCGGGATGCGAGCATGGTCGAGGTGGTGATTGACTCTGTCGAGGAACTGGGGATCGGACTGATCATTGCTGCCCTCATGCTTTGGCTGACGGGGCAGATCGACATAGACACGGGAGCCTTGGAAATGACGGGGAAAGTCGTTATGGAGGCGATGACCGTTGCCATAGGCGTTTCGGTAGGAAGCTCCCAGCTTGGCGGCGGAAACGACGGCGACGAAGGCGTATCCGGGCACGACGAAAAGGAAGAGTCGGAGTATGTTCCCCAAACCGCCATCGCCTTGTGCGGCGCGGTTCTGTTCGCGGCGAACATCGCGCCAACGGAGGAGGTGGCGATCATCGCCATGGAAAGCTCGCCACGGAAAATCCTCCTGCTGGCTCTCGGGTCAGCGCTAGCGGCCGCCGGTGTCCTTCATTATTCCGGGATGCACGGGGCGGAGAGGCACGTGGCCAGGGACACGCTCTTCGTCAAGGTCCGCGGCGTCCTCACCACCTACGCGGTAGCTTTGGCGGGTGCGGCCTCCTGCCTCCATTTTTTCGGCGGGCTCGATGGTCAGCCGCCGGAGATCGCCCTCTCCATGTGCGTCGTTGCTGGAGTGCCAGCAGCACTGGGCGCTTCGGCGGGGCGCCTGCTTCTCCAACTAGGTTCTCCAAAGTGAGACGAGAAACCGCCTGATCCGATGAAAGACCGGACCCGAGAATCAGCAGATCAAACGCCAGGGAAAAACCTGTTGGAATGGACTGTCTTTGCGGTCTCGTGCTTGCTGCTCCTCGCCATTCTCATCGTCTTGACGGTGGAAGCGGCGACCTGGCGCGACTCCCCTGCCAAGCTGGCGACGAAATTGGGAATTCCGGACATCAAGAACAGCATCCTCCTGCTTCCCGTTGAAGTTTCAAATGACGGAGACCGGGTTGCCGCCGAGGTGCAGATCGAGATTGTCCGTAGATCGGGTGGAGGGGAGCAGCGCGCTCTGTTCACCGTGGATTTCGTTCCGCGTCATGGAACCCGGCGCGGACAGGTTTCTTTTCCCGCCGAAGACGGGCAGCCTGGCGACTTGAAGGTCGGCTCCGTGGGATATAGGGAACCCTGAGCCCCTCACCCTCTGGCCGGCATTTCCACTGGCAAGCTTCCCGCAGCGACCCAGGCGAGTCCTCTTTGGCCGGCCCCATTCCTTAGTTGTCTGGGTGTTTCGCGTGCCGCACACTATGCTCTTGGCCGGGCCAACCGGGACACACAGGCGGGTGGCGGGGGCGAACCAAGATGCACGGATAGAGGCATGTCAAACTGACGGGGGACCGGCCGGCTGTGATGAGGAGCAGACTTGGCTTGCCATTGCCAGAGGGAACCCTACTCTGGCCGCGAACGGAAGATACCCACATGAGCAACTCCACTTACCGCACCTGCGCTTTTGTCGGCGCAATTCTCGCCGCCATTTCGCAGCCCGGCTGCGACCAGGCCGCTCCGCCAACTGCCGGGCAAGCGGAAACGGCTGTCGAGCAAGTCGAAACGCCCGCTCCCGCTCCCAAAGAGCTTTCCGGCGACGCCACGGTGCGGTTTGTCTATTTCAAGACCGGCTCCGACGGAAAACCGACCGGCGGCACCTCCCCCGCCACGTTATCCATTCGTCCCAATCCGACGCGTGAGGTCTCTGTGGGAATTCTCGAGGAATTCGTCTCTGGCGCCGGCGTCCAGATGCGGACGGCGGGGTGGATGGCTGCGTTCAACGCCTGCCGGGTAGCCGATTCCAACCTGACCGATCATGAGTTTCTCTTGCGCATCAAAGGTCATGTCGATGGGCCTTCAGCGGGCATGCTGACCACAGCGGGTTTTATTGCGTTGCTGCGTGGCGAACCGATCAGGGACGACACCACGATGACGGGAACCATCAATCCGGATGGCAGCGCCGGTCCGGTTGGCGGCATCTCCTTTAAGATGGAGGGCGCGAAGGTTGACGGGCTCACGCGTTTCGGCTTCCCGGTCGGCTGCCGGCTCGAACGTCATCCTGAGACCGGCGCGGAGATCGACGTCGTGGACAAGGGCAGGAGCCTCGGGCTGGAAGTGCGGGAGATCACGGACATCTACCAAGCCTACGAATTCCTCACCGGTGTCCGCCTGCCGCGGCCTGCTCCACTCGCCGCCTCGGAGATGGAGCTGGCGTCGGACGCGCGGACGCGTACCCGGGCCTGGCTCACCGGCATCAAGGGCGAATACCAGGCGGCGATGAGCCCCATCATCCAGACAGTGCAAGGCAACGAAGAGCTGCAGAACCCGATGATGCAGATGGTGCTGACGCGGATGGATCATCTCGTGAACAATTCCCAATCCATGGAGTCGAGCGGCCTTATCGGTGCGGCCTACTATCTGATGCTCAAAGCGGATGCCGGGAGGGTCATGCTCGAACGCCTCATGGGACTGATCGAGCCGATGCAAACCCTCGATTATGATGCCTTGGTCGCCGCCCTCCAACGCGCCCTGAACAAGGCGGACGCGCAGATGACGTCGTTCGGACTGGAGATTTCCGCATCCAAGAGTCGAAAGCAGTTGGGCGCCAGGCTAGACGTCATTGCCGCCATGGGCAATCTGGCTGCTGCGCGTGGGTACTTTGAACTCGCTTCGGAAAACACCAGGCGCTTCGTAGATCTCGGCAAGCAAGTGCAGGTCGCCATCGAGGACGGCGAATTGCCCGAGATGGACGAGAGCAACGCTCAGAACCACCCGCTGACGCTGCTTGAGAGTTATCTTATGGCAGGCATGATCAACGTGACCGCGGCCGAGCTTTCTGTGCGCTATGCCAACGACTGGCTGACGCTTGCCAGCACCGAAGGCCCGGAGATCGAAGTGCCTGCCGAGACGTATGAGACGCTCGGCCGGGCCTACGCCTCCGCCGGTTCCGCCTGCATGGCGTATTTCAATGCAACGGTGATCGAGAGCCGCGCGGCGGCCAATAATCTGTCGCCTGCGGACTATCAGCGCCTGCTCTCACAGGTGGACATGAGTATTCCCTTGGCTTCCGCGCTGAACCAACACAGTGTCTGGGCGAAGGAAGTCTATGCCAACGACAGCGAGTCCGCCGCGCTTTACCAGTTGGCCAGCGGCGGAGCCGGTTATCTGGGGGCTGCGCTGCTGAACATGCGCTGGTATTCACTCGACAGCACGGTGGACATGCAGCTCGGCACGGTCACGGTAGGCAATCGCGCGGCTCTAACCAACACGCTCGAACTCTCGCGCACCCGGGCGCTCGAGGAGGCGGCCCGTATACAGGAGGAACTTGGATTCTTGCCCAACGCAGTGCGCTTGAACTTCACCGTCGGATCGGCCCTGCGCGAAGGGGACGACGCCGACAAGATCGAGGCGCTCGGATTCTTTTGGCAATGCGTCTACCTCTGCGAACTGTCCCACCGGCTCGCCGCCGCCGAAGGCAGCAGCGGGCCTTAAGTCTGAAGGTGGGACTGAAGCCCCCTCTACGGGTTGGTCGCGTCTTCTTCTCCCGGTCACGTAGCGGAATTCGCAAGAATTCCGACGTCCAACCAACCAGTCTCCCTCCCGCCGGAAGACTCACGGCTTGCGTGGAGTGTTTCCGGCTTGGCGCCCTTCCGGCCTTGCCACGGGTCATCTTGATCCGTAACCTTCATTGGTTCCACCTCTTGCTTATGGCTCTTCCCGTGCTCCCCCCTCGTCGCCGGATGGCATCCGCGGGGGCGTTCCTTGGCTTCGCCTTGGCGCTTCCTGCGACGATTTCCGCTCAGGTTGTCCTCAACGAGGTGCTGGCCAGCAGCAGCGATTATTTGACGCGGGAGAACGCCGCCGGCGTTCTCCGTTTGGGTACGGGGTCTCACTGGATGGATGTGGACTTTGACGACTCTGGCTGGCGGGAAGCGGCCGATCCGGTGGGCGCGGGCGCCCCGGGGCTGGCCACCGATTTGGGTTCCGGTCTGCGTGGAGCGACGCCGTCTCTCTATCTGCGCGTTCGTTTCGAGGCCTCTGCCGAGCAGGCCGCCAGCGAAGAACCCTTGCGGTTGCAGGCTTGGTTTAACGATGGATTTGTGGCCTACGTCAACGGGCAAGAAGTGACCCGGGCGAATCTGGGGGCGCCGGGAGATTACATTCACCGGGACGAATTCGCCTACAACGCCCGCAATGAAAGCAGCTCCGAGTCTCTGGCTTCTCCCAAGGCTGCCCGCGAGTATCTGGTGGAAGGAGAGAACGTGCTGGCCGTCCAAGTGCATAACTACGACATCACATCGACCATGTTTTTCAAAGGGCGATTGTTTATCGGGTTAGGCCTCTTTCAGGGAGGCTCGAACATCCCGCTGGTCATCGATGGCATGACCTGGCGTATGTTCGCGGGCTTGGCGGAACCTTCCGGCGGACTTTATGATCCTGATCTTCTTGGCGTCCCTGGTTATGAAGGAACGTTCTCAGATTGGATTGAGCTGCGCAACCTTGGGCCAGCGGCAGTCGACCTGACTGGATGGTCGCTTTCGGATGATCCAGAGGATCCGGAGGCGTTTGTCTTTCCTGCGGGAACGGCCATCGCTTCCGGCGGTTATCTCCTGGTGCTGGCTGACCGATGGGAGGGAGCGAGTTCCCAGGGGAGATATCTGCATGCGAACTTCCGATTGTCCGCAGGAGGGGAATTCCTCGGGCTGTACCGTCCGGGAGGCGTTCCGGAAGATCTGTGGGTGGACGGATTCCCGCCGCAACGAACCTTCGTTTCCTACGGGAGGGACGGGAGTGGATTGGGATATTTTGCGGAACCTACGCCGGGCGCTGAGAATGCCGGAAGAGCGGCAGCCGGATTTGTCGAGCGGCCGGTGTTCAGCCATGCGGCCGGCTTTTATGACGAGGGCTTTTCCCTGATGATGGAGGCCGGGAACGGCGGCGCCAGCATCCGCTATACGTTGGATGGTACGGAGCCGAGCGAGACGGAAGGGATTCTCTACGCGGGACCCGTGAGGATCGAGTTTATCGATGCGGATACCGGGGTGGTGGTGCGAGCCCGGGCCTTTCGCGAGGGATGGCTTCCCTCGCGCATCGAAACGGCGACATATTTGGTGGGACAACACGAGTCCCTGCGCACGCTTCCTGCAGTGTGTTTGAGCGGTGATCCGGGGGGAACTTTCTACAAACCTTATGGCGTGATGGCCATCGACGGGGGCTCCTATGTGGACGGGCAATGGAGGGGAGCGAAGATCACGGATTACAACATTCCCATGCAACGCGGGCAAGCCTATGAACGTCCCGTATCGCTGGAGATCCTCGATCCCTCTGCTCCGCAGGCCTCGCTTCACGTCGACGGGGGTTTGCGCCTGTCCGCGAGCAACTGGTCCCGCCCCCGGATGACGTTTCGGCAGCCGGAACGCAGTCCTTGGCAGACCAGCGCCACGGAGAAGCCATCCCTCAATTTTTACTTGCGTGAGGAATATGGAGAAGAGGAAATTCGCCGGCAGCTCTTTCCCGATGTTGCCGCTGCGGTCTTCGACACGCTGCGATTGCGGGCCGGGAAGAACGACATTTCCAATCCATTCATCCGGGATGAATTGATGCGCCGGCTCGCGATCGATATGGGACAGGTGAGCGTGGCCGGGATACAGAATACGCTCTACGTGAATGGGGAATTGAAGGGATATTACAATCTGACTCCGCGGTTGCGGGAGTCGTTCTTTCGTGCGGCCTACGGGGGTTCCGCGTCTTGGGACGTGATGCTGCACGACGGGATTGCCGACGGCGACGACTTGGCCTACCGGTCCATGTTCGAGGCGGTGCGCAAGGATCTCTCCATCGCGGAGAACTATCAGGAAGCCTTGCGCTGGATCGATCCGGTCAATGTCGCGGACTACCTGATATTGAACATCTACGGAGCCACTTGGGATTGGCCGCACAACAATTTCGCCTTGGCGCGCGAACGATCGCCAGAGGGCCGGTGGCGCATGTACGTATGGGACGCCGAAGGGGCCTTTGGTCATGGCGGGAGCAAACCGGTGAACTATGATGTCATCACGAGCGATCTCCGGAGCGGGTCGGCGGACATTCCCCGGATCTATCAAGGGCTGGTGCAAAACGCTGATTTCCGTCAGCTCTTCGCCGACCGGATCCAGCGCCATTTTTTCAACGGAGGAGCGTTGATGGAGGAGAATCTGAGAAGGCGCATGGAAGAGCTGCGCGATGAGATCAATCCGGTCATGCAATATGTGCTCCGGCAGACCATGAGCGAGACGGATTTCAACCGCTGGTTCACCGAGCGGGAGCGGTATCTTTTTAGTCCGGGCAAGCACTTTGAGAATGCCAGACTGTGGACGCCGATGCTGGCTCCGGTGTTCAACCGGAAGGGAGGATTGGCAGCCGAAGGAGTCGAGATCACGATGACGATCGGGAGTCTCTTCAATCCGCAACCCGGAGCCATCTACTACACCGTGGATGGGAGCGATCCGCGCCTTTCTGGAGGCGAATTGTCGGCGACGGCGCTCCGTTATGTGGAGACGGGTCCTTTGATCCTCTCTGGCAGCACAGAAGTCCGGGCGCGGCAGTATCAGGCCACGATTTTTGGATCGCGAAACTGGTCGCCATTGGCGGAGGCCGTTTTTCGTGTTGGCAGCGTTCCGGCCAGCGGTAGCAACTTGGTCGTGAGCGAGATACTTTATCGTCCAGTTGCCGCAGACAGTTCGGAAGCGGCTATGGGGTATTCCCGTTCGGATTTTGAATTTGTCGAAATGCGCAACGTGGGACCAGATCCCGTGGACCTGCGCGGGGTTGCGCTTACGGAAGGAATCAAGTTCAGCTTCGAGCAGAGCCTTGTGCTCGAGCCGGGAGCTTATCTTGTCTTGGGAACGAACGAGGCGGCGCTGCGACAACGTTATGGTGAGGGATGGCGGTGGGGCGGGTCTTATGAGGGGAGACTGAGCAATGAAGGCGAGGGCGTTGAAGTGCGGGACGCTGCGGGGGGCCTGATTGCGCGATTCGCCTATTCACCTGCGGCTCCATGGCCGGAAATTGCGGCGACGGAGGGACATTCGCTGATCCTGGCAAACGGAGATTCCGTCCCTTCATCCTACGACGTGGGGGCGTGGACGGCCAGTGCAGATCCGGGAGGCACGCCGGGCAGGGGCGAAGGTCCTTTGGAAGATGGGTTCGCCGCCTGGGCCTCGCGTTACTTTGATGGGGTTCAGATGGACCCGACCGAACGCGGGCCGGAAGGAGATCCGGACAAGGACGGAAGGCCTAATCTCATCGAGTTTGCCCTGGGGCTGGATCCGTTGCGAGCCGATGACGCCGCCCTGCCGAAACTCGAACCGGTTGAGGGCGATGGACCGAAGCACGCGATCCGCCTGCGCCGGCTCGGCCGCCAAGCCGGGGTGGTGGTGAGCGTTGAGGCCTCAGGCGACTTGCGGGACTGGGAGAGATTTGATCTGGATGAACTGGTAGAGTTGGAATCGGGAGATGCGGACGAGAATGGTTATGTGGAGGAGCTGCGAGCCGTGCCCGATTGGGGAGGCCCAGAGCGGTTTGTGCGAATCCGCGTGAAGATGGAGTGACTCGCGGTGTGTGGCGCTGCGCTAACCCACATTCTTCATGCCATTTCTGCTCTGGCGCGCTGCACCCATCCTGCCTTCGTTCCGCTTGCCTCCGGCTTGAACAGGGTGTACTCACCAAGCTCTGCGCCCTCGGCGGCGCGCGGCCTTGGCCGTAAGGGGTTCGTAGCGCCTCGCGACGAAACAGTATGAGAAATGCGGATTAAGATCGAGCCATGACGGGTGGACTGTGTCGATGGATCACGGGCGCGGCGGCGGCTGGGGCGCTGGCGAGTGGGACGGCTGCGGGCAAAAAAACCTGGGACTTGGTGCTGGAGGGCGGCCGGATTGTGGATGGGACCGGGGCTCCTTGGTACGTGGCGGACGTGGCGATCCGTGAAGGCCGGATCCAAAAGATTGGGAATTTGGCTGGAGACGAGGCCACGGAACGGCTCGATGTCTCGGGCTTGGTGGTGGCGCCGGGGTTCATCGACATGATGGGGCAGACGGCGACTCCGTTTTTATCCGAGCCGGGCGCAGCGCTCAATCTCCTGACCCAAGGCGTCACCACGATCAACGCGGGCGAAGGCGAATCGGCGGCGCCGCTGAGCGAGGAGGCCGGGAAAAGGCGGGGTTGGACGACAATGGCGGAGTATTTTCAGCTTCTGGAGAGCGCAGGATTGCCGATGAACGTGGTGCAAACGGTAGGCCACACGCAGGCGCGGGAGCTGGTGTTGGGCGACCGGGACCGCAAGCCCGATGAGGAGGAGTTGGAGCGTATGCGGGTGCATGTGCGGGAAGCCATGGAGGCGGGGGCGATCGGGGTATCGACAGCGCTGATCTATCCCCCGGCGGTGTATGCCGGCCGGGAGGAGATTGCGGCGTTGGCGGCGGTGGCAGGCGAGTATGGAGGCCGCTATTACACTCACATGCGCAATGAGGGAGACCAATTGTTGGAAGCCATCGATGAGGCTTTGGCCATCGGAGAACAAGCCGGAGCGCCGGTGCATATTTTTCACCTGAAAGCGGCGGGAAGGGCGAATTGGAGCAAGATGGAGCAGGCGCTGGCGAGGATCAAAGCGGCGCGCGCGGCGGGGCAAGAGGTGACCGCCGACGTCTATCCTTACGTTCACAACGGCCTGGGTATTCGGGCCCTCATTCATCCGCGGCATTACGCTGAGGGAAGCGCAGCCTTTCTCGGGCGTCTCGGCGATCCGGCGTTGCGCGCGGTGATCCGGAAGGAAATGGAGGAAGACCGGAGCTGGGAGAACTGGTTTTTGCATACGGGTGGGGACTGGGGAAAACTGGTTCTTGGAACAATCGAGGACCCGCGTTATGCGGTGCACTCCGGAACGGCGCTGGCGGCCATTGCCCAAGCGCGGGACGAGGATCCGTGGGATGTCTTCTTCGAGTTGGTTAAGTTGGATGCCCCGTGCATGCCGGAAACGATGAACGAATCGAACAAGATCCGGCTGATGCGCGAGGATTTCGTGGCGTTCTGCACGGACTTTGGTCCGGCCGGAGACGGCAGGACGGCTTCTCATCCGCGGGGGTTCGGGGCGTTCCCGAGAATTTTCTCGCGTTATGTGAGGGAGTTGGGCGCGATTTCGGTGGAACGAGCCGTGGCCAAGGCGGCGGCGGCCGGGGCCAACTACGTGATGGCGTTCGACCGTGGACGTATCGCAGAGGGATTGGCGGCGGACATCGTGGTGTTCGACGCGGACAAGATCGTTGACCGTTCAACCTTTGGAAAACCGGCAGAGCTTTCCATGGGTGTGGAGCACGTGGTGGTGAACGGCGAGTTGGTCCTGCGAGGCGGAAAACAAACGGAGCGGCTTCCGGGGCGGGTGTTGCGGGGTCCCGGCTATCGCGAGGACCGCGCGTCGTGGGCCGTGAGCACGGGCAAAGTGGATCCGACCATGGGCAGTTTCGACGAGACGGTGCAGGGATTTCTGCGGAAACACCGGATTCCCGGCGCGGCATTGGCGGTAGTGGATGCAGGGCGGCTGGTCTACGCCCGCGGGTATGGTTATGCGGATGTGGCGAAGAGGGAGCTGGTGCGGCCGGAGAGTTTGTTTCGCATTGCCAGCATTTCCAAGCCGCTCACAGCGGTGGCCGTGCTCCGGCTGGTCGAGGCTGGGAAGCTGGGCCTGGATGACCGGGCGGCGGATTATTTGACCTTGGATTCAGGCCTGAGCGACGGGGCGGACTTCGACGCACGGTTGCGGGAGATCACCATCCGGCAATTGCTGCAGCATCGCGGCGGCTGGAACCGCGACGTTTCCTTCGATGCGATGTTTCAATCGCGTCGCTTTGCGGAGGCCCAGGGAGTGGAAACGCCGGCGGATGCGCAGACGGTGATCCGGGCCATGGCGGGGCAAAGGCTGGATCACTCTCCGGGGGAGCGTTATGCCTATTCCAACTATGGTTACTGTTTGTTAGGGAGGATCATCGAGAGTATCACGGGACATGGGTATGAGGAAGCGGTGCGGGAGTTGGTCTTGGCTCCTTTGGGCATGAGAGAGACGCGACTGGGGAAAACTCTCCTGGAGGGCGCTGCTCCCGGGGAAGTGCGGTATTACGATCCCGGCCGGGGAGAATCGGTGTTTGCGGCTGATGGCGGCGCTGTGATTCCGAGCGCTTATGGGGCATGGCATTTGGAGGCGATGGACGCGCATGGCGGATGGCTGGCTTCGGTGTTGGATCTGGCGCGCTTCGCCGCGGCCATGAGCGATCCGGAGAACTGTCCCATCTTAACCAAGGACTTGATGGCGGAGATGTTCTCCCGTCCGGACGGCGACCAGGGAGAGGGGCAGTACTACAGTCTGGGCTGGTTCAACCGGGAGACCGCGGGGGGCGTCAATCATTGGCACACCGGATCGTTGCCGGGCACGGCGACCTTGTTGGTGCTGCGACATGATGGGAGAGCGTGGGTAATCCTGTTTAATGCGCGAGTGGGCCCCGGGTCGAGGCACGTGGCCAGCGGGATCGACCCGCTGTTGCACCGGGCTGCAGATTCGGTTGTGAGTTGGCCGGCTGGGGACTTGTTCGAGTGAGAGGGACACGAAGTTCGAGGATTTCGAAGGGATGAGGGGATAGCCATAAATGAATCAAACGATTCCTTCAATGGTAGCGATCGCTATGTGTCTCGAAATGGTAAGCGTCAGTGTCACCCAAGCATGCGATGAAACGGTCGACGCATGGGCAGAGTTTTCCGAAAGTGGTGCGCTATTTGAATCTCGCGTACTTAGATCAGAGTTGCGGGCGTTGGGTGTGTATCCGTTGGACACTGAGTTGGAAATGCAGGATGCATCTGAGGCGATTCGGATAACTCTATTGGGAGAATGGGGATCGTTTTCATATTTGATAATGTTGCAGGAGTCTCAGTGGAGAATCAGACGGTTCCGGAGCGTAATCCACGAATTTGAGGATGGGGTCGTGCGGCCTCTTTTGGATCGCGCACTTACATCGGTAAATCGGGAAGAGGTATCTTCAGTCAGCGATGCTGTGGATAATTTTATAAAGTCGCTCGTGGGTCAGTCAAAAGTGACTGAGCGGGATCTAGAGCTTGGCTTTGAGATTCCCTATGCTCTGATTGAACGTTATTCGGAGCGTAGCTACAAGGGCTTGATAGTATACCCTGCAGGATACAGCGAGCGGAAAGCGAGGATAGAGAGCGTGCTGAAGGAGGTGTCGGAAATCTTACGATGAAGATCTGCTGCGTTATAGGACTCCTGACACTAGTAGTTGCATTGCAGGCCGTCTCGGAAGACCCTGCAAAGAATGCCGGCGGGGTTGAACGGCTATTGGAGATCTTGGTCCCGACAAATACAAAGCAAGAGTTGGAACGGTATAGGGGCCGGGTTTCAGGATTGATCAAGGCCTCTGGTGATAAGCCGCTATCAGGGCTTGGGGAAGGAGCAGCCAAGCGCTATAGAATCTGGAACTTAGGATCGTGGAGCGATATATTGTATGAGATCGTTGTGACCCCAAGAGGCGAGGCTGAAGTATCTCGTTCCGTTAGCCGAAGGCGCACGCCCACTCTCTATCGCCGAGCAAGCGCGTCCAGAGAGGACCAGTTTTTTGCGGAAGAACTAGTGCCTTATCTAGACTCTATAGTCGGGCAGGTGCCTCCTATCAACAATCACCGAGTGCATTTTGGAGACTTTTATGTGATCGTAATACAATCGCTCGACGAAGAAGGTACATATTCAGATATATTGATAGACATCAATCACGTTAGCATCGAGTTCTATAGAAAGTTCGATGCCATTTTCAGCGTCGTAGAATACGATAAGCATTGGAAAAGTCTGCTGTCTGAAGACCATTCCGCTGACGAGTCCGAATGTGAAAGTCGCTAGCTGGCTAAAGGGCACCTCTAAAAACTAATTAGGCACAGGTAGCTTTCTCTTAGATTTAGCACTATTTGGGCTTGCATTGTAGTCAAGAATTCCGTAGTTTTTCCTCGTCATGGCCAGATACGTGCAACCAAAACAGCCGGGATTC
>JBGTBW010000136.1:0-31333 GCA_041749135.1 Verrucomicrobiales bacterium
CGCGAACTCTTCAGGTTCCATCGGCGGACAGGAGTGTCCGCCCCACAAGTAGGGCGTCATCTGCCGAGAGGCGGCCTCGCCTCGGCTCAGCGATTTTCCTCCCTGTCCATGATCTCCCTCGATAGGTCAGGAGTTCTGAGCCTTCGATTACGATCACGAGCACCGTCCGTTCCGGACTGAGCACGAGCAGGATTCTGGTGATTCTCCCGGACTTCTCTTCTCCCTTTTGTGCTCGTGCTCCCTTTCGTGCTCGTGCTCGTGCTCAGCGAAGGGGTGAACAGCGAAGCGGTGCTCGTAATCGAAGGTCCATTTTCTGGCGATGGAATTGAGTCATTTTCCCCAGCCTTCGATTACGATTACGAGCTCTTGTCGCGGGCCCCTCATGCCAGACTGAAAGTTCGTGTACACTGTCGTTGCGGTATCCGACCCATTGCATTTCCGGTTCCACAATTAAACTTGGTCCACCCCAACCAGTCCGCACGAGAAACCTTGGTGGACACGTCGTTATCTACACGGCTCTGTTGGTACGCTCAAATCCGTGACATTGAGTTCCGAAGCGATCCGTCCGTCACGCACCTTGAACTCGATCGAGTATTTGCGAGAAACCTCCCGAATCTTCGGAGGGTCTCTAGGATCATCCGGCGAGTATTCGACTTCAACAGTACCTGTGATTGTTAACATTCGCTCTGAGAGAGACACGCCAGTCACAGAATTCAGGCGAATTTGAGTATCCCATAGCTTACGTTCGTAGTCTGACGTTGCGCCACGACTCACGTGCACGAGCAAAGCGATAGGGTTAAAGGCAGGGTCGCCTGGCGCCAATTGAAATAGCTTTACTACGCTGTTCGTTTCGTCATCTGCGAACATATGCACATCTATAATATCATCCAGAACATTATATCTTGATATGCTCATTGGCATTACTTCCGTCCCATCGGTTATGGGCAAGGCAAGAGTCCACGCGAGAAGTATTCCCGATAAGCATCGTATCATATTATTTCGGTTATAGTGTGTGATAAAAATTTCAAACGGCAAGGCGTTCCTTCATGGCTCTGGCGATCGGAAGCTTATGACACCCTGCCACCAAAGCCTTATAGAGTTGGACAACCTCTGCTTTGGTACATGAAAGCATCACCGATCAGCCGGTGCGGCAGCCGAGGGCGCCGAGCAAGTGACGCGGGTCCTTCAGGGGACGGGTCTGGAATGACGCAAGGAACTGGGTGACTGTGGTGCGATCGGAGACGGCGAGGAGGTCGAGGTAAAGTCCTGCCCGCTGATTTCCAAATGCACCTGACGCCAGACGAGCGTGAAGCCAGCGCCGAGTTCAAGGAGGAATTCCTCGACGTGCTCCAGCAGTCCGCGTTTCGGGGATGGCGTTCAGGGCGGGCAGGTTCGGCGGCTCGACCAGAGCCGCCAAGCTCGGGACGACCACCCACCTTTCCCCATTGCTGCGCAAGGCGGCGCGACTCGAGCTGGACGCTGCCGGACTGCAGAGGCTGGCGATTCGGTGGGGATGCACCGATTACCACGGCGACGAACGGGTGCGGCTGGCGGCGCCTGGACCTCGGACGGCGCCGAGGAATGGCGGAGTTCCTCGACCACGGCGGGCGGAAGGGAGACCTGAGCGTACAGCCGCGGCAGCACTTGGACGGCCTCGATGACGACGAGGCATCGAAGCGGCCCGGCGTCCGCGACCACCAATGTCATCGGCATTCACCGGAACGACGCTCAAGTTCTATGTCCTCGAACGTGAACGGTCGTTGCGCGTTGTGGCGCGCGAGGAATTCCTCAGCCTGCCAGCGGTCCAGACCAAGCAGTTGGCCCACCTGATGTCGCGTCAGTTTCTCGTTGCGATACGCGTCGGCGGCGTAGGCTTCAATCAATTGCCTGGACAGCGATTCGCCCGCGGGAATCAACTGGGATAGCTCGTCGGGAATCTGGACGGTGACTTGCATGGGCGACTCCTTAAATAGTGTGGTTCCAATCGTCAGCCGATTCTAGCACGGATCTCCCCTCTCCCGCAACCCGTGGCGATAAAGCGCTGCGCGAGGGGGCTAGGACGAGGGATAATCGGCCACGCTTGGCGCATCCTAACAGCCCATGCCGACGATTCCGGCTTGAGCTGGATTCAAGTGCCATGGTCGCCGCGGCACGACTCGCGGCGTTGGCCGAGGGAGACAGGTGAAAGGGAACCCCCGAAAAGACCACCGCGCCCGGGGTGAAGAGGATGAGAGGAGAAAGTGAGCGTTACGAGATCATGAGTCCGAAGGGGGATCAGCCTGACTCATGTCAGCGCCGCTTCCGCGTTTTTGCAAGCCGGCAACCGCATGGGCCAGGAGGGCCCGCGCCGGTCTGGAAAGAGGAGCGAGACTGACAAAAACCGCGCGCTCCCCCGGAAGCCGGATAACCAAGGTGTTCCCGCCGTCCTGCAGTTCAAGTTTCTCGATCTCAGACCAGAAGAGAACCTGCAGGTTCCGCGAAGGAAACCAGAACGGATAAAGCTCCATTCCCACAATCGAAAACACGATGTAGGCATGACGCGCCAAATGCACGCCGGCCCAGGTGAGGAGAGCGGCCAGGGGCAGCGGAATGACGGCGTAGCAACGCGTGGCGAGCACCGGCGAGGCCGTCCGGGTCCATCCCGGTGTGGCCAGAAGAAACAGCGCCGCCGCCCCACACAAAAAAACCAAGGCGGCGCCGAAAAACACGGCCGCTTGTTTCGAGCGGGTAAAGCGAATCTCACCCGCTCCCGCCGTTGGTCGCTGGGCCGGAACCTCCGCCTTCTCCGCCTCGTCCATAGCCCTGTGATTCAGGGCTCGAGAAGACCCTCGGGATCGCAATCCGCCGCGAAACGCTCGATCCGGGCCGCCCTTCCGCTGGCTAGCTCAATATCCACGATGGCTCCGCACAACCGGACCCGGCCTTTGGCCACCGGAAACCGCTCTGGAAGTCCAGTCCGAAAGCGATACACGACGGGCCCAATCTCCCTCCCCAAGATCGACTCGATCGCCCCGCACATCCCCGCGTCGCACAAGAAGGCCGTTCCCCCGGGAAAAATGCACTCGTCCGCAGTCTGAACGTGGGTGTGGGTGCCGACGACGGCTGAAACCAGCCCATCGACGCAGCGGGCCAAGGCCGTTTTCTCGCTCGTGGTTTCGCCATGGACATCGACGAACAGCACATGCACGTCCTCGTCACGCAAGCGCCGCACTTCATTCTCCAGATGCAAAAAAGGATTCTCCAGCGGCGGCCGGGTGAAGGTCCTGGCCTGAACCTGAAGCACGCCGACTTTGCCCTTCTTGGTTTCCAAGACCACGGACCCGGCGCCGGGAGCCCCATCCGGGTAGTTCAGGGGACGGAGCAAGCGGGGTTCCGTGGGAAAATAGTCGATGATCTCCTTCTGATCCCAAACGTGGTCTCCCGTGGTGATCACGGCGACCCCAGCCCGCAGCAGATCGATGCTGATCTTCGGAGTGATCCCGCGTCCTCCGGCAGCGTTCTCGCCGTTGACGATGACGAAGTCGATGCCGTGGCCCTCGCGAATGGCGGGAAGGTTCTGGATCACTGCCTTGCGTCCCGGTTCTCCGACGACATCTCCCAGAAACAGTATCCGGATCTCGCCCTCGCCCGGTCCGTCAGTCATCGCCACGCACCCGGCTTTAGCCTAAGGACCGAAAGAAAGCAACCGGCTCGCCCGCCACCGGGTCCAGCCTGCCCAGCCGACAACTTCCTAGGGGCAGTCAAAGCCCCAGCGCAGCAGCCCGGCCAAATAGCGACCGGTTATTGCCTCTTCCGGCGCCGGATAAACGCCACTCCCGCCACGGCTAGCAGGGCCAGGCTCGACGGTTCGGGCACCGCAATGTAATTGACCGCATTCAAGAACAACTGGGCTCCGTCCCCGGTGAGATCGAAAATGCCGGCGCCTTCCGACGTGAGTCCGTCGTGCTCGCGACTCCCGCTGAGGAACACCAGGCGGGGTCCAGCGAGAATGTTCGCGGCTGCGTTGCCCATCGTGGCGCCAGCCGCCCATTCGCCGATGACCATTCCGCCGTTGGCTGGATCTCCAGGCGTTCCGATAGTCGCCAACAATGTTCCTCCGCCCGCGAGCGGATCGGTGTTGACCGAGATGCCGCGCTCGGTCGTGCCCATGAAGCTTACGATGTTGGCATAGTCGTTCGTCATGAGACCGCCGGCATCCAACGGGACTCCCGCGAACAGCGGGTGCGACGGAACCTGCGCCGTCAACTTCACAGAGCCGATTGTATCCGGGATCGTTGCGCCGGTCGTGAAACCCATGCGATTGTTGCGAATGGCGTAGCCGCCCATTACCAGCATCGGCGCCGTGATGCTGTTCCAAGCCGTCGCTCCGGCGTCCTGGTAGTGACCGCTCGGCACAGAGCGGCTGATGATGATGAGATCGTAACCGTTGAGAGTGGCGGCGTCGGGAGTGGCGCTCGTCGCAATCCGGCTCACGGAGTGACCGTTGGACCGCAAGAGTTGAGTATAACCCGCATCCGGCGCCTCGGTAAAGCCCGCACCTGCGGCCGCAGCCGATGGCGAGTCATCAGCCGAATGAAAGCTGACCCACGCAATATTCGCCGCATTCGATGGCAGGGCGAAAGCCAGTAGGAAGCTTAGGAATAATGCCGATCCTTTCATAGTGCTGACATCAGGCTAGGGGTTCTTCGGCGGCGATTTCACGCCCACACACCCCAGTTTATAGGATCCCTGCCGTCGCCCTTCAAGTACAAAATCACCATAAAATGCGACTATCGACAGCAACGTCATGTTGACATCAAATTGCCATCATGACTCGGACGAATGTTGATCGGCGCGCTACAACAACCGCCTCTCGCCCGGGCGCCCCACGCCATCCCGTGGAAATGCGGGTTAGGAACACCGCGGGCAATCCACGTCCAGGAGTCGCCACAGGAGGTTTGCGCCTTCTACCGGCGCCGTTACCATGGGCCATGCTCCACCGCTTCGGCCCAGTCCTGGCTCTCCTTACCGCCGCAGTGGATTTCGCCTGGGCCCAGCTCGGGCCGCTCGCCCCGCAGCCGGACTGGAAAAAACTGGATCCCTATCAGGAATCCATCACCCGGCAGGAGTTCCAAGATCTCTTGGACGGCCTCTACGCTCCAGGCGGAGCAGCCCGGGGCATGATCGACGTACACAAACACCAAGCCGCCATCCGGACCGGAGAGGGCGGCCAGGCGGGCTTCTATCATCTGCGTTTCGCAGCGGACCGCGCTTCCGCGAAGCCTGCTCCCCGGTATTGGCGGCCGGCCGCAGCGATCGGGGGCCGTACCGCGGAACACCCGCTGCGAGGAATGCACATCGCCCTGGACCCCGGGCACATCGGAGGGACCTACGCCCGCATGGAAGAACGCTGGTTCCAATGGGGTGCTGCGGAGCCGGTCATGGAAGGCGACATGACCCTCATCGTAGCGCAACTGCTGAAACCCAAACTCGAGGCCTTGGGAGCCCGCGTCAGCCTCGTCCGCGAAAGCAACCATCCGGTTACCCGGGCCCGGCCCCAGCAGCTCCGTGCCGCCGCCCTCGCGGAACTTCGCGCGCTGGGGATCACCAGTCCTCGCCCCGCTTACGATCCCGGTGACCCGGCCTCAGCTCGCCGCCACACCATCCAATGGCAGGAGGAACAGCTTTTCTACCGGACCGCCGAAATTCGGGCCCGGGCCGATCTCGTAAACCGGAAGATCCGGCCGGACCTCGTGATCTGTCTGCACTTCAACGCGGAAAGCTGGGGCGACCCTCGCCGGCCGGACATGATCGAACGTAATCACCTGCATGTGCTCGTGAACGGGGCCTATTCCCGCGGCGAAGTCGTCCTTCTCGACAATCGCTTCGATCTGCTTCTGCGGCTCTTGCAAAGGACTTCCCACGAGGAACTTGCAGCAGCAGGAACGGTGGCTACCGCCATGGCCCGCCGCACCGGTCTCCCCGCTTACGTCTACGAAACCAGCAACGCCCGGCGGGCCGGCCGGAATCCCTATGTCTACGCTCGCAATCTGCTCGCCAACCGGCTCTATCAATGTCCAGTGCTGTTTCTCGAACCCTACGTCATGAACAATCCCGAGGTGCACGAGCGCGTTCAGGCCGGCGCTTACCGCGGCTCCCGCGAAGTCGCAGGAAAGCTCCGCCTCAGTCTCTACGAGGAATTTGCCGTTTCCGTAGCCGAAGGGCTCGCCAGCCATTACCGCGCCTCGCGCTGAACCCACCATGCGAATTCTCGTCGCCGGAGCCGGCTTTCTCGGGGAATCGCTGGCCGATCATCTGGCCCGCAGGGGCGACGCGGTGACTGCGCTGACGGCGAGCCACGCTTCGGCGGAGCGCTTGCGCGCGTCCGGAAAGGACTATCCGGTTCTTGCCGCGGATCTGGGTGATGCGGAATCGCTGGGGGCGGCCCTGTCGCAATGTGAGGGCACTCTCGATGCCGCCGTTCACTGCGCCAGCTCCGGACGCGGCGGCCCGGAGGCCTATCGCCGCGTCTACGCGGAGGGTTGCCGGAATCTCCACTCTCTCTGCCCTGCCGCCCACATTCTTTTTACCTCTTCTACGAGCGTCTACGCTCAAAGCGACGGCGCTTGGATCGACGAAGACAGCCCTGCCATGCCCCTGCGCGAAACCGGGCGAATCCTGCGGGAAGCAGAGAACTTCGTGATCGAACATGGCGGAACCGTGGCTCGTGTGGCCGGCATCTACGGTCCGGGCAGGTCTGTCATTCTGCGAAAGTTCTTCGAGGGCTCCGCCGCCATCGAGGGGGAAGGGGGCCGCTTTGTCAACCAGGTGCACCGCGACGACATCGTCTCCGCCTTCCTTCTCCTTTTGGATTCGATGAGGGGAGCGCCGCCCTCCCCCGGCCTGGTTAACGTCGTGGACTCTCTTCCCCAATCGCAACGGGATCTCTACACCTGGTTGGCGCAACGATTCTGCCGGCCGGTTCCTCCCCGTGCTGCGCCGGATCTCGATCGCAAGCGCGGTTGGACCCACAAACGAGTGAGCAACGCAAAGTTGCGCGCGTTGGGTTGGGAGCCCCGGTATCCTTCATTCCAAGACGCCGTCCAGGAAGATCCAGGGCTGTTGTCCGCCCTGCTGGGGACGGCGGGGGATGATCGCGCCGGGTGAGCTGTCAACAGGGCGCCTAGCCATGGGCGGAAGGCATCGGCAGAACGGACTCTGTCCTTCCCTCTGCGAAAATCTCCCGCTCTTAGGGGACGGGCCGGAGATGAAGGAGTGAGGTGATGTTCCTGGCGGCCCCACACGATGGCCGGAGATCTTCCTAACTATACTCTTCTAAGACTAACAAAACGCTAAGACTTTCCGCTCCCCGTCGCGGCCAGGCGTTGGCCGCGTTCCAGCCACACCGCCAGCAGACTGAGGTCGGCCGGAGTGACTCCGCTGATCCGTGAGGCTTGTCCCAGCGTGGCGGGCCGGACTTGATCCAGCCGGTGGCGGGCTTCCGTTTTCAAGCCTGGAACCGCGCCATAATCGAAATCGCCGGGGATGGTCTTGCCTTCCATCCGCGCCGTCCGGGTCACCAAATCCTGTTGCCGCTTGAGATAGCCCTCGTACTTCAGCTCGGTCTCCGCGAGCCGCCAGATCTCCTCGGGAAAGCGGTTCCGAAGGGCGCCGGGGAGCGCCGCGGCGCTGTTCTCCGGACGGCGAAACCATTTGGCCAAGCTGAGTTCCCCGAGGCGCTCGCGGGCGCAGAGAAGCAGGGCTTCTTGCAGCAGCCGGGCGCGCTGAGCGCAATGTTCGACCCGTTGCGAAGAGACCAAACCTTCGACTGCTGCCGCCCGGGGGGTGAGGCGGAGATCGGCGTTGTCCTGACGGAGAAGGAGCCGGAATTCGGCCCGGCTTGTGAACATCCGGTAGGGTTCGCAGACGCCCCGGGTAACCAGGTCGTCGATCATGACGCCGAGATACGCTTCATCGCGCCCGAGAATGAAAGGCGCTGCGCCGCGCAGCTTGAGAGCGGCGTTGATTCCCGCGAGAAGCCCCTGTCCCGCAGCCTCCTCGTAGCCGGAAGTGCCGTTGATCTGTCCGGCAAAGTAGAGATGCTCGACCTTGCGGGTTTCCAGCGTGGGCTGGAGTTGGGCCGGAGGACAATAGTCGTATTCCACTGCGTAGCCCGGCCGGAGGATCTCCGCCCGTTCCAGCCCGGGCACAGTGCGCAGGAAGGCCAATTGGACTTCGTAGGGCAGACTGGTGGAAACGCCGTTGACGTAGGCTTCAAGCGTGTGCCGGCCCTCCGGCTCGATGAAAATCTGGTGCCGTTCGCGCTCGGCGAAGCGGACGACCTTATCCTCGATGGAAGGGCAGTAGCGGGGCCCGGTTCCTTCGATGCGCCCGGCATACATGGGCGAGCGGTCCAGATTGGCGCGGATGATGGCGTGGGTCTTGGAGTTGGTCCAGGTGATCCAACAGGGCAATTGTTCCACGTGGAACTTCGGATCGGCCCAGGCGTTCAGGGTAAACACCTCGCCCGCCCCCCTCTCCAGAGCGCCGGCCAAGAAACTGAAACGGGGCGGGGGCTCATCGCCGTCCTGCCGCTCGCAACGCTCGAAATCGATCGAACGCATGTGGAGCCGGCAGGGGGTGCCGGTCTTGAAACGGCCGGTTTCGAAACCCAGTTCCCGCAGATGGTCGCTGAGGGTCGAAAGCGTGTCGCCCATCCGTCCCCCCGCCTGGTTCTGCAAACCCACATGCAACAACCCCCGCATGAAGGTGCCCGTGGTGATGATCACGGAGCGCCCGTGCAATTCCAGACCCAGACTGGTCCGCACACCCGTGGCGCGCCCGTTTTGGACCAGGATCCGGGCCACGTTCCCCTGGTGCAGTTCGAGCCCGTCCGCGCATTCAAGCAGCCATTTCATCCGGAACTGATAAGCCTTCTTGTCGGCCTGAGCCCGGGGGGCCTGCACGCTGGGTCCTCGTCCGGCATTGAGCATGCGGAATTGAATGGCGGTGGCGTCGGTGTTCAGTCCCATGGCCCCGCCCAAAGCGTCGATCTCCCGGACCATATGCCCTTTGGCCAAACCGCCGATGGCGGGATTGCAGGACATCTGGGCGATGGTGTCGAGATTCTGGGTGAGAACTGCGGTCCGGCATCCCAGCCGGGCGGCGGCGAGCGCAGCCTCGCAGCCGGCATGGCCGGCGCCGACCACGACCACGTCGTAAGACTGCGGATGAACAAAGGCGGACATGAGCGTGCTGGGCGAGGAGGGACGGCGGCGGCGCACGGGCTGGGGCCGTCAGACCCGCGGAGGCTCGCCCCACGCTTACCACGCTGCCTCCCCGCGGGGCGCGCAGCGTGCCGCAGCAGATGCAGTGTGAGAAGTGTAAAGTAAGTCAAGCCGCCGAGAACGCAAGTTCCCGCCGCGTCCAGCTTCCCATTGTTCCACGTGGAACATCGCCCCAAGCGCCGTCTTCCACCCTTGCCGGAAGCCCCAAAGGGCCTCATTCTGCCTCATGTCCGCCGCCGCCCCTCATCCCCTTCCCGGCCTGGCCTACAAGGAGTGGTCGCCCGTGGCCGAAGCCCTCCGCATCGGACGCCAACATCTGCTCCTGCGTAAGGGCGGCATCGCCGAGGGCCGCGACGGCTTCGCCTTTCGTCACCCCGCTTTCTGGCTCTTTCCCACGGCCTTTCACGCAACTCCGGGCGCTCTCCAATGGTTTCCAGGGCCTGACTGGGCCGACCCCGCCGATCCGGAGAACCAAGAACTCCGCCTGCGGATCCTCTGCGCCGTCACCGGCCGAGCCCTCCTCTCCGCCTGGGAACAAGTGTCCTCTCTCGCACCTTACCACATCTACGGAGAGGAGCTGCTCCAGGAGCGGTTTAACCAAGGCGAAGTCCAAGGCCTTCACCTAGCCACGGTCCGGGCCTTCTTCCTGCCCTCCCCTTGGGTGTTGCCCTACGAAAAGCGCTTCGGCGGCTGCCGCTCCTGGATCGATTTGCCGTCCCCTCCCAGTATACTCGAGGCCACCTTCTGCCCGTCTGTCTCCGAAGATCAGGCCGCATCCGTCCTCCAGGAAATCGCCGGTCTCGTCCCGCTTGAACGCTGCTGACCTTTCAACCGGGCCAATCCGGGGGTCCGCCCAGCGCCAAATAGAGGTCAATCCGGTTCTGCACGAGCAGATTGCGCACCCGCAATAAATTCTGCTGTGTAGTCAGCGAGCGGCGCTGAGCCTCCAACAACGTCAAAATGTTCCGTTCCAATCCCCGTCGCCACAATTCCCGGGCTTTCTGCTCCGCTTCCAAGGCCCGGTCCTGGGCGAGCGCCAGCGCCCTTTCCTCCTCCCGCAACAGCGATTCCGATCTCAGCGCCGATTCCACCTCGCGAAACGCCGCGAGAATGTCCCCGGCGTAGACCGCCAAAGCCTCGTCCTGAAGAGCCTCCGCCCTCCAGCGTTCCGCCGTCAAGCGGCCTCCCTCAAACACCGGCGCCAGAAGCCCGGCCGCAAGGTTCCCAATGACATCGTTGTGGTCGAAGAGATCCTCGAACTCTTCGCTCACCGTGCCCCGGCTGCCGGTCAGGCGCAGTGAGGGAAGCCGGTTCTTTCTGGCGTCCTGCGAGCGCTCCCAGGCCGCCAGAAGCCGGCGCTCAGAGGCAAGCAAATCGGGACGCCGCATCAGCAACTCGGAAGGCAATCCCGCCGGAACCGCGCGCCGAAGTTCCGGGAAGGCATCCGCGGCCGCCAATTCTCCCGCGGGATACCGTCCTAGCAATATCTCCAAACCGCGCAGCGCCGTGTCCAAGTTCCGGCGCTCCCCCTGCACCGCGCTCTCCGCCGCTGCGGCGTTCGCCTCGGTCAAAAGAATCTCCACAGCGTTGCCAATGCCGCGCTTGAACTGTTCCTTAGCGATCGCGGCATCCTGCGTGAAGGTCTCCAGCGTGCGCTCCGCCAAGTCGAGCTGAAGCTGAACCTCAATAACATTGAACCAAGCCTGAGCAACGTTCGCCGCTACAGACAGCCGGGCGCCCCGGAAATCCGCCTCCGCAGCGGCCGCTTCGGCTTCCGCCGCCCGGGTCCGGTTGCGCAGCCGGCCCCACAGGTCCACCTCCCAGGACACGTTCAGAGACAGCTCGTAGTTCTCGGATCGCAACCGTTCTCCCTCGACAATTCGCTCGTTGCGGTTCCCTCCCGTCGAAAGGCCAGCCGCAGGAAAACTCTCCGCCCCGGCAATAATCGCTCCCGCGCGTGCCGCCCGCATCCGGGCCGCCGCCGCCTGCAAATCCCGGTTGTGCGTCAACGCTTCCCGGACAAGTTCCGCCACCCTGTCGTCTCCAAAGTGCCGCAGCCATGGCCCTACCGCGCCCGGCTCCGCTTCCGCCACCGTCCATTGACCCGGCATGGGAGCCGCTTCCACGGAACCAGTCGCCGTGGTGCGGCAGCTTGTGGCCGGGAAAATGCACAACGCCGTTCCCAATAAAACAAAGATGAGGCTGGGGATCCGCGGAACCCGGGGCTGCGGCATGATGAGTTCCACCCTCGCCAGAGCACCCTCAGCGCGCAAGCCAATCTCCCTCCGTTTTCTCACGCCCAGCCGTTGACGGGGCCCACCCTTCCGTCGAAATTAAGATCTTCAAATAACCGTCCGTTCCGAAGCAACTGCCGGCTGGACCGATGCCCCGCAAACCCGCCAACACCCGCCGCCCGCGGCTTTCCCAGGCGACGACGCGGCTCACAGTCGCCCCCGCCGCCCGGTCTGCCCCCAGGTCGGCTCTCCGCCCCCCGCCGCGCAATCTCTCCAGAGCCTCGCCCCGCCGAAACCGCCTGCGGCGATCGCTTCCCAAGACGCCGGTTCAAAGTGGTCTGCGTCCCAATCGGCCTCTGTGGCTCCGCTTTGGAGTGGGCTTGGTTCTGCTGCTCGTGGCCCTCGTCACGACCCAGGCCTCCAGTGCAGTCGTTCTCCAACACAACTGGCGGAGCCCCGAATTCCTCTGGCTGGCCCTGGGAAGCTTGGGCTGCAGCTTCGCCGTGCTCGTGGCGCCGGCCCGCATGCAGTTTGCCTATGTCTTCGCCCATGAACTCACCCACGTGTGTTTCGCCTACCTGTGCGGCGGCAAAGCCGAAGAAGCATTTCGCGTTTCCAGCCGAGGCGGTCACGTGGTGACCACCAAAACCAACTGGCTCATCTCCCTCTCTCCTTACTTCTTTCCTTTCTACACGATGATCGGCCTGCTGGCCTTCGCCCTTTGCGCCCTGCTCGTCTCTCCCGGTCCGGGCGCCGTGCTCGCCCTCCATGCCTTTCTCGGCCTCACCCTGACCCTCCACGCCGGCTTTACCATGCGCGTGCTCCTGCGCAATCAGCCGGACCTGCGGATGAACGGGGTCTTTTTTTCCCTCCTGATCATTTACCTGGTGAACTTGCTGCTGGTGACGGCTCTCCTCGTGGCGGTCTCCCCCGAGCGCAGTTTTGCGGGTTATCTGGAAGATTGGAGCGACACCTTCGACGGAGTCCTCCGTTTCCTGCTGCTGATCTTCGCTCGTTCGGTAGACTAACGGAGCCCCTAAACCGGCGACGGCCGTCGCCTGGCCGGGAGACGAGCCATGGTGTTATGTCAGGATTCCTCTGACCACGTGAGCTTCTTCCACCCCGGTCAAGCGGACGTTCAGTCCCCGGAACTTGTGAGTGAAGCGAGCGTGGTCGATTCCCAGGCAATGGAGAATCGTTGCGTGCAGGTCGCGCAAATGCACGGGCTGCTCGATGATGTTGTAGCAGAAATCGTCGGTCGCCCCGTACTCCAACCCGCTGCGGATGCCTCCGCCAGCCAGCCAGACCGTGAAACTGCGACCGTGGTGATCGCGTCCCATTCCCGGATCGCCCAGTTGTCCCTGACTGAATACGGTGCGGCCAAACTCGGTGGCGAAAAGCACGAGCGTGTCATCGAGCAGGCCTCGCTCTTTGAGATCCGTGATCAAGGCCGCCGTGGGTTGATCGATGTCGCGGCATTGGTTTGGCAACTGGCGGGCAATGGCGATGTGCTGATCCCACCCGCGATGGAAGAGTTGTACAAAACGCACGTCCCGCTCAAGAAGCCGGCGCGCCAGCAAGCAGTTGGCTGCATAACTCCCGGGCCGCCGGACCTCCGGTCCGTAAGCCTCCAACGTGGCTTCGGACTCTCCGCTGATGCCGGTCAATTCGGGGACGGAGGCCTGCATCCGGTAGGCCATCTCGAAGGCCTCGATCCGCGTCAGCGTTTCCGGATCCCCGGCCTCCTCCGCATGCAGGCGGTTGAGCCGGCCGAGGTCATCGAGCAAGGCCCGGCGCTGGAGACGCTCAACTCCGGGCGGATTGGCCAGGTAGAGCACGGGATTGGCACCAGGGCGCAGTCCGACCCCCTGATGCGACGAGGGAAGAAATCCGCTGCCCCAAAGCCGGGAGAAAATGGGTTGCCCGGGGTTCTTTCCCGTCCCCTGGGAAACCATCGTGATGAATGCGGGCAGATTGGCGTTCTCTGTGCCCAATCCGTAGCTGGCCCAGGACCCCATGCTGGCGTAACCGGGCTGCTGGTTCCCGGTGTTCATGTAAGTGATCGCCGGATCGTGGTTGATCGCCTCCGTGTGAAGGCTCTTCACCAGACAAATGTCGCCGGCGATGCCTTGCATGTGGGGAAGCAGATCGCTGATCCAAGTTCCCTGCGGGCCGCAGCGTTTTCCGGATAGCAGCGGGGGCACTACGGGATACGAAGACTGCCCGCTGGTCATGCCGGTGAGACGCTGCGTTCCCTTAACCGAAGGCGGAATCTCCTGCCCGGCGTATTGGTGCAGGGCGGGTTTGTCATCGAACAAGTCCACATGGGACAGGCCGCCGGATTGGAAAAGGCAGAGCACGCGCTTAGCCGTAGGGGCGAAGTGAGGCAGCCCAGACAATCCTCTTCTCGGGGTGGAAGCCTGCGCCAGCTCAGGGAAAAGCAGCGAACCCAACGCGATCCCCCCGATCCCGCCGGCGCTGTGTCCGAGAAAGGCCCGCCGGGAAAGACGCCTTTGGAGGTGATCGAGTGCGTGCATGGAGGATGAGGCGTAATTGTTAGTTGCGCGTGAACAGTTCGCTGAGGTTCAACAGCAACACGGCGACCTGCGCCCAGGCGGCGTGTTCGGCGGCGGGCAGGGACGAATCCCGGGGCGACTCTCCAGCCTCAAGGAAGGTTTGGGCCGCTGCGGCGTCCATCTGGTAGCGAAGCCGTTCCCGCTCCAAAGCGGCGGAGGCGATGGCCAGTTCTTCCGGCCGGGGAGGACGCGCCAGAGCTTCCACAAATGCCCAACGCAACCGCGCCGCATCGTCGCCAGGACCGGTCAGGATCCGTTGCGCAAAGGCCCGCGCCGCTTCCACAAACTGAACGTCGTTTAGCGTTACCAGCGCTTGCAACGGTGTCGTCGTATCCGCCCGGTCGACCGTGCAAACCTCGCGGCTGGGTGCGTCGAACACGCTCAGATTCGGCGGCGGCATCGTCCGCTTCCAATAAGTGTAGATTGAACGCCGGTAGAGTTTTTCGCCATGATCTTGCACGAAAGTCTGGGCTGTCGCTGGCGTGCTTCCATAATGGCTGACCTCGCGCCAGAGATCGCCCGGAGCATAGGGGTTGACGCTGGGACCCCCTAAGCGCGGGACCAAAAGGCCGCTGACTTGCAGGGCCTGATCCCGCACAAACTCCGCCGGCAGACGGAAACGCGGGCCCCGCGCGAGCAACCGGTTTTCCGGATCCCGTTCGAGCAGCTCCGGGGAGGGGATCGAGCTTTGGCGATAGGTGCGAGAGGCGACGATGAGTCCAACCAGGTGCTTTACATCCCAACCGCTCTCCCGGAACTCGACGGCTAG
The DNA here is from genome assembly GCA_041749135.1 of Verrucomicrobiales bacterium. Lineage (GTDB taxonomy): Bacteria > Verrucomicrobiota > Verrucomicrobiia > Verrucomicrobiales > DEV007 > DATKCT01. The sequence goes on from JBGTBW010000136.1 coordinate 14,846, forward strand.
CCAGTCCAGCAACTTGGGGTGACTCGGCCACTCCCCCTGCGCTCCAAAATCCGCCGAAGTCGCCACCAGACCTCCCCCGAAGAAGAGTTTCCAGAAGCGGTTCACCGCCACCCGCGCTGTGAGTGGATGCTCCGGCGCGACGAGCCATTGCGCCAAACCTAGCCGGTCCTGAGGCGCTCCTTCCGGCATGGGCGGGAGCGCCGCGGGTGTGCCTGCGGCGACGCGTTCCCCAGGCTGAGAGTAATCCCCCCGCGTGAGAATGAAGGTCTCCCTGGGTTTCTCAGAGACGTTCATTACCAGAGCGGGAAAAGGCTCCGTGAGCGCCTTCAGCCGATCTTCGAGGTTGGCCAGTTCGATCCGCAGCCTCGCCAGTTCTTCCGCGTGCCCGGCGCAATGCTCCCAAAGCCGCGACACCATACCGGCATTGCGTTGGGAAACTGGCGTCTCGAGGGCCTCCACCACGTCTGGCGGAAGGTCCGTGTCGCTGTCCGTCCCGCTGACGACAAAGAGTTCCACCAGACCGGGAACCATGTTGCTACCGTACCCGAAATTGAGTTGCGTGGTGAGATAAGGGGTGGTTTCGCGGTGGAGAGGTTCATCCCAAGTCGCCGTTAGGTGCACGGGGCCCTGGGCGAGCCGGTCCGGCGACCAGCCGCTGCGGTTGCGGGGATCCAAACAGCCCGCCGGAGGAAATCGCCGGTCCCATGAGTTGGCCGTCGCCCGTGTGATTGTCTGCAACTTGTGCAGATTCACCTGATCTCCGGGAACAGCATCGGCAGTCAGTGAAATCGCCGTAAGCACGAACGTCCCCTTCTCCTCTGCTTCGTCGCCCTCTGCATCGCGATCCCGGCCGAAGCGGCCTGCTCCCCAGCCGCCGCCCGGGAACTCGGCCTGCGGATGCATTACCACGCGCAACCCCGTGAAGGGGGCATCCACCGCCGGAAGTTCCGCGGAAATGTCGAAAGCGGCCAGGCCTCCGGCCTGGCGGATGCGGATCCGGTTTCCCTCCTCAATCTCAAATCCAGCCCCTCGATTGGGTGTGGACACCTTCAAGGCCTTGACCGGATGAATCGCGAACCCGCGTCCGCGCTCAGCCAGAATGAGCTGCTGACGCGCTTCCCATGCCGCCAGCACACCGTCGTCGCGATGGTCGAGCGTCGCCCTGATCTCTTCGATGCGGCGGCGCAGCCCGGGAATCTCATCCGTCTTGAGCACGGTCTTCGCAGAAATCGAGGGACCGGGATTGACGCCTCCGTCGCCGTCGAGTCCCCGGTCGCCCAACGTATTGAAGAAGGCGTAGAGACTGTAGTAATCCCCCTGGGTGATGGGGTCGAACTTGTGATCATGACATTGAGCGCAACCGAGAGTCAAACCCAGCACCGCTTCGCCCAGTGTTTTCACCCGGTCGACGTTGTAGTTCGTCAGGTTCTCTTCGGGAATGGTCCCGCCCTCGTGGGTCACCATGTTGTTTCGCTGAAATCCGGTGGCGATCAGGTCGGCTTCGCTCCGCCCGGGCAACAGGTCGCCGGCGAGCTGCTCGACGAGGAAGCGGTCGTAGGGTTTGTTGTCGTTGAAAGACTGGATGACCCAATCGCGCCAGAGCCAACCATGGCGACCTCCATCGATGGAGAATCCGTTGGTGTCGGCATAACGGGCCGCATCGAGCCAATCCAAAGCCATGCGCTCGCCGAAGTGCGGGCTTTTCAAAAGCCGCGCCGCCAGATTCTCATACGCCCGCGGATCACTGTCCTGGACGAAGGCCTCAGTCTCCTCGGCGGATGGAGGAAGCCCCGTGAGATCCAAGGACAGACGACGGATGAGGGTGCGCCGGCTGGCCTCGGGGGATGGTTTCAAACCCTCCTCCGCGAGCCGCTCCAGGACAAAGGCGTCGATCGCCGGTCCGGGATGCTCTTCTTGGCCTGGTGGATTGGGACGCTGCGGCGGGAGGAAGCTCCAGTGACCTTCATACCTGGCCCCCTGCTCAATCCAGCTCCTGAGCGTCTCCTTCTCGGCGGACGTTAATTCCAGATGGGATTCAGGCGGAGGCATCATTTCATCCGCCTCCATACTCGTGATGCGGAACCAGACTTCGCTGGAATCCGGACTTCCCGGGACGATTGGCGTCACTCCGTCGCGAGAACGGTAGGCTTCCTCCGCGTCGTCCAGTCGCAATCCAGCCTTGCGCGCCGCTTCATCGAAGCCGTGGCAGGGGAAGCAATTCTCCGCCAGGATGGGCCGGATGTTCCGGTTGAAGCGGAGTTCAGCCGGTGCGGAGTAAACCTTTCCGCAGATCCCGGTCAGGATCGCCACGGCGCCCAGCGTGCGAACAACAGAAGCATTCATCGGGAAAGAGAGACGGCTCCTATCATATCCACAACATTCCGGGCGCATATTGAGCACGGTTTCAAGAGTCGCCGGCGCTGGGATCCAGCACGAGCAACTCCACTTTCCGAAACTCCACCGGGTGACTCTCGGCTTGTAGGGAGATGTAGCCCTCGGAAACTTCCTCCTTCGCTCCCGCTTCAAGCAGACGCTTGGCGTCCGAGTCGCCCGGGTCCAACACAGGCCGTTCGTATTCCAACACCAGTTCGCCTTCGACAAAATGCCGGATCTTTCCGTGCCCGCGCACTTCGATTTCGGCAGTGACCCATCCGTCCCCGCGATAAGTCTTTGATCGGGAAGACGTGCAATGCTGGGTCACGAGTTTCCCATCGATGACAACGTGAGTGCCTGGTGTGCAAAGATTGTTGGTGCTGCGTTCCCCGCTGTCCGCGCCGCCCAGAAATTGGGCCTCGATCGACACCGGAAACTCCTGATTCTTGGTCATGGAAGCCGGATCCTGACAATGCAGCATCGCCCCGCTGTTGCGCAGGGCCCAACCCGGGCCTCCGGGGCATTGTTCGCCGATGAAGCGATACTCCACCCGCAGCCGGTAGTGGGAGTGCTTTTCGCGCCAGAAAAGATGGCCAAAGGTGGTCCCGAACTCCTTCCATCCGATGTAGTTGACTTGGAGGAGACCGCCTTCTGCGCGGAACGTGTCGTGAACGTTCTCTCCAAGTTCGTGCCCGGTGAATTTCGGGGTCCAGCCCTCGAGATCTTTGCCGTTGAAAAGCTGGATCCATTTGGCGTCCTCCGATTGACTGTCCGCATCGACCCTCGTGGGAGTCTCTTCGCCGGGCGCCGAAGGCAGGCCGGTGGACCAGCAGAAAACCAGGAGGCTACTCACGAAGGCGGCGCGTCTTGTATGCGGTTTGGCTCGCCAGTTGAGAGAGGAAGAATGGTGCATAAGCAGGGAAGGGGGGCTCCGCTATCCAGCCTGCCACCGGCCCCGGGAAAGGCAAGTCGCGGCGCAGTCCGGGACCCGGTCGCCTCCCGCTTCTGCTCATCGCTTTCGCCCACCCCGGCGCTCCGCGTCTTGAGAGAGAAGAGCGGCGATTCTCGCCGCAGTCCAAGGGGGGGCTTCCGCCTCCGCTGAACTTCAGAACTCCTGATCTCGAGGAATTTGGATGAGCTGGAAGGGTATGTGGCGCGGGCACTCCTGCCCGCGAACTCTTCAGGTTCCATGGGCGGACAGGAGTGTCCGCCCCACAAAGTAGGGCGTCATCTGCCGAGAGGCGGTCTCGCTTCGGCTCAGCGATTTTCCTCCATGTCCATGATCTCCCTCGATAGGTCAGGAGTTCTGAACTTAGTGACCCTCAAGGTCTCCCATTCCTTTCCCATTCAGCCGCCCTGCTTCAGCCGCCGCGGGAGCATCCCTCGGTACCGAGCGCTCCGCTTTCCGCCAACCCCGCTCCCCTCGGCCCCAAACCGTTTGCGTGATGCCCCGGCTTCAAAAAAACGGACAGCCGCCCTGCTTCAGCCGCCGCTAGCATTCTCGACCTGTGGAGAACTTCTCTGTAACCTCGGCCCGCGCATTCCTCAAGAAACTGCATGACGGGAAATACTCCTTCCACTCCTCCGCCAGCGCCGGGCCCCGCAGAACCTCAGCCGGGAGTCTGCCCTTCCTGCGGCGCCGCCATCCCCGCCGATGCGCCGGAGGGACTCTGCCCACGCTGCGTCCTGGCCGCTGCGGCGCTGCCCTCCGACGAGCCCACCGCGTTCGCCGCAAACACCACGGCAGCCCGGATCCCTCCGCCCAGTCTCGAGCGGGTGGCCGCGGCGTTTCCCTACCTTGAGATCCTCGAATTGATCGGCGCGGGCGGCATGGGGGCCGTCTACAAGGCCCGCCAACCCAAACTCGACCGCCTGGTCGCTCTGAAGCTGCTCCCGGAGAATCTCGCCGCCGATCCGGCCTTCACCGGACGCTTTTCGCGGGAAGGACGCGTTTTGGCCCGCCTCAATCATCCCAATATCGTCACCGTGCATGATTTCGGAGAGTCCGGCGGCTTCTACTATTTGCTCATGGAGTACGTCGACGGAGTGAACCTCCGGCAGGCCATGCTGGCCGGCCGCTTTTCTCCCAAGGAAGCCTTGAGCGTCGTCCCCGAAATCTGCAACGCCCTTCAGTATGCCCACGAAGAGGGCGTTCTCCACCGGGACATCAAACCCGAAAACATCCTCCTCGACTCCCGCGGCCGGGTGAAAATCGCCGATTTCGGTATAGCGAAAATGTTTGGCGCCAGCGGGACCGCGAGCGGCTTGACCCTGCATGGAGCCGCCCTGGGGACGCCGCACTACATGGCGCCGGAACAGATCGAACGGCCGGATACGGTCGATCATCGCGCCGACATCTATTCGTTAGGCGTCGTTTTCTACGAACTGCTCACGGGCGAACTCCCACTGGGCCGGTTCGCTCCGCCGTCCAGCAAATCCACTATCGACGCCCGGATCGACGACATTGTCCTGCGGGCCCTGGCCAAAGAGAGGGAATTGCGCCAACACAGCGCCGGAGAGCTGCGGAGTGAAGTGCAAACGGTCGCCTCGGGGCCAGCCCCCTCGGCCGCGGGTCCCATCGAACCCCCCGTGGAACCCGCCAGAACCGCCACGCCCGATTCCGGTTCCCGAGAGCCCAACCCCTGGGTCCGCCGCACCGTGCTTCTTTTGGCCGCCTTGCTGGCGCTGCCTGTGGTCGCCATCGTGACCATGTTGTTTGTACCGTTTCTGGCCCATCAGGGCGGGCTCGGATTCATGGAGTTGCTCATCCTCCTGATCGTCGCCTCGGCGCCGGTGGTGTTGCTAGTCGCCACCGGGTTTCTCATCAACCGCCGCACCGGGCAGCGGTCCCCGGCTTCGCCCGCCTCCGCACTGTTGGTGTGCCTCGGGCTTGCCCTCCCACTGGCAGGGTTGGTTATCAGCCGTCCACTCGCTGCCGGTCAGATGCACGCGCAGGTCGCCATGAGTCAGGCCCAACACGCGACCGCCGCATTGGAATGGCAAATCCGGGAGCTGGAAGATGATGCTGTGTCCGTCAACGAGCCTCCCGGCGAGGCTTTGCGGCGACAAGAGGATATCGCCCGACTCAGAGAAGAGTTTCAGGAACAAAGCTCTGCGTTGCGCCGATGGGAACGCCAAAGGGAACGCGACGCGATCAGAATGCTGACGCCCAAACTCCTTTTCGGCCTGAGCCTCGCCCTCGGCGGCATCCTCACTGTTTGCGGCAGCGCTCTCGGCTGGCGGACCTTGGCGCGCAGCCGCTCTCAACCTCCGCCGCGCGCCTCCCAACCCGGCGCGTGGTTTGCCGCACTTCTCCCGCCGGCTTTGATCATCAGCACTGCCGTGACCGTGATGATTCTTGGTCCGATCCAAGCCGGACGCTGGCGCAACCCGGCCCTTGCTGAGGCCGTGGGGCTCTCCGCAGCCGTCCTCGCCTCCGTCTTGCTCGTGGCCTGGCTGATCCGCATCACCTGGCGGTGGCGTCAGGGGACCGCTGCGGGAATTGGGAGGGAAGACGCGGCTCCCGAGTTCGGTCCACGCCGCTTTCTCGGCTTCTCCCTAGTCCTCCTGGCCTTCCTCGCGCCCTTGGGTTGGATGGCTTTCGCCACTTCTCAAATGGAGCGGAAAACCAACACCGGGTTTCGTGATGAGCAACTTCGCCAGAGAGAACTTGGTCTCGCCCGTGTCCATGCAGATCAAGCACTTTCAGAACTGGAGCGGATCGCGGCTCTCCCTCCCGGCGAAAGAGCTGCTGTGGAGACCGTCCTGACCGACATGCAGCGCAATTTTGTGAACGCCCGCAGCAGCGTGCTGCGGCTCGAGAGTCATGCGAACCGTTACGCCTCCGTCCCGAGGAAATCCCCCTTCGAGTCTCTTTTGCCGGCTTGCGGAGCCGGACTCCTCCTCGGCGGAGCCGGTCTGTTCCTCCTCCGGCGGGGACAGCGTCGTCAAGAAGTCCCGAAGTCGAACGCGCAGACCAATCCTTGGCCGCGGACCGTCTTCTTTATCGTGCTGGCAATAGGGGTCCTTCCCTTGCTCTTGATTGTGCTTCTTACCGGTTCTTACTTGTTTTGGAGGAGCGCGGCTTCGGACGGTCCAGCGCCCGAGGCGGAAGTCGTGTTGGAATCGCTGACTCTCACTGGGGACACCCTCGAGATCACCGCCACTTCCCGCGTCTCCCCAAGGTTCCAAGTCATAGCCGTGGCCGGCGGTCCCGGCCGGGAAGATTTGCCTGAGGCCAGGCTCAGTGTACCTATCCCGGCAGGACCTGGAACCGTCCGGATTCCTCTCCCGGGCGGGCCTCCGCACACCAGTTCATTGGCCAATGCCTACCGCGAAACGGCAGGACGCACCCTGGGCCTTCGTGGCCTTGACGACAAAGCCCCGCTCCTAATCTTGCCCGCGGCTAGCCCTGTCGAGGTCTACCTCCAAATCGGCGAGCGGCGACATTCCGGCGCGGACCCGGAAACTGCGGCGCCAGGCTCACAGGAAGCTTCGCTGCTTCCTGAAGCCATCGAAGATCCCGCAACGCCGGCCGCTCCGGAGTCTGATTCTCTCGATCCATGACTTTTCCGCGCAGTCCAGGGAGGCCATCCCCGAGCGGCGGCTTCGCCACGACCCACTGGACCGTCGTACTCCAAGCTCAGGGGCCGTCGCCGGAGGCCAAGAGCGCCCTAGCCGCCCTCTGTGAGGCATATTATGCGCCCGTCAGGACCTTCATCCGCTCCTCGGAAAGCGATCCCCAACAATGCGATGACCTGACCCAGGAGTTCTTCGCCCAGATTCTCGCCGGCCGCGGAATCGGAGGAGCGGATCCGGGCCGGGGGCGGTTCCGCTCCTACCTTCTCGGGGCTGTGAAACATTTTCTCCACGACATGCGCGACCGGGACCGCGCCGCCAAACGCGGAGGAGGCCGCTCACCCGAGCCTTTGGCTCCCCCGGGCGGACCCACGGTCACCTCGCCAGGGTGCGATCCGCCTGATCCCAAGGGCTTTCCGCCCGACTCCGCCTTCGACCGGGCCTGGGCCCTAACGCTTCTGAGCCGCTGCCTAACCAACCTCGCTGTCGAACATGAAAGCGCCGGAAAACAGGAACAGTTCGAAACTCTGAAACCCTGGCTCACGGGAGCCTCCCCGGGCTCGAGTCAAGCCGAAGCCGCCCAGCGGCTGGGCACGACGGAGGGAGCGGTGAAAGTGGCCGTGCACCGCCTTCGCAAGCGCTTTCGCGAACTGATCGAAGCAGAGATCTCCCAAACCATTGACGATCCCGCCCTCATCCGCGAGGAACTGCGCTACCTCATTGAGGCGGTGTCCTGATCGCTACCCATTTCAGTGGTGCGATCAGCTAGAATCTTTACAAGACGAGGCGGTAGTGGGGGAATCGGAAAATGTACCAGACCCTGGAACTCATGGCCGTGCTGGTATCCGCCGCCTACGGCATTTTGCGAGCCCGGCAAAAGGAGATGGACTTCGTCGGGGTGTTCGCCATGGCCTTCATCGTCGCCTTCGGCGGGGGCACCCTGCGCGACCTCTTTCTGGATCGCCACCCGCTGTTCTGGATCCGGCGCGAGGAATATCCCGTGATTGTTTTCGGGTTGGCATTGGCCACCTGTCTCGTTCGGCGGCTGCCGCGGCGGCTCGACCGGGCCTTGAATCTCCCCGACGCCCTCGGTCTGGGCCTGTTCGCCATCGTCGGAACCGAACAGGCTCTGGATTCCGGCGTATCGCTCTTCATCGCGTCGCTTTTCGGTGTGGTCACCGGAGCCTTCGGCGGCGTCATCGCCGATGTGGTCTGCAACGAAGTGCCTCGGTTGTTCCGCGCCGCTCCCCTCTACGCGACTTGCGCTTTTGCGGGGTCCTGGGTTTTCCTGGGGCTCCAACTCCTCCCCAACACGAAGGACTTCGCCGCCCTCGCCGGGATCTCGGTTACGGTCCTCCTCCGGCTCGCCGCCGTGCGCTGGAACCTCTCTCTTCCCACCCACACACACGATAGCGGCTGATCTCGGGGCTTGCCGAAGGCGACGCTTGCGGGGATCCCCATTGCACGCATCCTGCCGTCCCTCTCACCGCCATGTCCGCCGGACCCGATTTCACCAAGACGCCTTTGGTTCCCGCCATCGCCCAGGATGCGGAAACCGGGCAAGTGCTCATGCTCGCCTGGATGAATGCCGAGGCCTTCGAGGAAACGCTGCGCAGCGGACGGGTTTGTTATTTCAGCCGCAGCCGAGGAAAACTGTGGCGGAAAGGGGAGCAGAGCGGGCACGTCCAAGAACTGCGCGAGTTGTATTTCGACTGCGACGCCGACACGGTCTTGGTTAAGGTCCGCCAAATTGGCGGCGCGGCCTGCCACGAGGGCTTTCCGAGTTGTTTTTTTCAGCGTCTGGATCCGGACACCCGTAGGGTGGAAGTGGCCGGCGAGCGCGTGTTTGATCCAGAAAAGGTTTACAGGAAGGGCTAAACCCAGAGACGGCCGAGCGGCTCAACTGTAATCCGCCTGCACCCCCTTGAGGCTGCGCTGTTTCAGCCAACTCATCCGCGAGCGCAGCCGGGCCCCCACTTTTTCGATGGGATGCGCCGCTTCCGCCTTACGAATGCGGTTGAAATTCTTTTGGCCGGCCTTGTTCTCCTCAATCCACTCCTTGGCGAACGACCCGTTCTGAATCCGCTTCAATGCGGCCTGCATCTTCTTCTTGACCGAGGCGTCGATGATCTTGGGACCCACGGTGACATCGCCATATTCTGCGGTCTCGGAAATGGAAAACCGCATGCCCGCGATCCCGGCTTCGTTGATCAGATCGACAATGAGTTTGAGTTCATGGAGGCATTCGAAGTAGGCCATCTCCGGCTGATAACCCGCTTCGACCAGCACTTCATAGCCCGTCTTGATGAGGGCGGTGGCCCCGCCGCAGAGGACGCACTGTTCTCCGAACAAGTCGGTCTCGGTCTCTTCCTTGAAAGTGGTTTCGAAGACACCGGCGCGGGCGCCGCCGATTCCTTTGGCCCAGGCCAAGGCGATTTTGCGGGCGTTGCGGCCGGGGTCTTGCTGCACGGCGATGAGACTGGGGACGCCTTTGCCCTCCAAGAACTGGCGGCGGACGATGTGACCCGGGCCCTTGGGGGCGACCATGATGACGTTCACCTCCGCCGGCAGGTCGATGGTTTTGAAATGCACAGCGAAACCGTGGCTGAAAAGGAGCGTCTTGCCTTTGCCGAGGTGCGGAGCCACGTCCTTCTCGAACACAGCGGGGATCTTCGTGTCGGGAACGGCAAGAAAGATCACGTCCGCGCGCTGGACCGCTGCGGCGGATTCCATCACTTCGAGTCCGTGTTTCTCCGCGACCGGCCAGGATTTGCTGCCCCGGTAGAGGCCGACCACGACGTGCACGCCGCTGTCTTTGAGGTTCAGCGCGTGGGCGTGACCCTGAGAGCCAAAACCGATTATCGCGCAAGTTTTACCCGCGAGGACCTTCAGGTCCGCGTCTTTGTCCGTGTAGATTTTAGCAGCCATGTGTGGAAAGTTAAGCGTTGGATGCGCGATGCCCGGTCCGGGACATGTTCAGGAATCTAGCTCGTCGTCTTTCGCCGAGCCGCGGGGAAGAGCGATCTTTCCGGTCCGGGACAGGTCGCTGACTCCATAGTTGTCCATAAGACGGAGAAACTTCGATATCTTCTGATCATTCCCCGTGACCTCGATGGTAAGCTGAGCGGGATGCACGTCGATGATCTTAGCCCGGAAAATGTCGCAGAGTTCGATGACCTCAGAACGCGTCTCGGCCGTCACGTTTATCTGAACGAGGACCAGTTCGCGGTTGACGCTCTCTCCTTCGCGGAAGTCGTGGATCTCGATCACCTCGACAAGCTTGTCGAGTTGCTTGATGACTTGGTTGAGGACATTCTCCTTCTCGCGGACGACGATGGTCATTCTCGAAAGGGAAGGATCGTGGCTGGGGCCAACATTGAGGGTGTGGATGTTGTAGCCTCGGCCACTGAACATTCCGGCGATGCGGGCGAGCACGCCGAATTTGTTTTCCACGAGAATCGAGATGGTGTGACGGTTGACCATGCTGGGCCGCCGGGGGGAGCCGCGGGCGGAAAGATTGGCGGGGATGAGAGCGGCGGTCAAGCCCGGGTTCAGGCCTGGGATAATCGCCTTGCTACGGAGAAGTTCCTGATTTCTGCGCTCGACCTCGCAGGGCAAAAGCCCGTAATCTTCGTTCCGTCCACAGGGACCGGCTCGTCTTTTCCAAATCCGGATGAGGCTGGCGGTTCCGTATCCTTACGGTCCCGGCCATGCCCGGATGCCGGCGGGGAAACTCCGAACCATCATGAAAGCGTCGCCGCGCTGCGTGGCCGCGATTGCGGCAGCCGGGTGTCTGCTCGCAGGGGGCATCGTCTGGATTGCGTTGCACCTCTCCGCCGGAAAGCCCCTTCCAGGTCTCTCCACGTCTGAGCGCGGCGGTCCGGATCTCCAGGGTCATCCAGGGCCGGCTGAGGCGCTTGAGCCCTTTGATCGCGCCCGGCCCTGGGAGGGATTGACCGCCGAGAACGCCTCGGGCCGGCTGAGTGCGCTCCAGCAAGAGGCGGTTTTTTGGGAAAAGGTCTCGCCCGGGTTCTATCGTGGCTGGGGAACGGTGGACGGGCCCGCGGCCATGGCGGCGGCGGAACGAGAACTCGCCCAACGGCGAGCCCCCGCCATAAGAATGGCCTTGCTAGGATGGGCCGCGGCCGACGAACAGGCCGTCCGGTCCTGGATCGAGGCCCAGCCCGCCGGTCCCGATCGCTTGAACGAGTTGCGCAATCTCATCCGCGGTCATAAACCCGCCAACCCTGCTGACTTCGTGTCCTGGGTGCACGGCCGATTCGGCGAAGAAGACCTGGACGGGACCCTGGTGCGCAGTCTGGCTGGCGTTTGGGCTAAAGAAGATCCCGAAGCGGGCGCGCAATGGTTGGCGACCCTGCCGGAGAACACCCATCTCGCCGGCGCCGCGGACTCTCTCTTCGGAACGTGGGCAAGAGTCGATGCCGAGAGTTCAAGCCGCTTTCTCGCGGACATGCCAGAGGGAACGCTGCGCGACTCGGCCATTTCCGCGTTCTCCCGCAGCATCGCGCCGGCGGAGCCGGAGGCAGCGCTGGCCTGGGCCCAGGCCATCGGGGACTCAGAACTGCGCGAACGGACGACGGGCTTGGTGGAAGGGATGCAGCCCGAACAGGAAGCGCCGGAGCTTGACGCAGCCGCCGGCCTGCCGGAGGACGAAGCGGCGGACAGCGCCGAATTCGAAATCCCAGAAGACACGGCCGGGCCCGATCCGGAAAGCGAAATTGAAGGAGAAGACACGCCAGAGCCCTCCGGCGAAACAGATGTCGAAGGGACTGACTTCCAAACGGAGCCACAAGACGACTCTCCCTCTTGAGAGATCAATTTCAGCCTCCGGATCCGCCGAAACTTGCCATCAGATCCACCAGCCTTTCGGCGCCCCGGTTTGAGCTGAACTGAAACCCCGGTAAAAGGCCGGGCCTCCCCCCGAGCGAACATGGCTCTTGCCCTTTCTCAGCGCGGCGTGAGCTGGGAAAGTCCCCAGCTCCTGTCGTCTTGCACCGTCCCATCGCCATGCACGATCCGGACCCGCACCGTGGGATCCTCGCGCAGAGTGTCGAAGTCAATCGTGGCGAAACTCAGAGTCGTGCTGTTGGCCACACCAGAGGAAATCACCTCCACAAAAGGATATCCACAGCGGTCCGATTCGTGATGCTCGCGAACCGATGACCGGTGGATGTCGCCGGAAAAATAGAGGACTCCGGAAATCCGGTGCTCCCGAATCGCATCGAGAAGGCGGTGGCGCGCGAAGGTGTAGATCCGCCAACCGTCTTTCTCGCTGGTGTGAAAGGTGCTGCCCGAAGCGATGACTTTGAAACGCGCTCTGGAATCTTTCAGCCCTTCCAGCAGCCAACCGAACTGAGCATCGCCGAGCATCCGCTTGGCGTCATCGTCGGCAGCCGAGTCAGGCGAGCGGTGATAGCGTCCGTCGACAACGAAGAAATCGACATCTCCCCAACTGAAACGGAAAAACGCGCCGGGAATGGTTTCTGTCCCCGCGCCCGGATTGGCCCAAAACTGTTTCCATCCCGCAAGCGAGTTCTCCTTTCCCTCCGCAGTGCCGTCCGAGTCGTTCGGACCGTAATCGTGATCGTCCCACATCGCGTAGGTAGGGACGTGGCGAAGCACTGTGGCGAAGGGCGGCACGGCGCGATAGCGCCGGTGGTGCTCCCACTGGATCGCCGGATCGGTCGTGTCGGCATAATGCGTGTCTCCCACCGTGAGATGGAAATCCGGGCGTTGAGCCAGCAGCAAAAACCAGGAGGTTTGGGGTTGATCGAAGCGCATGCAGGAAGTGAGAGCTACACGAAATGCGGCAGGCTGGCCGGCCACCGGCGCGGTCCGGAAAGTGCCTTCCCAGGCCGGCTTGCTCTCGCCGTCGACGTGTACGCCGTAGCGGTAAGCGGAGCCTGGCTCCAGCCCGCTGAGAGTGGCGATCACCGCACGGCCGTGGCCCCCAACAAAGTTCTCTTCGAGCGGCTCGAAAGCCGCACGATGGGCTGGCTCCTCCGTTTGAGGGAATTCCTCACAACTGTAGTCCACTTCCGCCCTGCTCCCGTCCGGAATAAACATCCACACAGAAGCGGTCTCCCCAGTCACATGCCCCACCAGGGGACCCGACGTGGCGGGAACGGCTTCTTGCCCCGCGCTGGCGGAGAGAAGCGCGGCGAGGATGAGAATTGCAAGCAAATGGAAGCGCAGCATGGCCATGGTGAAAGCTGAATCAAACCCGCTCATCTGCGCAGGTGTCAAGCCGCCGCTATCAGCACGGGCTCGCGGCGTCGCGCGATGAACCACGCCGACAAAGAAGAGTTAGCCCTCCGGCGGCATCCACTGGGGTATCCCTGGCCCGGCCAACTGCTCCGCGTAGAGCACATGATAGGGCCGCACCGGCGACAGCGGAACGCCTTCGTTGACCATCAGCGGCCGAGTCTCCTTCCACCAGGCATCGTAGGCGCTGCGCATCGTCGCGACCGTTTCCGGGTGGTCTTCGATCACGTTTTTGGTCTGGCCGGGGTCTGCTTCCAGGTCGAACAACTCGGTGTTGTTGATGAATCGAAACCGCTGATCGCGCACGGCGAAGGTTTTCCATTGGTAAGCGTCCGGATCGGAGCCGACCGGCCAGCGCCCTTGATGCGCGAACAAATAGCGGTCCGGCCACTCCGCCCCGGCGTCCTCCAACAAGGGCAGCAGGCTGCGCCCCTCGACTTGCTTTTCCGGCGTCCCGGCTCCCGCCAGCGCCGCCAAGGTGGGAAACATATCGATGTGCGCCGCCAGCCGGTCGATCTCGCGGCCGGCGGCGATTCTGCCGTCCCAGCGGAAAAACGCCGGGACCCGGGTTCCCCCTTCGTCCACGCTTCCCTTCGCCCCTTTCATCCCGGCATTCCAAGAATCGACCGGAGTTCCGTCCGGGTTGCGGCCCAGGGTTCCCGCGCCCAGTCCGTCGCCGGCAGGGCCATTGTCTGACAGAAAAACGATGAGCGTATCGCGGAGCAGGCCCCAGGATTCCAGACTTTCTAACAAACGGCCGATGTTTTCGTCGATGTTCTCGATCATCCCGTAGAAACCGGCCGTCTTGTCATCGAATCCCAGCCCGGCGAATCTCTGCGCGTTCTTCTCCGGAGCGATGTAGGGACTGTGCGGCGCATTGGTGGAAATCCAGGCGAAGAACGGCGTGTCGCCGTCTTTGACCTGCCGGATCCAGCCAAGCGCCGCCGTGAAGAACACGTCCGTGCAGAAGCCTGCCGTTTTGACGAAGGACCCGTTGTGCCGGACAACCGGATCGAAATAACTGTTGCCCGGCGCGTCGGCACAACTGCCGTCGTAGGCTTGACCGATCCCGCCCGCGCCGTGGATGAAAGTTTCGTCGAAACCGCGTCGCTGGGGTTGATAGGGTTCCTCGTCTCCCAGATGCCATTTTCCGAAAATACCTGTCGTGTAACCTGCCTCGCGGAGCGCCTGCGGCAAGGTTGTTGCGTCCAGGGTCAAGCGCTCCCGTTCAAAGATGGTATGGGTAACCCCGTTGCGCATGGAATGCCGGCCGGTCAGCAAGGCCGCACGCGTCGGCGCGCAGGTCGGGCTGACCTGGAAGCGCGTGAATCGCGTGCTGGCGTCGTGGAGCCGGTCGAGGTGAGGCGTCCGGATCCACGGATGGCCGTGCCTGCCCACGGGAGCATAACCTTGATCGTCCGTGATCACGACGACGATGTTCGGCCGGCTGTTGGCAAGTTCTGCCGCGGCAGCGGAGAGCGGCGAGGCCGCAGCAATACCGGCGCACAAGAAGAAGGGCAATGGGTGCATGAGGACAAATGAGACGGGCTCTGGAACGGGACATGCTCTGTCCATTCAAGCGGCGACTATGTCGCCTTGCTCAAAATGGACGGCTCGCCGGATCGTTTTGTGGCTCATTTTGCCGTGGACGTCGAGCACGTTCCGCGCCTGGGCCGATCGGCTGCGGGCACGTAGATCGGCTCGACGGGCGCGCCTCGTTCGGCGAAACGTAGGTTGCATGAGCCGTGCCCTTGTTCTCGCGATCGGGCTCACCGCCCTACTTGGCGCCGCAGCACGCGCGGCGGCGGATCCGGCTGCTCTTCTCTCGCCCCGGCCGCGGGGCTGGGTCGTCGATCAAGCGGGGTTGCTAACGCCGGAGAATGTCTCGGAACTCAATCGTATCGGCGACGCCGTGCACGCGCGGGACGGAGCGGCGCTCGCCGTGCTCACAGTCGATACGGCAAACGGCGCCGATCCGCGCTCGTTTGCCACGCAAGTGTTCAATCGCTGGGAACTCGGCGATCGCAGGCGCGACAACGGGCTGCTGCTTTTCATCGCGATCCGCGATCGCGCCGCAGAGATCGTGCTCGGCGACGGCATCGACAGCGATGCCGAGGTCGCGAAGAGCGATCGCATCATGCGGGACGAGATCGTGGCGCGCCTGCGTCGAGGGGAGACCGCGGCGGGGATCGTCGCTGGCGCACGAGCGTGTGCGGCGGAGTTTTTCGGCGTAGCGCCGCAGCCGCTCGAAGCTCTGATGCCGGCCGGGACACAGCCCGCGAACTCGGGTGCAACCTCGCCCCCCCGCTCGCGGCGGGCGCGAAACTTGTTCGCCTACCTCCCTTCGGTTGCCGGCCTCGGCGCGCTTGGAGGCATGGGCTGGTGGATCACGCGCGTCGTCGCGCGCCAGCGTCCGCGTCGCTGCCGAAAGTGCCGTCGCCCGATGACGCGGCTCGACGAGGCTAGCGACGATGCCCATCTCACGCCCAGCGAAGTAACCGAGGAGCGCGTCGGCAGCGTGGACTACGATGTGTGGCTGTGTGCAGGTTGTGGTGCGATCGAGAAGCTGCGATTCGGACGCTGGTTCTCGCGCTTCTCGCATTGCCGAAAATGCGGCGCCGTCACGACCGCGACCACCAAGCGCACCTTGCACGCCGCCACCGTGAACTCCACCGGGCTGATGGAAATCCAAGAGCACTGCCAGCATTGCGGGCGGCAGCACACGTTCACCAAGACGCTTCCGCGCGTGTCCGAGTCGTCATCTTCGTCGTATTCCGGAAGCAGTGGTTCATCGGGCGGCGGCGGCAGCTCATCCGGCGCCGGCAGCAGCGGGAGGTGGTAAGCAGCGAACGGCGGGTGAGCTGACATTCTCTGCGCAAAGCGCTTTGGAGTGCGCGGCTGCGCCACGCTTTTCCTTCCTCGCTCACGCGCCTTTCAAGCTCACCTCACCCCCGATTCCAGCATAGAATCTCCCGGGCGCCATGGGAGAGTCTCGGGGCAGAGGTCAGGCTGCCGCCAAAAGCGCGGCAGAGCCGCGCACTGGAGTTTCAGAACTCCTGATCTCGAGGAATCTGGATGAGCTGGAAGGGTATGTGGCGCGGGCACTCCTGCCCGCGAACTCTCTAGGCTCACTCGGCGGACAAGAGTGTCCGCCCCACAAGTAGCGCGTCATCTGCCGAGAGGCGGTCTCGCTTCGGCTCAGCGATTTTCCTCCCTGTCCATGATCTCCCTCGATAGGTCAGGAGTTCTGAG
>JBGTBW010000137.1:0-10188 GCA_041749135.1 Verrucomicrobiales bacterium
GCACCCCGGCAGGGGCGCCAGAAACCGGCCGGCTATGCCCTCCACCTACACATGTCTGCTCTATCACGTCATCTTCTCTACGAAACACCGCGAAGGGAGAGGGCGGCGGTCTAGCACCCCTGCCGGGGTGCTGGTGATGGATGGACCTTCTCCGGTGGCAGCGCTGCGCGCCACCACCGGCTACAAGCTCTGATCCCTCCGGGATCACTGCGTCTTCGGCCTCCCCTGCAGTCCAGATATGTAAAAACTGCTGACCCGGGGCGTTGCCCCGGGCTGAGTTGTGTAGGGCTTTCAGCCCTCAGAGAAGCGCCAACGGCGCGAGCTGCCTTCCCTTCCGCCCCTGCGCGCCGTGAGCTACTCCACGGATTTGTCTTTCTCTAGGCCTAACTCCTCGTATTTCTTGGCTCGTGCGGCTTTGTCCTCCTCAATCGTTTTCTTGGCATAGGCGGCGACGGCGCTGGCCTGCGCTCGCGGCACGACGATCACGCCGTCTCCATCCGCCACTACAATATCTCCCGGCTTGACGAGAACGCCGCCGACGACCACGGGTGCATTGACCGACTCGATCTCGTTGCGCCCGGGGCGGATTCCGCGACCAGGTTCCTTGAAATAGAGAGGAATCTTCTGGGCGATGATTTCATCGGTATCCCGGGCAGTGGCGCTGGTCACCACGCCGGCGCAACCTTTCTCTATCCACAGCAGGATATTGTTCGATCCGATTGAGCCGGTGTCCTTTCCGTTTTCTTCGATGACCAGCACGGAGCCGGGGAATAACTGGTCCACAAACGGCTCGCCGGATTTTTTGCCGTACCATTCTCCAACCCATTGGTCGAAGTCTTCGGCCTTCCGCTCTCCCGCCGGCGGATCCTGGGTCGGAACATAACGCGCCGTGACGGCGATCCCGACGATTCGATGCGCGAACTCCACTGCATCCTTCCACAACGGCCGGATTTCCGGATCGACCAGACCGATGTCCTGCAGTCCAGCCATGTCCATTCCGTCGGAAACGTCGGCGACACGCAGGGTCTCGAAGAGGGCGAGCACCTCCCGGTTTTCTTCCTCAGAATACGTCTTTGTGGGAATAAAGTGTTGAGCGGCGGTCGGTTCGTCCGCGGACTGCAGGGTCTGCGAAGCGCTGGCGAACCAGAAAAGGGCGACAGCCCCGAAGATGGCGCAGGGAGGGTTTAGGAGCGACTTCATGGGTCAATCCAATCATAGAGCGACGGACTTGTCACGAATGCTCGTTCACTCCCCTGCTCGCCTGCTTCATGCCACGGGCGCAAATCGAAGTGCGGGCGACGGCGCAGTTCGGCAATCCACGCGGCGCAACGCTGGTCGAGATCCGGGGTCTTCAATCGCTCCAGCTTGCACAACACGGTGGCGCATCGACCTATTCACTGGCCGACGCTGCCTCGTCGGGCGCGCGATTGCCAGAAGTGCTTCAGGTAGGCCGTCGAATCATGGCGACATAATCACCAGTTCGTGGGGAATTTACAAGATCTCAAGAGCCGGCAGTCCGTCCATCGTGCAGATAATCCCTTACCGGCCAGCCACAGGATCTGAATTCCTTCGTCAATCGCTCCAGCTTGCGCAACAAACACGGCGGCGCATCGACCTATTCACTGGCAGACGCTGCCTCGCCGGGCGCGCGCAGGTAAAAGCAACGGCGGCGCTTCAGCTTGGTGTCGCGGAAGCGGAGAGGGCTTTATTGGTGTTACCCTTGCCGGCATCGCGGGGAAAACCGCCGTGAGCCCGTTCCGCTGCGCTCATGCGGCGTTCTTCGATCAGTGTGAATGTCCGTCGGCAAAGACTGCCGGATACGCCTAGTCAGAGGGGCGGGTTGGAGGGGGTTGAACAAGAGGGAGTTTCGGGCGTACCAGGCGCCATCCGCATCGCAGAAAGACTGCGGCGGCAAGGATATAGAGGGCTAACATCAAGTAAAAGCACAGCGGTGTCCTCCCTCCGCGAACGATGTTTGCCCCGGCATGCGGTTCCTGACTGAGCTGAAACACCACGGCGGCTTCACCGAGCAAGGGCGCGTGTGCAGCGTTCGAGAGCAGGCGAGGCATCAAGAGCATTCCGCCTGGCAATGGCCAACTGGCGGCCAAAGCTTGGGCGGAGAGAGGGCGCGCGATGTCATAGCGCCCATTCGTGCGAGCAGCTCCAATCCCGAAAGCGGTAGCCGCCGTCCCGAGACCGCCGACCACTGGACCGGCATCGACATCGAAGTAATATTCGCTATGCTCCTGGGATCGAGGGAACTCGCGGAAACCTGCCGCGAACGCATTCGATTGCCAGAAGTGCTCCAGGTAGGCCGTGAACCAGTCGTTCGCCTTTTCGGGCCAGATCTGCGGAGCGAATGTCGTGAAGTAGGAGTTTGCGCAACCGCGTGAAAGGTCCATCGGAAATCCGCTCTGCGAGCTGGCCGCGTAGGCCGGTAGACCCAACCGCCCAACTCGAACTCCCTCAAAGCCTCGAATAGCGCGCGCCGCGAACTCCCGGTGGTCGGTTCCCAGGACTTCATCGGCCCTTCGGATCGCCGCGATGGCGGCGACCACATCCGCCGGGTAACATTGCGCCGGATAATCATCCAAAAGACCGAAGGGCGATGCATCGATCTCTTTGGATAGGCCTTCTGCTTGTTCGCGAAGAAACGGGAGGCGCTCGGCGCTGCCGGTCAAATTGTGGTGCGCCGTCATGGCCGATAGGAGCAGCATGCGGTAGAACACATTCTCACGCTTCAGATAGTGTTCGTCGCCCCAATGCTCCTTGACCCACCTGGCTTGGCTTGGTTCGAGGACGAGGCGAGCAGCGGCATCAACTGCGCCGCGGGCGTAGAGCTTTGGCGCCGTCTTGGAGAACCGGGGGTTCGCTTCCCAGGTCTTCTGCAGGTTCTCTGTTGCCCAGAGGTAAAAGACGGAGCCGAACAGCGGCCACTCGGTTTCGGCGATGTCATCCGGGGTCAGCTTCTCGGCCTCGCCGGACTGCAGGCGATCTCGCGCGTACTTCTCATAGCGTTTGCTCAGGGACTTGTGGAGATCAAACGCCCATTGGGATCCGCCCTTATCCGTTAAACCGGGGTCGAAAACGAAGTAATGGAGAACCTTCAAGCCGGGAAACAAGAACAGGGTCACGCCGCTCACGATCAGGGCAAGACCCAGCAAGAGCCGGACCGAGCTTTTGATCGACCGCCACGCCATCCGAACTTTGACTCACAAAGTGCGCCGGGCGTTCAACGAGCTTCAGGAATCCTGATCTTGAGGAAAGCGCTCTTCATGTTGCCCAACGGCTCTCCATCCGTCGTCCGCGGGCTAGGCAGAGAGGGCTAGGCCCCTTCCCATCGCCAGCGCCCCAGCCGGCCGTAGGGACGAAATCCTCCCTCGCCGTCCGGACCATCCTGCGAAACGCCTCCGGCCAAGAAAAGCGCTTTTCCACCCTCGGAAAACACCGCGCGAGTCAGGCGGCTTTGCGTATTGAGGCTGAAACGCAGCTTCCCATCCTCTCTCCCAAAAGCCGCCGCATTCCAATTCCCCGCTTCCAAACGGCCGGCCATAACAAACCACTCGTCCGAGGGATGAAACGCCAGCGACTCCATCAACCCGGTCCCCGTTTCGTCTTCGTCCGCCTGCCCAGTCATCCGGACCGCTTCCTCGCCCTCCCCTTCCAGGGCGTATTCCTGCCAAAGCTGGCGCCCGTTGCCCGCGGCGGGATCCCTCGTGGTTCCCATACCGGTCAGATAAAGCGACCGGTCGCCGGGACCGAAGGTCAGTCCAAAGACGCCGCCGGTGTAATAGTGCCCCTTGATGATCCCCCAACCGGTGAAATCCGGGGTGCTCCACTCTGCGACTTTCTCTCCCGAAACCAGGTCCCACATTCGCACTTCCCCCATCAGATTCGCCGCGGCCAAGCGGGTCCCGTCCCGGCTAAAGGCCACGGATTCGACCGGAGGCACGTGTTCGAAGCTCCAACGCAAGCGCCCCGTCGCGACTTCATAGACCCGCACACTCGGTTCCCGCTCCGGAGCCGGCTCATAACGGTAGCCTCCACACTCATACCGGCCGGTCACAGACGCGAACAATCCTCCATCCGGAGAAAGGGCAGACTGCCAGGACCAGAAATCATGGGCTCGAACTTCGCGCACGACCTCGGCCGTCGGCAATTCGTACCAACGCAGCAGTCCGTCATAACCTGCCGACAAGAGCAACCCCTGATCCGGGTGAAGGTGCACGCCCGACGCATAGCTGCCGTGCCGGTGCAACAGTTCGACTGATCCATCCCCCAGCCCCAATGCATAGATCCCTCCGTCCAAACAAGCGGCATACGCGCGATCCCCGCCCGCCGGCACGCTGAGATCGTGCACCGTCGATGGCAATTCCCATTCGCCGGCCGCTTCGGGCCGGATCTCGCGCTCCCGGTTTTCAGCTTCCCCGCTCATGGTTAGACCAACACCTCCCGAATCGGCTCCGCCTCCTCCTCGACCAGATGAAAGTCCGGCAAATCCGGTAAATCATAGGACGTGTGCGGGTCGATCCCCAGAGCGGTGAAGAGGGTGGCGAACAAGTTCTTTTCGTCGTAAGCCTCTCCCACCACCTCAATGCCGCGCCGGTCGGTTTCCCCGACGACCACGCCAGGCCGGATCCCGCATCCGGCCAAAGCCAAGCTCCAGGCCTTGGAGTAATGGTCCCGGCCCCGTTTGACATTGATCCACGGCGTCCGTCCGAATTCTCCCATGATCGCCACCAGCGTAGAATCGAGCATTCCCCGCTCCTCCAAATCCTGCACGAGCTGATACACGACGTTGTCCAGTTCGGGCACGACCATTTGATAGATCTCGTGATTGAAGACGTGCGTGTCCCAGGGCATGCCATTGGCCACCATCACGAAGGGGACCCCCTCCTCGACGAGGGAACGCGCCAACAAAGCGTGCTGAGCAAAGGCTCCCGGACCGTAGCGTTCCCGGTCCCGCGGCGGCAAGCGCTCGAGATCGAAAAGGTGCGCGCTTTGCATGAGCCCCCGCGCCCGTTCGAAGACGGCGTTGTGAGCACGCGCCGCCCGGCTGTCCCGTTCCCCCGCATAACGGCGGGTCAAGAACGCCCGCAGCGCTTCCCGCTCCTCATGATCCGCATCGGCGATCTCCGCCAACCGGTCCACATCAGGAAGACGAAACTCCCCACCCGTCCGAAGAGGCGCGTATTCCGCTCCCAGCCAGCCCGCCCAATCGCCCGCTTTGAAAGCCTTGAACTCGTTGCCTTCCGGACAGGGATCCAGCAGGACAAAGGAGGGCAGGGCCGTGTCCAGCCGTCCTAACTGACGGGCGATTACGGAGCCCAGCGTTGGCCGCGTGAAAGGAGGGCGTTCGTCCGCCCCGCGCTGCAACAGGGAAATCCCTTGAAAATGCTCGGATTGCCCGGTTCGCATGGACCGGATCACGGCGAGTTTGTCGCTGATCGCCGCGCAACGCGGAAGCAACTCGCTGAAATGCACCCCCGGCGTCCGGGTCGGTATACTCCTGAACGGTCCGCCCGTTTCCGTGCCCGGTTTGGGATCCCAGGTCTCGAACTGGCTTGGTCCTCCCGTCAACCACAGCAAAATGCAGCGCTTCCCGGCGCGGCGGGCCTGATCCGCGAAGGCCGGCGCGGAAAACAACCCGCTCCAACTCAAGGTCGAAACCACACCGGCTCCCGCCAAACCCTGCAAAAAACGGCGGCGGTGCCGCCTGTGCTCGGGGTCTCCACAGTCTGGCGTTCGCGATGGGATTTGGGGCCGCATGTTTTTAGTGATCCAATGTCAAGACTCAGTGATTGAAGCGGAATTCCGCTCCGCTCAACAGCGCCCAAGCTAACTGCCGAAGACCCTCTTCCTCCCGGTCCTCTCTCCCCTCCAGATAACGCCCTGCTTCCTGTATCTCTTCCAAAGCCGGTTCGCGTCCGAGGATTCGCCGGAAAAGCGCCGTCACTCTCGCCTCCGTTCCCTGCTCGCCCATGATACGCCGGAGCAAACTCCGTTCCCCCTCCATTCGCAGCAGCGCGTCGATTTCCGGACTGTTGGTGAAATACAAGGCCTGCCGCGCCGTGGGACTGAACACTTCGGGAAAGATTTCGGGGATCAGCTCCGCAAACTTCGTCCGCAGGGCCTCGGCGTCGGCGCCCGTCAACCCTCCGGCCCCATCGGGTTCCGCGCCGCAAGCCACCAGCAGCGAGCGCGAATAGGCTTCCGCGCTCAGCGGCTTCTCCGGACCGGCCGCAAAAAGTTCCGGCCTTGGACGCAGGCCTTCGACGGCCGAGTCCAATTGATAAGCGCGCGACGCCGTGATCGCGCGAATCAACCAACGCAGGTCATAGCCCGCCCTGGAGAACTCCTCTCCCAGCCACTCCAGCAGCTCCGGATGACTCGGAGGATGCACCGAATCCATCTCATCGACCGGATGAACCAGCCCGCGCCCCATCAGCAAGGCCCAAATCCGGTTCACGATCGCTCGCGAGAAACCCGGATTCTCCGCTATCCCTAACTGAACCAAAGCCGCCCGGCGCGAAAACCGCGGAGCCGGAGCCGCATCCATTTGGGGTTCTCCTCCCCGCCGCCTCCGTCTCCCTTGCGTCTCTTCGCCCTTGTCTTTCTGGTTTCCTAACAATTCCGCTGGAGGAGCCACGACATAGCGCTCCAGCGCGTCATTCTCCTTCTCGACCCGGTCCTCCGGTTGACGGGCCCCAGTAAAAAACACCAAATCCGCATCCCGGCTGTCTCCCGCCAGGTTGGAGAACTGCACATTCCCTCCGGCGGCCCATTCGCCCACCGCGGGGCCCTCCGGCGTCCGCAGATTGAAACTCCGGTTAAAAAACGACACCAATCCCCAGTAATGCTCCTGCTCAATCTCCGGCACGACCGGATGATCATGACACTGCGCACAATGCACCTGGAGCCCGAACAAAGCCGGAGCAACCGCCCGGGCCATCTCCTCGTGGTCGTTGCCGCGCTCGAAAAGGTACCAAGCCGCTCCCCGGGCGTCCTCTTCCCCGCCGCCCTCGATCAGATCGGAAGCGATCCGGTCCCAGGACCGGTTCTCCGCAAACGCCCGCCGGAGATAAGCCAGCCAGCCCTCCTGCTCTCTCGCGGCGCGATCCCGCCGCCCATCGCCTTCGCGCCCCAGGAAAACGACATTGAAAATCTCGGCGAAGTGGCCCGCAAACTCGGGACTCTCTAACAAAGCATCGGCCAACCGCTCCCGTTTATCCGATTCTTTCTGCCGTTCAAAGGCCTCCAACTCTTCGAGCGCCGGAATCCGCCCGGCCAGATCCAAATAGATCCGCCGCGCAAAGGCGCCATCTCCACTGCGCCGGGACGGTTCTATCCCCGCTTCCACCCAGCGCCGTTCGATAGCAAAATCGATCGCCAGCTCCGGACGAATGCCGGCTGGAAGAAAAAGCCGCGACGGCTCTCTTTCACCCGTTTCCCTACTCCCGGCCGCCCCCGCACCGCCTCCCGAACCCAGGCCCTCGATCCAGTGCCGGAGCAACTCGATCTCCTGCTCGGACAGCGGATCGCCCTTCGGCGGCATGTGCGGATCCGACCCCGGCTGAATGACGGTCATCAGCAGACTCTCGCCGGATTCTCCCGGAGTGACCGCCGGGCCGGATTCTCCCCCCTTCAGCAGCGACTCGACGGTACGGAGATCCAAGCCGGCCTCCTTTTCCGTGCCCCCGTGACATTTCATACAGCGGGCCTCGAACAAGGGCTGGATGTGGGCTTGCCACAACTCGGTTGTCTCCTCTTCCCAAGCTGCCGGTGCGGCTCCCGCCCATGCCACACTGAGGACAATCGCCGTCAACAGGGGGTCAAGCCGTTTCACGCCGCCCAAGCTAGCGACTCCGGCCCCATCTGGCAACCCCCAGCGTCCCCGGAAACTTCAGAAATGCGTAGTAACTCCCCATCCCATGCAGTAGAGTGAGCCAGAATGACTTGCGCTCTTGGCTAAAGAACTGCTGTGAAACGCCGCGACATCCGATTCGCCACCAAATTCGCACCCGCGGCCGACCGGTTTCAACTCGCCCACAACGCCGGATTTCGCCACGTCGAGTTGCATCTCAAGCGCGCTGCCCTCGATCACTGGCAGCAGGTGGCCTGGTTGGCGTCGGACTACCGTTTTTCTTATGCCCTGCATTTTCCCAACACCGGGCCTATCCCCGATTACGCCTTGGCCAACGCCGTCCGGCTCTACCAGGAATTGGGATGCCAGGCCATGGTTATTCATCCCCCCATGCTCGCACAGTTTGGGAACAGTCTGCGGACCCGCTTGCCCAGCATCCGGCTCGGCGTCGAAAACCCGCGCCTCAGCTCCGCCGAGTTCGAGGTCTGGGCCGCTGAGAACGAGTTCCTCACGCTGGATGTCGAACACGTATGGAAATACACTTTGCAGGACCAGCCTCTCGAATACCTCGTGGCCTTCCTCGATCGCTTCCTCGCGCGCTATTCGTCCAAACTCATCCATGTGCACCTTCCCGGCTATGTTCCCGGCGCCCTCGAACATCGACCCTCCTCCCGGAACCCCGCACTGGTTCGGGCCGTCTGGGAACTCCTATTCCAGACCCATTTCTCCGGCCTGGTCGTCTCTGAAGCCCGCCCGGAGCTTCAAACGCAACGAAACTTCCAGCGCGACTGCGGCCTGTTCGCCGCATGGGCCGGATTGCCCTTCGCCCGACTCGCATCCAGTTCCTGAAAACCCCGCGAACAGCCCAGCGCAGGCCGCCGCCTGGTGTTGAGGGCACACATGATTTCCCCTGAGCCAGTATGAACGATCAAGAACGAAACGCCCGCGGCGGTCGGCTGCAACCCTGCGGCCAGGATCCCCTCACCGGCTTCTATCGCACCGGAAAATGTCAGACCGGATCAGAAGACCACGGCTGCCACGCCGTCTGCGCCGTCATGAGCGCTGAGTTCCTCGCTTTTTCCAAGGAGCGCGGCAACGATCTCAGCACACCCCGTCCGGAATTCGGCTTTCCTGGACTGGCCCCGGGCGACCGCTGGTGTCTCTGCGCGCCGCGCTGGAAGGAAGCCCTGGACGCCGGCATGGCCCCCAGCCTTGTCCTCTCCGCCACCAGTGAGGCCGCGCTGCAATACGTCTCCCGAAGCATCCTGGAGGAATACGCCATCGACGATCCCGAAGACTGAATCAGCAGCCTCAGAACTCCTGCTCTCAGGGAACCCTCATGAGCCGCCAACCAGGAAACGGGAAAGCAATGGGAGCCCTGGAAGGTCGCTGGTGTAGCGGAACTCGGGAGAGTTCCGAAGGCCTGGCGGGCAGTCTGCATTCTTGCGAATGCGGCTACGGGGGGACTGCGGCGATCCTTCGCCGCTTTCGCGCCCGGATTCAGAGCCTAACCCGGGTGACACTCTGGTAACCTCGGAAATGTTGCTCTCACGCCACTTTACGTTCCTTTGCCTTACTGCTTCCTTCCCCTATGAAACACCTTGCCAGAAACACGCCCTGTCCCCGCCATCCGCTCCGCTGGTTTCCGTGCCTTCTCGCCGTGGGATGCGGCCTCACGATCTCATCCCTCGCTCAGGAATCCAATCTCAGCCCCGAACCGGACGTCCCCGATCCGCTCGATTCCCCGGTGATCCCGGATCCTGCCGATGCCGGTCCCGCGCCAACGGTTCCCATCGAGGACGCTCTTGTCGGGGCTTGGAAATTCGCGAAACGCTCCCTGGACCCCGGAGCCGCGGCCATCACCAGCGTCAATCGTTACTCCGAAGACGGCATCTACGTCTGCTCCATTCACATGGAGTTCCCCGAAAGAGAACAGACCATCCACATCGCCGGAAACTGGATCCTTGAGGGCGACGACGTCAAGATCACCCTAACAGAATCCGACGCCCCGGGAATCTACAAAGTGGGCCTCACCTTCGTGCTTCACAATGTGCGCATCGACGGCGATCGCCTCGTTTACAACGATGCATCCGGAGTCGAGCAGATCCGCACGCGAATCATCGAAGAAGAAACCCCCTCAGAGGAGTCCCCCGCGCCGACCGAAGAGCCCGCGACTCCCTCAGGGGAGGGGGCAGAAACCGAAAGCGCCGAGGCCAACGATCCGGAGTCCCGGCTTTAGGGCGTGTCGATTTATTCGGGAATGACGTGCGGTTTTGTGATCTTGCGCCCATTCCCGTGACGGCCTGGTCCCGGAAAGGAGACCC
>JBGTBW010000138.1:0-6855 GCA_041749135.1 Verrucomicrobiales bacterium
GAAAGCGAAGCGGAAGAACCGGACCAAGTCTCGCACGCGCGTTCGAGTTGAGCACGTATTTGGAACGATGGTCATGTCTATGCGTGCGACCTGGAACCGGTGCATTGGAATAGCGAGAAATGAGGCGTCCATTGCGATGACAAATTTAGTCTATAACATGATTCGGTACGAGCAGATCTCTCGCCTGAAGCTGAAAAGATGGTAAGGACTGAGCAGGTAAGAATGAAAAAAAAAGTACGAAGAAGAGCTGCAAAAATGCCTTCTGATGGCATGCTGGCGCGCCACCTTGTCACAGGTGTGCGCTGTCAGGCCTTCGCGTTGTTGCATTAGGGCTCCGTTAGTAAGAGAATGTGCTTAAAACTTGGATTTTTAGAGGTGCCCTAAAGGCATTCGAGTACAAAGGATTCCCGCCAGCTTATGATGGCTACAGAGTAATCCGTATCCTTGGTGAGAATCCTCCGAATGGTGAGCTGGCGGGCTCGCAGGGTTATCCGATCGGCGTGCAGGTCCGGGTCAAACTGGGCCTTGAGGAGTTTTACCGTGAGACAGAAACTGCGCACCTTCTTGACAACTACAAAGACACAGAGGGGCGGATCGTTGCCTGGGTGATCTATGAGAGAAGTCGCCAATAATGAACGGATTTCTCACAGCCGAACGAGGAGAATCGGAACGTAGTGTACTTTGTGACTCCGGCCCAGTTATGATCAGTGTTGCGCTGGACGCCTATTCCTTCACTAGCTAGTCATATGACTGGCGCCGTTTTCCAGACCGGCGCGGGCTCTCCTGGCCCATGCGGTTGCCGGCTTGCAAAAGCGCGGAAGCGGGGCTGGCTTGAGTCAGGCGGATTCGCCGCCCGGCTCATGATTTCGCGACGCGCACTTTCTTCTCTCATCCTCTTCACCGCGGGCGCGGTGGTCTTTTCGGGATTTCCCTTTCACCTGCCTCCCTCAGCCAACGCTCAGGAGCGCCCGAACATCCTTTGGCTGACCAGCGAAGACAACGGTCCGGAACTGGGTTGTTATGGGGATTCCTACGCGAGCACACCACACATCGACGCTCTTGCTGCCCGGGGCGTGCGGTTTCTGCATTGCTGGTCGAACGCTCCCGTTTGCGCCCCGGCCAGGACCACCCTGATCGCCGGGGTTTATCCCGTTTCCACTGGGGCTCAACACATGCGCAGCGAGGCGCCTTTTCCTCCCGGACTGCAAACCTATCCCGAGGCCCTGCGGGCGGCGGGGTATTACTGCATCAACCCCGGGAAAACCGACTATAACTATGTGGGCCTCGATAAAAGGATTTGGGACAAACCCGTGCCTGCGGCGCGGCTTGCGGCGATGGCGGCTGCAGGCCGGCCGTTCATGGCGGTCTACAATTCCACCACGAGCCATGAAAGCCAGATACGCAAACGTCCTCACGCAGCCGTTCACGATCCCGCCCAAGTGCGGATTCCAGCCTATCACCCCGACACGCCGGAGTCGCGGCAGGACTGGGCCCAGTATTATGACAAAGTGAGCGAGATGGACGCCGAGACCGGCGCGCGCCTTCAAGAATTCGAAGAGTTGGGGCTGCTGGACTCAACGATCGTCTTTTATTATGGCGATCACGGGTCCGGGATGCCCCGAAGCAAGCGCTGGCCCTACAATTCGGGACTTCGAGCGCCGCTGATTGTCTTCGTTCCAGAGAAGTTCCGGGAACTGGCGCCCGACGGATACGCACCTGGCGGCGAGTCCCGCCGGCTGGTCAGCTTTGTAGACTTCGCGCCGGCGGTGCTGAGCATCGCCGGGGTGAAGCCGCCGGAGACGATGCAGGGACATGCCTTCATGGGGGCGCATCCAGCTCCGGAGCAACCTTATCTCTATGGGTTCCGGGATCGGATGGACGAGCGCTATGATCTCGTGCGGACGGTGCGGGACGAGCGTTACCAGTACATTCACAATTACAATCCCCACGAGATTTACGGGCAGTTCGTTTCCTACATGTTCGAGACGCCGACGACCCGGCGCTGGCGGGAGCTGTTCGATGCTGGCGCGCTCAACGAAGCGCAGTCGGCATTCTGGCGGAGGAAACCTGCGGAGGAACTCTACGATCTCGATACGGATCCGGACGAAGTGCGCAATCTGGCGGAGTCGCCAGAGCACCGCGCCGTGCTGGAACGTCTGCGCACCGCACAACGCGCTTGGGTTCTCCGGGTGAGGGATCTGGGATTTCTCCCTGAAGGGGAGATCCATGCGCGCTCCGCCGGAAGGACCCCGTGGGAGATGGGCCGGAACGGCGAGCAGTATCCGCTCGAGCGCATTCTAGCGGCAGCGGATTTGGCCGCGGGCGGTTCGGCCGAGACCGGCGAAGCGGAGCCGCGCTTGGTCGAGGCCATGCGAGATCCCGACAGCGCGGTGCGTTATTGGGGAGCGCTGGGATTGTTGATGCGGGGAGAAGGCGCTGTGGGGATGGCCCAGGACATTCTCCGGGAGGCGCTCGGGGACGACTCGCCCTACGTGCGGATCACGGCGGCCGAGGCTTTGGCGCGATATGGGGCCGTTGCCGATCTGAATGCTTGCCTGGATCTTCTGGTGAGCGAAGCCGATTTGGACAAGACCGGCCTTTACCGGTCGATGGCCGCGCTCAACGCCATCGACGCGATGGGCGACCGGGCCGCTTCGCGGATCGAAGCTATCCGCGGTCTTCCCCGGACGGCAGCAGGGATCCCCGGCAAGCTGGACGGTTATGTGGGACGTTTGCTGGAGAGGATTCTGGACCGCTTTGAGTAGTTTGTGCGCATCGGGTGATCGAGCGCCGGCTTAGCGATATAAAGTGTCAGACACATCACTCGGGCACCGGCGTTCTGCGCGACGAAGGCGAGAACTCCCTTAGTTTATAAAGAGTGTCAGACACATTATAAAAGCCGCCACAGCACGTGATCAGGGCCTGCGGGGTTGGGGTTGGGGGTGCTTTCAGGCGAATTGCCTCAGCAAGGGAAACTTCGATCCGCACCAGTCACGAGTCGTGGAACTCTTGACAGCCGCGGGGCCGCGGCGTTGGTGCCCCTCTGCCACCGCCCCCAATTCCCACCTGGCCCCAGCGTTGAATGAGCACTGATCCGCCCGCAGGCCCCTCGCTTGGAAGACCGAAATCTCGGATTCATCCGCCGCCCGAGCCTCACCCGGAGCCGGAGCCGACCGTCGACGAAGTAGTCAGGTCGGAGCAGATTCTCGAAGCGGAAGACACGCGCTCTTTTCTGGCCGGTCCACGGTCGCGCGTCAGAGATTTCTTCACGGTCGCCTACGCCATTGCGGATTTTATCCGCGCCTACCGCACTCTCCATTTCGTGGGGCCGTGCGTCACCGTGTTCGGTTCGGCGCGGCTCAATGAAGGGCATCCGCATTACCAACTCGGCCGCGAAGTGGGGAAAATGGTCGCGGGATTGGGTTTCACGGTCATGACCGGTGGGGGTCCGGGCTTGATGGAGGCAGCGAACCGCGGGGCCCGGGAAGCGGGCGGCCGGTCGGTCGGATGCAACATCCGCTTGCCGGCAGAACAGAGTCCCAATCCCTATCTCGACCGATCTGTGACGTTGCGCTACTTCTTCGTGCGCAAGGTCATCCTGGTGAAGTATTCCTATGCTTTTGTCGTGCTGCCCGGCGGTCTAGGCACTCTCGATGAACTGTTCGAGTCCCTTACCCTGATTCAGACCGGTAAAATCTGGGATTTCCCCGTCATTCTCATGGGTACGGCCTTTTGGGAACCGGCGCTCGGCATGCTGCGCCGGATGCGGGATGAGGGCACGATTTCCCCCTCAGATCTGAACCTGGTGACCGTGACCGATTCGCTGGCCCGGGCCGAGGCCGAGTTGCGGGAGCGGGCCATTCGTCAGTTCGGCCTTCGGCGGGCCCGGCATCCGGCGCAACGGCCATCGTGGATTCTTCGTGAAGCAAGTTTGAACCCGCGATTAGACTGACCGAACCGCTCCAACGTGCGGCAGACCGTGAGGGCCCCTCACTGGACAACTTATGTGGGGCGGGCGCCCTTGCCCGCGACTCGCGGACAGGAATTCCTCGACTCACCGCGGGTGTGTCTCCGGCAGGCCCGGCTCAGTCCCGGCCGGTGAAGCTGAGCAGGATTTGCAGCACGTACCAGAACAGCAAGGCCACACTGGCGAACAACCCTAGGGAAGCGGCCACATGCTGATCGGGCCGGTAGTGATGGAGAATGTTCGAGGTCGTGTAGAGGATGGAAATGGAAGCCAGCACGATCATGGCTCCCGAGAAGATCAGTCCCAAGTTGAACCCGATGAGGATGCTGGCGACGATGAGACCCAGGGCTACGAAGAATCCAATCACGAGCACCCCGCGCAGAAAGGAGAAATCCTTCTTGGTTGTGAAGACCACCGCGGTCAGACCCGCAACGAGCAGGGCAGTGATCCAAGCGGCTTGTGTGATCACCTCTCCCCCGGCGATGCGGGAAGCGAGGAAAAGCAGCGGCAGCATGATGATCGCCTCTGCGACGATGAACAGCCCGAGGCCAAGATACTGCAGCTGAGGTGAGGTGTCCGAGCGGGCCCAGCGGTCCGCGATCCAACCCACCACCATAAACGCTCCGAGGACGAGCAACCAAGACTTGCCCGAGACCATGGTCATCGCGAAGCTCTGCATCACCGGCATGCCGAGGAAAATGTACTCGAGCAGGGCGAAGACCGCGATGGCAGCGGCGAGATGCCCGTAGGTGCGGCGAATGAAAGTCGCCCGCACGTCCGGGCTGGATTCGGCGACGGCGATGGGAGCGTAGGAGGCGGTATTCATAGGGATGAGGTTGGCGGAATTGAGGAGGATTACACGAAGGAGAGGTTTTTCAAGGGGTCTTGCGGATTTCCACGGCAATGAGGTCCGGCCATGCACTCACGGATGAAGAGTTCACTTTTCTGCCGGGCTCGACGGAGGCATCGCCGCACTTGGCAGGTGGAGAGACTCAGCCAGCCGGGCTGACTTTTGGCGTCCAGGGAATAGGCATGGATTTCACGACATGGCAACGGGCTCCTATTACTATTACTTGGCTACGCCATTCGACGTGTCGCCTCCACAGCTTGACGGAACCCTGGAGAGGCCTATCGTTTTCCACGAACCGAAACCAGCTCGTCCGATGAAGAAAGCTCCCGTCCTTTGGTCAACCTTGATCTTCGGCAGCGCCTTGGCCAGCGCCGCAGAGTTCGAGAAGCCGGTCCGCCTTGAAGCCGGCGGCTCCGTGATCCGGGTCGAGAGTCCCGGATACGCCGCTCCTTGCTGGGCTGACTTGGACGGCGACGGCAATTTCGATCTGCTGGTTGGACAGTTTAAAGACGGGAAAATCCACGTCTTCCGGGGCTTGCCCGGCGGCAAACTGGCGTCCGGCGAATGGCTCCGGGCCGACGGGGAAGTGGCCAAGGTTCCCGGCGTTTGGTGATGCACGAGTTCGACTCCACAGTTGGTGGACCTCGACGGCGACGGACAGCGTGACATTCTCTCTGGATCGTATTCCCGGATGGAGCGAGCCATGGCCGGGCTGTTCCAGGTGTTGTGGGGCAAGGCCGATGGTTCCTTCAAGAAGGCCGCGGTCCTCGAAGGCACGGATGGTGAACCGCTGATCATCCCCATTTCGGGCGAGGATCAGCAGACGGAAAACATCTGCACCCGGCCCACCGCCGTCGATTGGGATGGCGACGGGGATCTCGATATCGTCACCGGGAACTTCGCGGGCACTTTCTACCTGTTCACCGGCGAAGGGAAAGGCAAGTTTCAGCCCAAACCCGAGATCGTGCAGGGAGGGGCCGGTCCCTTGCGGATCGAGGGCGCCCACAGCGATCCTTTCTTGGTCGATTGGGACGGAGACGGCGACTTCGACCTCCTGAGCGGGTCCTCCAATGGCGGCGTCCAGTGGGCCGAGAATCAGGCCGGCCCCGGAAAGCCGCCAATCTGGCGGTCCTTTGTTTCGCTCATTCCCGCTCCCGCCGCTCCCCCTTACGGACAACCCATCGACGAGAAAGATCTACAAGGGCCCGCTGGCTCCACCCGGGTTTGGGCCAGCGACATCGACGGCGACGGCAAACTCGACATCCTGGCCGGGGACAGCGTGACGCTCGTTTCGCCAGTTGCCGGATTGGACGAAGAGACTTTCGCCAAGAAGTTTGATGCTTGGAACAAGGCCGTAGAAGAGGCTTCCGAGGAGGTCAATTCCTCTTCCGATCCAGAGCTGCGAGATGCGGCGATGGAGAGGGTCAATAAGCTCCACGAGCAACGCAGCGAGCTGATGAAGGAAGACCGGACCGGGTTTGTTTGGTTCTACCGGCAGAAGTAGGCCCTCGGTTTTATTGGCTGGCGGCAAGGAGCGGTGAACTCCTGATCTCAGGGAATCTGGAGGAGCCGCCAATCAGGGAACGGGAAAGGAATGAGAAGCCTCAGAACTCCTGACCTTGCGAGAGCGAACATGGAAGCCGAGGAAACTCAATGAGCGCAGATGAGATGGCGGCAAGGATACCGCCAATCCAAGCTCGGCCCTTCAAAGGGCGCTGACGAAGTCTTTGAAGTGCGCGGTTCTGCCGCGCTCTGGAGTTTCTACATATCTGGCTGGACGTTGCCCCAAACTTCAGTGGAACGAGGTCGCAGAGCCGCAGGAGAAGCCGGAGGCTTCGCAGCTTGTAGCCGGTGGTGAAGCGCAGTGTGAGTCGTAATTCGATGCGCACCCCGGCATGGGCGCCAGAAACCGGCCGGCTATGCTCTCCACCTACAGATGTCTGCTCTATCACGTCATCTTCTTCATAATTAGGATGAGCATCACCGGAGGTAGTCGTTTCGGGAGGAGTTGATTGAGTTTCTTCACAAGTCCGGGATC
>JBGTBW010000139.1:0-24306 GCA_041749135.1 Verrucomicrobiales bacterium
GAATGACACTCTATTTGTGGGGCGATTTGTGGGGCGGACACTCTTGTCCGCCGAGTGAGCCTAGAAAGTTCGCGGGCAGGAGTGCCCGCGCCACATAGTTTTCCGGCTCATCCAAATTCCTCGAGATCAGGAGTTCTGAGCCTGAGGCAAGCGCAACGCTGTCCCCATGGAGCGTAGCGCGCCGCAGTAGAAAAAGTGTGAGAAATTCGGGCTAGTGTGACGCTTCTTCGTGAAGGCTCTCCCCTCCTGAAGCGCAGTCGCCGCCGGTCCTCTGGTCATGGCCTCTGAACCCTCAGTCGAGGCTCGAGTCCAAATTCCGTTCCGACGCCCGGATGATCTCGTGAAAACTCTCCGGCTCCAGGCTGGCTCCGCCCACCAATGCGCCGTCCACATCCGGCTGGGTGATGAGATCAAACATGTTCCCCGGTTTGACGCTGCCGCCGTACTGAATACGCACCTGCCGCGCCGTCTCCTCGTCGAACATGCGCGCAAGCTCCCCTCGAACGAAAGCGTGGGTCTCCTGCGCCTGCTGCGGGCTGGCGTTGCGCCCCGTGCCGATGGCCCACACCGGCTCGTAGGCAATGACCGTGTCAATGACCCGCCTGCGGTTCACCCCCGCCAGGCAGCCTTCCAGTTGGCGGTGCAACACCTCTTCCACCTTGCCGCCATCCCGTTCCTCCAAAGTCTCGCCCACGCACAAAATGGGTCGAAAGCGGCCCTCGTGAGCCGCCAAAACCTTCCGGTTGATGAATGCATCCGTCTCCCCGAAAAGCTGGCGGCGCTCGCTGTGGCCGAGAATGACGTAGCGCACTCCTACTTCCTTGAGCATGATGGCGCTGACCTCGCCGGTAAAGGCTCCGGCAGGCTCCGGCGACATGTTCTGGGCGCCCAAAGCGATGTTGGACACCCCATCCAGCACCGCACAAGCCCGGTGCAATGAAACAAAGGGAGGCGCGATCACCGTGTCCACCCCGTCACGACCTCCCAAAAGACGCATAAACTCCCGCAGGAAGGACTCCGTCTCCGAAGGAGTCATGTGCATCTTCCAGTTCGCCGCAATGACAGGTTTTCTTCTCATGAATGCCTTACTCAGGGCGATCGGTGAGAGCGGCCACGCCGGGCAGCGTCTTGCCCTCCAACAACTCCAGAGAGGCCCCCCCACCGGTGGATAGAAAACTCATGCGCTCCGCCAACCCGAACTTGTTCACCGCCGTCACCGAATCTCCTCCCCCAATGATCGTCAACGCCTCCGACGCCGCCAGAGCTTCCGCCACCGCCCGCGTCCCGGCCGAGAAACTCTCGATCTCGAAAACACCCACCGGTCCGTTCCATACCACCGTCCGGGCCAAGGCGATCTCACGGCAGAACTCCTCGATGGCCGCATCCCCGATGTCCACACCTTCCCAGCCGGGGCTGACCCCACCGCCTTCGGAATAGAGCCGGGTAAAGCGGGTCTCCGCTCCTTCGCGAAATTCGGCCGCCTCCAGCGTGTTCGCGGGCAAGACAAACTTGACGCCGTTCTCCTGCGCCGTTGATAGGATCTTTCGAGCCAGCTCGAGTTTTTCGTCTTCGACCAGGCTTTCCCCTATCTCATAGCCCTGCGCCTTGCGAAAGGTGTAGGCCATGGCTCCGCCTATGAGAATCGCATCGGCCTTCTCCATGAGCGCTGTGATGACCTCGATCTTGTCCGACACCTTGGCTCCTCCCAGAATCACAAGAAAAGGCCGCTCCGGATCCCGCAACTCATCCTCCAGATACTGCAGCTCCCGTTCCACCAGAAAACCCATCGCCGCCTGCTCAACGAAATGGGTCACTCCCTCGGTCGAAGCGTGAGCGCGGTGACAGCTTCCAAAGGCGTCGTTCACGTAGACATCGGCCAACCGCGCCAAACGCCGCGCAAAGGCCGTGTCGTTCGCCGTTTCCTCAGGGTGGAAGCGCAAATTCTCGAGAAGCAAGACTTCTCCAGCGCCCAGGGCGGCCACCGCCGCTTCGACCTCTTCCCCCACACAATCTCCAGCAAACCGCACTTTCCGGCCCAGCAGGGCCTCCAATCGCGCCGCCGCTGGACGCAACGAATAGAGCGGATCCGGCGCGCCTTTTGGCCGGCCCAAATGCGAACACAAGATCACCCGGGCGCCGGCCTCCAAAAGGTGCTCCAAGGTAGGCAGGCTGCTCCGGATCCGGGTGTCGTCGTTGACGGAACGCGCCTCGCCTTCGCCTTGCAACGGCACGTTGTAATCGACCCGCACGAGCACCCGTTTCCCAGCGGGTTCCAGGTCGCGAACAGTCAGCTTGGCCATGGACGACCTCTGTTCACTGGCCCGCGGCCAACAACTCGAGTGCGTCGACGCAGCGATTGCTGTAACCCCACTCGTTGTCGTACCAGCCCACCACCTTGACGAAGTCTCCATCCACGGTCATCGTCAACAGGCTATCAAAAATACAAGAATGGGGGTTGCCGATGATGTCCTGCAGCACCAGAGGATCCTCGCTGTATTCCAGGATGCCCTTGAGGGATCCTTCCGCCGCCTCCTGAAACTTCGCGTTGATCGTCTCCACGTCGCTCCCCCTGGAAAGCTGCGCCGTAAAATCAGTCACCGACCCGTTCGGTGTAGGCACCCGGAAGGCCCCGCCGTTGAGCTTCCCTTTCAACTCGGGAATGACTTCCCCGATGGCCCGGGCCGCCCCGGTGGTGGACGGAATGATGTTGATCGCGGCCGCACGCGCCCGCCGCAGATCGGAATGGGGCAGGTCCAGGATGCGCTGATCATTGGTGTAACTGTGAATGGTGCTCATGAATCCCCGCTGCACTCCGAAGGCGTCGTGCAGGACCTTGACCATCGGGGCGAGACAATTCGTCGTGCAACTGGCGTTGGAAACAAGGTCATGCCGCCCCGGATCGTAGGCGCTGTCGTTGATCCCCATGCAGATGGTGATGTCCGGGCCCTTGGCCGGAGCGGAAATGAGCACCTTCTTCGCCCCGCCTTGTTTCAGATGAACCGCCGCCTTCTCCCGGTCTGTAAAAAACCCCGTCGATTCCAGGACAACCGCCGCGCCCCAATCGCCCCACGGCAACGCCGCTGGGTCCCGCTCCGAGGAAATGCGAATGCGGTGACCTCGCACGATCAACGCGTCGCCTTCCCAGCCAACCTCCCCGGGATAGCGGCCCGCCACCGAGTCCCACTCGAGCAGATGCGCCAATGTCTTCGTGTCCGTCAAATCGTTGATGGCCACCACCCGCCGAAGCTGTTCTTCGGACATGGCCCGCAAGACCATTCGCCCGATCCGACCGAATCCGTTGATGCCGAACTTAACCATAAAAAACTTGATTGCCTGCTGTGAATAAATGATCCGGCCGGCCCGCGCGGCCCGCCGGAGGCGTCGAACTTAAGCAGGGCCTCCCAGATTCGTCAACGTCCTCCTGTCCCGGGGCCGGGGATTTCCGCTCGCGGGCTGCTTTCCACCGCTTTCACCCACGCGGACCTCCTTTGGGTGCTCCGGTTTCGCCTTCCCGCGCCGCCTGCCTTCCCGCCCGAGTTATCGCTGGGCCTTGGCCCGCTGCTTGCGAAACGATTTCATCAGCGAATACGGAGTCCCGCAATATTTGCACAGAAAGGCTCCCCGCGTGAAGAGATCCACGAGCATGCTGGCGTTGTAGCTCATGAGAAAATACTTCCGGGCGTTGATGTGTTTGCGGCAACGGCGGGCCCGGAACAGCTCCCCTTGGCAGAGCGGACAGCGGACCCGGCCGCTCTGCCCGAAGATGGACAACCGGGCCGCCACCCCGACTGTCACGCTGGCCAAGGCCGCGATGCCCCACCACCGGGCGCGGTCGCTGTCCTCCTCAATAAACATTTTCCAAAGGGTCCAGGGGAGCGCCGCCATGGCCAGAACGATGAGAAGGCCGAAGACCATCATCCACACCAGCCGCTGCGGCTGATGATGGGACCTGGCATGCTTATACAACGATGACATGATTCCGGCTGTTCCCGGCAAAGGCCGCAGAAACGGGCCACAAAACTGATCGGACCGGACCAGGGATCAAGAGGAAACATTTTCCTCCGGGCCCGAATCGCGCACGCCCTAACGCGACAGCAGCCCTCCCAACCAGCCGTCGCCGCCTCCGACCAACAACGGAGCGATGACCAGGCTCACAATAGCCATGACGTTGATCAAAATGTTCATGGACGGTCCCGAGGTGTCTTTGAGAGGATCTCCCACCGTATCGCCCACCACGCAGCTCTTGTGGGTCTCGGAATTCTTCCCGCCCAGATTTCCCGCCTCCACGTACTTCTTGGCGTTGTCCCAGGCGCCGCCGGCGTTCGACATGGTCAACGCCAAAAGGATGCACCCTAGCAACGCACCGCAAAGCATCCCCCCCAAAGTCCTTGGACCCAAGAGAAAGCCCACCGCGACCGGCGAACCCACGGCCAATACCGCCGGCCAAACCATGCGTCGCAGCGCCGCCCGGGTGGCGATGTCGATGCATCGGTCGGAGTCCGGTTCCTCCAATCCGGCCAAAATTCCCGGCCGCTCCCGGAGTTGTCGCCGGATCTCTGTGATCATCTCCGCAGCCGCGCCGCCCACGGCATTCATGGTGATGGCTCCGTTCAAAAAGGGAATCACACCTCCGATAAAAAGGCCCACCAGCACGAGCGGGTCATCCAGGGAAAAGCCATTCACCTGAGCGGAGTGGATGAAGGCGCTGATCAAGGCCAAAGCCGCCAGTCCCGCGGCCCCAATGGCAAATCCCTTTCCGATCGCCGCCGTAGTGTTCCCCACCGAGTCGAGCGAATCGGTGATGCGCCGGGTTTCTTCTCCCAGCCCTCCCATTTCGGCGATCCCGCCCGCGTTGTCTGCAATCGGACCATAGGCATCGATGGCCATGGTCATGCCCACGGTGCCCAGCATGCCCACCGCCGCCAGTCCCACTCCGTAAAGACCGGCAAAGCTGTTGGTCACCAGAATCACCGCGGCGATGGTTAACAACGGTACGGCCACCGAAAGCAACCCCACCGCCAGCCCGTCGATAATCACCGTCGCTGGACCCGTCTTGCCCGCTTCGGCGATCCTCCGCACAGGTTTGCCGCCGGTGTAATATTCGGTGGCCAGGCCCACCACGATCCCGCCCACCGCGCCGCACAAGACGCAGACCCCGTAGCTCAGCGGAAGACCGAGGAGCTTGACCACGAGGAACGCCGCCAGAATAAAAAGCGCCGCCGCACCCACCGTGCCGAAACGGAGCGCCGCCGCGGCGCTCCGCGCAGAAGTGAGCCGCACCAGAAGGATGCCCAGCATTGAGCAGAACAGGCCCGCGGTGGTCAGCGCCAGAGGGAGGTAGACCGCCGCCTCCCCTTGCGCCGCCAGCATTCCTGCTCCGATGGCCACCGTGGCAATCTGGGCTCCGCAATAGGATTCAAAAATGTCCGAGCCCATGCCCGCCACGTCGCCGACGTTGTCGCCGACGTTGTCCGCGATCACCCCGGGGTTGCGCGCATCGTCTTCCGGAAGCCCCTCTTCCACTTTGCCCACCAGATCGGCCCCCACATCCGCCGCTTTGGTGAAAATCCCTCCTCCAACCCGGTAAAACAAGGCCACCAGGGACGCCCCCATGGCAAAGCCCTCCAATACCAGCTCGGGATTGCGGTCGTGAAAAACGACAAACAGTGCGCCCAACCCCAGCAAGCCCATCGAAGCCACGGTCAGTCCCATGACCGCTCCGCCGGAAAACGCAGTGCTCAGCGCCGGTGCATGGCCGCGGTCACGCGCCGCCACCGTCGTACGCACATTGGCCAGAGTCGCCGTGTGCATCCCGATCAATCCCGCCGACGACGACGCCAATGCTCCGAGAAAGAAGGCCAGCGCCTGCGGCGGGCTCTTCAGGAGCAATGCGCCGCCGACAACGGCGCCGAAGATGGCGATGAGCTTCAACTCCCGCCGCATGAAGACCATCGCGCCGCGTTGAATCCTGCCTGCGACCTCCGTCAAACGCCCTTCGCCCGCGGGCATCCGTTTGATCTGCAAATAGATGAGATACGCAAAGAACAGTCCAATGACCCCTGCCAGGGGGGTCGCCATGTAATGCAGCCAGCTCATGCAAAATCGTGCTTTCTCCGGCCGCCACCCGCGCCAGCCAAGCGGCGGTTCGACCCCGGAAAGGCCCCGAGTCTAGCTGTCCTCACCACTCTGGCAACGGGATTTTTCCCTTGAAATCCTACTCCGCTTTCGAAGCCCGCGAACACGAACGCCGGGCGCCACCTGGCTCCCCATTCCTGTCTAAAGGCCCCCCGCGATACCGCCTCACCTCAAGATCCAAGACCCGGCGGCTCTCCGCACGACGCGTTCCCTTGCGCGAGCCGGTCAGCCCGTCATCACCTCGTGCACCACTCTCCCATACACATCGGTCAACCGGAAATCCCGGCCCGCATGCCGGTAGATGAGCCGCTCGTGGTCCAACCCCAGCAGATGAAGCAGAGTCGCATGCAGATCGTGCATGTGCACCTTGTCCTGCTCTGCGCGGAACCCGTATGCATCTGTCGCTCCGTGCGCGTGGCCTGGCCGGATCCCGCCGCCCGCCAACCACACCGTGAATCCGGGAGGATTGTGATCCCGCCCGTCGCCGTTCTGAGAAAACGGGGTGCGCCCGAACTCGCCGCCCCACCAGACCAGGGTGTCCTCCAGCAAGCCCCGCGACTCCAGATCCGCGAGCAAGGCCGCCGCCGGCTGATCTGTGGCCGCGGCATGTTTCTCGTGGTCGCGAATGCGGTTGTGCTGATCCCAACGCGGATTGTTGGTGTTATCCGAGTAGTTCACCTGCACGAAGCGCACGCCGGCTTCGCTCAACCGGCGGGCCAGCAAGCATTGACGTCCGAATTCCGCGGTTTCTTTCCTATCCAAACCATAGAGTCTCCGCAAAGACTCCGGTTCCCGGGACAGATCCATCACTTCCGGAGCATAGCGCTGCATGCGCCAAGCCAGTTCAAACGATCGCGCCGCCGCCTCCAGCGCATCCCCGCCGCCTGCCTCCCGCGATTGCACCCGGTTGAGATCCTGAAGCAGCGCAAAGCGCCGGCGCCGGTCCTCTTGCGTCAGCTCCCCATTGTCCAAATGCCGGAAACGGGACTCGGCTGCGCTGGATCCCGCGTCCCCCACCGAGGTTCCCTGATGCATCGCAGGCAAAAAGCCGGACCCGTAGTTGCGCGGGCCGCCCATCTGCCGCGGCGGCTGCAAAGTGACGAAGGCCGGGAGATTAGCGTTCTCCGTTCCCAATCCGTAACTGATCCAACTGCCCATCGACGGCCGCACCAGGTTCACCTGGCCGGTATGCAAAAAGAGCGTCGCCGGCCCATGAGCCACTCCTTCGGTGTGCATGCTGTGGATGAAACACAGCTTGTCCACCTGCTCCGCGATCCGCGGGAATAAGGACGAAACCATCCGGCCGCTCTGACCGTGGGCCCGGAACTCCCAAGGCGAAGCCATCAGCGTGCGCCGGGTGTCCTTTCCCAAATCATCGAACCGGTAACCGGTGACCGGCAACTCCTTCCCGTCATCCCGCTGCAATGTTGGTTTCCAGTCGAAACTGTCCACATGGCTGGGACCGCCATGCATGAAAAGGAAGATCACCCGGCGGGCCCGGGGAAGATGATGGAGTCTCGACCGTCCAACCGTGCCCGTAGCGCCGCTCGCGCCACACAACCCCGCCAAGGCCAACGACCCGAAGCCACAAGCGCCGCGAGCCAACAGGGCGCGCCTGCTCCAGTTTTCCGTCGAATCCACACTTTTCATTATTCGTTATGCGGTTCCCGATTCAAGAAACGAAAATCCACCGAAGAAAACAAGCCTTGGAGGAGGCCCGCCCAATCTTCCAGCGCCAGGGAAGCCGCGGCCCCCATCGCCTCGTCGCGAACGCCATGGTCGCTTGCCGCGTCCAAGTAAGCCAACGCCGCAGCGCATTCCGCCGGAGAGGGCGGGCGGCTCAAAGCCCGCCGCCAAGCCTCTTCCAACGCGTCTTCCACAGGCAGAGCGCCGCAGTCCGCCAACAAGCGCTCCGCCGAGTGGCGGGCCTGGCGCAACACAAAAGGACTGTTCAACAAATACAAAGCCTGGGTAGGCAGATTGCTCTCCTGCCGCCGTCCCACCACGCTGCTCGGGTCCGGAAAATCAAATGCGTCCAAGAGCGCGTTGCTGCCTTCTTCGCGAAACACGGGCAGATACACAGTCCGGCATTCGGCGGACTCCAACTCCTGCAAGGTCAGCAATCCTTCGACCCGCGCCCGGTCCAGCCGTCCGCTCACCGCCAAAATGCTGTCCCGCAGCTCCTCCGCCCGGAGACGGCGGCGGGAGGCTCGTCCCCACCATTGGTTCTCCGGGTCCAAGGCCCGGCTCTCCGGTGTCGAGTCGCTGCTCAATCCATACACTCGCGAACGTACTATCTCGCGGACCAGCCATTTCGTCGAGCAGCCCTGCTCCACGAACCTTGCCGCCAGCCAGTCCAGCAACTCCGGATGCGTCGGCGGCTCGCCCCGGCTCCCAAAATTATCCGGCGAAGCCACGATGCCCCGGCCCAACAGATGCTGCCAAACCCGGTTCACATACACTCGCGCCGTCAAGGGATTCCCAGGATCCGTCAGCCACTCCGCCAACTCCTTTCTCCCGCTCGTTCCCTCCTCAATCTCCGCCGCCGGCGCGCCCTCGACTCCGGCCGCTTGGAGGAATCCCCGCGGAGCCACCTCTCCCAGAGAGCGCACCTCGCCGCGGATCCGAATCGCGCAGTCCTGGATGTGTTCCGCTTCCCGGACCGATACCGCCTTGGGCGCCGGCGGCGGAGCCCGTTCCTTCCACATCTCCAGTTCCGCCCGCAACGCCGCCGCCCGGCCCGCGGCCTCATCCGCAGCTCCCTGCGTCGCCTCGATGGAACTTACCCGCTTCTCTGCCTCCGCCAGGGACGCCTCAAGTTCTGTCAGCCGCCCGGCATGCGCCCGGCCCCGCTCCTGCAAGTCCTCGGTTCCCGCCAGCGGCTGTTCCACCAACGTAGATATGTTCGCCCGCACCAGGGTCTGCGTGCTCAGAAAGATTCCCGCCATGGCGTAGTAATCCGCCGCCGGCACCGGATCGAACTTGTGATCATGACAACGGGCGCAACCTAAGGTCATCCCGAGAAAAGCCTGGCCCACCGTATCGACCTGCTCGTCCACCGTGTTCATCAGGAGCAATTCTTTGTCCTGCAGGTCCAGGTTCTTCGGTCCCAAGGCCAAGAATCCCGTCGCCACCAAAGCGGCATTTCGCTTTTGCACGCTCTCTCCTTCCAGCAGATCACCGGCGACCTGTTCCCTGACAAATTGGAAAAAAGAGCGATCCGCGTCGAACGACTGGATGACGTAATTGCGATAACGCCAGGCTTCCGGAACCACCGTGGTCCGCCCTCCTCCGGTCGAGTCGGCATAACGCGCCACGTCCAGCCAATGGCGTCCCCAGGTCTCTCCGAAAGCCGCGCTCGCCAATAAGCGATCCACCTGTTTCTCTAACCGAGGCGGCCCGGCCGCGCGCCATGTGTGCAGCTCTTCCGGAGCCGGCGGCAGACCGGTCAAATCAAAGTGCAGCCGCCGCAACAACGCCTCGGGCCCGGCGTCCTCCGCCGGTTCCACCCCCGCAGCCTCAAGCCGGGCCAGGATGAAGGCGTCGATGGACGTTCGCGGCCAACCGGTCCGGCTCACTTCCGGAACCGGCGGCTTTTCTATCGGAAGGAACGCCCAAAATTGCCGGCCCGCTTCCATGTCGATCACGGCTGCCCTTTCCTCTCCTCCCGCGCTCTCCTCCCCGCCCGCGGCCGGTCCTTCCCTCGGATCGTAGGCTCCGTCCGCGACCCAGGCCTCCAAAGCCGCCGTTTCCTCCGAAGCCAGCCTCCCATCCGGGGGCATTTCCAAGGAGGGATGCTCATAGCGCACCGCCTGCAAGATCAGACTTTTCTCGACATCCCCCGGGGCCAAAGCGGGCCCCGAGTCGCCTCCTTTCTCCCATCCCCGGCGGCTGTCCAACAACAGTCCCCCTTTTCGCTTTCCCGATTCCTGAGAGTGACACTCGTAACAGTGCGCGATCAACAAAGGACGGATCCGTTTCTCGAAGAACGCCTCTCGCGCCGCATCATCCGCCGCCCTGCCGCTAGGGGAAAAAACCAGCGTCGCCGCCATGCAACCCAAGAAGCCCGCCTTCCTCCGGCCGGGGCAAACGCGGCGGCATGGGCTCCGATCCACCGCTTCTGCCCCGTCGCCTCTCATCCGTCCAGTCTCAGCGACCGAATGCCCTTCTTCAAGTATTCAGGGTCACCCGGCCATCTACGGTATCCACACAGCTCGCGTTCAGCCCGCTCCAGGGCCGGGCTCCCCGGCGGCCTGGTTCTGGGATGCAGACCCATCGCGCGACAGGGCGTGCGGGAGCCCGCCCCTCCAGGATGCGGGATGCGGGATTCGGGATGGAGGTTCCGGAATGGAGACCCATGGCACGACAGGGCGTGCGGGAGCCCGCCCCTCCAGGATATCGTGACCAATCTGTCAGACAAGACCTGGAGGGCCGGCCTCCGTGACGGCCTGGTCCTGGGATGGAGACCCATGGCGTCACAGGGCGTGCGGGAGCCCGCCCCTCCAGGATGCGGGATGCAGGATGCGGGATGCAGGATGCGGGATGCAGGATGCGGGATGGAGGTTCCGGAATGCAGACCCATGGCATGACAGGGCGTGCGGCCTGGTCCCGGAATGCAGACCCATCACGCCACAGGGCGTGCGGGAGCCCGCCCCGCCCGCACCTCCCGGCAGATTCCTCAGCGGTTGAACAGAAACGACGGACTATTCACCAACGCCCAGGCCAAATCCTGCGCTCCCGTGAGCCGTCGATTCTCCAACTGCGAACTGCTCAGCCCTACATCAAGGCGCAGACGCTCCAAGAGGGGATCGGGAGCCAGCGGTTCGCGGGCCGAAGCCAGCTCCCCCTCGAGCCGCACCAGCTCCGCATCGGGCGGC
The DNA here is from genome assembly GCA_041749135.1 of Verrucomicrobiales bacterium. Lineage (GTDB taxonomy): Bacteria > Verrucomicrobiota > Verrucomicrobiia > Verrucomicrobiales > DEV007 > DATKCT01. The sequence continues at coordinate 11,013 of JBGTBW010000139.1, forward strand.
AGCGGCTGCCGGATTTCCTCGACGGCAACGCGCAGTTCCTTCCAGCGCTCATCGTTCTCGCGGAAATAGCGCAACAAGAGAGCTTTCTGCTCCTCGCTACGCCCTTCGCGCCCGGTCTCCAATACCGCCGCCACTTCCGCCGGAAGCCCAAAATCAACCGGACCCGGGGACCGGGTCACCAGCACGCGGAAACGGCCCAAATTGTGCTGACCAGTCGGAAACTGCTGGTGCAGGGCCAAGTTCAGCCGTGTTCCGCCTCCAGTCTCCGAGACCGAATCGGCCACGGCGAACACCACCTGATGCGGCTTGCTCATTTGCGGAGCCACCGCCCAGCCTCTGTCTCCCTCGGCGGAGCCATCGATGGCCAGCTCGGCTCCGAAGCCGTCTTGGCTGAAATCCGCCCGAGCTTCCGCCAGCTTCCCCGTCACGAGTTCAGGAATCGCGCCTCGCAACAAGCGAAGCGATCGAATCTGGAGTTCCCCGGGCCCCACTCCCGGATCGAGCCTCAACCCGCGCAGAGCCGCGCTGGTGTTGAACGCCAGACGGTAGAGTCCCCATCCTGCACCGTTGTCCGCCGTCCCGAGAAAACGTCCCCGCACCGAGCGGTCCTGGGAAAAGTTCTCAGAGCCTTCCTCTCCCCAGAACAACTCCCAATCGACCGTTCCGGCAAAGCGGGACTCCAATTCCAGCACGAAGGGACCTGCTTCCGCCGTTGCCCCGGGAATCAAGAGGCCGGGATCGTCCCCCGTCGCGCGCAGGCTCAAGGAGCCGGGTCCCGCCGTCAGCTCGAGGGCATTGCCGGCCTGCACCGGCATCCCTTCCAAGCCCATCGCCGCCTCCCAAGACCAGACCGCCCTTTCTACGCCGGGCGCCCCGGCTGCTGCCCGGGCCTCTACTTCGCTGAGGACAAAATTGCCGTCTGGCGCACGCCCAGGACCTTGATTTGGCAGACGCTCGTCTGTTAGAGCCTCGATCTTGATGCCGGTGATGCCCGAGAACGGCAATTCCGCCGTGAACTCGACCTTGCCCCGTGCGTTGGCTCCGCCAACCAGCACCGATCCGTCGGGTTGCAATTCAAAGTCCGCGCCAAAGTTGGAAGTCACTTCGGCGGGACGCGCCACTTCCCAGGTTGTTCCCTTGGATTCCTGGCCTTCCCACACCAGGATTTGCGCCGGTAAGGTCGCCTCGTATCCCGCCAGGGCCCGCTCCCGGCGCCGAACGTCCTTCTGGCGCGCCGCATTGGCTTCCGCCTGACGGAGCGCCCACGGCTTTGTGTAGGCCGCCAATGCTTCATCCGCTTCAACAATCCGCCGCGCCCGCTCCGCTTCCCGCGCCTGCCGTTCCGCCGCGGTCCTTTCCTCGTATTCCTTCAGCGCCGCCTGCAAACCCGCGTGCTCAGCCTCCATTTCGCTTAGGATATCGAGGCTCGCGCTGATCTCTCCATCGGTGGCCGTCCGGCCCAGAAAGCGCAGATACAACTCGTCGACCAATTTCCGGTCGTCGGGAATCTCCCGTACGAGGCGGGCCAATTCGTTCTCAGGATCGCTCAGCGCGTTGTTGACCGTCGGTCCACTGACGAGCGCCATCACCGGTCCTAACTGAAGTCCTGTAGCGCGTTCGCATTCGCAGGAACTCTCGCGAGCCGGCCGTCCCAGGTTCGTCAAAAACCCGTCCGGCAACTGCGCGTCCACGTCCGGCAACGCCGCCGCACGGGTTCCCTCCGGAGCGCCGGGAAACTTCGAAATCGAGCCCGTCGCTGCGTGAATGGCGTCGAAGAGCACTTCCGCCGGCAGCCGCCGCGCTTTGGCGTGCGAATAGTTGATGGCGTCGTCGACGTTCCAAGGATTGGTCTCCACCGACAACTGATAGGTCCGCGACGAGCAGATTAGACGGATGAGCTTCCGCGTGTCGAATCCTCCCTCAACGAATTCACCGGTGAGCCAGTCCAGCAATTCCGGATTGCTCGGCGGGTTGCCGGCGCGGATGTCGTCAATCGGTTCGATCAAGCCGGTCCCCGTAAGGTAGCCCCAGATCCGGTTCACATAACTAGAGGCAAAATAACGGTTGTCCGCCGAAGTCAGCCAAGCCGCCAAATGTTCCCGCCGCGTCGCTCCCGCGACCTCCTCAAAGTCGGCAGCAAAGGGAAACTCCGGAGCCGTCGCGGCGCCGGTCCGCTCATGCTTGACCTCGCCCGGGCCGTCGTCCCGCACGATTTCGTAGAGAGGCTTGGCTCCTTCCACCGCCGTGCCGCCAATGGTTCGATCCCCGCTCTCCGGATCCGGTTTCAAATCGACCTGGGCAAAGAACGCCGCCATCTCATAGTAGTTATCCTGCGTCCACCGTTCAAAGGGATGATCGTGACACTTGTTGCAATTGAACCGCACCCCCATAAGGAGGTGAGTCGTGTTCTCCATGGTGTCTTCGGGCGTCCGCAGGATCTTGAAGTAGGACGCGGCAGGGTTCTCCCGGTTTGACCCCGAGGCGGTGACGATCTTCTTGGCCAACTCGTTGTAGGGCGTGTTCCTCCCCACTTCGGCGCGAATCCAATCCCGGAACGCTTGCGCGCCTTCCCGCGCCAGGAACTTGCCGTTCACTTGCAACAAATCCGCCCATTTGTTCGTCCAATACTCGATATAGTCCTCGCTCCCGATCAACCGGTCCACCACCGCCTCACGCTTGACCCGGGATTCCGTGGGGTCGGCCAAGAATTCCCGGACTACTTCGGCCGTCGGAGGAAGGCCCGCCAGATCGAGATAGACCCGGCGTAAGAACTCCGAGTCCGAGCACAAGCCCGAAGGAAGGATCTTCATCCGCTCCCACTTCCGGGCCACCAGTTCGTCGATGCGATTGTAAGTGGGCGGTTCTTCCCACTCGAAACCGGAGCGGTCGCCCATCACCGTGACGGTGGTCGCCGCGTAGGCCCCCTCAAAGCGAGCCAGAATGGGAGCCTCGCCCCGGCGCAATGTCGAAATCATCCCGCCTTCCTCGGCCTTCACCACTTCCATGTTGCCGCTCTCGATAAAAGATTCCGCCGTGACGTCCCGGCTGACCCCGTCCGCGAACGTGGCCGTCACTCGCATTTGCTGCTGTTGCCCGATCTCCTGAACCACCGGGTTCTGCGGGCTCAGGGCGATCGCCGTGACGCGGGGCGAGGCCAAGTTCACCCGCGCTCCATCGGCAATCCATGCGCGCAGGATCTCGTAGTAATCCTCGCCTACCTTCATCCGCTGCCCGCCCTCGTGGGGCACCGCGCCGGTGCCTTTGAGCAACATCAAACTGTCCTCCGGGGACGCCAGATTGACCCTCCGCGCGGCCAGGTCGTCCGTCAGAGCCCTCACGTCGAAAACCGGATCGTAACCACGCAACGACAGCTTGAATCCGTTCCTGCCATCTTTGGATCCATGACAGGTTCCCTGATTGCATCCGAGCCGGGAGATCACCGGCATGATGTCCCGCACATAGTCGGGGTGAAATTCGTCCTCCGTCCCTTTCACCGCCACGGCCGCCACGGCCGATTGTCCCGCATAATGCAGCACCAGCTCTCCTTCCCCGTCTTTCAAGCCGCGCAGCCGGCCTTCACTGCTGACGGAAACCCATTCTCCCGGAACCTCCCAATCCACATCCCTCGTGACATCTTCCCGCTCGCCGCTTTTCAAGATCGCCGTCGCCACGAACTGGGCGTATTCATAGCGGTTCCCTAACCGTACTTCCGAAGGTTCGATTTCCAAGGCGCTGACCTCCTCCGGGCGATGCCGCACCAGCTCCACCGGAAGAAACTCGCTCCGTGTTTCCCCGCTCTCGGCGTCGATGAGCCGGATCACCCCATCTCCGCCGCCTGCCGCCACCGTCGCCCCGTCCGGACTGAAGGCCACCGCGTAGATCCCCGTCTCGAACTTCCGTTCCCACTGCCTGCGGACATCCGCCGTGACATACTCCTCGAGACGGCGGCTCTCTTCGGCGGACATTCCTACCTTGGTCACGATCTGCCGGATGTCGTCCGGCATGGCGCTGTCGAATTCCGCAGCAAAAACACTCAGGGACCCCTGGCCATCCAAGCTGCTGCCCGCCGCGATTCGCTTGCCGTCCGGACTGTAAGTCACGTCGAAGATCCGCCCTTCCATGGCGGGAAATCGCCGGATCAGGTTGGCGTTGTCTCCAATCACCCGCGTCGTCAGGCGATGCATCCGGTAGATCTGCGGGATTCCGTCCGATCCGCCGACCACGATCTCGTCACGTTCTGGATGGCGGTCCACCGCAGCGATGCCTCCCTTCAATGCTCCGGGAGTGATCGACGTGATGTTGTCCACGAACCGTTGCGTCGCCACCTCGGTCAGTTTCGCCGTCATGTCGCGCCCCACGGAAGCGAGATGGGTTCCGTCCACGGAGAAGGCCGTGTCAAAAACCCAGTCGTCATGCGAGCCTTGAAACAACACCTGTTCCCCGGTGTGGGCATCGATCACCTGCAAGGACGTGTCGGCGCATCCAAAGGCGATGCGTTGACCGTCAGGCGACCAACTGGCCCCGTAGACCGTGTCGAAGGTGACCGGATGGGACAGCCGCAACCTCCGGGCCCCGACGTCCCACACCTGCACTTCGCCCATCCGGGCCGGCAAACCCCCGGTCACTGCCAGCAGATTTCCGTTAGGGGAAAAGCGCGCCGATTCAACTCTCTCTGACAATCCCACCAATCTCGCTTCCAAACCCGATCCGTCGGCACGGTGCAACAGCACTTCATGAAAACCGGACACCGCCAGCAGCGACCCGTCCGGTGAATAGTCCAAGGCCGTGATCACCGGAGGCACCAGGTAGTCCGGCGGATTTTCCATGCTGATGCGCGCCCGGGCGTTCTCGGGCGTGTCGTCAATGGCCCCTTCCGCAATCCAACGCCGCACCTTCTCAATGTCCGCGCTGGAAAGAGCTTCCTCGCCGCTGGGCATCTCCGCTTCTCCATTCACCGGGGTGATTTGCTCCACGAGAAAGCTTCCCTCCAGATCCTTCGGGATCACCGCCACACCGGTATCTCCTCCCTTCAGGAGCTGATCGACCGCTGTCATCACATAGCCGCCTTTGGCCTTCGCCGGCTGGTGGCACCCGTGACAGTGCGCCTGAAAAATCGGCCGGATATCCTCGTAATAGCTGACCGGCTCCTCCTCAGCGGCCCGCAGACATAGGGGAAGGGCGGCGAGAACTGCGAGAGCACGCGTTCCCGAACGGATCAGTCCGAACTTAGGCATCATAAGGTGAAAGCAGGGGATGGAAACGGCACTCTCAGGGAGCATGGCCCGCTTTTCAAGCCCTCAGCACCGGGGCCTGCGGAGGGTCAATCCTCCGCCATGAGCACGAAGCGCACGCAAACCGGCCGGGGAACTCGAACTTCCCCTCCCCGCGGCTCCAGCGCACCCGTCTCGGCATCGACCCGGAACACAGTCACGGAATCCGAGCCTTGATTGGCCGCCAACAACCAGCGGCCGCCCGGATGCAGGGCAAAATTCCGCGGTGTCTTCCCGCGCGTCGCTTCGATCTCCACTAAGGCCAGCCTGCCGGACTCCGGATCGCAACGAAACACCGCGATGCTGTCGTGCCCGCGATTGGAACCGTAAACAAAGCGGCCATCCGGTGAAACCACCACCTCGGCTGTGTGGCTCGTTCCCCGAAAATCCGGCGGCAAGGTCGAAATCGTCTGCACCGGCTCCAGCAATCCCTTTTCAGCATCCCAAGAAAAGGCCGTCACCGTCGATTGCAGCTCGTTGATGACATACCCGAAGCTCGCATCGCCCCGAAAAGCAAAATGCCGGGGACCGGCGCCCGGTTCCACCGCGGCGCCCGGCGGATCGTTAGGCCGGAGCGCTCCAGTCTCCGAATCGAAGCGGTAAACCAAAACCCGGTCGAGCCCGAGATCAGCCGCCACAGCGAACCCTCCGGAAGCATCGACCCTGATGCAATGGGCGTGCGGCGCTTCCTGCCGCCGCGCATTCACACTCGAACCTTCGTGTTGCACAAAAGCCGTGCGCTCCCCCAAACGTCCGTCCTCGCCCAGAGCGAAGGCGGCCACGCTTCCCCCGGAGTAGTTGGCGATCAGCACGTGCCTGCCTTTCCGGTCCATCTCGATATGACAGGGCGCTGCCCCGCCCGAGGAAACCTGGTTCAGCTTCCGCAGTGTTCCCGAAACGCGGTCCAGCGCAAAAGCGGTGACGGCGCCGGAGCTTTCCCCACCGAACTCAACCGTTTCGTTCACGGCATAAAGGAAGCCGCCCCCGGGATGGATGGCCAAAAACGACGGGTGCTCGCCCTCCGCCGCCAACACCGCCTCCCCCAACTCGCCCGCTGCTGCATCGAAGCGCGCACGGTAGATCCCCCGGCTGCCCTCGCCCGAGTAGGTCCCGAAAAAGACCCAACACGATGCTTCGCCCTCAGTCCCGGCCTCGCCGTCTTGCGCCGCCACGGACCAGACGCCCACCGCGATGATCGCCGCCGTCAGCAGCGTCGCCGGCCTAGTCCGCCCATTGGAGATCCGTTTTCTCATGCCCGTAGTCTAGCCCGGCGGGCGGCGGCCCCACAAGCGGGATTTGCCCGGAATCACCAGGTAGACGAGCGGCGCCCGGCGCTTACCGCGTCCTCTTCCGTCAATACGTCAACATCAGCCAAAGCTTCACCACCCGGTCTTCGAGGTCCTGAGGAAACCCGGGAGAAAACTGCAACTCGACCTCGTTGTGTCTCTTCATTCCGTAAATGTAGCCGCGGCGAATCGGATGCTTTCGGAAGATCTTCTCGCAGTTCCGGAAAAAATGCCGCGGAGCCCGCCCCCAAACTACGGTCATGGCGTTCCCGCGGATTTCGATCGCGAACCATGAACGGCGGAAGACCCGTCTGAACCAATGGTTGATCATGGCCCCACGTCCGCGCGCTTCGCCGATGGGTGCTCAAATTCCAGCCACTTCCCACCCGTCCCGGTAGGTGCGGCGCAACAACTTTTCCGCTTCCGGCGCGTTCGGAATCCGCATCCCGGCATGATCCCATTCCAAGGTCTGTCCAGGGCTCCGGATCGCCACCGTCCCCAAGAGGATGGCTTCCGTCATCGGACCGGATTGCAGGAAATGCGACTCGGTCTTTTCCCCGCCCAGACAGGCATCGGCGAAATGATGATAATGATCCCTCGGCTCGAATTCCGGCCGGGGAACGCTCTGAAACTTTTCCCGCGGCAACAGCAACGGCCCCGAACTATGCGGCAGGAGCAAGGCTCCCTCCGTGCCGATGATCATGGCCGCCTCTCCCGGGTAAACCTCTCCGGGATAGAGAGCCTGCACTTCATCCGGCGGATAAATCAAGCCATCGAACCACTCCACGGTCAGCTCGGCGCCCTCGGTCATTTCGTTGCCCGGAAAAATCCAGACAATGTGGTCGCTCTGCGGCCAGGTGTCCCGTCTCCGCTTCGGGTCGTCCCGCCACGACTCCTGCACGCGGGCCACCACCGATTTGGGCGGAGACAGATTCAGACCTTTCCACACCGCGTCGAAGATGTGGCAGCCGATGTCGCCGCTCCACCCCGTGCCAAAATCCTGCCAGGCACGCCAAAGCGTGGGGTGGTAAATCCCCGGAGAGAATTCGCGTTCGGGAGCCGTTCCTAACCAAAGATCCCAATGCAGGGATTTGGGCGGCGCTTCCCCCTGCTCCGGCCGGGGCCCCACCAAACGGTAGGTCTCGATGGCGTTGGGACGATTGGAACAAAGCACCACTCTCCGAACCTTCCCGACTACGCCGTTCTGCATGTGGCGCACCGCCATCCGGTCGCCAAATCCCGACGCGTGCTGCGTCCCCAGTTGCGTGATTACCCCGGTCTGACGGGTGGCCTCGGTCAAGGCCCTCACCTCCGCTACGTCATGACACAGCGGTTTCTGACAATACACATGCTTTCCGGACCGGATCGCGTTCAAGGCGATCGCCGCATGCATGTGGTCGGGCGTCGAGACGTTCAGGGAATCGACCTTGTCCCCCTCCTTCTCCAACAATTCCCGCCAGTCCGTGTAGGTGCGCGCCTCCGGCACTGCTTCCTTGGCTTGCGCCAAGCGCTCCTCATCGACATCGCAAAGCGCCACCACCTTCGTCCGGGAATGTCCGAGGAAACTCTGCAAATCACCCCAACCCATTCCTCCCACCCCAATACAAGCGTGCTGCAATTGTGTGTTTGGCGATTCCGAGCGCAAGACCGCAGGAAACCAGAGTGGAGAGGCAGCCGCCGCGGCGCCCCCTTGCAGAAAACGGCGGCGGTTGGGGCCTGGGGCAGCCAGGTGCGGAGAGGGAAGATCGTTCATGTTCAACTTTTTTTCCACTTCGCCAAAGCACCCGCCGCGTCCTCCGTCAAGTCGCCCCGGCCATCACGCGAAATCTCCTTCCCATCGGCGCCGATGATCACCAGCGTGGGAATCCCCTGCACCCCATACAAGCTGGCCAGTTCCTGGCGGGCCTCACCCTCGAAACTCACCGCGGGAAACTTCATCCCGTAACTCTTCATGTATTCCTTCTGATCCTTATCGTCCTTGTCAAAGCTCACCAGGACGATCTCGAACTCTTTGCTGTTTGCATCGCGAAACTTCACCAGGGTGGGAGTGAAGGCCTTACACGGTGCGCACCACTTGGCCGAGAAGTAGAGACCGACGATCTTGCCCTGCAACGCCTTATCCCGGCTGACCTCCTTTCCCTCCGAGTCGATCAAGTTCTGCGGAAGGAAGGCCAGACCGTCGCCGGCCTTTTTCTCTTCGGCAGCCGATCCTGAAAGGAAGGACACGCCGGCGATCGCAAGCATCGCCAGCCCAGCGGACAAAAACCGCATGACGGAAAGGTTGGGGCGTTTCATAACCCGCAGAATTTACACGGAAATCGCTGCGGCGCAAAAGCGGATCCCGCAACCGAAAGGCGGCGGCCAACCCGAAATGGGTCTCCACACCCATCAACATATCGTGATAAGCTTATATGTTCCGCTTGATTCCCGCTGTTCCCATACTAGAGTCTCCCTGTGCCCTCCTCTCCCAACGGCTCGCCTCCGCCCAGGTTCTCCGAGACTGAGGCGGAATTGCGCCGCCTCCTCTCCTCCCGCATTCTCCTCCTGGACGGAGCCATCGGCACTCAGATCCAAGCCCATCGCCTCGTCGAAGCCGACTACCGCGGCGCTCGCTTCGCCTCCCATTTCAAGGACCTCCGCAACAACAACGACATCCTCTGTCTCACCCGCCCGCAACTCGTCGGCGACATCCTCCGCGATTACCTCGAAGCCGGTTCCGATATCGTAGAAACCAATACCTTCAACGCCACCACCATCGGGCAAAACGATTTCTTCATGCCCGACCCCGGAGGACGCCGGAATCAGGATTTCTTTCAGAAAACGATCGAAGACCGCGCCCTCGGCGATCTCATCGTCGAGATCAACATCGCCGCCGCCAGGCTCGCCCGCGCCGCCGCTGACGAATGGTCGGACCGCAGCGGCCGCCGCCGCTTTGTCGCTGGATCGATGGGGCCCTTGCCTGTCGCCGCCTCTATCGTGTCCGACGTGGAACGGCCGGAATTTCGCCCGGTGCACTTCCAACAAATGGTCGCGGCCTACGGTCAGCAGATCCGCGCCCTCATCGAGGGAGGGGTCGATCTCCTCCTGCCGGAAACGACCTTCGATACCCTGAACCTCAAGGCTGCCATCTTCGCCCTGGAAGAGGTTTTCGACGAACTCGACCGGCGGCTTCCCGTCCTCATTTCCGTCACCTTCACTGATCGCGCCGCACGGACCCTCTCCGGCCAAACCATCGAGGCCTTCTGGAATTCCATCGCCCACGCCCGTCCGCTTGGCGTCGGACTGAACTGCGGCACGGGAGCCGCCGACATGCGCCCCCAGATCGCCGAATTGGGCGGCATCGCTCCCGTCTACATCTCCTGCTATCCCAATGCAGGCCTACCCGATGCCCTCAGCGAGACCGGCTTCAGCGAGACTCCCGAAGAAACCACCCGCGAACTCACCGCCCTCGCCCGCGACGGACTCGTCAACATCGTCGGCGGTTGCTGCGGCACCACGCCCGAGACCATCCGCAAAATTTCCGAGGCCGTGCGCGACCTCCCGCCCCGGTCCCTGCCGGAGGTTCCTCCGCTGCTTCGCCTCTCCGGTCAGGAAGCCTTCACCGTCACGCCCGAATCCAACTTCCTCATGATTGGCGAGCGCACCAACATCACCGGTTCGCCTCGCTTCGCCCGCCTCATCCGCGAGAACAAGCTCGAAGAAGCCGTCGCCGTGGCCCGCCAGCAGGTCGAGAACGGAGCCAACATTATCGATGTGAACATGGACGAGGGTCTCATCGATTCCGAGGCCATGATGACCCGTTTCCTCCTGCTCACCGGAGCCGAACCGGACATCGCCCGGGTCCCCGTCATGGTGGACTCCTCCAAATGGAGCGTCCTGGAAGCAGGACTGCGCTGTCTGCAAGGCAAGGGCGTGGTCAACTCCCTTTCCCTCAAAGAGGGCGAAGAGGAATTCCTGAGCCGCGCCCGCTCCGTTCTCCGTTACGGAGCCGCCGCCGTGGTCATGGCCTTCGACGAGAAGGGCCAGGCGGCGACCTACGAAGACCGCATTCGCATCTGTGAGAGAGCCTACCGGCTCCTCGTCGATCGGGCTGGATTTCCTCCCCACGACATCATTTTCGACCCCAACGTCCTGACTGTCGGCACCGGAATCGAAGAGCATGCCCGTTACGCCGTCGACTTCATTGAGGCAACCCGTTGGATTCGGAAAAACCTGCCCGGCGCAAAAGTCAGCGGCGGCATTTCCAATATCTCCTTCAGCTTCCGCGGCAACAATCCGATCCGGGAGGCCATGCACGCGGCTTTCCTCTATCACGCCATCCAGGCGGGACTGAGCATGGGCATCGTCAATGCCGGCATGCTCGAAGTTTACGAAGAGATTCAGCCGGACCTCCTGGAACGTGTGGAGGACGTCCTCCTCGACCGCCGGCCGGACGCCACCGAACGCCTCGTCGAATTCGCCGAATCCTATCACGAGGATAAAGGAAAACGCCGGGAAACGCTCAGCGAAGCCTGGCGCGAGGGCAGCGTAGAGGAACGCCTCGCCCACGCCTTGGTCAAGGGCATCACTGACCACATCGACAGCGACACCGCCGAAGCCCTTGCCCTTTATAAGCGACCGCTCAAAGTCATCGAGGGACCGCTCATGGCCGGAATGCAACACGTCGGCGATCTCTTCGGCGAGGGCAAGATGTTCCTGCCCCAGGTGGTCAAGAGCGCTCGCGTGATGAAGAAGGCCGTGGCCTTCCTCACTCCCTACCTCGAAGCCGAAAAGGCCGCCGACCCCAACATGCGCTCCGCCGGACGGGTCGTTCTCGCCACGGTCAAAGGAGACGTGCATGACATCGGCAAAAACATCGTCGGCGTCGTCCTGGCCTGCAACAATTTCGAGGTCATCGATCTCGGTGTGATGGTCGCCTGTGAGACCATTCTGGAGCGCGTCCGCACCGAGAACGCCGATATTGTTGGACTCAGCGGCCTCATCACCCCTTCGCTCGACGAGATGATGCATGTGGCCTCCGAAATGGAACGTCTGGGCTTTCAGCTCCCGCTCCTCATCGGCGGAGCCACCACCAGCGCGGCCCATACCGCCCTCCGCATTGCCCCACGCTACCACGGACCCGTCGTCCACGTGCTCGACGCCTCGCGCTCCGTGCCCGTCACCACCTCTCTGCTCTCTGTAGAAAAGCGTGCGGGTTTCCTAACTCAGAACGAAGACCGGCACTGCAAACTGCGCGAGAAGCACCGCGCCGGACCACGACGTCAGACGGTTTCCCTCTCCGAGGCGCGGAGTCAGGCCTTCCGCCCGGACTGGTCTTCCTATCAACCGCCCAAACCAGCCTTCTTAGGCTGCCGGCGCTTCTCCAGCGAAGCCGCTGCGGTGGAGCCTCCTCTCAAGATCGCCGCCGCGCCAGCCTCCTACGAAGCCGCATTCGAGCCTTCTGCCCTCCTCCCCGTCGCCTTGGAAGAATTGACCGGCTACATCGACTGGTCTCCCTTTTTTCACGCCTGGGAACTGCGCGGCGTATGGGATCCCGCTGCCCAAACTTTTAAAACCCGCAACCCGGATGCGGCCGAGCAGGCTCATCGCCTTCATGCCGATGCCTTGCTCCTCCTCCAACGCATCCTCAGCGACCACGCCTTCCACGCCCGCGGAGTCTTCGGATTCTTTCCGGCCAACGCCGATGAGGACGACATTCTTGTCTGGAACAGCGAAGAAAGGAAAGAAGTGAGGGGAGTCTTCCACACCCTGCGGCAGCAGGTGCGCAAGGAAAACGACCGCGGCTACTACGCCCTCAGCGATTTCCTCGCCCCTTGCGCCGCCCAGCGCGGTTCTTCCCCACCCGATTATCTCGGGGCTTTCGTGGTCGGCATCCACGGAGCCGAGAAACTGGCCCATCATCTCGAAAACGAAGAGCATGATCCCTACCAGGCCATCATGGCGAAGGCATTGGCCGATCGCTTTGCCGAGGCCTTCGCCGAATGGCTCCATCATCGCGCCCGCGTCGCCTGGGGCTACGAGTCCCCGGACCAGCTCACCCGCCAAGAACTCATCCAGGAACGCTATCGCGGCATCCGGCCGGCCCCAGGTTATCCGGCGCAGCCCGACCACAGCGAGAAACCGCAGCTTTTCGATCTCCTCGAGGCTTCTTCGTCCACAGGCGTTACCCTGACGGAATCTCAGGCGATGTATCCGGGAGCCGCCGTGTGCGGACTCTACTTCTCCCACCCCGAAAGCCGTTACTTCGCCATCTCCGATCTTCAGCGGGACCAAATCGAAGACTATGCCCGGCGCAAAGCCCTTTCCATCACGGAGATTGAGAGGTGGCTTCAGCCCTGGCTTGGTTACACCACCGAGACCGCCGTCAGGCCCTGCGCCGGAACTCCGCCGACTCTCCCGGCCTGACAAACTCACGAGCCCGCGTCTTTCATACTGTTTCGTCGCGAGGGGCCTGCGAGACCCCGTGCGGACCAGGCGCGGGCACCCGAAGGCGCAGGGCTGGGTGAACACACCCTGTTCAAGCCTCAGAACTCCTGACCTTGAGGAATGAGGCTGAGCCGGAATCCGGCCGGCGCCTCCCAGGAGAGCCCTCAGGTAAAGGCTCAGAACTCCTGATCTCAAGGAATTTGGATGAGCTGGAAGGGTATGTGGCGCGGGCACTCCTGCCCGCGAACTCTTCAGGTTCCATCGGCGGACAGGAGTGTCCGCCCCACAAGTAGGGCGTCATCTGCCGAGAGG
>JBGTBW010000140.1:0-48305 GCA_041749135.1 Verrucomicrobiales bacterium
TGGGGATGGCCCGCACCGCACCCCCAACAGAGACCACGCTGAGCGGTTTTCCCCACCCGCGTGGGGATGGCCCGACTATTTCGGTCATGAGCGGCGGCGGAGTAACGTTTTCCCCACCCGCGTGGGGATGGCCCGTTCGACCCGCTCACGTCCTCGTGGAGAACTCAGTTTTCCCCACCCGCGTGGGGATGGCCCGATTGAAACGGGGATTGGCTGAGGTCCGCTCCCGTTTTCCCCACCCGCGTGGGGATGGCCCGGACGGCAAATGGCCAAGGCAGCGCGATGTGTTGTTTTCCCCACCCGCGTGGGGATGGCCCGCCCGAGTAGGCCCGGTATCCTTCCCCCAGCCCGTTTTCCCCACCCGCGTGGGGATGGCCCGGGAATCGACTACGGGGACCCTTTGAGCGTTTTGTTTTCCCCACCCGCGTGGGGATGGCCCGTCGAGGATGGCCATGTCAGTAGACGAACCTCCGTTTTCCCCACCCGCGTGGGGATGGCCCGCTGAGCGAGCGTTTGCGGACATGGTTGACGCGGTTTTCCCCACCCGCGTGGGGATGGCCCGGTGTAAATCGCCGTGCCAGAGCGGATGACTGTGTTTTCCCCACCCGCGTGGGGATGGCCCGATCGACCTGTCCGCCGTTGGGGAGTTTACGCCGTTTTCCCCACCCGCGTGGGGATGGCCCGCGACAGCGCACCGGCGGCCCGTTTCCCGAGAGGTTTTCCCCACCCGCGTGGGGATGGCCCGGAACGGCACTTCGGCCTGGCTGATCAGCGTGGGTTTTCCCCACCCGCGTGGGGATGGCCCGCGGTAAACGCCGGCGCAATGAACGCGGGTTTCGTTTTCCCCACCCGCGTGGGGATGGCCCGGTAAGGCTGGGGTAACCAACGTCCGGTTCGAGGTTTTCCCCACCCGCGTGGGGATGGCCCGGGTGACGTAGATCTGAGCGTTCCCGGAGTTACGTTTTCCCCACCCGCGTGGGGATGGCCCGATCACCTATACGCAGGCGGGTGGGCTTTGCGTGTTTTCCCCACCCGCGTGGGGATGGCCCGGCCATCTTCTTCGACGGCGTTCCGGTTCAGGAGTTTTCCCCACCCGCGTGGGGATGGCCCGCCAGCCGGCCGGGCTGCTGACCCGGATCCGGAGTTTTCCCCACCCGCGTGGGGATGGCCCGAAGAACCCCGCTATCATTGAATGCGATGCCTCGTTTTCCCCACCCGCGTGGGGATGGCCCGGACGGGCACCTGTGTTTCCGGTTGCCAGGGCAGTTTTCCCCACCCGCGTGGGGATGGCCCGACGAGGAGCGCGGGACGATTCGGGAGCTGCACGTATTCCCCACCCGCGTGGGGATGGCCCGAACACGCTGCCGCCCGAATCGCTTTGGCCGAAGTTTTCCCCACCCGCGTGGGGATGGCCCGCCACAATCCTGGACTAGCGTAAAATCATGTGCGTTTTCCCCACCCGCGTGGGGATGGCCCGACCGGACCGCTGAGCCGGACCGGCGGCGGACTGTTTTCCCCACCCGCGTGGGGATGGCCCGTCCAGTCCGATCGCGTCCTCCTTGCCGCGGAGGTTTTCCCCACCCGCGTGGGGATGGCCCGGGTGGTAACGGTGGCCATCCATCAAAAAAGGGGTTTTCCCCACCCGCGTGGGGATGGCCCGCTAGGCGCGTTCGGCAGGTGGGGCGTCTACTTGTTTTCCCCACCCGCGTGGGGATGGCCCGGCCTTGGCGGCATCGCTCCAGGCCTGGGCCTCGTTTTCCCCACCCGCGTGGGGATGGCCCGTAATGAAATAGTGTTTGCTGGCATTTGGATGGTTTTCCCCACCCGCGTGGGGATGGCCCGATTTCGCGGTAAAGATCGATGAGTTCATGAATGTTTTCCCCACCCGCGTGGGGATGGCCCGGCCAACTCGGCCGGACACGAGGAGGAGATCGAGAACGGAATTCGCGGCAATGCCAAGCTAGGCTTCGACAACTTGCTCGCACGGTTCGTTGAACCCGACCGTCGCGACATCCGCGAAGAAGACGAACCGGAGCTCGCGACGCCAGACTTGTTTTGCTCCCAGCAATCATGAAACCCGCCCTCCTGTTCGCCCTCGTGCTCTGCGCCGGCTGGCTTGCGCTGGCTGCCCTTGCCCTCCTGTCCCGATGAACAAGCCAACCAAAAGGGGCGGGGTCTACACACAACCCCGCCCCGGATAGACCGTGAACGGCCGCCTCGTCACCGCGGTCACCCCCGATGCCGTAGTATGGACGATACCGGGAGCTACGCCCGAAGCCAGAGGTCCATTCACCTGTCACCCGTCCTTGTGGTACATCCTGAGCCGGCACAAGCCGCTGTGCCTGCGGACCGCCGCTGAGAATGCCGCGGATGAGTCAGGCATGAAATCACGGCGGAGACCTGCAATTACAGCACCCCGCTGAAAATCATGGTTGCCGACCTGCCAATCAGGAAGTCCATTAACTTTTAATGGACCAGACTTTCGTGAGAATAAAGACCTTACAGGACAGATTGTTCGAGTTGGGGGCCGAAGACGAGGGTGAGGGTCTGATACCCGCAGGTAACGTGCTCAAAGCCCGACTGTCCAGACAGCTGCAGCGCACACATGAAGCGCTACGAGAAGCTGTGCGAAGAACTCGAATAACGCCGCCACCAGATCGCGCGTGAGCGCGTTTCGTGAGGGGGCCCCGCTCATAACCCCCCGGCAATCCGCGCCTCACTCCTCTGCATGCGCCCTACGATCCCGCGGGGATCTCCTGCGGCCGCGGCGGATTCATCGCGCCAAATTGTAAATTCCTCGTGGCTGGACTCCTCCGGCGGTTCGCCCTCGCGACTGCGGGCGACAGCTTCCGGCCATTGCTCGCGGAGCGTGGCCAAGGCCGCGGCGAAGGACTCAACCTCGAAAAGCGGCTGCCAGCGTGGCGAGGACACAACGACGCCGGAGCGACGGGAACCCATGCTCGCAGGATACGGGAGCGCGTCACCGCTCACACGATCCGGGTCCTTGGAAACAGCCTTTTTAGTCAGGGTCGGGCGGCGACCCGCTTCGGTAGTTGCAACCCCCCCATAGGGGCGATACCCACTGGAAATGGTCACCGAAGCCACCTGCTACAACGTCGAGGCGCTTTCCCGCCTGAGCGGGCTGGGACGCCGGACGGTTTCCCGGCGCTTGCACGGCGTCGCCTATCGCGTCGAGGGGAGAAGCCGGCTTTACCGGGCGGGGGACGCCTTCCCGGCGCTGGTCGCGAGCGAAGCCGAGCCGGGAACCGTCAGTTTGGTCGAGGCGCAGACGAGGCGCTTCCGGGCGCAGGCGGAGAAACTCAGGCTTGAAATCGACGCGGCGAAGAAGCGCCTGATTCCCGTCGAGCAAGTGCGGTGCAAGGCCGAACGTGGCGCGGCCGCGGCTTCGGCGGTCGCGCGTCGCTGGGCGGGAAAACTCACCGCGGGGGAGGTCGAAAACATCGTGAGCGAGTTCGAGGCGCTCGGGAAATGGCCGGCGGAGTTCAGTCGCGAAAGGGCACCTTAAGGGCACCAGTTTTTCAAGGCTTCGGCGGCTTCCTTCGTAACTCCTTGGCTTTCAACGAGCCAGCTATCGGACTCGAACCGATGACCTGCTGATTACAAATCAGCTGCTCTACCAACTGAGCTAAGCTGGCGGATGGATGCGGATCGAGGGAAGTGAGGCGCAGGATCGAGGAATGTCAAGGTCGAGGATCAGGGCGAACGGGCGCGGAAGTAGAGTTGCTCGGCCGGTGGAAACGCGGGGACGGAGATGTTGAGGATCCCCGTGGGATTGGAGCGGCGCTCGAAAAGGTCCCAGTCGCGGAGGTTTCCGGACCATTCCAGGATCACGTCCCGGCCGGCCGGGCCGGCGACGTTGTAGTCGAAGGACACGGGCGAACCGTCGCCGGTCCGGCTGAAGTGTGGGTAGAGAATGCGGAGCTGCTCGGGATGGGAGGCGACGCCTGCCGTTGCGACCTCGGTGAAACCCTGAGAGTTGCCGAGATCGTCCGTAGCGAAGACCTCGATCCGCACGTTCTGGCCATCGACCAACTCAGAGAATCGCAATTGCAGGTTCATGAGAATCTCGCGGCCGCCGGGGCCGTCGTTGGCGACCGCGGAGCCGGCAGGAAGGATATCGCACCAAGGTTGTGTCAGGGGGTCCTGATCCAATCCGGGGAGGAAAGACGAAGGGAATGTGTCTGTCAGGGGATCCCAGAAGGAGACCAGGCCGGTGGCTTCATCGAAGCGGATCCAGCCGACGACTCCGAAGTCGCTCATGAGCCGCACTTGCACCGTGGCGAGATCGCGCCAGGCGTTGGGGTGAGTCCAACGCAGGGTGATGTCGAAGGGGGACCCCGGGCTTACTTGAGCGGCGGAGGTTTCGGCGGTGAAGACGCCGACTTCGAGTCCGAAACGGATGAAGAGCGCTCCGGCTCCTTGTTTGCCGTTTTCGGTGCTGTTGGGGCAACCGATGAGGAGATCGTCCTGGCCGTCGCCGTCGAGGTCTCCGGTGGCGAGGACGCCTGAGCTGGGAAAGAGGGCGGCATTTTCGCCGAAGCGTTCTGAGCCTGCGACGGTGTGGGAGAAGGAGTGTTTGCTGAGGACTTGGGCTGTGCTCGGGATGAGGCCGCCGTTGGAAAAAGACGGTGCGGAGAGGTCGACGCAGAGGGTGCAGCCGGAGTTGATGTTCGTTTGAGAAATGCTTGTGCGGCTGCCGGAGATCAGGTAGACGCGGCCGGCCTGTTGGACATTGCTGGAGACGCCTTGAGCGGCAGGAGCGGATACGGCGAGATCGTCGGGGCCATCTCCGGTCATTTCCGCGGCGGCGAGTTTGCTTCCGAGGGCGACAGGTCCGCTCAACCCGAGTTGTTGGGGAGTGATGACGAGGGACGCCGTAGATTCGACGCGGCCTTGGGCGATGCTTTTGCCGTTGAAGACGGCGACGAGGCCGGCTCCGGCTTGTCCATTGGCGCTGTGGTTCGGGGCTCCGGCGGCGACGTCTTCTGCTCCTTGGAAGAAATTGCCCCGGTTGAAATCGCCTGCTGCTAGGGCGGCTCCGAACCTTCCTTGATGTTGCAATGCGTTGTGGGGCGAAGGGAGGTTGCGGGCGTCGCGCGTGACGGCCGACTCCGGGGCGAGCAATCCTCCGGGGACACCCGGTATGATGTGGATGACGCCTGCGCCCTGCACTCCTGCGACGGATTCGGAGGGAACGCCAACGATGAGTTCGTCAGCTCCGTCGCCATCCAGATCTCCGGCGGCGAGGCTTTCGCCGAAACGTTCGTTTTCTTCTTCTTTACCAATGTCGAGAGGGACGGGGAGATGGCCTTGGTCGATGATCTGTCCTGGGGCGGGGGGATTGGTCACGAAGGTGCTGCGGCCGTAGTAAATGCGGACGGCTCCTGCGCGGGTGAGGACGAGTCCGCCTGCCGAGGTGGTTCTCTCGGAGGGAGAGGCGATGGCGAGATCCTCGAAACCGTCGCCGTTGAAGTCTCCGACGGTCATCGCTTCGCCGAACTCGCTGTTGGCGGGGCCGGTTAGCCGGATACTGGCGGTTTGGCCAGCGAGGATGAACAGGTAGACTGCGTTGCGGCCGGGAGCGGCGACGGCGGCGACGCGGCGGGTTCCGCCTGCGAAACGTCCCGCGACGATGCTTTGACCGAAGCGTGCGTTTGCGAGGGCGGACAGGGGTTCGCCGAGATCGGCGAGGGTGCGGGAGATTCCGAAGGCGGCGGGATCGAGATCGAGGTCGATGCCGGAGAGGGTTGCTTGGGCGAAGTAGAGGCGTCCGGCGTTGACCCGTCCGGAGACCGTTGCGCCGGGCGCGCCGATGAGGATGTCCGGCTGTTCGTCGGTGGTGAGGTCGACGACGGCGGCGGCGTTGCCGAAGCGCTGGTTCGCGACCGGCGTGCCGAAGAAGTCTTCGGTGAGAGCGGTGTTGCGTGTTTCGAGGTGGTTCGGCCGGCCGTCGCGGTCGGTGTCGACCTCGTAGCCCATGTTTGGGTGGACGTTGACGGCGTGGAAGAGGGTGAAGGTTTGGCGGCCAGTTCCGTTGGCGTTCATGACGCCGAGGCGTTGGGGGAGGCGGACGATGGGTCCGGTGGCGGTGAAGAAGGCGATTTTTTGTCCGTCAGGGGACCAGGAAGGATCGCCGCTGGACCACTGGAAGAGGCCGTCGCCGTTGGTGACTTGGGTGACGGCGGCTCCGGTTTCGGCGTTGATGATCCAGATATCGCCGAAAGGCAGCGTGAAATCGCGTTCACTGGTGATGACAAGGCGTGTTCCGTCAGGGTTGTAGGTCGGGTCGTGGTCTTCGCCTGCGACGTTTGTGAGGCGTTTGAGATCGCTGCCGTCGGCATTGATGGTCATGATTTCTTTGTTGTCGCCCGCGAAGATCCGGGTGAAGGCAAGGCGGGCTCCGTCGGGACGCCAGGCCGGTTCGACGTCGTGGAGAGAGCCCGAGGTGAGTTGCTGGATATCTCCGCCTTCGAGATTCATGGTGAAGATGTGGAGGACGCCGCCGTCGCGCGCGGAGGCGAAGGCGATGCGCTGGCCGTTGGGGGAGAAGACAGGTTCGGTGTCGAGGCCGGCGCTGAAGGTGAGGCGGCGGAGGCTGCCGCCATTGACGCTCATGATGAATATTTCCCAATTGTCGACATTGCCGGTGGACGCCCGTTTGGAGGTGAAGACGATGCGGCGGCCGTCTGGGGAGAAGGCGGGATGGTCGTCGGGGAGATTGAGGCCATGGGGTTCGAGTTCCCAGCCGCATTGGACGAAGCTGGTGAGCTGGCGTTTGCGGGTTCCGTCGGCGCGCATGACGAAGATGCCGCCGCGATCGTCGCAGGTGAGGTTTCCGCCGAGGGTGCTGGCCCAGCAGATGAGTTGATGGCCAGTGGCGTCGGGCGGCGGGGGAAGGGCCTGCAGGACGGAGGGAGCGGAAAGGAAGAGGGTCGCCGCGAGGGCGGAGAGTCGAAGGAAGCGAGGTGGAGTCATGGGCGACAAGACGGTGGAGGCCCTGTCGAAGGTCAGGTTATCGAGGATCGCTGCGGTGGGCGGAAGTTCACGGTCCCGTGCGCGGGGGAGGCGCGGGGACGGGACGCTGGGCATGGGGCTTGAAGGGGACCTGCACGGTTTCGGCTTCCGGATGATTGGTCCGGACGACCAGTGCGGCGCCCGCGTTTTCGGGAGAGCCGGGATCGAAACCCGGGGGGAATCTGACTTTGATGCGGACATGGGAGGTGTTCGGAAAGGGAAGATTCTGCAATTCCGCCAGCACATCTTCCGCTCCGGCGACCTCGAGCCCGGTCACGGCGAAGCCTTCATGCATCCGGTCGTGACACTGCACGGTCAGGATCCGTTCGTGGGCTTGGTGGCGCACAGCCGGCGGAAAGATGACCTCGGCAGGCACGACTTCCACCGGGTTAGCCACGCGTGCGTAGAGGGGCAGGGTGAGTTGGGCGAGGCGGGGATGATTGAGAGGAAGAATGAGTTCGGTTTGAGCGACCGGCTGACTAGCGGAAGGGGAAAAGGATACGGTCAGGGTGTACTTGCGGCCGGGCGTCACTGGCTCGAGCTGGGCGGTGAAGGCTGGATGCGCGATTCGCGGAGTTCCGACTTCGATCGGATCGGCGTCGGTGACGGTGATGTCGATGGTTCTGGGCTCGACGGGTCTGCCTTTGAGCAGGGTCCCGAAATGGACGGAAGGTGGATTGAGACGCACCGGCAGCCAGATGGCGGCGGTTACCTTTACTGGGCTGACTCCGCCGGAGGTGTTCACGGCGTTGGACATGACATCGATGCTCTTGGTTACCGTTCCGCTAAAACGGGAGGTGTCGAGTTGCACCGTGAAGGAGCCTTCGCCGCCCGGCGGCACGGGTTCCTCCCAGCCCGCCACGGCGGTGCAGCCGCAGGCCGGTTTGATCTGAGTGATGAGCAGGGGGGCGTTCCCGGTGTTGCGGTAATGGAAAGAGCCGCGGGCCATTTCACCCCGCACGGTTTCCGGCAGTTCGAGATGGGTGGTCACGAACTCGATTTTGGGTTGCGCGGTCAGTGCTGTGGTTATGGGGGGAGCTTCCAATGGTTGAGAATCGGTGAGGGGAGCGGGCGAAGGACCGGGTTGATCCGAGGCGGAAGCTTCGGCGATGAGGTTTCGGATGGTGGTCAGCCTGGGTTCGCCGGCCAGGACGGTGGACCCGATCATGAGCTGCGGCAGGGAAGCCGCTGCGAGCGAAGCGTCGTTGGCGGCCAGGAGACGTTTTCCGAGCAGCAGGGCTTCCTCGATGGACGGAGCTTGATTCCAAGCCAGCTCGTAGAAGCGGCCGGCGAACCGGGTTTGGGCTTGCTGCAGAAGCGTCTCCGGAGCGGGTTCCATGACTTCGGCAATGAGGGCCCCGGTCAGTTCTTTGTAGAAGGCAGGATCCTCTTTCCAGGCGGTGAGCAAAATGCGATGAACGGCGGCGGCTTCGGGGTCGCGATAGGCCGGCATGAGGACGAATCCGGCGCGGTCCGGAGATTCCGCAGTCACTTGGTCGAGAAGGCGATGCAGTTGACGGCAATAGGGGCAGGTGAAATCGGTTAGCACGACGCCGAGCACGGCGGCATCCGGGGATCCGATGACGGGAAACTGTGCGGGGTCGATCTGGATGGAACCTTCGTAGAGGGAAAGTTGCGAGGCCGCGCGCACCATCCCTTTTTCATCGAGTTCGGAGGCGACGGTCCTTTCCGGGGGGAGAACGGAGGTTTGCAAGAGAGCCAACGCGGCTACGGCGGCAAGGGGGACAAGGAACTCGGGCCGTAGTAGTCGCCGCGCAGTGGGAGCGGCTTTGGGGCTGGCCGGAGCCTTGCGGCGAGGCATTGCAGCGGGCTTGAGGAGCAGAAGCAGCGAGCCGGTCACAGCCAAAGCATGGACGGCGCAGCACCACGGGCAGAAGGCCCGGAGGAGGACGGCCTGGACAAAGGTGAACCAGAGGGCTCCGGCGGTCACAGCCACGAAACCCGCGAGGCGGAGCCGATAGGAGAAGTCGGGGCCACGCCGCGAGGAGAGGAGCCCCAGGAAGGCCAGGGCACCGTAAAGGAAGGCTCCGGGGAGACTGACCGGCACTCCGAGGACCTGGCCCCAGCGTCCGCCGATGATGGAATGGCAGGGCGCTTGCTCCGAACATCCGGGAACGGCGGTTCCTTTCCAGGAATGCCAGGCGAGAAAAGCGGCGATGGCCGTCGCGGCGCTCAGGAGAAGGATGCCGAGAATTGCCGGGGCCGGTCTGGAGACGGGGACAGCACGGGAAGGAGGCTTTGGGTGAGGGCGCGACATCGTGGGGAGAGGATGGATTGCTCCCGCGGGACGCCGTGCGCATGCGATGGGGAAAAGACCCTTCGCGGACGCGGGGATCGCTCCTCTGGGTTTTGGGCAGCATATCTACATGCATAGGCCGCAGATTCAATCGAGAGCTTGCCAGGCTGTGCGGGGACTGCTCCTCCACGGTATTCAGAGGGAGCGCCTGGAAGTCAAAGGTTGGGAACTCCTGATCTCGAGGGATTTGGATGGAGTTGGAAAACAGGGAACGGGAAAGCAATGGGAGACCCCTGACCCACGGAACTCGTGAGAGTTCCGAAGGCCTGGAGGCCTGGCGGGCAGTCTGCTTTATTCTTGCGAATGCAGCTACGGGGACGGCGCTCCGCGCCGAGGGAGAGAGCGGCGATGATCGCCGCAGTCCAAGGGCCTCCGGCGATGCTTGGCGTCAGACTGTAGCGGAACTCGTGAGAGTTCCGAAAGCCTGGCGGGCAGTCTGCATTCTTGCGAATGCAGCTACGGGGAGGGCGCTCCGCGCCGGGAGAGAGCGGCGATGCTCGCCGCAGTCCAAGGGCCTCCGGCTTTCCTTGGCTTCAGAACTGTGAGCGAAACTCGTGAGAGTTTCGAAGACCTGGCGGGCAGTCTGCATTCTTGCGAATGCAGCTACGGGGACGGCGCTCCGCGCCGAGAGAGAGCGGCGATGCTCGCCGCAGTCCAAGAGCCTCCGGCTCACCCTCTTTCCTCCAACTCCTTGTATCCGCCCGCCAGATCGGGTGTTCTGAGGATAGTTTAGTCTCCGCTGGCTACCCGAACCCGCCAGTGACCTCCGCCTTCCAGGACCCGCCCGGGGTCCGAATCTTCATAGCGAAGGGTCGCGCCCGTGCCCGCGAGCGGTGGGTTTGTCAAAGTCTGCCAGGAGGTTGGGGCCAGGCCCGCTGAGAACTGCACTTCGTAGAGGATCCCGGTTTTTGAGGGCCACTCCAAGTAGATCGAATCGCCTTCTGCCCCCGCAGCAGTAATGCGCAGATAGTCGGAGGGGTCATTGGGATTGGTTCCAGCGAGCAGTTCCTGATCATTGCTCATGCCGTCGCCATCCTGGTCGCCTGGCTCCACGCTTTCTCCGAACCCCCCTGGACTGCCGCCCTGGGCTGCGCTGGACCGCCAATTGGAGGGATCGTTTGTTGATCCGTTGGCGTCGATTATCTCAAGCGAGAATCCTTCGCCGTCGGCATCTTCAGGCCAGTATCCGCCGTCGGAATAGGTGATGCTGAAAACGAGGGAATCGTTGGCATCGACAAGGGTGACCGTTTCCCCGGCGTTGTTGAGTTGACCATCATAACCACCGGTGGCGAGAGCAACAGGGAGATTGGGGTGGAGTTGGCGGAAGGCTGTGGGATCCTTGGCCAAGATGATGAACGCTCCGGGCTCGACGGATCCTTCGGTAAAGGTGTAGTCGATGCCGTCGACGAAGCGCATCCCGGTTAGATCAATGGCGTTGGCGCCAATATTGACCAGTTCCAGCCATTCATAGAGCGGGCCTTCCGGCGGGTTGTACATCAACTCGGACAGGCGGAGATCGTGTTGGATAGGCGAGACCGAGCTGGTGTCGACAAGCATGGCGTAATCGAAGGCCACGCGGACGCTCTGTTTTTGGTGGGTTGCGCTGAAGATGCCGATCCTTTCCCCGAATGTTTCGCCGTTGATGTTGCGTGTGTGCAGTTCCCGCCAGAACTGGCCGGTTTGGTATTCGAAGCGCAAAAGACTTCCTTCACGACGGGCCCGGACGGTGGCGGAAGCGGAGGGCCAGGGAAGGGATTCCAGGACTTGGGGCGAGGCCAGGCCCGGCGCCAAGCGGAGGACGACGAGATCGGTTCCGTCCTGCATGCCGATGGCGTAGCGGTTGAGTTGGCCGTTTTCGGAGAGGTCAAGCAGGATGCCGGTTTGGAACGTGCCCATGACGGTGGTGACCAAACGGAAATCGGCGTGAAAGGACCAGTTGGTCTCGGCTGGCAGCTCGCGGTAGATCCAGGGATGGGTGGGCGATTCAGGAGTCAAGGGCCGGGCTGCGTCATTGAGGATCTGAACGGTCAGATTGCCCACTTGATCGGTGAGATCGTAGAAAGTGGATTGGTAGGTGCTGGATCTAGGTTCCACGTTATCGGCGGCCCAGAAGGGATCCAGGGCAGGCTGACCGAAGTCGCTGAAGCCATTGAGACTATAGACCGAGGCTTCGAGCACCTGACTTGAGGTGTTTCCCGTCGAGTTCATGGCCGTGACTTGAATTTGATAGAGACCAGGCCGCGCGAAAGCGATCCGGGCTGTGCCGTCGTCCAATACCTCAATGGCGTCGACGCCGGGGGAAAGCGGCTCGAAGTTGAAGGTGAGAACGCCGTTCTCGGGATCCTCTGGGTCGTAGGAACGGGCGGGGTCGATGAGGAGGCGTTGCTCGACGCCCACATTGAGAGAGGCGGGAGCGGTTTCGAGGAGAATGACCGGCGCGCTCGGAGTGGTTTTGGTTACGGCGATGCGATCCTCTCGCGGACTGAAAATGGATCCTTGGACGGCGCCGAAGCGGTCCCGCGCTCGCAAGATGAGTTCGGAGCGGCCTTCCGGCAAGACGATGTTGGAAAGGCGCCAAGTCACCGTGGTGAGCCATTCCAGAACGGCTTCGGGATGCCCGGGAATGAACACATCGTAGATATCGGGCGGCGCGCTGCCCTCCAAGGCGACGGCATGGTCCTCGGTTTCGAAATCGGCGCCGCTGTTGGTGGTGATGAGGAAGTTGGTGGCTCTGTCGGCAGTGCGTCGGATCTCGGCTTGCGTCGGCGATCTACGGCCGGAGTCCCAGGAAGTGTATTTAGCGACATCGACGGGATAGTCGGGAGAGGAGTTCTCTTCGGCTTCAAACCAGGCAGCCAGCCGGGGAGAGCCGCTGGTCCAGCGGTTGAGCAATTCCTCCAGGTAGTAGTTGTAAAGACGCCGCACGTAGGGTTTCTGCTGCCATTGCACGAAGGAGCCGAAGCCCTGGAGAAACATCTCGCCCGTGCCTTGAAAGGCGAGATCGCTGTCCCAGTGGACGAAGAAGAAGCGGCCGTCCTCCGGGCTTCGATAAAAGAATCCGTTCTTGCCGCGGCGCAGGCTGAAGGTATCCCAGTCGCCGATGTAACCACGGACAGCCATGTTGGCGGCCATCAACTCGGTATGGAGAAGGCGTTCGCTCTGCTCCTGAGTGTAGTTGTTGGCGGCCGTGATCTCGAAGAGATTGATCACGGCGGAGTAATCATAGTCCGTCTCCCGTGAACGGAGCATCCATTCGGTGTGGTAACGGCCCGCTTGATCGCTGCCCTTGTAGAGCCAGGACGCATCTCGCGGGGTCCTGGAGTTGTTAACGTCGTCGCCGAACCACCATTCATCATCGATCCGGTAGAGTTCGCCGCGGTTGCCTTCGTCGAAATAGCGCACGAACATCTTGTCCGGAGGCTCGACTTCCTCGCGCATCTGGGGCGCGCCGTCATTGCCAATGATCCAGAAGTATTCGTTGTGATTGACGGGATGATTGAGCAGATAGAGCCAGTAGCGGGTGAGGCGGTCGTTGTGTCTGCGTCCTGCGGCGGGATCCTGGTCGTAGGTTTGCTTGATGCGTCCGCGCCAGGCTCGCGATTTGGGCATCTTGTATTTCCCTTTAAGAAAGACATCGGCGCGTTCACCCGTATGCCAGGGGCTGCCTGCGGAGCGGAATTCTCCCCCGTAGATGACATCGGTTTCGTTCATGATGATGGTGGCGGGGAAGTACTGATTGGAGGAGCGAGGGTACTTATTGCCGTAGCGGTTGCCGCTTCCGGAAAAGCCGTCGCGGAAAGCGTTGACGAAGTAACGTGATGTGATGAGCCGGGTGGTCCGGAGATGCCTTGCGATGGGCTGATCGTCGACGACGTAGAAGGCGGGGCGGTCCCTTCCGGCGGCCGGAAGAACGGAGACGGGTCCACCTTCCGCCTGAGCTTCGATGAAGAACTGCACGATCTGCCCGTCGCGTTTCATATCGCTGATGAGCGCGGTGTAGATGCCGTCTCCCGCCACGGCGTCTCCGGCGGATGCGCCATCGTCGTACATGGGAGTCCGCTGCCTGGGATTGAAGATGCTGCCGAGGCTTCCGGGGGGTTGGGCGTCGCTGTCGGCAATGTAGAGGCAATCGACTTTCTGGAGCGGCTCGATGGAGTGAATCCGGGCGGTTACAGTAACATTGTCCGAAGAGCGTGGAACGACGGGGTGATGCCGGAGGTCGTCGATCTGAACCGGGGGTTGGGATTGGGCCACCGAGTTTTCGGTTCCGGGAGTCCCGAGATTGAGGGGAACATCGAGGAGGAACTCGTGCGTCCATTTGTGGTCCCAAGTCTGGGCGATCAGACGCGGCTTGCCCATGACCCAACGCCCTTGGAAGGTGAGTGTGAGCGGGGTGTCATT
Organism: Verrucomicrobiales bacterium; assembly: GCA_041749135.1. Classification (GTDB taxonomy): domain Bacteria; phylum Verrucomicrobiota; class Verrucomicrobiia; order Verrucomicrobiales; family DEV007; genus DATKCT01. Next base: position 13,754 of record JBGTBW010000140.1, read on the forward strand.
GGCGACGGTCTCCATGTCGATTTCGACGCGATTGGCCTTGTTGTCTCCGCGGCCAGAGGAGATGAGGTGGAGAGTGGAGCCCTCGAGGCGGCTTTCCGCGTGGGTGCCTTGCGCCACCCAACCGGGGCCGCTGCGGTTGTCGGCCGACATTTGATCAGAACCTTCGAGAATGTTGCGGGCGTCCGGATTGAAGATGCTTCGGGGCCGGTGGAAGGTGAGTTGATCCAGTTCGAGGTGACCCTCGCCAACGAGGTGGAGATGCAGTTCCTGGTCGCTGGCGGTCATCGCCGTGGTGAAGTTCTCAAGCGTTGTGGTTTGCGTGTATTCCTTGAAGGTCGCCTTGGTGGTTTCGTCGCTGTCCCGCCAGGCGGAGGCACGGTTGTTGTCCAGAGCGGGGTGCAGCAGTTCGATGCTGGAACCTAGACCGTCGGCCAAGAGCGGCCATTCGCCGCCCACGCCATAATCCACGATGTCGGCGAGGTTGCCGTTCGAATCGAGCAGACGAATGGTTTCGCCTGAGTTGCTGAGACGTCCTTGGAAATCACCTAGCACTTCGATGCCGGGATAGGCGTTTTGCATCCAGGCGGCATCCATGGCGACGACGAGATAGGCTCCCGGGTCGAGCCGGGCGCCGGCCGGAAAAGCGAATTCCATGGCTTCCACGAACTGCCATCCGGAGAGATCGACGGCTTGCTCGCCGCGGTTGTAGATCTCGACGTATTCGCCCTGCGAGTTGGCCAGGTGGTCGTACATGATTTCGGTAATGACCACGGAGTTCTCGAGGGGAGGCGTGTTGGCATCGCCGCGTGAGCTGTCCGGGCTGCGGTACCATTCGTCGCTTCCGGCGGGCCAGGTCTGGTAACTGTAGCCGGCCAGAGGGTTAGCCTGCCGCTGGGCTGAGGCGACGGCTCCCGTGGGATCGAGGAGAAAAACCGTTGCCGCTCCGCCGGTGATTTCGGCGTCGAGGTCCACCACGGAATAGGCTCCCGCGGAAATGAGACCGGAAAGGGACGTGGCTTCGGCAAATGCGAAGTCGAGCACCACGCTCCACTCGGAAAGATCGACGGCGCTTTCACTCCGGTTGAACAATTCCACCCAGGCGAGTTTGCCTTCGGAGTCGAAAGACAATTCGCTGAGCTGGACCGGAGCTGGAGAAGGCGCCGGCTCCAATTCTCCGGGACTGCCGCCGGGTGAAGTGCTGGCGCGCCAATTGTGCCAGTCATCGATGCTGAAATTGGGATGGATGACGTGAATGGAGTGACCGGCTCCATCGGCGGCGAGAGGCCAGGGCCTGCGGTCGTTGTAACTCAGGGTGCAGACCAGGCCTCCAGTCGCGTCCCTCAGGGTGAGGCGTTCCCCGGCGTTGTTGAGTTTGCTTTCTCCCCACGACGCCCAGACCCGTGTGGCGGCGGGCACGGTGTAAGCGCTGCGGAGTTCCGCTTCGGTCGCCGAAGTCAGAACAATGGTTTCGTAAGCCTGAAGGAAGCTTCTCTGTGGATCGGCTGCGGAGAATGCGGGAAAGGTGTAGTCGATGCCTTGGGTGAAGGTCCACTCCGCGATGTCCATGGGAGTGGCCGAATTGTTGGTGATCTCGATAAATTCAGGCTGATCCCCGAACGGGTTGTACATGACTTCGGAGAAAATCACATCCTGGCCATGGCTGACGCCGCCGGCGAGGGTGATCAAGAATAGGGGGAACCAGCGCATCTGCATGGCGGTGAATCGGGGGAGAGGGGGTTTGAGGGAAGCGAAGGGTGAGCCGTTGAGTGCCCGGAGATTACCGGAAGGCCCATCGCAGCGTCAACCTTCCGTTACAATTCCGTCACTCGTTTCTAATTTAGCACCGGGAGCGCAGAAGGCCAATGCCGTTTCAGCCAGATTGCCGAGGTTGGATTGGCGCCTGGCCACCCGCGAGGAAGCCTTGAGAATCGGAAGAACGCGGCTTGGCTAAGGGATGATTGTGCGCTCACTTACCGCTTCCGAACCGTTTCAGACTCGCGACGGATCGATGATCCGGAGCATCCTCGACCGGAGCAACGCGCCGGTCGAGAACCAAAGCCTGGCGGAGGCCTGCGTCGCGGCGGGTGGAGCGACGGAGCGGCATTATCACCGGCTTTCCGAGGAGTTGTATTTCGTAATGGAGGGCGAAGGCTGTATGGAGATCGACGGGGAGAAACGGGAAATGGGACCTGGGGATGGTGTTTTGATTCCGCCGGGGAGCTGGCATCAGATCTCGGCGCGGACGAGGTTGCGTTTTTTGTGTTGTTGCGCGCCTCCCTACGCGGACGAGGACACTTATTTTGCCTGAACCGTTAGCCCGCACTGGTGTTCATTACGGGGACTGGCTGGGGCGGTGCGCCCTGCCGGCTTCGCGTATTTCCGCCGCAATAGCCAGTGCGGCTCCGGGCCTAGCGAATTCGTCGAGGCGGCGGCGCCAGGTATGCCAAGTGGTCAATCCAGGTTCCCGAAACACACGTTTCACCAGATTTGCCACCGCGGACGGGTCGGAAAGGACGGACCCGAGGTTTTCCTTCTCAACCCGCTCGGCGTTGCCTTCTTCCTGACCCGGGACGACGTAATTGAGCAAGAGCGGACAGCGGGCGGCAATGGCCTCATTGACAGTGGCTCCTCCGGCCTTGGTGACGACGAGGTGATGACTGCAGAGGAGTTGAGGGATCTGATCGGTCCATCCCAAGACTTCAATATCGGGAAGATCCACGGTGAGATTGCGGATGACCGGTCCGAGAGTCTGCTCATGGCGTCCCAGAACGATCGTGAGGGCGAAGGGCGTGGCGGCCCTGACTTCCAAGAGGCGCGCCAGGGTGCCGGCGACGTGGCGGCGGTTGGTGGCCGGCAGGTACAGCACACGCGGCGGCCTTGTCTCCGCATCCGGCGGTGGAGCGGGCTCGAGTTCAGCAAACACGGGATCGACTGGGAATCCAGTGACGGACAGACGACCGGCGGTCATGCCCCGGTTGACCATGACCTCGGCGGTGCGCTGGTCGGCGACGCAGATGCGGTCTCCTGGATGATGCAGCCAGAGTGAGTGAATCGAAATGGAGTCGGTGACGATGGTGACGAGGGAAAAGCGGGGCGCACCGGGCCGTTTGCGGACTTTGTGAACGAGTTCGTGATAAAAAGGGTGAGTGCAGGCTACGGCGGCGGGGGCCAGGGTTTCGAGGCGGCGTTGCAGCGAATCGACGAGCCGGCCGGCGCGAAACGGGCTTCCAGGCGTCGAACCGCCGATCCGGTAGATCCATTTCCACAGGGCCGGGAGTCGCGTAATCGCGTATTCGTAACCGGACCTTAGGATATTGTTTGTTCGCGGCATGGTTTCGGCAAAAAGGTCGACGATCTCGCATGAAGATGGGGGATCGGACCGGGCCAGCGCCGCGCTGACGTTCCGAGCGGCGGTGTTGTGTCCCTCACCGAATCCCGCGGTGAGAAGCACATACCGTTCGCGAGAGGAGTTGGAGGCGTCCGGATGCACAAGGGTAGAAGCTTCGGAACGCTTAGCGATCGCGCGGCCCTGCGTCGATGAAATTTCGTCTGGATTTCATCCGGGGAGGCGGAAAACCGGGCGCCGGGCTCCGGAGCGGTTCTCGGCCGCCGCGTGCGAGAGCCGGGGTTGGCGGGGCCGGGACCCTTCGAGCAGTTTAGCGGAATCGGACGGTCGCTCCCGTTGCGCCGTCACTGACATCCCCCTGTTTTTTTGAGGTGTATGACAGTTTTTTCTTGCCGCTCACGCAGATTTGTCCATGATCCTGACAGAAGTGTATGACGAGGAGGCGCGGAGAGAGGAGGAAGCGGGGAATGCGGGGATGGCTGGCGTTGGCCTGCCTGGCCGTGGCCGTGGCAAAGGCCGCGGAAGAGGACTTGCGGGGGCCCGAGGAGATGCTTCAGGAGGCCGCCGCCGCGGTCCATCGTGCGGAATTCGCCGGCGCCCTGGAGCAGTATCTTCGCTTTGAAGAAGCATTCGGCGCGGAAGCGGATGTGGCCTTGGTTTGGAGTGAGATCTGGGAAGCCCGCGTCAGTGCGGCGGTGTTGAGCGGACAGATGGAGACGGCATTGCGTTGGCTCGATGAACCCGCGATTGCGGCGCACGATCCGCAAAGCCGGCGCTTATTTTGGAGGGGGGCGGCGTTGCTGGAATCGGGAGACGCTGCGGGGGCGCAAGAGGCATTGGCGGCTGCGGCGGCCTCGAAGGATCTCGGAATGGACCTGCGGGCAATGGTCCTTCCGATGCAACTGCGCGCAGCGTGCGCTGCTGGCCGGTGGGATGTCGCGGAGGGGCTCCTGCGCGGGCTCCGGGAAACGGCTGCAGGGGCTCCGGAGATCGACGTCCTTGAGTGGAGGGTGTGGATGGAACGTGGGGATCTGCTGGGGGCCTGGGAGTTTGTGCGCACGGCAGGCTGGCCAAGACTCTTCGGCGCCCGGCCGGCCACAGCAGGGCTATTGCTGCAACGGCTCGGGATGCTTCTTTATGAGGAAGGGCAAAAGCGGGAGGCGATCTGGTGCTGGCAGCGGGTTCCCGGCGCGGAGGAAGCAAGGGACGTGGTTCAGTCTTGGCCTGGAGAAGGCGTGAAGGGACCGCGAGATTGGCTTGAGCAATTGGCGGAGCGGGAGCGCGCTGCGGAGAGAGAGGCCCTGGATTCATTGACGCGGGCTCGATCCGCCGCGCGGTGGATGATGGCGCAGGCCTTTCTCGACACCGGGCGCTTGCGCGAGGCGGCGCTGGTCATTGAGACGCTGGAGAATGGGGAGGCGGAGAGCGCTGCGGAAATGGAGAGAACTCTGACAGAGTGTTGGCTCGGCGCAGGTCACCCGCTGCGCGCGTTGCGGTGTGCGGAAAGCTGGCTACGACGGCGGGCGGGCGATCCCGGAGAAGCGGAGGTTCGCGAGCTGACGGGGAGAGCCTTGCGGCTTCTGGACCGCACGGCCGAGGCCCGAGAGAGTTTCCGCGCAGTTTTTCAAAGTGCAGGGGCCTCCGCATTGGGTTGTCGCGCTCGCCTCTGGGAGGCGATCTGTTGTCTGGATCTGGAGAAGCCCGAAGAGACGCTGCTGCTTTGCCAGGAGCTGATCGAAGACAAGGCTACTCCCCGCGAGGTCGCTTCGGCCGCGCTTTACTGGAAAGGGATGGCCGAGTGTTTCCGGGAGCGCTTTGCAGCCGCGCGCCGGACAATGGAAGCCTACTTGAAGGATTGGCCGGATGGACTGCACGCCGGAGATGCCGCCTTTCGGCGGGCCTTCACCTTCTTCGCGGAGATGGATTACGCCGAGGCGCGCCAGGCCGCGGAAACTTACCTAACAAACTACCCTGGGCACGAGGCGGGAGGGGAAGCTTTGCTGTTGCTTGGAGATACGCTTCTGGCCGAGGGGAAGCTCGAAGAGGGACTGCAATGCTATGACCGGATTCCAGCGACCGACTCGCGGATTTTGGAAGAGGGGATCTTCCGCTCCGTGGAAGCGCTGAGGCTGGCGGCGCAGTTCGAGCCGATGCGCGAGCGTTTGGCGCGGTTTCTCGAAGAACGGCCGGAAAGCGAGCGGCTGCCGGAAGCGATTCATTGGAGCGGTTGGCTCCGGGAGCGGGAGGGGGATCCGGAAAATGCGGCCGCCGCCTATTGGGACGCCCTGCAGCGATTTGGCGATCGTTGGGAATGTTTCGCCGTGGAGGATCTTTTGGTTGCTTTGCTCCGGATCGACCGCGGTTCGAATGGAGGAGGATTGGCGGTGCGCCTGCAAGAGCTGGAGCACGAGGCGGAGAACGGGGATCGCCGGGTTCTCTTCGTCCGCTGTCTCTGGGCCCAGGCGCTGTTGATGGAGCGGAGCGATCCCGGCGCGGCACGGGTGCTCTTGCAGAGGGCGGGTCGTGAGGCCGACCCGGCTTTGCAGCATCCGCGAATCCTGTTCGACGCAGCGCGGGCCGAGCGGGAAGCCGGAAACCTTTTGTTAGCGGGAAAGCGGGCGTGGGACCTGTGCCGGTGGCATCCGCGGGCTTCTGAACGAGGCAGAGCGGAAGCCTTGTGTGGAGATTTGGCGGTCGAAGCCGGCGAACTGGAAAAGGCGGCCGAGCATTTGCGGAGAGCAGAGCGGCTCTTGGTGGACCCGGCTGAACTCGCCCGAGTCAGGCTGTTGCGTGCGCGGATGTTGACGGGAGAATGGGGAAGACCGGGGAGCACTCCGCGATCGGTCAATCCGGCGGGCGCCGATGAGGCCAACCGTCTACTGGAAGAGCTGCTGGAGGATCCCGCGAGTCCGGCGGGCTGCCGGGCAGAGGCATTGCTCGTGTTGGGACAATTGACGCGGGCGTTGGGTTCGGAGCAGAAGGCGTTGGCGATGTTCGAGCGGGTCTATGTTCTGTATGCCGGCGAGAGATCGATCGCAGCGGAAGCCTACCTGGAACGAGGACGCACGTTGGAGACCTTGGGGCGACCGCGGGAGGCCTGCGAAGTCTACAATGCGCTGTTGGCGCAGGAAGAGTTGCAGGGTGAGGGAGCCGTTCGAGCGGCCAGAAAGCGGCTGGAGGTTCTGAAGTCCGCTACGGGAGGGGGAGCGCCATGAGAATAGGGTGGGGGCTGATTGGACTCGGATGGGGACTGGCGGCATTTGGCGCTCCGGCGCCGGTGAAAGAGCTGGAACCCGGCGATTTGGCCGTGTTGCGCGACGGATCGGAGTTGCGCGGGAGCATTGAAGACCTTCGAGGGCGGTTTCTTCAGATGAAGGTCAGGGTGGGCGAATCGGGAAGCTCGGGCGCAAGCGACCGGGCCGTGCCGTTGGCGAATGTCGAGCGGGTGCGGTTCAAAGAGAGGCTGGCCGGCCTAGAGGCGGGAGACCGGGACTCCCTGGAGCGTTTCTGGGAGAGCCGGCGACGGTATCTTGCAGTCCCGGGATCCGAAGCGGGAGAAGCGGGACTTCTTTTGGCCCGGCGTATGCTGGAAGTGAAGGAGGTCCCCATGGCGCGGCGGGCGGAAGCGATCGCCCGGGAGGTGTTCCGGAAGGATCCGGATGCGAAGCGTCAATGGGCGGCGCAGTGCACGATGGCGGAGGCATTGGTACAGCAGGACTTGCTCGATGAGGCGGAGAAGTTATTGGCTGGCATCGCGGACACAGGCGCGGGGTTGATTGAGGGGGGCGAAGTGCGGAGAGCCAGAGCCGCCCTGGCATGGGCCAGGGTTCTCGAAGTGGAAGTCAAGTTTCCGCGATGGCGGGATGATCCAGAGGTCAAAGAGCGGCACATGGACTGGGTTGACGCCGCATTGGAAGGGGCGATTCATCCCTTTCTTTTCGAGCCTGACAACATTCCAGCAGCGGCGGGAGGACTGGAGCATGCGGTGCGGAGCCTGGTGCATCTGGGGCGAAAGGATGAGGCGGAGATTTATGCGGAAGATTTGGCCAAATTGTATCCCGATTCGCCGCAGGCGGAGCGTACCGCGGAGTGGCGGCCCGGCGAACACCCGGGTGAGGAACCAAGGAAGGGTGAAGACGTCAGGGATGGGAAGGAAGAAGAGGAAGAATCGAACCGGAAAAAAACTCAATCATGAAAGGGCATCTGAACGGCTGGACGGGTATGGTTTGGAAGTATGGGCTGATCGGGGGAGCGGCGGCGATGCTGGCATGGACCTCTATGGTCTGCGCCGAGGAGGAAGCGGCTTTGAGGGCGTCCGAGGAGCCGGCGGCGGGCGGAGGGGGAGTGGTGAAGAAATCGCTCCTCGACGTTTATCGGGAGGGCGGCTGGATGATGCATGTGCTCTCGCTCTGCTCCGCCGGAACGATCGCCGTGGCCACCTATTGCTTTTCGCAAGTATCCAACCGTCGCATGGCTCCGGTGGGGCTGATGGATTCACTGACGGGCATGATGCAGCGGCGGGATGTCACGAACGCCTACGAGTTGTGTCGAAGCCAGCCTTGTAGCTTCTCCACGGTGCTGACATCGGCCTTGCTCAAAGTCGACTTCGAACGGGACCGGGCCAACAAAGGGTCGATGGAACAGGCCGCTTGCGAGACTCTGGAGCAGGAAGAAACGCGGCAGATGCTTTGGGTGAATTATCTCAACACCTTCGCCACGCTTGCTCCGATGATTGGATTGCTGGGGACGGTGGTGGGAATGATTGAAGCATTTGACATGCTCCAGCAGAAGAAGAGCCGGCCCGAGGATCTCGCGGGTGGAATCGGCAAAGCCATGATCACTACAGCGGGCGGACTGCTCGTGGGGATACCGGCGATGTTCTTTTACTTCTTCTTCCGCAACCGGGTCATGGCCATCGTCGCAAGCATCCAGCGCCAAGCGACATTTCTCATCGACGTCCTTTCCGGAGAAGTGCGTCTGGCGGAAGCGGCTCCGGTTTCCGAAGACCAGTGACAGGAGGACGGCATGCGCGGTTCCCGGCATCCAATTGAAGGGGGATTTCAGATTACCCCCATGATCGACATGACCTTTCTCTTGCTGGTGTTCTTCATGGTGACCTCCAAGATCGCAAATGAGGAACAGAATCTGCAAGTGGAGCTTCCGGTGGCGGGAAGCGCGGTGGTTCCCGATGATTTGAGTCGCCGGGACATTATCGGCATTGATGGGGAGGGCCGTTTCCGGCTGGGCGAAAGGGTGACCGCGGAGGACGAGGTGGCCATCCATTTGAAGGAACGCTTCCGCGATTTTCCCCCGTTGCGTGTGTGGATTCGCGCGGACAGGCAAGCTCCAGCCGGGCAACTCAAGCAGCTTCTGCGCCTCTGTTCGGAGGCGGGGGCAGTAGACATCATCATCGGGGCGCGTCAGCAGGAATGAGACGTAAAGGGAAGCGCGGCGAAACGCCAGTGGACATGCAGATGGGGCCGATGATTGACATGGTCTTTCTCCTTCTGGTTTTCTTCATGGTCACGGCCCGGCCCGGCGAAGAGGAAGCCGATCTGCGGATGAAGTTGCCCGGCGCGGTGTCTCAGGAAGAGACGGTGGACTTTCCTGACGAACAGCGCATACAGATCATGGAGGATGGCCGGGTGTTGCTCAACGAGCGGGATTTCGGCGGCGGCGGGCGGGAGATGCCGGAGCTGGAGGAGACTTTAGAGCGCTTTCGCCTGGCTTCAGAGCGCAACGGCACGCTGCCGCTGGTTACCATTGCCCCTGCCGACGCGGCGCGTCATCAGCGGGTCGTGGACGTGCTCAACGCATGCGCCCGGGCCCGGATTGAAGGTGTCAGTTTCATTCATGAAACAGAGGAGGGCTCCTGAGGGATTCTCGGACGCTGTTGTAAATGGGTATGAATAAGATTGTCGCATTCGGGCAACCATTTCGTCGAAAGCGCTTGGGGAGCAGGTGCAAGAAGTCTTGGATGTCGGTAGTGATCGCCAGCGTCGCGGCCCATGTCGTCCTGGGCATGCTGCTGGCTTGGTATGTGGTTTCGGAATCACGGCCTCCGCCGGAGGCTGTCTTCGAAGTGGCGGCTCCCATCAAGATCCCGCCGGATCCGAAACGCCATCGAGTGAGCATGGCGCGGCAGGCGGCCGTTGCGTCGGCTCCACCCGTCCGGGAAGCCCTAGCCAGCACCCGGAAAGTGGCCTTGGCCTTACCCGAATCCGTCGGAAAGCTCGACACGGAGCCTCCACCGATGTTTGCGGAGGGCCTCTCGGCGGCGCTAGGCGCTCTGGCTTCCGGCGCGGCGGGATCGGGCCTGGGCAAGGGCGGCGGAAAGGGATCTGGAGACTCCGGCGGTTTCTCCTTCTTCGACATTCAAGACGAGGCGGACAGCGTCCTCATTATGATCGACGTATCGGCATCGATGTTCGGCCGGACCGGAGATTACGACTACGACAGCCGGAAGCTGCTCCGTGAGGGTAAGGAGCAGTCGTTTCAGGGAATTCGCGAGGAGGCCTTTCGTCTTCTCGACGCCCTGAACGTACACACCCGGTTCGGGATAGTGCACTGGTCAGGAAGCGCGCGGTCGTGGAAGGAAACGCTGGCCCCCGGCACGGCGGCGAACCGGGCGGAAGCAAGGCGCCACATCCAGGAGAAAGTCGATTGCAACAAGGCTCCGCCGACGGGCGGCCGGCCGGGCGGGACACGCCACGATTACGCCTTGGAAGAGGCTTTCCGCCTGGGACCGGAGGTTGTTTTTCTGCTCACGGATGGGAATGCGACGCGCAGCCTGCAAGGCGGCGGGGTTGAGGCGATTCCGAACGATGAACTGTTCGAACTCGTGGAACGGCTCGGAAAAGAGGCAGGAAAGACGCCGCGGATCCACACCATCTACTATGTGACCGGCCAGGACCGCGACGTGGAAGAGAAGCTGCTGCGCGGTCTGAGCCGCCGGACGGATGGTCAGTTCCGGAAAGTGAAGGCGCGGGACAAAGGGGAATGAGGAATCTGAGCAGACCGTGGCGCCTCAACGTAGGGACAAGCGTCTCGCTTGTCCAAAGTCCGAACAGGCGTCTCGCCTGTTCGCGGCTGCCCTCGGGGCTCCCTGGCTCAAGCCTTTCTTTATTCCTTCCGGCAGGACAGGCGCCTGTTCGCTGCTTCCGCCGGCGTCCTCGCCGGCTCGGATTGGCTCCCAGCAGGCAAAAAGCCCCAAGAATTGAATCGGCTACAGGTCCTTTCGCAATTGAAATTACTTAAATTTCCCTAAAGGCATTGGGGCTAGGGATGAGAGTGCGCCAGCTCTTGGAGTGCGCCAGTCCTCTGGCGCTTTGGAGGGACGGAAGGGTCGCAGAGCGAGACAGGGCGTGCGGGATCCCGTTCCTTCAGGATAGCGTGACAAATAAAACCTGGGGGCCTGGAAAGCGCGACCCCGTGGGGCCCCGGAACTCCCCAAGAGGTGGACTGTCGGAAAAAAACGCTTTGTCAGGCTCCTGCGGGGCGGCGTGGATTCCTGGCGACAACGTGGGCTCCGAAGGCCACATATTGAAGCATCGCGGAGAACTCGTGCCCGGCTTGCGCGTTCAGCATCGCGGCGATGTGGGGACTGCTGACCATAGAATCATGGTGGAGAGAATTGCCGTGGGCGTCAATCCAGGAAGAGGCGCCGCTGCGGAGCGCTGGGAGTTTCGCAGTTCTTGTTCTGAGGGAGGAGAATGCTCTACAGTTTGCTTCTTGGCGAGGGAGACGCCCGGCGCTCTCGCCTGAGGCGTGTAGCGGAAACAGAATGCGAAACATGGATTTTGCTGCGTTTTCCCGGTGTGAGGATCGCGGAGATGGCTGTTGCGGCGCGTCGCCAGGAAAGTTGCGGCACTATTCTTTATGTGGAAAAACGCTGGATTTTGAGTTTTCCGGCGTGCATGATCGAATGCGTTATGGCTTCTATTCAGAAAGAACTCGACCTATTGGACCGTCAGATTGGCAGCGTTGAGCGAAAGCTCGGCATTCTCCAGCGGAAACGGGATGGCGTTATCGGCGCTCAGATCAAGGAGAAGATGGCGCAGGTGGCGGAACTGGAATCTCAGCTCTCTCAGACGCCCGCAGCTCCGGCGAAGAAGAAGAGAGGTATGACGCTTTTGGGCTTGCTCCCTGTGGTGGGGAAGAAAGCGCGGCGTAAGAAGAAGCGCGTTGGGGGGAAAAAGAAGCGCGTGGGGATCGCCCGGAAAGGAAGAGGTAAGGGCAAGCGGAGCCGGGTGGCGCGTGAGGATGCATTGGAGCGTCTATCGGTGATTCTCAGTTCTGCCGGTGCAGAGGGTATTTCGGGCCGGGAAGCAGCCAAGCAGGCCGGCATTTCCTACGGATCCGCCCTTAAGATTCTGAACGGCCATTTCAAGAAAGTTGGCCGGGCCCGCGGAGGGCGTTTCGTCGCAGGATAATCAGAGATCAGCCGGTAAAGCTGCCCGTTCTCGCTTGTGTGGCGTTGGCGGAATACGCAGAATACAGGTTAAAAGAAGCGGGCGGAGGAACTTATTCTCCGCCCGCTTTTTCTATCGGGAATGAAATCCCAATCGCGAAGTTTCAATCAGGGCTCCTCTCCGGCGGCGGCTTTTTCTTTGATCAGCGCGGCGTCTTCCTTCGAGAGTTTGGAGAGGGCGTAGGTGAAGGTGTTTCCGTCCGGTCTCCGGAAGACGCCGTTCTCTCCTTCTACCGAGAGGAGAGCGGCGCGCAGGGTGTTTCCATCGGAGTTGGTCCAGGTTCTTTCCTCGATCAGGACCTCGGGTTTCCGGAGTGGAGTGGATGAATCGGACCCGGAAGCATCGCCGGCGGCGGGAGACTTGCGGAGTTGACGTTTGATGAGCGTCTCTGCTTCGGCTCCGGGGCGTCCGTCATAAATGAGCTTTCCGCTTTGGTCGAAAACGAACATGCGCGGAATGCCGCTGATCTCGATGGGGCTTCGTCCCGATTTGGCCATGGGAAACTCGACCCGGTTGTCTTTGCACCACTCCCGGATCTGCTCGTCGGTTCCGGCTTGGGCATGGATTCCGATGGCTTGAAATCCCCTCTTGCTATAGCGCTTTTCGAATTCCGCCAACTGCGGAATGCTCACGAGGCAGGCGCCTCATTGGAGGCCCCAGAACTCGAGGGCGACGACTTTGCCTCCCAAGTCTTCAAGTTTGACGGGAGACCCGGAAACGATCTCACCGATGGAAAAGTCCGTGAGGGAATGCGTGGATTCTTCGGCTCCAAAGGCCCATGGACCGATGGCGGCCGCGGCTGCAGCGAAGAGTGCTGTGGTTTTCATGACGGCAGATAAGTTTTGGCTGTTGTGGCTGAATCGCCGGAAAGGCGGGCGGGCATTCCACAATGCAAAATCCCGCCTCGGATTGCGCGCCGGCTTGATGGACTCTAGTGCGCCGGGAGTAGGGAGGCAATCGGGATTTGAGCCTAGCCCAATCAGGACGCACTCGACACGGCTTGGGCCGGTCCGGTGAGTTTCATTCCGACAGGCTTGCTGACGCCGAATTCCTCCATGGTCACCCCATACATAACGTCGGCGCGGTTCATCGTGCGTTTGTTGTGAGTGATGACGACGAACTGACTTTCTTGAACGAAACGGTCCAGCACCCGGAGAAACCGGGCGATATTGGCTTCATCGAGAGGCGCGTCAAGTTCGTCGAGGACACAGAAGGGAGAGGGTTTAACCATGTAGATGGCGAAAAGGAGCGCCACCGCGGTCATCGAGCGTTCGCCGCCGGAAAGCAGGGTGATGGATTGGGTCTTTTTCCCCGGGGGTTTGGCGATGATCTCAATACCACTTTCGAGCGGGTCTTCGTCGTCGATCAAGAGCAGATCGGCCGTAGCCTCGTTGCCGAACAGCTCCCGGAACATGATTCGGAAGTTTTCGCGAACTTTCGCAAAGGTTTCCACGAAGCGGGTGCGCGACTCCCGGTTGATTTTGAGCAGCACGCGATGGAGTTCCTCTTTGGCGCGGATGAGATCGTCCCGCTGTTCGGTGTTGAAAGTGAGGCGCTCTTCCAATTCCTGAAACTCTTCAATGGCCTCGAGATTGACCGGACCCATGGCGTCGAGGCGGCGGCGCATATCGAGAGCGAGGGATTCCACCTGTTCCCAGTCCGGTTCGCCGGGCACATCCAAACCCGTTTCGGCGGGTCCGTCCTCGCCCTCTTCGCCGCGGCTCCGGCGGCCGGTAGGAGTGAGACCGGTCAGCGTGGCGAGAAGCCGGTGGGGATCGGATTCGAAAGTGGAAAGCTCGACCCGGTAACGCTCCTGCATGGTCTGAGCGAGGTGATCCAGGCGGAGATCGATCTTGGTACATTCCACTTCTTCTTTTCCTCGCTGCTCCAGGACGGCTCCTCTCCTGGAGGCATGCAGGTCGATCTCTTCCTGCAGGGAAGTGATCTCCCTGTTGAGGTTCTGCCGGTGCGCGGAGAAACCGGCGAGAGTTTTCCCGAGTTCGGCAAGACCGGATTCGGCTTGGACGAGTTGCGTGTTGAGTTCGTCGGTGCTGGCTTCCAAAAGTTGAATGCGCTGGCGGCAGTTTTCGATCTCGGCCGACCGGCGCAGTTGCAGTTCGTCGAGTTCCCTGAGGCGGCCGCTGAGGGGAGTTTGATGACGGAGAAGGGCTTCTTCAGCTTGTTGCTCCACCGCGACTTGGGTGCGAAGAGCGGCGACCGCCCGGCCCGCTTCGATCTCTAGCTCGGAGAGGTGGGCGAGCGCGGCGTCTTGCCTCGGGATAGCCGCATCCATGCGCTGAAGCCTGTGTTTCCACTCGGTGAGGCGAGCTGTGGCGGCGCGGTCTGCACTGGTCCATTCCGCTTGCTTTTGCTGCAAAGCGTTGCGTTCGAGTTCGACGGCTTCAAGCCTTTGCGTGAGCCGGTTCCACTCTTTCCCGGCCAGGACCTGCTCGTCGCGCATGCGGGAGCGGGTGAGCCGGCAGTCCTGGAGGGAGACGGCCAGCTCTTCCTTTGCGGCAAGGAGTTCACTGAGGGAATCTTCGCCTGCTTTCAGGCGTTGGGCAGCGGCGCCGGCCTCCGCTTGGTGTCCTGTGAGGCTTTTTTCGAGGCTGTCGAGTTCGTTCTGAAGCCGGAGCACGGAGGTGGGCGACTCGGCCAGAGCGCCGCCCTGCACGATGCCTTCTGGAAGCAGGATTTCTCCGGCCAGAGACACGAACACGGCTTGGGGGCATTGTGGCTGGGCCCGCCGGGCGCTCGCGAGTGAGTCCACGATGAAGACATCTTCGAGAAGGCGATCGATGACGCGTTGGACGGCTGGAGCGGCGCTGAGGACCTCGGATGCTCTGGCAAGGATGCTTGGAGGGAGGGCTGCCGAAGGGGCGCCGGGAGCGATGGATCCGTCCTCGCTGAGCACCGAGGCGAAACCCAGGCGGCGTTCGCGCATTCGTTCCAGGGCGGAGTCCGCCAAATCGGAATCGCCGGCGAGCACCACAGTCTGGAGGAAAGGGCCCAATGCGGCTTCGATGGCCCGAAGAAAGCGCGGATCGGACACGTGGATCATCGAACCGAGGACACCCCGCACGGCCCCGCGAAAGGTTTCCGGCTCATCGAGACCTTGGAGGAGACAGCGAGTCCCCGTTTCCAGACCCTCTCCCTGCTCGACCCAGCGCCGCAGCATTTCGATGCGGGAAGTAATTAGGGCCAGGGCGCGTTCGGCTTCGCGCGAGGCCTTTTCCAGGCCCCGCTGTTCTTCTTGGGAGCGGGCGACACGCGAAGTCTGTTCCTTGAGCCGCGCTTCCAGTTCGCGTGCGGCGGCATCGGACTGATCAAGGCTCTGGCGCAAATCCTCCTGGTTTCGCGCCTGCACGAGCCGCTCCTTGCTGAGAGCCTCCGTATCGGCCGCCAATTGGTCTGCTCTCCGGCGGTCGAGATCTTCTTGTTGCCGGCGGCTTTGACCTGCCGCTTCCAAGGCCGCGATTGCCGTGAGGATCTCCTGGCGTTCGTCGCGCAGTTTTGCAGCGGCCTGCTGAGCGCTCAGGCGTTCTCTTCCGGCGTCCCGGTGCTGCTGCTCGCCGGCGTGCAATTCCCCGCTCAGTTGTTCACGGCGGCTCCGCAACTCTTGGAGGGCCCGTTCGGCGTCCTCCAAGGCGTGGCGTTGCTCGTCGAGCAAGTTTCGCGTCTTGTCCATCTCCTGGCTCGTATCCCGGATGCGCGCTTCCAGCTCGGTCCTGCGCTCGATGTTGTTGCTGAGCCGCTCGGTGCAGGAGGTGCGGGCGTCCTGGAGGTCCAGTTTCTTTTGCAGCAATGCGTGGTATTCGGATTCGAGGCCGCCCAGGACGGCTTCCTTTTCCAACAGCCCCGCCCGGACGCTTTCCTGAAGCGCCCGGATTCCCTCCTCTTCCGCGTTGAGGGCTCGCATGGAAGTAATCAACTCGTCCTTTTGAGCCCGGAGAAACTCCTGCCGCCGGTGGGCGACGTGGAGGTCAAGGGTCTGGACATCCACAAGCAATTCCTGGTAGCGGCGGGCTTTGGCCGCCTGGCGTTGCAGTGAATTGCGCTGCCGCGTGAGTTCCGCGATCAGATCCTCGTGCCGGAGCAGGTTCGCCTCGGTGTATTCGAGTTTTCGCAGGGCTTCTCGCTTCTGCTGCTTAAACCGGGTGATCCCCGCCGCCTCCTCGAAGACGGCTCTGCGGTCCTCGGGCTTCGAGCTCAGCAGCATATCGATTTTACCCTGTTCCATTATGGAATAGGCGGCTTGTCCGATCCCGGTGCCGGAAAGGAGATCCTGGATATCCTTTCTGCGGCAGAGGGTATTGTTGACGCGGAACTCCGAGTGTCCGTCCCGGAACACCCGGCGGCTGATAGCGACCTCGTGAAACTCCACTTGCAGGTCCTTTTCGCAGCCGGTGAGGGTGAGCGTGACCTCGGCCGAGCCGACCGGTTTTCGCTTGTCGGTGCCGTTGAAGATGACATCGGCCATTTCTCCTCCGCGGAGAGCCTTCGCGGAACTTTCGCCGAGGACCCAGCGGATGGCATCGACGACGTTGGATTTGCCGCAGCCATTAGGACCGACGATGGCAGTCATGCCCGGATGGAACTCGAGGACAGTCCGGTCGGCGAAAGATTTGAAGCCGCTGAGGGAAAGGGATTTGAGACGCATGATTCGCGTAAAAGCCGAGGGCTAGGGAAGAAGAGTGACGGAAAGGCGCAGCCTGCGCAACCAGAATGTGGGGCGATCCACCAGATGTTGTGGGTCCAGGGCGGCGCCGGCTTCAATATATTGTGGTTGAGGGACCCCGTGATGTGGCTGGAATCTATGCCTTGGACCCGGCGTTTCGGCGGCCTGGCTTTGGGAAGGAGACCCATGGCGGGACAGGGCGTGCGGGAGCCCGCCCCTCCAGGATATCGTAACCAATCTGTCAGACCAGACCTGGAGGGCCGGCCTCCGTGACGGCCTGGTCCTGGGAAGGAGACCCATGGCGCGACAGGGCGGTGGGAGCCCGCCCCGGGTGATAAGGGGCTGGCTTCAGGCAAAAAAAGAACCCCAACCTCCCGGCTGGGGTTCTCTTGAAAAGGATGATTGAGCGGAGGCGCTATTCCGCCTTGGCGAACTGGGTTTCCGTGTACTTGCCTTTGCACTTGGCGCAGCAGAAATACACGGCCTTGGCGGCGGTCGTGAAAATGGCCTTGGTGGGGTCGGCGTCTTCTCCGGAGATCGGGCATTTTCCGGGTGTGGTTTGGGTGGCCTGGAGGCCGTCGGTGAATTTCTTCTGGCACTTTTCGCAGCAGAAATAAGTCACTTTGCCATCGACATTGACGGAGTGATCGGCGCTGGCCTCTTCCCCAGAGAGGGGGCACTTGGCCGCTCCTTCGTCCTTGGCTTCGAGCTTGTTGTCCTCGGTGAACTTCGCCATGCATTTCGCACAGCAGAAGAAGTTAGCCGTGGTGGTGACGTGGATGATGCGCTGCTCCTTATCAGCGTCTTCGCTGGAGATGGGGCATTTGGCGGCCCCTTCATCCACGACTTTGAGGTTTTCCTGGTATTTAGCGAGGCACTTGTTGCAGCAGAACCCAACCGATTTTTCATTGACTTGAAGCGTCACGGCGGGGTCGGCGTCCTCACCCGAAATCGGGCATTTGCCGGCGGCGAAAAGGAGCCCCGGCGCGATCGAGGCGGCGAGCAAAAGAGAGAATAAGCGGAGTTTCATCACGAAGGCATGGGTGGAATTGGAGAGAACGAAGGGGACTTTATAGACAGGGAACGCCGGGAAAGCAAAGCCAAACTTTATGGATTGGTTGCCGTGTTGCCGTCATGGCTTGTCCGCACGGGGCTCGCCAGCCCCTCGCGACGAAGCAGTGTGAGAAGGGCGGACGAAAGCGCTAAAGGGAAGGCCGGCGCCCAACTCTTCCGAATCTTGAGAGTTTGGCCCACGATGTTGCGCCGCCGTCTCCTTCCGGGCATCATGAAACTTTTCGCCATGGAGACGCCGCATTCCATTTTCGAAACGGTCCTGCGAGTCCGGCCTGACGATATCGACATGCATCAGCACGTCCACAACAGCCGCTATTTGGACTATGTCTTGGCCGCGCGCATCGATCAGATGGAGCGCTGCTATGGGATGGCCATGGAACGGTTTTTCGAGTATGGAGCCTCCTGGTACGTCAAGACGGCTCACATCAACCACTGGCGAGCGCTGCGGTTGGGCGACAGTGCGCGGGTGCGAACGAGTATTTCGGAAATCCGGAAACGGGAGGTGCGCGTGGTCTTCGAGATCCTCCGGCTTACGGACGGCAGACTTTCGGCCGAGGGATACTTTGATTACACTCTAGTGGATTTGGGGACGGGGCGACCCAAGAGAATACCGGACGAAGTGATCCGGAAGTATTCGGTGTGACCATGAGCGGGGTGAAGGCTGGTTTCTTCGTTCAGGAGCATTGACCCTGCGGTCGAGGCGGCGTAGGGTGCGCAGCAGTGAAATGGTTCGGGTCAGTTTGGGTGGTTGGTTTGTTTGTCTCTGGGGCCGGGGGATGGGCACAAGCGAATCCATTGAGAGACTTTGTTGCTCCGGTGGAGGCGGCGGAGTTCGGCGTGGATTGTGCGGGGCGGGAGGGTTTTTACTACGTGCTCTACCGCAGCCGCGGGCTGGATGGCGGTTGGCAAGCGGTGGCGGTGGAGGAGGGCCGGGGAGAGGGTTCCCAGCGACTTTTTGATTCAGCTCCGGTGCGAGGTCAGGCATTTTACCGGCTAGGGGAGATTTCCGTTTCTGCGTTTCACGATCTCGATGGGGACGGCGTCAGCGATATCTATGAATTGCGGAATCCGGACGGGCGCCATCCTCTGAATCCCGCGGTGTTTCTCGATCCCGAGGACGGATCGGTGTGGGCGCCGGACCGCAGTGCCTTCGAGAGGCTCTCGCGCCGGGACAACGTGCCAGGAGCCATGGAAATCCGGGAGGTGAAGTTCCTCATCACCGGGGTGGACACCGAGCATCCCCATTTGCATTACATGCACACGGAGCATTTCCCATTCCACTACTATTTTGGGATCAATGTGCTGGGGATGGACCTCGATCTTTTCGAGTTCAACGCGCAGACCTACACGATCGACGATGCCGGACGAAAGAATCTGGCGGGCAGTCTTTTGGCTCACGACCATACCGCGGCTCCGGATGGGAGTCTGGGCATCTACACGATAGAGTTTTGGCCGACGGACCCGGTTCCCTTTCACCGGGTCGAGCAGGCCTTCAACTTGATTGCGGCGACGATGCCCTTTGCCCGTGGACGTTTGGCCTATCATCCGGCGGGCGAAACGCAGGAGGCGGTCATGGCGCAAGAAGCGGAATTGTATGCCGGATCGTTGGTGCGCACGGTATCGACCGAGACATTGTTTGGAAACGTCGGTTATGCGGCGATGCATCCCGGGGCGTCCTTCGGACGGCTGCGCATCGTGCGGAACTTGGGAGAGTTGCTCTCGGCGCGGGACATCGTGTTGCTGACGCGGCTGCCCAACGATCTCAGTCATGTGGCGGGGATCATTACGGAGGCTCCGCAGACGCCGCTTTCCCACGTCAATCTCAAGGCGCGGCAGAACAACACGCCGAACGCTTACGTGGCTAAGGCCTCGGAGAAGCCCGAGATCACGGCCCTCGAAGGGCGGTTGGTCTACTATGAGGTGGGCGCCGATGGTTATGTGCTCCGCGAGGCGACGGTGGAAGAAGTCGAGGCGTATTACGAGGCTACGAGGCCGCCCTTTCCTCGTTTTCCGGCCCGGGACCTCTCGGTGGATACCGCGGGCGTCCTGGACGAAATGGGTTTCGACCAGGCGAAGGCCTATGGAGCCAAAGCGGCGAATTTGGCTGAACTACGCAAAGCGGCGGTGCGGGCTTTTCGGGATGGAAAACCGCTCTTTTATGTTCCTTACGGGTATGCAGCGCCATTTTCCTGGTATGTGGCCTTCATGGAGCACAATGGGTACGACCAAGAGGTGCGGGCTTTGTTGCAGCGCGATGATTTTCTCGAAGACCTGGAGATCCGCGACGCGGAACTAGCCCGGCTTCGGGCCAAGATTCGGAAGGAAGGGGAAACGCCAGGATGGGTCCGGGAGCGGATCGGTGAAGTGCAGGGACGTTTTTCCGCGGGTATCAGCCTGCGTTGCCGGTCGAGCACGAACAATGAGGACCTGCCGGGGTTCAACGGCGCGGGTCTCTACGATTCCTACACGCATCGCTTGGGCGAAGGACATCTCGAGAAAAGCATCCGGCAAGTCTGGGCCAGCCTATGGAATTTTCGGGCCTTTGAAGAGCGGGAATTCCACCGCATCGACCATTTGAGCACGGTCATGGGTGTGCTGATTCATCCCAATTTTGATTTCGAGAAGGCGAACGGGGTTGGCGTTACGCACAACATCGTGGACTCGAATTGGCTGGGATACTACGTCAACGCTCAAGTTGGAGAGGATCTTGTGACCAATCCCGGGGTGGATTCGATTCCGGATGAGTTTCTGGTTTCCTTGTTGGTGACAAGTTCCGACTATTCCAAATACGAGTACGAGGTACAGTATGTCCGCGCTTCGAACCGAAGGATTGACGGCCGGCCGGTCCTCACCACGGAGCAGATTCATCGCCTGGCCGAGTCGATGCAGGTGGTCAAGCGGCATTTTCGGAGTCTTTATTCCGGTGGCCCGGACTTCGCCATGGAGATCGAGTTCAAGATCGATGCGGCTGACCGCCTGGTGATCAAGCAAGCGCGCCCTTGGGGGGATTGAATGGGGGCCAACGGCGCGGAAGAACGGGTGGGAAAGGAACCATGGAGGAATCCTGGCGGACCGGAGGCGGCGGGGATACTGGTTAGGTCGGACCCATGAGAATCCTCGACCGCTACATCGGAAGACAGGTCTTGGCAGGCAGCATTTTCGCGGTGATTTGCCTGACTCTGGTTTTCGGACTTGGGCACGTTTTCAAGACAATTCTTCCGAGACTGGTGGATGGCAGCCTCCCGTTGGAGCTGGTTCTGCGCTCTATCGTGATCATCATCCCCTTCTCTCTGGCTTACACGGCGCCGTGGGGATTGCTCTCGGCGGTCTTGCTCGTGTTTGGACGGATGTCGGCAGACAGCGAATTTGTCGCCTTTCGGATGGCGGGGCTGAGTATGAAGCGGATTTGTGTTCCGGTGTTTCTGCTCGCGGCGATGGCGACGGGCCTTTGTCTCTGGCTGAATCTTGAAGTATCGCCGCGGGCCAAGGACAGTCTCAAGCGGTTGCTGCGCCAGAGCGATCTCAGCGTGCTTTTCCGGGAGGGCGAGGTGTTGACCGAGATTCCGGGGAAACTGATCTATGTGGGTAAACGCGAGGGCCGGAAGTTCCGCGACGTTGAAGTCCTCGAATTGCAGGGGCGGGCGAGCAATCTCCCGGCGAGCTATATCTTTGCAGGAGAGATGGAGATCGAATCGCGTCCGGAGGAAGGGCTGATCGTGCTTCCGATGCGCGATGTGCAGATGGAGATGAAGGACGGCGAAGAACCGCGAAATCCGCGGCGCGTGGTGCACGGGATCACCTTTGGAGGTGTGGCCCCGGATATTTCCATCAAGGCGATGCTCGAGAGCGAGAAGAAGCCGGACGAGATGACCGTGCGGGAGCTGCGCCAAGAGTTAAAATCTCGCGAGGTTTCTTGGAAAGACCGGAACGAACTGGGAGTGGAGCTGGCTCGCCGGGGATCCTTGTCCTTGGCGAGCCTCACTTTTTGTTTGGTGGGCATACCTTTGGCCATCACTGCCCATCGGCGAGAGACCCTTATCGGCTTCGTTTTTAGCCTGGCGGTGGCCTTTCTGTTCTTTTTCTTCCTTGTCTGGGGGGGGCTTCTGGGGGATCGCGGCGGCTGGCTTCCCCACGTGTTGATGTGGATGCCGAACGTGATTTTTCCAGGCATCGGTATTGTGCTATTCCGCCGGTTAAGCCGCCGCTAGCCGGAATTTCTCATACTGTTTCGTCGCGAGGGGCCGGCGAGCCCCATGCGGCCAAGGCGCGTCCAGTCGAAGGCGGAGGGCTGGGTGAGCAAACCCTGTTCAAGTCTGAGGTAAGCGCAACGCTGTCCCCATGGGGCGCAACGCGCCGCAGCAGAAAGAGTAGGAGAGAATAGGGGCAGGGCTCACCTCAATGCCGGTTCATCTTCATTCCCCGAGATCAGGAGTTCTGAGGCTTGCGTCCCTGAGGCAAGACGGCATCGTGGAAGGATGATTGGGGCAAGATCCCTTCGGGTTGCGGCACTTGGGCTTTCTCTTTCTTGTGGCGCCGGCTCGGCGGCTTCCGGACAAGAACCTGGCCCCGCCGCCCGAGGCGAGCAAGGCGCGGGCGGGGCTGACGGGGAGCGCATCGCAGTCTCTGCGGATGGAA
Source organism: Verrucomicrobiales bacterium (assembly GCA_041749135.1). Classification (GTDB taxonomy): domain Bacteria; phylum Verrucomicrobiota; class Verrucomicrobiia; order Verrucomicrobiales; family DEV007; genus DATKCT01. The sequence goes on from JBGTBW010000140.1 coordinate 35,958, forward strand.
CCGGATTTGTCCTGAGAGAATCGCGCCGGCCTTGGGTGGGTTGGGGCTTCAACTACGATCACGACGATGGCGGCCGGCTGCTGGAGGACTATTGGGCCGAAGAATGGGATGCCGTCGAAGAAGATTTCCGGGAGATGCGGGATCTCGGGGCCAACGTGGTGCGGATTCATCTGCAATTGGGAAGATTCATGAGGAGCGCGGACCGGGCGGACGAGGCGTCTTTGGAGCGGCTTGGCCGGTTGTTGGCCTTGGCTGGGGAGACCGGGATCTACCTGAATCTCACGGGTCTGGGATGCTATCACCGCGCGGATGTGCCGGACTGGTACGATGCGCTTGAAGAACAGGAGCGTTGGCAGGTCCAGGCGCGCTTTTGGGAAGCCGTGGCCAGGAGCTGCGCCCAAAGTCCTTGGGTGTTTTGCTATGATCTTATGAACGAACCGGTCCTTCCCGGCGAGGACAAGGCGGAGACGGACTGGCTCACCGGGGAGTTGGGAGGGAAGTTCTTTGTTCAGAGGATCAGCCTGGACTTGGCCGGGCGCTCGCGGACGGAGGTGGCTCGCCTCTGGGTGGAACGTCTGGTTGCGGCGATCCGGCGCCACGACCCGCTTCGGTTAACGACCGTGGGGGTGATTCCCTGGGCTCACGTGTTTCCCGGAGCCAAGCCTTTGTTTCACGGCGAGGAGGCGGGGAGCAAGTTGGATTTCGTCAGCGTCCACTTCTATCCGAAGAGCGGGAAGATCGCTGAGGCTTTGACCGCGCTCAGGGTCTACGAAACCGGCAAACCGTTGGTTGTAGAGGAGATGTTCCCCCTGGCCTGCACCATCGACGAACTTGGGGAGTTCATCGACGGAGCCCATGACATCGTGGACGGTTGGATGGGGTTTTACTGGGGCAAGAAAGCCGAGGACTACGGACCCGGGGACGGGATCGGGGGAGCGATGACGCGGCAGTGGCTGGAGTATTTCCGGGAGAAAGCCGCTGCCTCGAAGCGGGGGCACTGACATCATTCGCAACGGGGGCGTTGTCCGGATCGTCAAAAAACCGGCGCAGTCCGGCAACCATGGGTTTGATCGCATCCAACGCAGACCCGCCGCCTTGCCCGGCGCCGAAAAGGGGAATAAGAATACTCTTTGATATCCCGCCGCCGTTTTGCGCAAGTTGCTCCGGGTTTTCCAACCCGCCTCCCTTGGATATGTAATAACTCCAGGCCACGGCGCTCCGCGCCTTGGGAGAGAGCGGCGATGCTCGCCGCAGTCCAAGGGCCCTCCGGCTTGGCTGGGCGGCGCCTTAGCGGCGGCAATTGACCGCCACGGCCCCCTCGCACTTCGACAACTCGAGGGCCGCAACGGAGGGCGGGTTTTCCAACCCGCCTCCCTTGGATATGTCGTGCCTCTAGGCCACGGCGCTCCGCGCCTTGGGAGAGAGCGGCGATGCTCGCCGGAGTCCAAGGGCCTCCGGCTTGGCTGGGCGGCGCCTGAGCGGCGGCAATTGACCGCCACGGCCACCTCGCACTTCGACAGCTCGAGGGCCGCAACGGAGGGCGGGTTTTCCAACCCGCCTCCCTTGGATATGTAGTAACTCCAGGCCACGGCGCTCCGCGCCTTGGGAGAGAGCGGCGATGCTCGCCGCAGTCCAAGGGCCCTCCGGCTTGGCTGGGCGTTGAGGGCTGGAGCGCCCGCGATACACGATTCTTCTGGCCGCTGGGGGCCTCGCGGCGAAGCGCCTTGCGAAATGCGGGCTACGGTGAACGCCGTTTGAAGGAAGCTTCGGACTTGGCGCCCTTCGCGGCGTCATTTTCCATGAGTACTCCGGCTAGGGTGGCGAGGGACAGAAAGCCTTGAACTGTGGATCCTTTTGAGGGCATGAGGGCGAGGCGGGCGGGCGGATTTCTGAGGAGACACATGGCGGTTTCGACGGAATCCGCAGGATCCACCAGCGGGCAGGTTTGCACGAACATCGCCGCCGTGCTGTCGTTTCCGGTCGCGCGCAGGACGGCATCCACATCGAGGATTCCCAGGACTTTTCCCCGGGAATCGATCACGGGAAGAGGAGCGAGGGGAAGCTCGCAAAGCCTATCCCTTAGTTTGGGGAGGGTTTCCTCTTGCTGCAGGGAGATCCCGGGGAGCGGACTGAGGTGATCCGCGGCGCGTTGCTTTCGCAAATCGAGGAGGTTGTGCATCATGTGCGCCGCGTTTGAAGACAGGACGCCGGAATCGCCGAGAGCCAAAAGGCGGCTTTGAAATTCCTCTCGCAGTTGTTCCCGCGGCTGAGATTCATGGACGCGAGGGCGACGGCTGCCCAGCACTCCGAAAAGCCATCCGGGAATGATAAAGATGGCTTGGATGAAGGGATGCATAAAAAGAAGGAAGCGATAGGGACCGGAGCGGGCCAGGGCCTTGGGAAGAAGTTCGCAGATGAGCAGATAGAGCGGGAGGCCTGCGGCGAAGGCCGCGAGGTATCCCCAGTTTCCCAGCCAGCGGGTCAACCAGAGGAAGAGCAAGGCAAACCCTAACAAGCGTGTCAGTGTGTCGAGAAGGAGGAGAGAGAGGAGCAGGCGCCGCGGGTCGCGGAGAATGTGGGAAAGCGAGGCCTCTTTGCCCCCTAGGAGGGACCCGTGCTCCAGGCGAACTTGGCTGACGGAGACGATCGCGGCTTCCAAGGCGGAGAGGACGGCACACGCGACGGCGGCGGTCAGGAGGAGAGCGATCATGCTTGGTTCACTCATGGAGGGGTTCTCTGCACCATAACCTCTTCGATCCGGTTTCCTTCGGTTTTCAGGACGCGGAACACGAACCCGTTCACGGCGACTTCCTCCCCGCGTTCGGGAAGCCGGCCGAGTTCGGTGAAGACCAGACCTGCGACCGTGTCGATGCCTTCACGCTCGAAGACCGCGCCGCTGCGAGTGCTAAGGGTCTCCAGGCGGGCGGCGCCGCGGACGACGAAGCTTTGCCCCGGCGTGAGATCACGGATATCGAGGTTTGTCGAATGGGTTGTCAGGCCGAGAAAGAGCTGCTGGAGCAGAGCGTCGCCGCAAAGAATTCCTTCGAAGGCCCCGTGCTCATCGAGGACAATGGCGGGCGACTCGTTCCGGTTTGCGGGTTGGGAAAGGAAGTCGAGGATCTCTGTGGTCTCCGGGACGAAACGGGGGCTGAGCATCGCTCCGTCGATGCCGGATGGCGGGTGGATGAGAAACTTTCGCAAATCGAGGAGGCCGACGATATCATCGCGATCGCGGTGGAAGACTGTGAGGAATCTTCCCGGGAAGGTCGCGGCGATGGAGCTGACTTCCGTGAAGGGCAGACGATCGTGGATGCTTGGCGTCTCCATGCGGGGAGTCATGCAATCCCGCGCGGTTTTGCGCGAGAGATCGAGGATTTCGAGCATGACATCACGTTCGTCTTCGGTGATGGCTCCACGTGCCGCGGCGAGGCCGAGCAGAGTGGCAACCTCGTCATTCCGAACGCGGTGCCGTCTGGGAACGTGACGGACTAGGCGTGCGGTGACGGAGCCGAAGGCTCCTCGGAGAAACCGGCCGCCGGGGATTCGCCCGAGAGGCTTGAGAAAGTTGAGGGTGCCTGCGGCGAGGCAGGCGGCCTGGTCGCGGCAGCGCAGAGCCAAGCGCTTGGGTAGAAAGTCGAAGAGAAAGGTTGCCACAACGCTCACGGCGACGATCTGGACGACGCGGCGGGCGCTCAGCGGTTCCAGGAGACCGAATTCCCGAAGGAGCAGGAAAGCCGCTCCGGCCATGGCGAAATGAGCGCCGCTGCCAAAGGCGATGATGGGGGTGAGGTGCCTCTGGGGATCCTTGCACCACTGCGCCACGATGGGCCCGATGGAGGGCCGGCGCGCCATGAGAGTGCGCACCTGGTAATCGCGGAGGGTGAGAATCACCGTTTCCGCAGCCGCGAGCAGGGCGCAAAAAGCGGCTCCAAGCACGAGAACGGCTGCGGCGACCCAAACGAGGAGTGGGTTCATGATCCCCCTGAGGGATCAGTCATCCCCACGCTACGCACATAACTCCCCATTCTCAGAGGATCAATCTCGGCGGGGATTCCCGGCTCTGTCAATGAAGGGAATGGCGTTTGCTCCTCCCGAATAGGGAGGCGAAAGGGCAGGCCGTTTAGTTGATGCCGATGGAGGGACCCCGGCGTGAGTCGGGATCCACGAACTTCACGCCTTCGGTGACGGCGACGGCGCGCGCAGCGGCGTCGGCGATGCGGAACACGAAGTTTTTGGTGAGTTCGAAGGGGCTCTTGGAGACCCAGATGATGTCGCCGGGCTGGAGACGGAAATTGGTGGCCTGACCCTTGATGATGTCGTCGAAGTCGACGAGGGCGACGCTGGGTTCGTAGAGGGCTCCGCGGATGATGACCAGCTTTTCTTTGTAGGCGGTCTGATTGAGGCCTCCGGCCTGACCGATGGCCGCGACCATGGTGAGATTGTTGCGATAGCCGACGGCGCTGGGCCGCGGCACGTCACCGAGGACGTAGACGGAGGCATCCTGGCTGGAGGGAACATAGACGTAATCTCCGGGTTCAAGATAGACGTTTTGCGACATATCGCCGTGGCGGACGAGGCTTTCCAGATCCACGGCGAGAGTCTGTCCGTTGCGAACCATGTATGCCGCGGCGAGGTTGGCGCGGCTGACGTTGGGATCGGCGCTGCGGTCGTCGATACCGCCGGCTTTGGCGAGGGCTTGGACCAGGGTGGTGGGTTGATTGAGGGGATAGGTTCCGGGGGAGGCGACTTGACCGAGGATCCAATAATTCCGGCTCTGCACATCCGTTAGGGTAACGTTGAGAAGAAGATTCGGTTCGTATTGGGCCAGTTCTTCGGTGAGAGCCATTCGCAATTCCTCGACGGTGCGGTTTTCCGCGGGGACTCCTTCAGCCAGGTAGTAATAGACCAGACCATCGGGCATGACGATGGTCTGCTCGTTGGTTTCGGGCCGGCCTTCGAGCTGGATCTCGATCTGATCGCCGGGTCCGAGGGTGAAGGCGCTTTGGCTGGGAGAGCGCATCCCGGCGGTGACGCGACGGCCGCTTGAGAACGTGGCGAAAGAGGGGTCCTTGCCGGCGTCGATGGCGGCGCCGGATGAATCCGCCCGGGGGTCAAAGACATTGGCGGCGTCCTTGGGCGGCAATGTGCAACCGGACAGGATCGCGGCTGCGGCGAGGGTGACGCTGAGGAACCGGGTCATGGGGGGCGACAGTTAGGAGCGAAGGAGCCGGGCGGTGATGAGGCCGGGCGAACCGGCACAAGGGGACTCAGGGAGGCGGAACATTAGAAATCACTGGCGGCGTCATCCGCGGCTGCGAGGGCCATGGCTTGAACAAAGGCGGTGAAAGCGTTGCCGAGGATGTCTTCCGCCCTGTGCCACGGCCGCGTATGCACGAAGAGAATGTCGCCGGCTTGGACGGGAACGTCGGGAAGTTGTCCGCGGAGGATCTCGTCGACTTGGACGACAAAAGTTTCGGGGGCGACGGTGCTGCCGCGGACGAGGAGGACCCGTTTTTTCCAGGCTCCGGGAGCGAAACCGCCCTGACGGGTTATCGCTCCGGTGACGCTGAGGTCGGGGGTCAACCGTTGCAAGCCGGAGTTGGCCACGGCTCCGAAGACGTAGAACTCGGTATCGAGATTGGAGGCGATGTAGATGTAGTCGTCAGGCTGGAGCGCGACGTTCTGAGCCATATCTCCCTCGAAATAGAGCCGGGAGAAATCCACGCTGAGACGCCGGCCGCGGCGCACGATAAAGGAACGGGACAAGTCCGCCCGGGTCCCGCGATTGGCTCCCTCGGGACTTTCTTTGGCGAGCCCGCCGCTGGTGGCGATGGCTTCGAGGACAGTGACGCGACGGGTGAGAGGATAGGCTCCGCTGCGGGCGACTTGGCCGAGCACGGTATAGGATTTGCTGCCCAACCCGGCTGGGCTCACTGTAAGCTTCAGGTTCTTTTCGTATTGCCGCAGATTCTCTTCAATGCGTTGCCGGGCTTCGGGGATGGTCAATCCGGCGACGGGAATACCGCTGGCTTGCAGGAAGCTGACAGTCCCGTCGGGAGCAACGGGCACGGTGGAGCGGGCTCCGTCGGTGCGTCCGACGACGCGGATGCTCAGGCGGTCGCCGGGTCCGATTCTGTAGGCGTCCTGACCCAGCAGGGCGATGGCGGCGAGGAAGAGAGCGACGGCGGCGAGAAACCCGCGAACCGGCAGGCACAAGACGTGAGTTTTCATAAGCGTAGTGAGGTGAGGAGGCGGCGTCAAAGCATGCCCTCGTCGTCTTCCGGAGGTGGTGCGGACTGTCTGGGTTCGCGTTTCAACTCGAAGAATTTGCGTTCGAGCCATTGAATGCAGCGCAAGACACGGTTGCTGTTGGCCTGATCGATGACGACGAGGCCGTCGGGTTCACTGAGCATTTTGCGGTAGATGCGGCTATGAGATGCGGCTACGCGGGAGGTGGAAGTGGAAGGGCAATTGACCAGATAATACTGGTCGAAATTCTTCCCGAGAGACGCGAGCGATGCGCTCGGGCCGATGGTCCAGCGGCAGAGGACGTAGTACTGTGAGGGGACCTCTTCGAGGATGTCGCTGAGTTCTTCGACGGTGATGTCGGCGGCGCTGAGATAGCGCGCGGCGTAACTTGAGCCATTTTCCCGGGGCAACAGGTACTGCTGATCGGGTTCGGCCAGGGCATGAGCCGAAGGGCGAGTGGCTACCAATTGCTGCGCGCCGCGGAGGTTTTCCAAGTCGCCGGCGAGACCGCTGTCGGCGGCGCGCGGCGGAATGATGATGGGTTCATCGGGATGAGGAACGTGAGACTCGGGAGGTCCAGGATCGGAGGCGGACCGCGAATGCCGATGAGAGGGTTGATCGGGAAGCGAGTCGAGGAGGACATTGCGAAAGGCGGGGGAGAGCGGTTGTTGCGCGACATCAATGAAGAGGGCTTTGGCGTTGTCGCGCCGGACGTTCTCGAGGATGGCCTGCCAGAAGCGGTATTCCGATTTCAGTTCGCCGATGATGGGAAAGAGGATGCGGCGGCCCCGGGTGTCGGGTCTGGCCATGTGGGCGAGCCAGAACTCCCGGGCATTGGATTCGTCTTCGTCGTCGTCACCGTGAAGCAGGCAAAGGCGGGGGATGGTGCGGGTGGCGATGGCCGCCTGCAGGGGGGTGCGCATGTCCTTGCGGCGGAGTTCGGCGATGGAGGCCAGTAACAGCCCCAAGAGAAAGCCACCCAGGGTTGAGACCACGCTGACTGCGGCGATCTTCACCTGGCCGGTCGAGACCCGGTATTGATCGGGGGAGCCTTCGTTCATGACTTCCAAGTATCCGGGAGGATTCTTGGAGAGGAGCGAAGCCGCCTGGATGCGGGCTTGCAAGGTCTGATAGGTGTCGTTCAGTTCCTGATGGCGCCGTTTGAGTTTGGCCAAGTCGGCGGTTTTGCGAGGCATCGTGTTGAGTTCCAAGCGTTTGGCTTCAAGGGCGGCGACTTGTTCGCGGACTTGAAGCTGCAGACTGCGGATTTCCTCGATGACCCGGTTGACTTCCTTTGAAGCTTCGGCTCCCAGGCGCGCCACGGCGAAGAGCATGAGGTCTTTCTTCACTGACTCATCTTCGAGACCTTGGTCGACACGGGCCAGGAGACTGGCGGCTAAATCACGGATCGAGTCAAACTCCGCAGCGAACTGGGACTCTAGGTTCTGAATGCGTCCGAGTTGTTTGATAATTTCCGGATGCTGATCGGTGTAATCGGTGCGCAATTCTTCCAAATGGTCTTGAGCTTGTTCGAGCCGGTGGCGAACAGGGAGTTGGAGGGCAAGGTGGTCAGGGTCGAGGTAGTGCGAGAGCTGAATGCGTTTTGCTTCCAAGTTGACTTCGTTTTCCGCTTTGGCTCGCTCGACGGTGTGGATGGCCTGGAGAAACTCCTGAAGCTGGACATCGGAATCGAAGACCTCCTGTTCCTGCACGAAGGCGGCGATTTCGGATTCCAGGGCTTCGAGTTCGGGCTCGAGGGCCTGCAAGCTGGTTCTCCAACGCTGAAGCAACACACCGGCTTCTCGCCGTTGGAGATCGAGGCCGTCGCTGATGCTGGCTGCGACCCAGGCATCGAGAACCTTGAAGGCTTCGGACGCGTTGCGATGGGAGGTGGCGGTGAATTGGAAGAGGCGCGAGTTGCGATCGTAGGAAGCGGCGGTCATGCCTCGCACGGCTCCGGCGCTGTAGCGCTTGTCCAGAAGTTCCACGGCGCGCTCGATGACTTGGGGAGTCTTGGCTTGGCTGACCAGGGTGGATTCCGCCAGACGGCGCGGTTGCAGGTCCTGATTGGGCATGCTGCCCAGATCGATCCGCGTCAGCGTGGTGCTGACAGTGAAGCTCTTGTTGAAGAGGCGGAAGGCCACGCCGCCCCCAGCCAAGCCCAAGACTAGGGTAGTCGCTGCGATGAGTATCCAGTGATCTCGCGCAGCGAGCAGGATCCGCAGGGGATCCACCCCCAAGGGAAAGTGAAAAGAGGGATCGGAGGACTTGCGTTTCATCCAGGAAATGGCGGCTGGGCGAGAGGAGTAAAGGCAGGGTGCAAGCCGGGGAACCGGAGAGGAACCGGTGGAATGCGATGGCTTCTAAGAGCGTTGGACATGAGCGAGAGTATAGAGTTCGACGAGACTTTCCGCACACGATTCCCACGAAAAATGCTCAACCCACCTGCGGCCGTGGCCGGCCAGCCGTAAACGATCCTGTTGGGAGAGATTCCGGAGAGCGGCCAGCGCCCCGGCGATGGCGGAACAGTCTTCCGGATCGAAAAGGATGGCGGCGGGCCCGGCCACTTCAGGCAGACTGTCGCGCCGGGATGTCGCGACGGGGATGCCGCAGGCCTGGGCTTCCAGCAGGGGCAAACCGAATCCTTCGCTCAGCGAGGGTACGACGACGGCTTGCGCGCCGCAGTACCACCAGGGAAGCGCTTCGCCGGCCACGAAACCCAGGGAGCGGATGTCCGCAGCATAGGGACTGGCGGAAATCCGGGAGTGGATTACGCGCGCTCCATGCCAATCCGCTCCGGCCAAGAGCAGTTGAGCCGTTTCGGCAGGACCGGATTCGCGGCGAAACATTTCGTAGGCTTCGATCAAGCGGAGGTGGTTTTTGGCCGGATGCTCCAATCGCGCCACACAGAGGAAATAGGGAGTATGTTGGTTGTGGGACGCCAGGAAATCGCGGGTTTCGGATTGAGGACGCGGGAAAAATGAGCCTGGATCGAATCCCTCGTGGATGACGGAGATTTTCTCTGAGGGCAATTTCATGAAGCGCTGGAGATCGCCGGCGGTGAATTCGCTCACGGCGACGATTTGATCACAGCGCCGCGCCAACGCCGGTGCGATAATGCGGCCGAGGAAGCTCCGCAGCGGGTCGTAGCGGTTGCGCAAGCGAAACGGAGCGCAGTCGTGGATGGTGGCGACTTGCGGGACCGGGGAGGCAGCCACGAGGCGGCGGTAGCTGGGGATGTGCAGAACTCCGGCTTGCACTCGGCGAAGCAACCCTGGCAGCGCCCATTGATGCCAGAGAAAATTCGGCAATCCCGCGGCCCAGGCCGAAGGGATGGTGATCCAGGATACATCGTGGATCGGAAAGTGTTTCCGGTCGGCATCAAGCCCGGCGATGATGAGATGGATGCCGTTGCGCCGCGACAGAGCATGGGCGATCTCGATGACATAACGGCCGACACCGGATTTCCCGCCCTGGATCATTCCGGCGGAGAGCAGCACGGTGAGAGGGCGGGATGGATCGGCCGCCAGGGATGCGTTTCCGGTCACTCGCAGCAGGCGGCGGAGCTCTGGTCCGGCGCCGGTGAGCCGGAGGCCGCCGCCGCAAGCGCTGCGGGCGGCGCGTTCTTCGGAGAGCCGCAGCAGGAAGAACGCATCGGCGTAGCGCGCCGCTTCCACGTTGATCTCCAGCGCGGACACTGCTTCAAACGAGGCGATGTGGGCAGCGATCTCCGGCCAGTGACGCTCGCAGAGATCCGTGTAAGGCAGCCGAAGCACCGGGCCTGGCTGCTCCTCCTGCCCGGCGGGGACACGGGGCAGGGGAACCGCTTGAGAATCGAGGTTGAAATAGCGGTCCAAGGCAAACTCGCGGATGGCCTTCCGCACGGAGGCCGTGGGATGCAAAAGTTGTACCTTTTTTCCCCGGCGCGCTGCGTAGCGTGCTCTGGAGGCCAGCAGAGACAGGCGCCTGGGTGAGACCATGCCCCAGTGAGCCACTTCGAGAGCGTCCGGCGCGGCACACTCCGAGGGTTCTTGTTGTTCCGGCGGCAGCCCGGGTGGGCCAGGTTGCCTTGCGGCGGGACTGAGTTCGCGATGGAGGCGGAGATGGGTTCCCCAACTTTTGAAGAGAAAAAGAGCGTCCAGCAGGTAACGCTTGCTCAGGCGCCGCGGATCCTTGGCCATGCGCCACAACCACTCCAGCCCCAGCGGATGCAGGAAACGGGGAGCGCGGACCTGTGTTCCAGCCAGGAAGTCCAGGGAAGCCCCCACTCCAATACCCAGGGAGGCTCCGGTCGCGGGGAGGAAGGCCTCGAGCCAGCGTTCCTGTTTTGGACAACCCAGAGCCACGAGAAGCAGATCCGTTCCCGCATCCCGGATGGTTCGCGCGATATCGGCATTGGGCCAGTTTTCGATTGGACTGGTTGGCGGCGACCAGTATCCCGAGAGGCGCAACCCGGGATAGCGTTCCCGGCTGACTTCCGCGGCGCGGGCCAGAACCGTTTCGCTGCTGCCCAGAAAGAAAACCCCGAAACCGTGTTCAGCGCAGGTTTGCAAGAGCTTCGGGACCAGATCGGACCCGGCTACCCGTTCGGGAAGGGGAACGCCTAAAAGGCGTGAGAGCCAGACCACGGGCAACCCGTCGCAGAGAACCCGCCCGGAGCGGAAAATGAAATGCCGGAGCCCCGCATCTTCCGAGGCCCGCAGGGCAAAATCGAGATTCGCTGTGACCACGGTCGATTGCCTCCGCGATCCCAGAATCTCGAGACACCAGGTCAGTGTTTCGGACATGGTCACGCGGTGAAAGGGGAGCCCAAGCACGAATGACACCGGAACATCCGCCGATTCGGAGTCATCGGGAGACCCCAGGTCGCGTCCGGATCGGGAGGAGTTCTCTCCTCGCTGGAGGCCCGTGCCGGATGCTGCCGGGGGGCGATCATCTCCCCGCGCTCCGGGAAGCCATCCTCCTGGAGCAGAGCGGATCCGGAGCTTGGTCATGGCGGGCTGGGATTGCCGCAGCGCATCACGGAGCGGTCCCGGCAGTTCCGGTTTGAAAGTCAGCCCGGTCGCCCGGCGGCAGCCTGCAATTCTATCGGCATGGGAAATCGGCAAGGGCATCGAGTCAACCATCCGGGCGATAGTATAAGTAGCGCGGGGGGCGCTTGTCTGCCAGCGCTCCGAGGAGCTTGAAGGCGGGAGAACCAGGCAATTGTCGGAAATAAAAGATTCATTAAATTTTTACAATATTAAAAAATCTCAGAACTGCCTGATCTCAGGGAATTATCATGAGCCGCAAATCAGGGAATGGGAAAGGAATGGGAGACCTTGAGGGGCACTGGTGTAGCGGAACTCGTGAGAGTTCAGAAGGCCTGGCGGGCAGTCTGCATTCTTGCGAATGCAGCTACGGGGACTGCGGCGATCCTTCGCCGCTTTCGCGCCGGATTCAGAGCCTCAGAACTCCTGACTTCGGGGAATTCTGATGAGCCGTCAGTCCAGGAAAGTTCTGCGATTCGCCCGGGCGCACCCGGTGCAGTGGAGGGATCAAGCCGCGGCACTTGGACTGCTGCCATCCTGTTTCGTTGATCCGCATGTGTTCGCTCGCAAGAGCGGGGATTCTAAGGTTTGCAGGATCCCACGCCTCAGGCACGCTGGAATGGTTGCGCACCCTCGCGTGGGATCCGCCGCCCGCGCTCCTCGCCTTCGGTGAATCCAGGGCTTCATCCATGGCGCATCGGCGGGTTTCGCGGAACTCACTCGCCAGGCCGGCCGCACGGTCGCCTGGGGGAGCCTGGCGCCTTCGGTTGGCCGGTTTGGTGTCGCAGGTGCGACATGAAACGCGACACGGACCCGGCGGAGCCCTGGGGAAATCGAGTGCTCCGCCTGGCCCGGAGCCCAACACAACGGCGCGTTTTTTGTCGCAGGTGCGACACGAAACGCGACACGTACCCCCAGTGGGCTGCGTGGTGTTCCCGGGAAACACCAACGACTTGACCACCGTGATGGGAAAGATCACTGAGCTACGAGAGCTCTACGGACTGGAGAAGGTCGTGTTTGCCGGCGACCGGGGCATGGTGACTGCGGCGCGTCTGAAGGAAATGGAGGG
>JBGTBW010000141.1:0-33951 GCA_041749135.1 Verrucomicrobiales bacterium
GGAAGGGTATGTGGCGCGGGCACTCCTGCCCGCGAACTCTTCAGGTTCCATCGGCGGACAGGAGTGTCCGCCCCACAAGTGAGGTTCCATCGGCGGACAGGAGTGTCCGCCCCACAAGTGAGGTTCCATCGGCGGACAGGAGTGTCCGCCCCACAGGTAGGGCGCCATCTGCCGAGAGGCGGTCTCGCTTCGGCTCAGCGATTTTCCTTCCTGTCCATGATCTCCCTCGATAGGTCAGGAGTTCTGAATCTCAGGGGATTATCATGGGCCGCCAATCAGGGAAGGGGAAAGAATGCCGGTTCGATCCAATGCCTTTAGGGATTCGCAGTGGCGAGGGATGTAGGGGAGGATTCATCCGCTGCGCAGATGCTGCAGTCCTGGGACGGACGTGCGGGCAGTGTTCTCTGCGTGGTCAACGAGCCGGTTTCCGGGAGCGGAGAGGACCGAGTGGAGGCGGTCGAGGGCCGATTGGACGGATTGCTCGCAGAGGGCCGTCAGCGCCCGGGTGGCTCCGCGGGCCGTGGCGGAGTAGTCGTCCATGTGATCGCGCAGATCGATGGGGGGGAGCAGTTCTACATGCACTTCCCGGGCTCCGAAGGGTTTCAAAGGTTTCCCGTAAAGATCCTCGGCCAGTTTTTCGACGGTTTCCGCGCAGCGGTCCAGGCTAGGGCGATCGAGGTAGTCTCCAGAGTAGCTCAAGACGCGAAGGGCCAGGGTCGCTTCGTCGCTCCAGAGAGCGGCGGCGCGCTGGTCGGCGGGCCGCTCTCCGCCGGTGCGGATGCGGTGCACGGTGCGACGGATGCGCCGGACCCGGTCTTGGATGGTGTGGCGGGGGTGCGGTTGCAGCTCCATTTTGTGTTCGAGCGCGAGCACGATGCGTTCAGCGGACTGCCGGATGAGCGCCGGAATGGCCGAGGGATCACCCTCTGGAGCGGTTATTTCGGGGGATGGGTGGCCGCGTTGCTTGAGGTTGCGCTGAAGGGCGAGCAGACCGATACGGCGGATTTCACTGGGGAACGGGAGAGCGGGATCGAGGGCAGTTCCGAGGTCGCGGGCGACGCTTTCGAGGCGGGCGCGGACTGCGGGCAGGATGTCGTCGCGGTAAGTGGCCTTGATTGCGACGGGAACGGCGAGGATGGGGAAGGCCGGGCTCAGAGCGGCTTGAGCACGCAGGCCCAAGTAGGCGGCGCCGTCGAGGAAGGGCGTCAAGCGGTCGTTCATCAAGAAGACGTTTCCTTCCGGAAAAACGGTGAGCGCGTCGCGTCCCTCGCGGAGAATTTCTTCGGCGGTTTGCAACGCGCGGGGATCTGAAGATTCGCGGTCGACGGAGAACGCGCCGCAGCGTTGCATGATCCAGGCGCAAAAACGGTTGCGGAGAAAGACGTCGTAGGCGGCCATGAAGCAGGAGGGCCGGCCCAGCCGCCGTTGGACCTCCGCCATGATTTGGGGGTCGCTGTGAGTCGGATGATTGGGGAGAAAAAGGAGCCGCGGGGCCGCCGAAGCGGGCGGGAGGCGGTCGGTTCCGTGGACGACGATTTTTTGGACCCGGTGGCTGGGGCCTGGGAGAATCACCCGCCGGTTCCACCACGCGGCGGCGGTGCGGACGGTGCCGTTGGAGCGGGGCGGAAAGAACTGGTAGGGCTGATCGGAGAAATCGAGCACGGGCGAGGGACTTTCCGTTGGGAACTTTAGAGGATTCGGACCGGCCGGCGAGGGGAAAGTCCCCTGGCGTTCACTCTGATCACCCTCAAGAGGAGGGTGAGCACCGGATGCGGGAAAGCGCGCCGGTTGCGCCGCTGCGCGGCTCCGGATTCGAGTTTCACTATGACGAATTTCTTCATTGACCTTGACCTTCTGATCCGCTTTGATCGTTGGGTTCGAGGTCTTAAGCCATCTGACACAACCCATCCGACACGATGAAGATCCTAGTCCGGTTTTTTGTTGCAGGCGCACTCTTTGCTTTTGCTCATGCCGGTCAGGCGGCGCTGCTGGGGCTGTGGCGCTTTGACGGAGATGCAAACGACTCATCGGGCCGCGGGAACCATGGCAGCCTGGTGAACGGCGCCGCCCTGTCGGATGATGTTCCGGGAGGCTTGGCCGGAGGGCAATCTTTGTCTTTGGCGGGGGGGACGCAGCACGTCTTGGTGCCGGATTCGCGCAGCCTCGATGTCACGGGCACGATCTCGATCGCGGCCTGGATCAAACCGGTGGGCAATGTGGGTTGGGACGCGGTGATTGGCAAGACTCCGAGCAACGGTTCCCTGGCGAACCACGCAGGAAACTACGAATTCCGGATCGATAATGGGACCCGGGCGCTTCACTTCCTCTACCAGCGAGGCGGTGTTGACGACAGCTTCTTTCATCCGGCGGCAGGCGCCTTCGCCACGGAAGGGGCTTGGCAGCACATCGCCGTCACCGCGGAAGCGGGCGGGGACGTGAACTTTTACATCAACGGGAGTCTGGTGGAAACACACGCTACTCTGACGGATGCCGCTTTCGGAGCGACCAACACCAATCCCTTGTACATCGGATCGCGAGCCGATCTGTTCACCACGCTGGACGGGCTCCTCGACGATGTGGCCGTTTTCAACGAGGTGTTGTCGGTCGATCAAATCGGCACGCTGATGAGCGGTGATTATTCTGCCTTCATCATACCGGAGCCGTCCACCGCATTGTTGGGATTGGCGGGTGGATTGGTGCTGTTGCTGGGAGTCAGGCGGCGTCGAATGGCCTGAGAGGTTGAGTTTGTTGTCGATCGCGGGAACAAAAGAGAGTCCGGGCCGAGTGTGGCGACCGGAGTCTTTCTGTGGGGCGCGCAACTCCTGCCCACGTGTTCGCGAAACGCAATGAGGCATGCGGGTTCGTCGCGGCGTTGAAGAGGGTTGCCGGCCCTGGAAATTGGGGGACAGTCTTCTGCGTGAGGCGGGACGACCGGGTGAGAGTCCATAATCCTTGGGGCGAATTGGCGGCCGGAGCGGGCTGGCTGGCGCTGTTCGTCCTGAGCCTGCCTTTCCTGGATTACGTGGGCCGGACCGTTTTGTGTGGATTGGCAGGGACGGTGCTGACGGTGGGATGGATCGCCCTGGGATTGGAAAGTGTGCGCTTGGGCCTGTTCCGGCACGTGCTTTGTACTGTCATGTGTCCGGCCCTGTGCACCTTCGCGGGGTTCTGGCTGATGGCGCCCGAGTTTTGGGGAGCCCTCTGGGAGATCTCTTTTGGCAGGCTTGGCGCGCACTGGTTGGAGTGGCAGGTGCTCTGGGTCTTGTCCTTTCTGATCAGTTCCTGCGTCGGGTGCTTGGGCGGGTTTGGATCGGGAGAAACGGCGGAGTTTCCGGAAAGAGGTTGATGGACCGCTGGGACTGGCGACCGTGCGGGCTCCCGGGAAAAGGCGGCGGCACGGTCCGGGTGTATTCCCTTGGTAGATGAGAGCGTATTTCATTCGGCGGGCCCTGTTGATGATTCCCACGCTTTTGGGGATCAGCGTGATCATCTTTTTCATCACGCGGATTGTGCCGGGGGGTCCCATCGAGCGGGCGCTGGTGGAAAGCCGAATGATGGATGCTCAGGGGGGAGGAGGACGTTCGGGCGACAGCGCCGCGCTTTCGGACGAGCAACTGGAGTCACTGAAAGAGTTCTACGGCTTCGACCGCCCGTGGTATGAGGCCTATGTAAAGTGGTTGAGCCGGGTTGTGCGCGGCGATTTCGGCCTGTCTTACCGTTATCAAGAGCCGGTGACCTCGGTGATCGCGGGGAAGCTAGACGTATCGATGTATTACGGGTTGGCGACGTTGCTGATCACTTACGGAGTCTGCATCCCGCTCGGAGTGCTGAAGGCGGTGCGGCACCGGACGCTGCTGGATAACGTTTCGTCGGTCCTGGTCTTCGCGGGTTACGCGATTCCCAGCTACGCGTTGGGGGCCTTGTTGCTGGCCTTCGTGGCCACACGGGTGGGCTGGATTCCCATGGGCGGATTCACCAGCGAAGGATTCGCGGATTTATCGGCGCTCGGCAAAGCAATGGACGTGGCGCGCCATTCTTTTTTGCCCTTGATCTGTTATCTGGTGGGATCTTTCGCCTTTGTGACCATGCTGATGAAGAATCATCTGATGGACAATTTGGCGGCGGATTTCATGCGCACGGCCATCGCGAAGGGGGTTCCCTACCGCCGGGCCGTGTTGCGGCACGCCTTGCGCAACTCGCTTATTCCCATCGCCACGAATTTAGGTCACACCGTGGTTTATCTGGTGACCGGCTCTTTTCTCATCGAATACATTTTCGATATCGACGGGTTTGGGCTGCTGGGCTACACGTCGCTGGTCGACCGTGACTACCCTGTGGTGCTGGGGATTCTCACATTGAGCGCCTTGCTCATCCTGGCGGGAAACATTTTGTCGGACGTGCTGGTGGCGCTGGTGGATCCGCGGGTGCGATTTGAATGAGATGAAGGCGAAAGGAGATTTCCTTGCAGTCACCTCGACGAGGGCGGGGCGATCGCGTTCCGGCTGGGGCAGGGCGGGCGCGGTCTTGCTAATGCTTTATGCCTTGTATTGCGGGGTTGTGATGCATTTGCAGCCGGGCCTCACGTGGATGAGCCGCGCGGGCATCGTGGCCGTTGAAGGCGTTGTTTTGGCGGCGTTGTGGCGGATGCTGTTTCGTTACCGGCCGAATCCGCTGACGCGTCGCAAATTGCAGAGATTCCGTTCCATTGGGAGAGGCTACTGGTCCTTTGTGTTGCTGACAGCGCTGATCATGCTGTCCTTTTTTGGGATTGGGGAGCTGCTGGTGAACAACCGGGCCCTGGCAGTGCGTTACGAGGGCAAGTGGTGCTTCCCGACCTACGGCGCGAACCGGCCCGGATCCGATTTTGGCCTGGGCTATGGTTATGAGACAAACTATCGCGAATTGAAGAAGCGCTTCGCGGAAGAAGGTGGAGACAACTGGGTGCTGTTGCCTCCGGTTCCTTATGATCCGTTGGAACAGGATTACGGCGAGGGGCTGATTCACCCGCAGCCGCCGAATTTCGCCTTGCGGCATTTTCTGGGCACCGACAACAACGCCCGGGACATCCTGGCCCGCCTCTTCTACGGCTTCCGCACGGCGATGATGTTTTCGCTGCTGTTCATGTTCTTCGTCTATCTGATTGGGATCGCGCTGGGCTGCGCCATGGGTTATTTCGGCGGGACATTCGATTTGCTGGTGCAGCGATTGATCGAGATTTGGTCGAATATTCCCTTCCTCTACATCGTCATCATTGTGGCCTCGGTGCTCCGGCCGACCTTCGGGGTGATGTTGTTCATCTTCGTGCTCTTTGCCTGGACGACGATGACCTATTTCATGCGAACGGCGACTTACAAGGAGAGGACCCGGGACTATGTGGCGGCAGCGCGGGTGTTGGGAGCGAGCACGCCGCGGATTCTCTTTCATCACATCATGCCCAACACCATTTCCACGGTGGTGACGTTTATGCCGTTCACAGTGGTCTCGGCGATCAGTTCACTGACGGCGCTGGATTTTCTGGGTTTTGGACTGCCTCCACCGACGCCGAGCTGGGGCGAGTTGTTGCGCCGGGGGTTGAGCCACCTCGATGCGCCGTGGATCGTGGCGTCGGCTTTCTACGGTCTGGTGCTGGTGCTGGTTCTGGTGACCTTTATCGGGGAAGCCATCCGGGAAGCCTTTGACCCCCGGAGATTCACCACCTACCAATAGAAGGATGACTTGCGCAACAGTGCGAAATGGACTGCTGGCGGCGGCCGGCCTGTGGGGTCTTGCGGGATGCGGCGGGAAGAAGGACGGGGACGGAGCAGGCGGGCGCCGGTTGAATCCGGAGGAGATCGAAGCGGCGAAGGCCTTTCGGCACGAGGCGGCGGAGGCGTATTACGCGGAGAACCCGGAGTTTTTCCGGACGGCGACGGCTGCTGATCTCCCCCCGGAATTGGTGTGGGAAGACGGAATGGAACAGGAGGAGTTTGCTTCGCCTGAGGCGGTGCAGGGCGGGACGGAGACGATTTGGCTGCCGGACTTTCCGCGGACGCTGCGGGCGATTGGGCCAGACTCCAACGGGCCTTTCCGCGCCTATTTGCAGGATGAGAACGGGATGCGGGTCGTGCACCGGCACCCGAATACGGGAAACTATATGCCGGGATTGGCCGAAGCCTGGGCGATTTCGGAAGACCGCAAGACGGTGTATCTCAAGCTGGATCCGGAGGCGCGCTATTCGGATGGCGTTCCGGCGACGGCGGAAGACTATTTTTTTCTCTTCTACTTCATGCGGCAGGAATGGCATCGGGAGCCGTGGTCGATCAATTGGTATCACGAGAAATACACGCACATCACCCGTTATGATGATTTCACCATCGCGGTGGGACTGACCGAGGCGAAGCCGGATCCGTTGCGGTTCTTCGAGGAAGACGTGCGGCCAGTTCCGCGGCATTTCTACGCCGAGTATGGGGACGACTACGTGGAACGCTACCAATGGCTGCCGGAGCCGACAACGGGTCCTTATGTGATTTTGCAAGGCGACGTGGATAAGGGGCGTTCGGTGACGCAGCAGCGCCTCGAGGACTGGTGGGCGAACGGCAAGAAGTTTTGGCGCTACCGGTTCAACCCCGCCAAGCGGCGTTTCCTGGTGACACGGGACCCCAACAAGGCGGTGGAGGAGTTCAAGCAGGGCATCTACGACACCTTCCGCGCCGGGGTTCCGGAGATCTGGTATGACAAGCTTTCGGGCCCTGAGATCGAGCGCGGATACATATACAAGGCGCAATTCTACAATGAAGTGCCTCGCCCGAGTTATGCCATTCGGATCAACTCGACCAAGCCGCTTCTCGACAACCGGGATATACGCGTGGGATTGCACCACGCCTGCAACTGGGATTTGGTTATCCAGGAGTATTTCCGGGGGGACAACGAGCGGATGCGGACGACGTCGGATGGCTATGGAGCGTTTACCCATCCGACGCTGCAACCGCGCGGGTATTCGGTGGAAGCGGCGGAAGAGGCCTTTGCAAAGGCCGGATTCACACAGCGGGGAGGCGACGGCATCTTCGTTGACGGGGAGGGCCGGCGGCTTTCCTTCACCTTGACGACGGGCTACCGGCCCCTCGAGGACATTCTGACCATTCTCGAGCGGGAGGCGGCGAAAGCGGGGGTGGAGTTCCGGCTGGAGGTGTTGGACAGCACGGCGGGCTGGAAGAAGGCGCAAGAGAAGAAGCATGAGTTGGTTTTCACCGCGCTGAACACCTCGGTCGAGTTGTATCCGCGGTATTTCGATTTCTTTCATTCCTACAATGCGCATGAGGAGGACGGCAGTCCGAAGACGCACACGAACAACATGACGATGACCTCGGATCCGGAGATCGACGCGCTGATCGACCGCTATGAGGCTTCGTCGGATCCAGAGGAGATCCGAAGTCTCGCCTTTCAGATCGAGGAGAAGCTGTATGAAGAGGCAGCCTACATTCCGGGCTTCGTTCAGCCGTTCTACCGATGCGGCTTTTGGCGTTGGGTAGGCTGGCCGGATGGGTTCAACAGCCGGTTGAGCCGGTATCACGACGATCTCTGCGTGCATTGGATCGACGAGAAGAAGAAGGAAGAGACGTTGGCGGCGCGGAAGAAGGGTGAGGGGTTGGGCAAGTCGGTGCAGGTCTACGAGCAATACCGGGTGCGGCTTCAGCCATGACCGGGGGAGAGGGGGACGCGAAGGCGGGCCTGGGGACTGGGGAGGAGGCGGTGCTGGAAGTGCGGGGTTTGAGCGCCGGGTTCGACACGGAAGCGGGCAGGGTTCGCGCCGTGGACGGGGTGAGTTTCCAGGTTCGCGGCGGGGAGACGCTAGGGATTGTGGGAGAATCGGGCTGCGGGAAGAGCGTCACGGCGCTGTCGATCATGCGCTTGTTGCCTCAGCCGATGGGGCACATCCTGGGCGGGGAAGTTCTCTATCGGGGACGTGATCTCGTTAGGGTATCCGCAGAGGCGATGCACGCGGTGCGGGGGGCGGGGATCGGAATGGTTTTTCAGGAACCGATGACCGCGCTCAATCCGGTGCACCGGGTGGGGGCTCAGCTCAGCGAGGTTTTGTTGCTTCACACGAAGTTGAACCGGCGCGAGGCCTGGTCGCAATCCGTGGAGATCCTGGGGCGGGTGGGGATCCCTTCGCCGGAGATCCGGGCCACAGAGTACCCCCATCAGTTATCCGGTGGGATGCGCCAGCGGGTGATGATCGCCATGGCCTTGGCCTGCGGCCCGGATGTATTGATCGCGGACGAACCCACCACGGCGCTGGACGTGACCGTGCAGGCGCAGATTCTCCGGCTGATTGGCGATTTGCGGGAGCAGATGGGGATGGCGGTGATTCTGATCACGCACGACCTGGGGGTGATCGCTCAAACCTGCGATGAGGTGGCCGTGATGTACGCCGGACGCATTGTGGAACGAGCGCAGGCAACGGCGTTGTTTGAGCGGCCGCGTCATCCCTACACGCAGGGTCTGTTGGACGCCATTCCGCGCGCGGACAGGCCCCGGAAAAGCCGGTTGCGGACGATCGAAGGCATGGTGCCGGGACTGGAAGATCTGCCGGCTGGCTGTCGCTTTGCCTCGCGTTGCCCGCGGCCCCACGGGAACGAGGTGCTGGAGGAACGTCCGCCGTTTTTGGAAGCCGCAAGCGGGCATTGGATCGAGGCCTGTCCGTGTTTTTATCCGGCTTCCAATGGCGGCGAATGCTCACGGTGATGCAGACCGATGGCGAACCCTTGCTGGCGTTGGAGGGGGTGCAGGTGCACTTTCCGGTGCGGGGCGGCGTCTTCATGCGGGCGCGCGGCGTCTGCCGGGCCGTGGACGGCGTTTCACTCACAGTGCAGCGTGGAGAGACGCTGGGATTGGTGGGAGAATCGGGCTGCGGGAAAACGACCTTGGGCAGAGCGGTGGTGCGGCTTCATCCGGTGACTGCGGGCCGGATCCGGTTCGCAGGGGCGGACATCACTCGGGCGGGGCGCCGTGAATTGATGACGATCCGGCGGGATTTGCAGATGATTTTCCAGGATCCCGCGGAGTCATTGAACCCGCGCCACACGGTGGGCGGCATTTTGGAGGAGCCCTATCTGGTGCATAAACTGGGGACGGCGGCGGAGCGGGAAGGGAAGGTCCGGGACTTGTTGGAGCGGGTGGGATTGCCGTCTGAGGCAATGCCAAAATTCCCCTTCGAGTTCTCTGGAGGACAGCGGCAGAGGATTGGGATTGCCCGGGCCATCGCATTGCATCCAAAACTGATTGTGTGCGACGAGCCGGTATCGGCGCTGGACGTGTCGGTGCAGAGTCAGGTCTTGAACTTGTTGCTCGATTTGCAGCGGGAGTTGGGATTGGCCTACCTTTTCATCGCCCACGATCTGTCGGTGGTGCGGCACGTTTCGGACCGGATCGCGGTGATGTATTTGGGCCGGTTGATGGAGGTGGGTCCGGCGGACGAGGTTTATGGGCATCCCACGCATGCCTACACGCGGGCATTGATCGAGGCGATTCCCATCCTTGACCCGAGACGGCGAAGACAATTGGAACCGCTGGAGGGCGACGTGCCTTCGCCGATCGATCCGCCGCCGGGCTGCGCCTTTGGATTTCGGATGGGGCATCCCCGCTATGGGGAGAGCATCGGCAAAGAGATTGCTTTGGAAGAAGTGGGCAAAGGGCACTGGGTGGCGCGCTGCCCCTGTTGTGTGGATGGATGAATGAAGAGGGGATGAGGAAGGGGCCGGCTCAGTTCAGCGACGGGTCGGTGGGGGTTTTGGAGAGAATGTAGTGCAAGGGGCTGATGGAGCCCAGGGCCTCCGACCACATTTCTCCGGGATCGAGATCAAGGAGGGAACCGTGCGGAGGGCTGAAGATCCAAGCGGCCTCTTTGATTTCGCCTTCAAGTTGGCCGGCGGACCATCCGGCATAGCCGACGAAGGCCTGGATGGTGAAGCCTTCTTCGAGCCGGGCTGCGGCTTCGTTGGCGGAGATGCGTCCCCGGAACCGGATCTTTCCGTCCAAGGGATCGGGGCTGAGAGAAGCGAGCACGACGTGTTCCTTATCGACGGGACCGCCGATGAAGACGGGAACGCGGCGCAGGCGGCGGAATTCCTCGCCGCTGAGGAAATCGCCGAGACAGCGGTGCATCGGCCGGTTGAGGATGAAGCCTTCGGCCCCTTTGGCCGGAGAGTGTTGATGGAGGATGAGCACGGAGCGGTGGAAGTGCGGATCCATGAGCGCCGGATCGGCGAGGAGGATCGATCCGCTGAGCGTGGTTTCGTCGGGGTTTTCCGATTGCATGCTCTTCCCGGCTGCGGCTGCTGTGGAGAATAAAGCGCAGATTACAGGGTTTTCGCAAGTGAGGAGCCCGGTTATAAGAAAGGGAATGTGGGAACTGACCGAGATTGTGGAGCAAGGCGGGCTGCTGGGAGAGGAGGCGGTGGCTGCGGCGGCGGCGGGGTTGCTGGATGAAGACTGTCCGGCGGAGCAGAAGGCGGAGTTTCTGAGCGCTTGGCGGCGGCGCGGCGAGACCGCGGAGGAGATTGCGGGTCTGGTCCGGATTTTTCTCGACCGGGCCGTGGATCCGGGATTGCGCAAGGAGTCTGTGGACGGGCCTCTGATCGACGTCTGCGGAACGGGCGGGGATCGTTTGGACCTGTTCAATGTTTCCACAACGGCCATGTTTGTCTTGGCGGCGGCGGGGGCGGTGGTGGTCAAGCACGGCAACCGCGGGATCACTTCGAAGAGCGGGGGCGCGGATGTATTGGAAGCACTGGGCATTCCCGTGGACTTGGGCTGCGCTACTTTTCGAGAGATGGTGCGGCGGGCAGGAGTGGGTTTCCTTTTTGCGCCCTTGTATCATCCAGCCTTCCGCGCAGTGGCTCCGGTGCGCAAGCTCCTGGCGGAACGCGGCGAGAAGAGCGTGTTCAACATTTTGGGACCACTATTGAATCCAGTGCGGCCGGACTACCAGTTGGTGGGTGTGTTTGACGAGGGATTGACGCGAGTTTTCGCGGACATCTTGAGATCGCTGGGACGAAAGAGGTCCTGGTCCGTGCATGGGCGGACGGAGAGCGGAGGCGGGGTCGACGAGTTATCGACGATGGGGCCGAGTCATGTGGCGGAGTCGGGGCCGGAAGGACTGCGGGAATGGACAGCGTATCCGGGGGATGCCGGACTGAGGAGCGCGACGCACGCGGAGTTGACCGGGGGCACGGCCCGAGACAACGCCGGGATCTTGTTAGGAATTTTGGCGGGCACGGAGCGGGGGCCCCGGCGCGATTTGGCCGTGTTCAACGCCGCAGGGGCTTTGGTTGTGGCGGGTTTGGCGGCGGACCTGGCAGAAGGGCGGGCGCGGGCGGAGGCAGCGATCGATTCGGGCGGGGCCTTGGAGCGATTGCAGGCGATGCAGGCGGTCGCCGCGACGCATTGAGGTCCGGCGCTGTGCCTCACTTCAAGGAGGAGCCTTTCCCACCTCGATGCAGCGCAGGCAAAGGTCTTCACCGTCCTGAGTGACGCGGAATTCCAAGTCGGGTTCCTCCTGGTCGGTGGCCCCGCAGCGGCTGCAACGGTGGAAGGCGTCGGTTTTGGAAAGTTGACGGCGTTCGTAGCCGGCCTTGCGGGACGCCGTTTGAGCGCGCTGAGAGGCGGAGCGGAAGAAAGACGGAACAAAGGCGACAAAGAAGGGGATGAGAGCGAGGGGCACCTCGATCCAGGCTCCACTCAGGAGCATCAGCCCGAGGAATCCCGCGTCGAGGTATCCGATCCACTTCATTTTGAGAGGGATGATGCCGAAAAGAAGGATTTCCACTTCGGGATAGAGACAGGCGAAGGCCATGACGAGGCTGGCGATGACGACAAATTCGGGGGCGATGTCTTGCGATCCGGGCGGGGTTCCTTGAATGAAGTAGCGAATGAAGGAAGCAAGGACGAGGCAGAAGACGGTGGCGAAGAAGTAGAGATTGACCCCGAACGGCCGCCAGGCGCGTTCCAATCCGTCGCTGACGAACCAGAGGAAAAACACGGCGAAGATGATAAAGATGAAGTTCGTCGTGGGCGGGACGCAGACGAACGAGAGGATCCGCCAGACTTGGCCTTGGAGGATGCGGGGGGGGTCGAGGGCGAGGAAGTCGATGACCTCGGCTCCGCGCATCATGGTGATGATGAACATGACGCCCTGGAGCAGGGCGACCCAGCGCAGGAGGCCGGGGATGGCGGCTTTACCGAACTTTGCTTCCAGCCTGGTAAACGCGCCCATGGGCGGCCACCAAAGCAGTTTGGAGGAGTGGGCGCAACCGGGAAGCGGGATTCCTTTGGGCGGCGTTGACAAAGCGGAGGGGGGACGGGAAGATGCGGCGTCTTGACCCTGGCGACACTTCTACGAACTCCCTTGCATGAGCGGCACACGGCTCTCTCAGCGAGGATGGCTCCGTTTGCGGGCTGGGAAATGCCGGTGGCCTACGGGGGGATCCTGGGCGAGCACGCCGCGGTGCGATCGGGAGCTGGCATCTTCGATATTTCGCACATGGGACAGCTCGAAGTGCGCGGTGTGGAGGCGGCTTCGTGGCTGGAGCGTCAACTGACGAACCGGGTGGGACGGCTGCGGGCTGGCGAAAGTCAGTACACGCTTTTGTTGAACGGCGAGGGAGGAGTGGTCGATGACCTCATCGTTTACCGGGTTGCTGAGGAGCGCTTTTTTTTGGTGGTCAATGCGGCGATGGCTGAGGAGGACGTGCGCCGGCTGACGGAATTGCGGGAGGGAGCAGTGGAGCTGCGCTTTTTTGGCCCGGGCCGGGGCGGTGTGGCGGTGCAGGGGCCGCGGGTAGGGGAATTGGCCTCAAGAGTCTTTCCGCCTGGGACGGCATTGCCGGCGCGCAACGGGGTGTCGGCCATCGGCGAGGGGTGGTGTTGCGGGACGGGTTATACGGGGGAAGACGGGTTTGAACTGTTTGGACCGGGAGAGGAGGTGACGGTTTGGTGGGACCGTTTCGCGGAGGCGGGCGTGACTCCCTGCGGGCTCGGAGCGCGAGACAGCTTGCGGTTGGAAATGGGATACCCGCTCAACGGCGCGGATTTGTCTCCGGACCGGACGCCGCTGGAGGCTGGATTGGGAGCCTTTGTGGATCTCGAAAAGGGTCCCTTTCCTGGAAGGGAGAAGCTTTTGGCGCAGCAGCGCAATGGGCTGAGCTGCCGGCTTACGGGAATTGCCATGGAAGCCGGTGGCCCGCCGCCTCGCGCTGGTTATGTCCTCTTTGCCGGAGACGCGCCGGCGGGGACGCTGACGAGCGGCGGTCTCTCGCCTTCGCTGGGGCACGGGATCGGGATGAGTTATCTTCCAATGGAGCTGGCGAGTCCGGGCAAGTCCCTGGAGTTGGAAGTGCGGGGCAGGAAGTTTGCGGCCCGAACCGTGCGCAAACCGTTTTACCGGAAGGAGAAACACAGTTGAATCCATGAGCGAGTGTCCTGAGAATCTGAGCTACCGCGATTCCCATGAGTGGATCGAGCGGGAGAAGGACGTGGCGGCGGTGGGAATTACCGATCATGCGCAGGGGGAGTTGGGCGACCTGGTTTATATTGAGCTTCCGGCGGTGGGCCGGCTCGTCGAAGCCGGCGAAGCCGTAGCGGTGGTCGAGTCGGTGAAAGCCGCGAGCGACATTTATGCCCCGGTGAGCGGCGAGGTCGCGGAAGTGAACGAGGAATTGGAATCAGATCCGGGACTCGTGAACCGCGAGCCTTATAAAAGGGGGTGGTTGTTCCGGCTCCGGGTGCGCGAGGCTGCCGAGTCGGCGGAGCTTTTGGATGCGGCGGCTTACCGTGCATCGATCGGAGAGTGAGATTGTCAGGGCAAGGAGAAATGGAGGCAACGGACGACTTCCCGCGCCGGCACTTGGGATCGGGGCCGGCGCAAATCACGGCGATGCTCTCTCAGTTAGGGGTATCGAGCCTGGAGGACTTGATCGACGCCGTCGTTCCCGAAAGCATCCGGCTGAGGAGTCCTCTCCAGGCGCCCGCAGCGTTGGGTGAACGGGAGGCGGTGAGGCGACTCCGGGAAATGATGGCGGGCAACGCCCTTCAGCGCTGTTTTCTGGGACAGGGTTTTGCGCGGTCGGTGATGCCTGCGGTGATCCAGCGCAATGTGCTGGAGAATCCGGGTTGGTACACAGCCTACACGCCTTACCAGGCCGAGATTGCCCAGGGCCGGCTGGAGATGCTTTTGAATTTCCAAACGCTGGCGACGAGTCTGACCGGATTGGAAGTGGCCAACGCATCGCTGCTCGACGAGGGCACAGCGGCGGCGGAAGCCATGCACATGGCGTTGGGGACTCATCCGGGCGGCCAGACCTTTCTCGTTTCGAATACTTGTTATGGGCAGACGATCGATGTGCTGAGGACGCGGGCGGAGCCGCTGGGTCTGCGAGTCGCGGTCATGGATCACGCGAACCCCGCTTGGGAAGAGTGGGAGAAACCGTTCGGGCTGCTGGTGCAGTATCCCGCGGAGGACGGCGCCGTGCACGACTTCGGTCCGGTGATGGATGAGGGGGCCCGGCGCGGGCTGACCCGGGTTGTGGCGGCGGATCCGCTGGCCCTGGTGTTGCTGCGGCCCCCGGCTGAGTTCGGCGCTGAGATCGTGGTTGGGAGCATGCAACGATTCGGGTTGCCCCTTGGAATGGGTGGTCCGCATGCAGCGTTTCTCGCCTGTTCGGACGCGTGGAAGCGACGGATCCCGGGCAGACTTGTCGGGGTTTCCCGGGACTCCGCGGGCCGTCCGGCGTTTCGTTTGGCCTTGCAGACGCGCGAGCAGCACATTCGACGGGACAAGGCCACGAGCAATATTTGTACATCGCAAGTGCTATTGGCCGTGTTGGCGGCGGCCTACGCCATGTATCATGGGGCGGAGGGGCTGCGAAGGATTGCTGGACGGATTCACGCAATGGCGAATTCATTGGCGGAATCCATGAAAGGGCTCCCCTGGGTGGAATCAGTGCAGGCGCCAGGGTTTGACACGGTCGTGGCCGGAGTGGCGGCGAACCGCAGGGACGCGGTGCTGGGAAGGGCGGAAGAAAGGGGCATGCTCTTGCACGCAAGGGATGACGGCAGAATAGGGGTGACTCTGGACGAGGCGGCCCGGGAAGAGGATTTGCGGGATCTGGTCTGGGTTTTCGGGGGCGAGCCGGAAGCGGTAAGGCCGCTCGGACAGGAGGAGGGGTTTTCTCCCATCCATCGGCGGACGGCGCCTTTGCTGGAGGAGGCCGTTTTTCACCGGTATCAGACGGAGACGGAAATGATGCGCTATTTGCGGCGTTTGGAGGGCCGTGATCTGACCTTGAACGTGTCGATGATTCCGCTGGGATCGTGCACGATGAAGCTGAACGCCGCATCGGAGATGCTGGCTCTGAGTTGGCCGGAAGTGATGGAGATGCATCCCTTCGCGCCGGCCTCTCAGATTCAGGGATACCTCCGGCTCTTCGCGGATCTCGAGAAATGGTTAGCCGAGATTACGGGTTTCGATGCCGTGTCGCTGCAGCCGAACGCGGGATCACAGGGCGAGTACGCGGGCTTGTTGGCGATCCGCGGTTTTCACCGGGCCCGTGGGGAAGAGCGGCGGAACGTCTGCTTGATTCCGGCATCGGCGCACGGGACGAATCCGGCCAGCGCGGTCATGGCGGGATTCCGGGTGATGCCAGTGGCCTGCGACCGGGAGGGGAATATTGACGCCGGGGATTTGGCGGCCAAAGCGGAGGCGCATGCAGCGGAGCTGGCGGCGTTGATGGTGACTTATCCATCGACGCACGGGGTGTTCGAAGAAGGAATTCGCGATCTTTGCGCAGTGATCCATGAGCACGGGGGGCAAGTCTATCTCGACGGGGCGAACATGAACGCGCAGGTGGGGTTGTGCCGTCCGGCGGACTACGGAGCCGACGTGTGTCACTTGAATCTGCACAAGACCTTTTGCATCCCGCACGGGGGCGGAGGTCCGGGCGTGGGTCCCATCGCGGTGCGTGCGCATCTGGCGCCCTACCTGCCGGGGCACCGGCGGTTTGGGGGAGAACAGGCGACGGGCGCGGTGTGTTCGGCTCCTTGGGGCAGCGCGAGCATTTTGACGATTTCTTGGACCTATATTGCTATGATGGGGGCGGAGGGCCTGCGGGCGGCGACGAAACTCGCCATTCTCAATGCCAACTACGTGGCGCGGCGTTTGGACCCGTATTTTCCAGTGCTCTACCGGGGTGAACGCGGGTGGGTGGCGCACGAGTGCATTGTCGATCTGCGGCCCTTCCGAGAGAGTTCGGGGATCGAGGTCGAAGATGTGGCCAAGCGTCTGATGGATTACGGTTATCATTCACCGACGATGTCGTGGCCGGCGCCGGGGACTCTGATGATTGAGCCGACCGAGAGCGAATCGAAGGAGGAGCTGGACAGGTTCTGCGAGGCCATGATCGCGATCCATGGCGAGATCATGGAAGTGGCGTCGGGCGCGGCGGACCGGAAGGACAATCTGCTCAAGCGGGCCCCACACACGGCGGAAGTGTTGTGTGCGGAGGTCTGGGACCGGCCTTACTCGCGGGAGCGGGCGGCTTTTCCGTTGCGCTGGGTGAGGGAGAATAAGTTTTGGCCCGCGGTTGGGCGCATCGACAACGTGCATGGGGACCGGCGCCTTATATGCACGTGTGAGGGAATGAGCGCCTACACAGCGGAGGCGGAAGAGGAGCGCTGAGCACATGGAAGTGGATTGGAATCAGTGGGAGCCGCGGGAACGGTCGGTGCTCGTGTTCGTCCGGAGAGACGATCAGGTGCTTCTGATTCGGAAGAAGCGCGGGTTCGGAGCGGGCAAGGTCAACGCGCCGGGCGGCAAGATCGATGAAGGGGAAAGTCCGCTGGAGGCGGCGGTGCGGGAGGCTCATGAGGAAGCCGGGATTGTTGTGCTGAACGCGGAACCACGGGGCGAGTTGTTTTTTCAGTTCACCGATGGTCTATCGATTCATTGCACCGTGTTCCTCGCGAAGGGATGCCGGGGCAGGGCCAGGGAAACGGAGGAGGCCGCTCCGTTCTGGAGGCGGATTGGCGCGATTCCTTACGAGGAAATGTGGGAGGACGACCGGCACTGGCTGCCTGGCATGCTGGAAGGGCTGCGTTTCAAAGGATATTTTACTTTTGAAGGCGACGTTATGCTGACGAAGGAGGTGGTCTTCGAAGGCGGGCCGGCGGAGAGAGCGGAAGACGAGGAAGAGCCGGGCTTGGACGACAAGTCTGCTGGGAAACGCGCCGTGGACCGGTTGGTGGCGGAGTTATGTCCCATCGTGGAAGCGTTGTTGATCGCCTCGAAATCTCCCCTGAACACCCGGGCTTTGGCGCGGATCGTACGCCAGGTGGCTGCGGAGCAGAAATTGGAGCCGAAGAGCCTATTGCCGAAGACCTGTGGCCGGCACGTGGAACGGGCCATCGCGGAATTGAACCGCGAGTATGAGCAGGAGCGGAGAGCCTTCATGATTGTGGAGCGGGCGGCCGGATGGAAGATCTATACGGTGTCGAAGTATGCGGCCTGGGTCCGGGCCATCTATCCGGAGCAGAAGCCGCCGCGGCTCAGCGCGCCCGCCTTGGAGACCTTGGCCATCATCGCCTACCGGCAACCGGTCACCCGGGCAGACATCGAAAGCGTGCGGGGGGTCAATGTGGATGCGGTGATGAAAATGCTGCTGGACCGTTCTTTGGTGAGGATTGCCGGGCGGGCCGATTTACCGGGCCGGCCGCTGCTTTACGAGACCACTTCGTTGTTTTTGGATCATTTCGGGATTCGCAGCGTCGAAGAGTTGCCCAACGCGGCTGAACTCCGGCGGGCGCCCTTGCCGGTTGGAGCCGTTGCCCGGTTGGAGGACACAGGGGATGAGAATGACAACAACGAAGGAGCGGCCGAGGGGGAGCCGCCGGGAGGCGTGAAGAATGCTTCCGGGACGGACGACGCGCCGTCCGGTGAGGAGGACGTTGGCGAAGCCGGCGCGGGGCCGGATTGAACGCGACGGGTCAATGGAGAGCCGGCTTTCTCAAGCTATTGGAGGAGATGGCGGAGGATTGGGAGCGGCCCTTGCCGGGTGCGGAGTGAGGCGTTTTGCCGGGACGATTCTTTGTGTGTTGTCGGTCCGCTGAGTTGACACGGCGTCCGGGCTGGATCTGGTGGAAGGAGGATCAGCATGTCGCAGGCGATGAGGGGGTTCGCGTTACTCGTGGGAATGGCCTGGTCATGGGCGGGAGGGTTTCTGGCTGTGGGCAGCGAGGCCAAATCCCGGGGAATGGACATTCGACGGGCGGGGCAACACGCCCTGCTGAGCGGACCCGTGGGAGAGGAAACGGATCTTTTCATTCTGGATCGTTCCGGAGACCTGCAGCAATGGGATGAGATCGCGCGGGTGCACCGCCGTTTGCTTCCCTACCCGGAGGCTGCGAGCACAGCAGGGGCGTTTTATCGCCTGACTTCGCGTCCCCGGATGCCTGAAGCAGACGATTGGACCAATCAGCTCGATTTGGAGAACCGGAGCCTCTTCATGCAGCCGCCGGGAAGCGGACTGGGTTCCGCTCCCTTTGTGAAGTTCACTCTCGATCTGGATCAGGACGGGCGCGTGTATTTTCAGGATACGATCCGTTATCCTTTTCATTTCCCTTTTATTCGCGCCCGGATTCCTGGTTATGCGGATATGACGCTGGTCGATTTCGAGCGGCTGGCGTTGCGCGAGGACGGGCAGCGTTTGGCCGTGGGAACGCTGGTGCTCGCTCCGGATGCGGCGATCCGGGAGGCGGGACTGATCTTTGAGGGCAGCGAACCCTTCCCCAGAGAGCGTATCGAGGAATGGTTTTTCTCTGCACTGGACCGGATGGGAGCGCGTGAGGCGTGGACCGTGTTCTACATGCCGTCGTTCGAACAACTGCCGGTGGCGCGGCAGAACGAGGACTATTTCCGGGAGCGAGGCATCGTGGTTGAATCCGCGTCGCGTTGGGCAGGCGCCGTGGTGTGCTATGCGCGCGGCTGGGCATTGGGCCGAGTGAAGGCGATCCCCGGCTCCGAGATCGCCGCGGCGTATGGGGATGGACGGCTGAGCAACGGGGACATTCTGTTGACCGACCATTTGCCGGCGGAGATCCCGCTGGTGGCGGGGGTGATCACGACGGAGCCGGCGACGCCGAACTCCCATGTGGCGATCCTGGCGCGGTCGTATGGAATTCCTTTCGCCTACGTGGGAGCGGCGGCATTGCAGGACCGGTTTCACGCTGTGGAGGGGAAAGAGATCTTGCTCGTGTTGGACAGGGAAGCTGGGGGCGATTGTGAGGTGGAGATCACGGAGACGGAGGGACTTCTCAGCGACGAGCGGCGGAGGGAGATACTGGAGAGCAAGAGGCCTCCTGCACTGGTTCTTCCACCGCGCGAGGATCCCGGATGGTTGAGTGCGGCAGCAGCCGGGTTGTGGCCGGAGGATGCGCGTTACGTGGGTGGGAAAGCCGCGCATTACGGGTTTCTTTCGAGGGAGGCGCCGGAATCCACCAGGCCGGGATTGGCTTTCAGCTTTGCCTTGTGGGAGCGCTATCTGAAGCAAGAGGCGCCTGGAGGGGAGACCTTGCAGCAGAAGATTGCGAATCGATTGGCGGGACACACTTTTCCGCCTGACATGCTTCGGCTGCGTGAAGACCTGGCGGCGGTGCGTTCATGGATCGAAGACACAGCGGATTTCGATGCAGGTCAGCGCAGCGCCATCGTCGAAGCGTTGGGCGGTTTTGACGCGAACCGGAAGATCCGCTTCCGCAGTTCGACTAATGTGGAGGACAGCGCTGTGTTCACTGGGGCGGGACTCTACGACAGCTACAGCGGTTGTTTGGCGGACGATGTGGACGGCGACGACCGCGGACCGAGCGGCTGCGATCCTGCGGAGTCGAAGGAACGCGGCGTATTCCGCGCGCTGCGCAAGGTGTTCGCGAGTTTCTACAATGAGACGGCCTTTGTGGAGCGGTTGCGTTTCGGAATCGCGGAAGAGCAGGTGGGCATGGCGGTGTTGGCGCATCACTCCTTTGTGGACGAGGACGAGTTGGCGAACGGAGTGGCGACCTGGGAGGTGCGCGGAGGGCATGGAGATTGGGAAGTGCGCGGAGAGGTGGTGACGCAGTTGGGAGCGGTTTCGGTGACGAATCCGGATGGAAACACGCCGCCCGAGGTGGTTGAGGCGGTGTATGCGGGGAGTGTGGCGGAGGCGGTCTTGGAGCTTCGTCAGCAATCGGCGCTGGTCGAATCGGGCTCCGTGATGCAATGGGACGAGGATTACCGGACTTTAGCAGGGCGCCTGGACGCGGTGGCCCGGGCGTATCGCGGGTGGGCGTCTTCTGCAGAGGACGTGGTGTTGGATTTTGAGTTCAAGAAGGTTCAGAACGAAGGAGTCGTGGTGAAGCAGGTGCGGCCGGTTCCGCAGCCTCCGCAGGTCCCGCCTCCGGTGCTGGACGAAAGCGCAACGCGTGCTCCATGAAAACGAGAAGTTTAGCGATGTTGACGAGGCGAAGGGTTGGGGCGGCCGGTCTTT
The DNA here is from genome assembly GCA_041749135.1 of Verrucomicrobiales bacterium. Classification (GTDB taxonomy): domain Bacteria; phylum Verrucomicrobiota; class Verrucomicrobiia; order Verrucomicrobiales; family DEV007; genus DATKCT01. The sequence goes on from JBGTBW010000141.1 coordinate 20,550, forward strand.
GGTTTGTCGCCCTGGCGGCGCCGCCGGTTGGGGCGACGGAACCTTTTCAGGTTGTATCGATAGAGCGAAACGGGAACGAAGTCACGCTGGATTGGATTGGAGGACGCGGCCCGTTTCAGGTTCAATCCGGCGACGCCGCCGGGGGATGGGACGACCTCGGACCGGTTGTGGGCGGGCGGTCGGCCAGCGTGAGTTGGGAGAGCGGGGAGGGTTATTTTCGCGTGCTATCCAACGCCTTGGGCGAACGCTTCGGAAGGTTTGATGTGATGCAAGGAGAGTTCGGCGATCCGCTGGCGCGGCACCGGCTCAAATCCATTTGGGAGTTCTACAAGCCCCGCGACGGCGGACCGGTGAATCCGCCGGGCGCATTTTACGAATCGCTCTCCTTGCGCATGGAGTCGTGGGAAGAATCAGGACCACAGGAGTTCAACGGAAGGCTCAACGAATTGCCAGGGGCACAGGTGAACATCGACGACAGGTTTCTGCGGGTGACCTGGCGGACGGGGGAAGAGGAGGACCGCCGCGATTTCACTTTGACCATGGAGTTTGGCTATAGTTTGGAGAGCGCACGTTTTCAGCCGCTGCACTTGAGCGATGCGCAGACGACCTTGGCCTGCCGCTACGCCAGTCCGCAATGGACGCTGGATTTGGAGGGAAAGCCGGGGACGACCACTCAAGATGAGACGCAGTTGGTGGAGATGGTGACCGATGAGGAGGAGGGAGGTTTCTTCCCATGGGAACGCCAGGTTGAGGTCCGGTCGGGAGCCGTGACGGTGCGCTCGGTCTTCGACTTGGGCAGGTTTTACTATGAGGGAGAGCCGGCTTTTATACTCAAAACGCCGGTTCTTTTGGATTGGCGCGAGGGGACTACGGCAACCGGTCTGACGGAGGAGGCGCTCCGATTTAGGAGTCATTACTCGCAGACCTACGATCCCTTTCATCACAATTTTGTGGAGACTCTTTGGCTGGAACCGGAGCGGGAACCCGGGTTGGCCCCGGAAGTTCTGGAGGAGCTTCGCCAGAAGAATATCTGGTTGATTCGGGCCACACAGCCCACGGCGTTTCCGGAGGACCCGGTCCGGCTGCAGGCGGTGGGCTTTGACGGTTCTCTGCGCGATCTGTAGCGCCCGGTTGCCCTTCAGCGCCTCAACTCATTGGAAGATTTTTGTCTTGAGCGCATCTCCGTTCGTTGAGCCGGGTTCGTTTGATCGAGCGCTTCCACGGCCCCGGGCCAACAATGGCGGCGCGCTAGAGCCTGGGTAACGAATTCTTTTCCCTTCGCGACGGCGTGGTCGAGGCTGGCTCCGCGGGCCAGGTAGGCGGTGATGGCGGCGGAAAGCGTGCATCCTGTGCCGTGGGTAGAAGCCCCGGGGATGCGTGGTGCGGAAAAACGCTGGCTGCCGCTAGCGCCGGCGAGCACGTCCACAGCCGGGCCTTGCGAGTGGCCGCCTTTCAGGAGGACGGGACAGCCGATGGCGGCAAACAAGCGTGTTGCGGCCACTTCGAGGTCGGCATCCGGTTCCAGCCGGGTTCCGAGCAAGACTCCGGCCTCGTCGAGATTGGGCGTCACCAAGGTGGCCAGCGGCAGGAGTTCCGTGGTGAGCGCTGTAAGGGCATCCTTTTCCATGAGCGCATTTCCGGAACTGGCGATCATGACGGGGTCAACTACGAGGGGAGTGGTGCGAAGGGCCAGCAGGCGCGCGGCGACACGGATGTGGGCGGCCGACAGGAGCATCCCCGTTTTCACCGCGGCGATGGGGTAAAGGGCCAGCAACAGGGAGAGCTGGTCCTCCAGGATCTCCGGGGGAACCGCATGGATGGATCGCACTTCGAGCGGCGTTTCGGCGACGACGCAGGTCACGGCGGTGAGGCCGAAGACGCGGCAGGCGGTGAAGGTTTTCAGGTCGGCTTGGATGCCCGCTCCGGCGGAACTGTCGGAGCCGGCGACGGTCAGAACCACGGGCGGAGGGGTTCGCAGATTCGGCGTTGCAAGCGGCTCAGGCTCCCGTAGGGTTTCTGAAGAGGTCATGGACCAAGTGAGAGGGTTTGGAATAGAAATTGAGGCCGTGCGGTACCTGCAGGGGATCGAGGCTCCGCCAGGCCGTCCCCATTCTTTCGCCTTTTTTCTTCAGGTCATCAATCAGAGCGCGCATGACATCCGGTTGTTGGCGCGGAAGTCCGTGGTCCGGGAGGACAGCGGGGAGACCTGGGTGGTGGAGGGTTTCGGCGTAGCCGGGCGTGTGCCGGTAGTCCCGGCGGGGGGCGGGTTCGATTTCAACAGTTATCATTTTGTCAGTGGCGACGCGCTGGCGCAGGGCGCTTTGTTGGGCGAGTTGGAAGACGGCACACGGGTGGTGGTTCCTGTGCCCGAGTTCCGGATGTGTATTCCGGCCTGGGCCCGGAACGGCTCCGGCCCCCCTTCCTGCAAGGCGGCGGAAACCTCGCGGCACTGACTTGCCGCGGCTCCAGACATCCTGAAGGCGCCGCAGGTTAAGCCATCTGCTCTTCCGGATCAGCGGCGGACAAGGGATTGACGCGGCGTTCCCAAATGTAGCGCCGGAAAAGCACCTTGATCGAAGCGGTTAAGGGAACGGCCATGAGGGCTCCGAGAAACCCTCCGATCAGCAAGCTCCAGAAGAGCACCGAAAAGATCACCGTGAACGGATGGAGACCCACGGAATCGCCGACGATACGGGGGGCTGTGAAGAGGCTGTTGATCTGTTGGGTAACGAAAAAGATGGCCACCACAATGAGTGGGTAGATCCAAATCTGTTCGATCCCGAAGAGTTGGTTTTTTCCGACGCTGAAATGGGCGATGGAAATGAGGACCGCCGGGATCAAGCACAGCAGGTTTCCGATGTAAGGGATGAGGCCAAGCACGGCCACGAAGACCCCGATGAGGATGCTGTAGGGCATCCCGATGAGCGCGAGACAGACCGAAATGAGAAAGCCATCGATGATGCTCACAACCATCTGACCGCGGAAGAAAGCGATGAGATAACCGTTGATCTCCTTGAGGGCGTCCACGACTTCGTCTTTGAAATGCGACGCCCGGAGCGGCAGGTAGTGCTGCCAGTTTTTGGTGATGACAGCGCTCTCCTTGAGGAAATAATAAAGGTAAATGGGGACGAGCAAGAGGCCCAGGAGATACCCGAAGAAAACGAAGACCCCGCCAATCCGGCTGCCGATGAACTCCCACGCCCGGGAGAGGAGGAGAATGTATTTGTCGGAGAGCCAGCCGGTGACGGCTTCCCAGTTGAGGTGATAGTCAGGACCGGCGGCGGCGGAGTCCGCTGGATCGGGGGCGGCATCTGTGGCTGGCGGCTCCGTGGAATCACCCGGCTGGGCGACGGGCGCGCCGGGGGAATCCGGCTGGCCGGGGGCGATCGAGCCGTCCTTGGGCGCGGCCGGGTTGGAGTCCCGGAAGAACCGGCGAGTCAGGGAATGAGTCAGCGGGTAGCGGTTCTCGAGACTGCGGATCGTTCTGTTGAAGTAACGGCCCGCTTGTTGCTGGATTGCGTCGCGCGAAGCGTAGAGTTCGCCTGCTTCCCGGATGAGGGTGGGAATCACGGAGAGGGCTAAGAGGACGACTCCGAGATTGAACGCGAAATAGACTGAGAGAAAGGCGCGTTTCCGCGGCAATCCGCGTTTTTGCAGCCAGCGGATGACGGGTTCGAGGAGGTAGGCGATAATGCCGGCGACGGCTAAAGGCACGAGGACGGGCTGAAGAAAGGAGAGAACCCGGGCGGAAAGCCAAATCAGGCCGACTCCGATAACTCCGATGACGACGAGACCGAGGCCGGTGGCCGCGGTCCAAAGCGTCCGGCGCTGAAAGGGAGTGGGGTAACTGGACGGCTCTTCGCTCATGGCCCCAGGCGGACCGTCACCGGTCGCCGGATTCTACATATGCTCAATGATGTTGACTCCGAATTCGGAACAGCGCAGCTCGGTGGCCCCATCCATCAGCCTGGCAAAATCGTAGGTGACTCTTTTGCTGGAGATGGCGCCGTTCATGCCCCGGATGATCAGATCCGCAGCCTCCGTCCAGCCGAGGTGACGCAACATCATTTCGCCGGAAAGGATGACCGACCCCGGATTGACCTTGTCCTGGCCAGCGTATTTCGGGGCGGTGCCATGCGTCGCCTCAAAAATGGCGTGACCGGTCAGGTAGTTGATGTTTCCGCCGGGAGCGATGCCGATTCCTCCGACACAGGCGGCCAGCGCATCGGAAATGTAGTCGCCGTTGAGATTCATCGTGGCCACCACATCGTATTCCGCGGGGCGGGTCAGGATCTGTTGGAGGAAGGCGTCTGCGATGACGTCCTTGATGACGATTCGCGCTCCGTCGCGCTCGAGGATCTGCCAGGGGCCTCCATCGAGGTCGGCTGCGCCGTATTCCTTTTTGGCCAGGGCGTAGCCCCAGTCCCGAAAGGCTCCCTCGGTGAACTTCATGATGTTTCCCTTGTGGACCAGCGTGAGGCTCTCGCGGCGGTTGGCGATGGCGTAGTCCAAGGCGCTGCGGACCAGGCGTTCGGTTCCTTCTCTGGACACGGGTTTGATTCCCACGCCCGAAGTTGCTGGAAAACGGATCTTGCCATAGCGCTCGGGAAACTGCTCGCGCAGAAGCGCCAGAAAGCGCTCCGTGTCGGGCTCGCCGGCCTGGAACTCCACTCCGGCGTAGATGTCCTCCGTGTTTTCGCGGAAAATGACCATGTCGGTCAGCTCCGGGCGTTTGACCGGGCTGGGGACCCCAGCAAAGTAGCGGACGGGGCGAAGGCAGACGTAGAGGTCGAGCATTTGCCGGAGGGCGACGTTGAGCGAGCGGATCCCCCCGCCGACTGGCGTGGTGAGGGGACCTTTGATCCCGACCAGGAATTGGCGGAAAGCCTCGATGGTATCGTCGGGCAGCCAGGTGTCGTAGCGCTTTTTGGAGGCCTCGCCGGCAAAGACCTCGAACCAGGCGATCCGGCGTTCGCCACTGTAGGCCTTGGCCACGGCGGCATCGAAAACACGCTCGCTGGCGGCCCAAATGTCAGGACCGGTTCCGTCGCCGCGAATGAAAGGGATGACCGGCTGGGATGGAACCCGTAGGATACCGTCATGGATGGTGATGGCTTCCCCGTCTGGAGGGGTGAGGTGCGTGTAGGCCATGGTTTCGGGTTGAGCGTGGCGAGTGACGAAGGATGAGCGGCGAGTGGAGGGGCGGCGAGTGAAGCCTTGGCGAAAGGTGCGGAATAAAGCAGAGCGGCTTTCCGCCGTCGAATGATTTCTTGGGAATAATCCCCGTCAAACCCCAGCGCCCTAGCCTGCACCCCTATCGCTCTGACTGCTGAGGCGCGATACGTTCCATCCTGACAGCGTTGCGTCATCCCACAGCGTGTTTGTCGGCAAGCGGATCGGCGATGAAGACGTGAGCCCGGGCGTGCGTGATCATCAGATCGTTGCCGCGCGAGCAACGGGGAACTCTATCAGCACACCATTCCGAGGCGGGCGCGAAGTCGTCGGGCCATTGCAGCGTGCCGGTTTTGAACAGCGGTAGTGGACTACCGCAGTCTAAGACGCTTCGCGAGTTGCGGGGGGCTGGCAGGGCCGCCAGGTCTTGGAGTGCGCCAGTCCTCTGGCGCTTTGTAAGCGGGCGTGAGATTGAGATGAGGTCAAACTCGCTTCACCGGTTTATGAGGGCTCGGAGGAAAGCGGTAGTGGACTACCGCAGTCCAAGACGCTTCGCGAGCAACGGGGGCGATGGCAGGGCCGCCAGGTCTTGGAGTGCGAGACTGCGGGAACGTCGCGAATCGTTCTCAATCCGCCACCGACTCAGGTTTCCATGCTTCTAACGGGGTGAATTGCGAGGCGTCGAGGAGAAAGCCGGTTCCGAAAGGAGCGTCCGTTGCGCTGGCGGTGCTCATCCTTCCCTCTGCGACGTGGACGGCGGCGAAACCCTCTTCGTGGCGATGGTAGAGATCGGGATGCGCTTCCAGCACCCGGTCCTGTAGATCTTGGGGAAACATGGTGAGCCCCCTGAAATAATGATGACCGTTGCGCTCGGCGTGAGGGATGCCGAGGGTGGCGAGCACGGCGAGGTCTTGCAAGAGGGCCACCGGGCCGACGTTGGAGAGGTCTTCCCCGCTCAGCAACGAGCGGGCCTCGGGCTGGGTTTGAGCCCGGCGGCGGAGCAGGGCGGCGTTGGCGAGCCCTTTGACGATTCCCTTGCAGTTTTTGTGGCTTGTTCCGTCGTAGCCGAGGGCGAGAGCCTGGGGAAGGCTGGACAAGTCCGCGTCGGATTCGTCGATGATGATGGCGGGGCGGTCCTTCCAAGCGGCAAGGGCTGCTCCGGCTTCCGGTTCCAGGGCGGCGGCGCGGTGCAGCGGTTGCTCGACGAAGAGAAGGTGACCCAAGAAGGGCCGGAGGATGGGGTCCCCGAGGTAGACGTTCCAGTCGTTCAGGAAATGATCGATCGAGGCGAAGTTCTCGTTTCCATCGAGGGTGAAAGCGTAGCCGGCCGGAGCCTTGCCTTGGAGGAGGGAGGCGATCTGCCGGAGTCGGTCGCGATCGCGGTCCAGGTTCCCAAAGAGCTTGATCTTGAGATGGGTGATGTGATAGGCGGCGAGGACATCCTCGAGGGTCTGGGGCAGGCCGTCCCGGACGGCGTCGCCGGGCGCGAGGTCCGCCTCGGTGAGCGCGTCGCTCAGGCCCACGGTGTGGCGGGCGATGAGGGTGCGGAGTGGGGTTTCGGGAAGGATATCCCGGATCCGCAGGCCTTCGAGCCCGGGCCGGACCATAGACAGGTCGATTCCGAAGGCGTCATCGCGCAGGAGCACGGCGAAAGAACGCTTCGCGCTCCGGCAGAGAGCGTCGAGAACGGCACGTTCCACCAAACTGACTCCGAGATTGGCCAAGAGCGGGGCGATCTTTTTCTCCCGGGCCCACTCAGCCTGAGTGTCGTAGAGTTCGCGCCACAATGCGAAGAAGGACTTGGGACCGCTCGCCCCGGCGGCAACAGCGGCAGCGGCAGCGTGAGTGATGGCGCTCACCATTTCCGGAAGGTCGTCGAGAATCGAACTGTCCGGGTCTTTGGTGAACCACTTGGGGGCGAGGCCCTCGGAGGCGAGGCCCTCGAAAGGTTGATCTCCCACCGTGCAGCGCAGCCGCAGGAACAGGTGAGGCAGGGCGGTCATGCTGACGATGCCGAACCGGAACGGGAATCGCGTCCGCATATTGTGGACGAAGCAGGCGGATTCGCGGACGCGAAGGGCAAGGGCGCCGGTCTGTGGGGTGATCATGTTCCCAAAGTATCGTTGGAGGGGCGGGGAATGGCCAGAAAACGGTCGCGACCCGCCGCCAGAGCCGCCATTTTCCGGTCGGCTACAGAGCGGTTCAGCATCCAGAAGCCGCAGTCGGGATGAACAAAGCGGACCCTGCCGGGGCCCAGAACGGAAACCGCTTCCTCGATAGAGCGGGCGATGGCGTCCTCGGTTTCGATGCGATTGTCCTTGATGTCGATCACACCAACGCCGAGGGCGATCCCGGGGCGCACGTCGCGGAGCGCGTGAAGGTCGGCGGTGGGACGGCGGGTCAGTTCCAGCACGAGATGGCCGGCGTGCAAGGAGTTGAGGAAAGGCAGCAAGGCTTTCCAGGAACCAGACTGGATGGTTTGTCCTCCGTAATTGCCGAAGCACAGGTGCACGGCGGTCGAGCCTGCGAAGGCATCGAGGACACGGTTGATGGATTCTGCGGCGAGGGGGCCGTCTTCGGGATGGCCGGGAAGGTGCGCCTCATCGACTTGAAGACAGGCGCAGGGCAGATCACGAACCTCATCGGCAAGGATGGATGCCAGCGCCAGGCTCAGGGCCTCCAGGTTCTTAAGGTGATGGTCGAGTAGAGTTCGGGCCAGCATATAGGGGCTGGTCACGGTGAACTTGAACGGCCCGCCCGCGACCGATGCGGCCCGGCGGCAATCTTCGAGCAGGTCCAGCCCTCCTTCGCCGAGGGGACCGTGGACAACGCCGGCGGGCCGGGCACGGAAGCGCATGGACTGGCTTTTCCGGAAGGTTTCCGCGACGGATCGCCCGACTCGGCTCTCCACCCCGCTGAGGCGGGCAGTAAAATAGTCGATCATCCCGTTGGTGTCGGGGTGGTCGCGGTCGAAACGGTAGAGTTCGCCGTCCGTGGGCAGATCGATGCCGGCGCGCCGCTGGGTGTGGAAGACGACGCAGGCGGCGTCGAGCAGAGCTTCGGAGGAGGGATGAGCTGTGAGCCAAACGGGAAGGGGGTAGGAACCGACGGTGGAAGTGAGAATTTCGGGTCCCACCGGAACCGATAAGGCTGAGTTCGGGGGGCAGGGCGTCATCGCTTGCCCATTATTGGTCCCTACCAGGGAGGTGAAACGAAACTTTTTTTCGGGGAAACAGAAGAATTTGCTTCTTCTGTGTTGACGCGTTTCGGGGAAACTGAAAAGAATTCGCGGCGAGACCGTGTCGGCCGCTGCTGACGTGGATTCAAAACCCTCTAAGTTCACCCCCTTTCTCTTCCTCGTATGAAATTGCGACGGCTGTTCTTTGGCTCTTTTGGGAGCGCTCTATTTGTGTGGTTTGCCGTGGCGGCGGGGTTGGCTCCCGACGCTTTGGGTCAGGCCGACGAGACTTTGCTTGTGGATCTCGATGCCCGGGACTTGCCTGCGGGTCCGGTCGCCACTTGGGATAACGATGGCGAGCTGGGCGGCGTCTTTACGGCGGCAGGCGATCCGCAGGTGGAAGAGGTGGCCGGGATCACCGCGGTCACGTTGGACGGGGCCGGCGACTGGCTGGTGGGCCCGATCGCACCCGCTTCGATCACGGGAGCGAACAGCCGCACCGTAGTGGCTTGGGTCTACAACCCCGGCATTGTGGACGAGGAGTCCGTGGTGGCCTGGGGCCGAAGGGGCGGTCCTGACGGCAGCAACACTTCGTTTAATCACGGCGCTCACGACGCCTTCGGAGCTGTGGGGCATTGGGGTGCGCCCGATATCGGATGGAACAACACGGAGGAAACCGCCACCTGGTCGAGCATTTCCTACACGTGGGACAGCAGCACGATGACCACGAATGTTTACACCAACGGGGTGGTGGTAAACACTGAGGCCGGTGTTGCGCTCAACACCCATTCCCTGGGCGATGACGGAGTTACTCAGCTCCCGTTTATCGTCGGAAGCCAGAACGGGGCCAACGGGGCTCCCACGGCCGATGCGGTCCTGGGTTCGCTCTCTATCGCCACCATCAAGATCTTCAACCGGGCGCTCGACGGAGAGGAAATCGCGGAAGAATTCAATGCGGAAGCCGTGGGCTTCGGAAAAACGGTCGTCCCTGTGGGCGACACCGACGAGGACGGATTGCCCGATCTGTGGGAAATCACGCATTTCGGCAACCTTAATCAGACGGGGACTGGAGACCCGGACGGGGACGGGCTGACCAATGCGGCAGAGTTGGCGGCGGGAACCAATCCAAACGACTTCGATACTGACAACGACGGGGCCAGCGATGGGGCGGAGATCGCGGCGGGGACCGACCCTCTTTCGGGAGCGAGCCAGCCTGGGGGAGCGGCGAATCTTTTGGTGGATCTGGACGCGTCAGGGCTTCCTCTGGGCGCGGTCGCCAGTTGGACAAACACAGGATCTTTGGGCGGAACCTTCGCTGCGGCGGGCGATCCGCAGGTCGAGGACATCGGCGGGGCCCGGGGTGTCACCTTGGATGGTGCCGGCGACTGGTTGGAAGGGCCGGCCAGCGTTCCCGGAATCGAGGGTTCGAGTTCGCGCACCGCAATTGCCTGGGTCTACAATCCGGTCATTGCCGAGGAGGAAACCGTGGTGTCCTGGGGACGCCGGGGCGGTCCCGACGGAAGTAATGTTTCTTTCAACCACGGATCCCACAACACCTTTGGCGCCGTTGGTCACTGGGGCGCTCCCGACATCGGCTGGGAAGACATGGAAGAAGCGGCGATTTGGTCGCACATCGTCTACACCAACGACGGGCTCACCACGCGGGTCTATCAGAATGGGATTTTGATCAACTCGGAAACGCCCATCACCCTCAATACCCATGGCGGAATGGGTATTCTCGTCGGGGCGCAGCGCGAACCGGATGGAGTGGCGGTCAATACGGGTTTGGTGGGATCGTTGAGCGTGGGTAAAGTCGAAATCTACGACAAAGCCCTGAGCGCATTCGACGTAATCAAAAATTACAATGCCGATTCGCTGTCCTATGGGCGCTTGCCTATCTCCGGGGTGATCCCGGTGGCCGGGCCACGCCAGTTCACGGGTGGAGATCTCGGCGAAGGGTTGGATTTGGAAGGCGATTTCCTCTACGCCATCAACGTGCGCGGTCCCGCTGCGGGCGTGGTGCGCGATGCCGATTTCACGGATGATGCCGTGGCGGGTTTCACTCACAATCTTCCCAACGAGATCATCAACTGGCACGCCCCCGCTTACGGCGATACGGCCAATGACAACGCCATCGAACTGGTGATGCAGTCGATCCGGTGGAACGCGGGTCCCGTCCACCTTGAGCTTGCCGGTCTTACCGATGGGAATTCCTACCAATTGCAGCTCCTCTTCGCGGAAAGCTGCTGCAACCGTGGATGGAATATCTCTCTCGACGGAGCCAGCCTCTTGCAGGCTTTCAACGTCCAGCAGAACCAGGGCGGCATCAACAACACCTCCAACGGAGTGGTTCTCACCGTCGCCTTCAAAGCGCAGGGTGATACGGTGGCCATCGATTTCACCCAGGGTGCGCCGTTCCCCGACAACAATCCCATCCTCAACGGCCTTACCCTTGAGGCCATCGTCGATATCGACGACGACTTGCTTCCCGATGACTGGGAGATAGCCAATTTCGGAAATATCGACCAATTCCCGGATGGGGATGCCAACAGCGATGGCGTGAGCATCGGACGGGAGTTTATCTCTGGAGCGGATCCGAATGGACCGGCCGACGCCGACGGCGATGGTCTCATCAATGGTGAAGAGCTAGCACGCGGCACAAATCCCAACAACCCCGACACAGATGGCGACGGCTTGACTGATGGGGAAGAGGTGAACACCTATGGAACCAATCCGCTCTTGGCCGACACCGACTCGGACGGACTATCGGACTTCGACGAGATCAACGTCCATGGGACGAACCCTCTCCTGGCGGACACGGACGGCGACAACTATGTCGATGGAGTGGAAGTAGCCGCCGGATCGGATCCCCTGGATGCAAACAGCCGGCCGCCGTTCACCATTCAAGCCTCGGGTTTCACCGGTGGAGATGCTGGAGAAGGTTTGGATTTAGACGGGAACTTTCTCTACGCCATCAACATGCGTGGGCCTGGCGGATCCGTCGTGCGCGACGCCGTTTTTACGGACGACTCGGTGACGGGCTTTACCTGGGATCAGCCCAACGAAATCCTCAATTGGCATGCCCCAAATTACGGCGACTCGGCCAACGACAACGCATTGGAATTGGTGATGCAATCGATCCGCTGGAACGGCGGCCCGGTGAATATGAGTCTGGCCGGTTTGACGCAAGGCGCTACCTACAAGCTGCAAATGCTCTTCGCAGAGAATTGCTGCGATCGGGGTTGGGATATCTTCATCGACGGGATAAGGGTCTTTAATGATTTCCACATTCCCACCTATCAGGGCGGCATCGCCAATACTGCCCGTGGAGCGGTGGTGACCTACAGTTTCGTCGCCAGCGCAAATACGGTTGCGATTCAGTTTCTGCAAGGTGCGCCCTTCGCAGACAACAACCCTATTATCAACGGGCTGACTCTGGAACGGGTTTCTGGCGAGTTGGCCAACTCGATCAGCGACTTCTCGGGTATTCAGGGTCAAGACGGCTGGTTTCATGGGTATCGCTCCTACTCGCACGGCGTCAGTCCGGTGGATTACGATCCGGTGGCGGACTTCGTGCCGTTCCCGCAGGACTGGTGGAACGGCAGCGCCTGGGACTTTCCGGGCGGGGATGTGCCGTGGACTTTCCTCGGCCCAGAAGCCGCGCATCCGAACGGTCCCAACAACAACCCTCCCGGGGAGCAGTGGGCCATTCGACGCTGGGTCGCCAATGAGGTTCCGGTGACCATCAATGCTCTCATCCAATACGCACTGCGGGCGGAGAATACAGGATGCGGTTCCGGCACCACCGTTTCCTTGCATCGCAATGGGGTGCAGATTGATTCTCTCACCGTCGGAAACGATGCCGTGGGCCTGTCCAAGGACGTCTTGTCAGAGATAAGCCCGGGCGACATCATCGATCTGGGTCTCACGCCTGAGGGATCGGACGGAGACCGGGGCGACGGCTGCGATGGCAGCTTTTTCTCCATGCGCATTGTCGCGCTGGATCCGGCTGGAGACGCGGATGATGACGGCGACGGCTTGACCAACCAGCAGGAGATACTTCTGGGAACCAATCCCAACAATCCGGATACGGACGGGGACGGCTTGACCGATGGAGCCGAGGTGAACATCTACGGGACCAATCCCTTGGTGGCCGACACGGATGGAGATGGTCTCAGCGACGGCCGGGAGGTAACCATTGTGGGAACCGATCCGCTCAACCGCGATACCGACGGGGACGGCTTTTCGGACGGACAAGAGGTCACTCTGGCAACCGATCCCCTCGATGCGAACGACAACCTCTTTACGGACGAGATTGCTGATTCCATCGCCCAGTTCTCCGGAGTGCAAGGTCAGGACGGATGGACCCATGGTTACCGGAACTATACCGCGGATGGCGGAGGCGATGACTACGACCCCGCGGCGGAGTTCATTCCTTTCCCCGCGGAATGGTGGAACGGCACAATCTGGGACAATCCTGGCGGAGTGAATCCGCCCTGGACCGAACTTGGTCCTGAAGCAGGGCATCCAAACGGGGCCAACAACGGCGATGAGCATTGGGCCATCCGCCGTTGGGATCCAAGCTCGGTGTTGAGTGGTCCGACGGCCGTATCGATCATCTGGCACGTGCGCAAGGGCAATCCCAATGGAACCGGCGTCACCGGATCGCTCCACATCAATGGTGAGCAGGTGGACGCCGCAGCTCTTGCAGGCAATGACATGGTGGGACATACGGGAGTCTACTTCGCGTTGTTGAGCCCGTCGGATGTGGTGGATCTGGCGTTGACGCCAGTGGGATCAACCGGGGATCGAACCGATGGGTCCGACGGTTCAGTCACGTGGCTGCGCATTTCGACGCGCTATCCCTGGCTGGCCAAGAATCCCGATGGGACCCTCTTCATTCCTCCGGCGAGCTACAGCCAGAATTTTGATGGGTATGCCGACGGCGCCACAGATCTCGGCGATGGGTCGTCCATTGCCACGACTGTAGCGGGCGCAGCCGGAGTTCAGGCGGGCGCTCTTCGCCTGACGGATGCCGCCATCGGCGGAACC